>CAZYQW010000057.1:0-63209 GCA_964649825.1 uncultured Phycisphaeraceae bacterium | reverse complement strand
CGGGGCCCTCGTCATCGCTTGCTGCGTTGCTCCTCCTCGACGTATCTCGAATACGCGGTCGTCGTCGCGCCTTGCCAGCGACGACGATGACCTCCGGATAATCCACCAACAATCTGAATCACACCACTAGCAGCCCGTGGTGAGTCATTCCGGCTGCGGCGGGCCCTCGCGACCGATCTCTTCGTTGCAGGATCCTCGATGCACAGCCAGTGCGCCTGCGATCCTGCGCCTCGGCCTTGGTCGCGATGACCTCGCCTCGCTTCGAAAGCACTTTCACCACGGACTAGGCTGGATCCAATGGTGACAGATCCAATTGGTCAGGGATCCGCGGTCCAACGGCCCGCGCCGCTCCGGTCGTCCTCTCGCATGGACCCGGACGGCCGTGTTGCCGAATCGAACCATCGAGCCACCGGCCGGGCCGGGCGCATCGCCACAAACCGATCCGCGCCGTGACCGGCGCGTTCGTATGAGATAGACGATTCCATCCCGTCCGGGGCCCGTCCGGGGCCCGTCCGGGGGACGATCGAAGGCCGGCGGTCGACGTCGAGCCGGAATCCCGCCCCCTTTGCCTGGCTCCGGGTCGCGTGATAGGTTTTCCGATTGGGTTCAACCGGACGAGGAGGCCGTGAGAATCGCGTTCGAACGCTGCGGACCGAGCCGATCGGACTCGTGGAGAGTCCTCGCCGGACTCTGTCTATTCCTGATGACGCTCGCCGTCGGATCCTGCGACCTGCGCCGGGCGTCCGGGTTCGCACCGACGACGATCGGGGTGATCCTTCCGTTCACGAGCAACATCCAAGGCTCCGGCGCGGACAAGGTCCGCCACGCGCTCGAGCGCGTCCTCGGCGACGTGAAGAACATCCGCCTCGTCTTCGAGGATGATCAGGGCGATCCGACGCGCACCGCCGAGATCGTGCGCCGGCTGGACGAGGAGGAGAACGTCCAACTGATCGTCGGCGGCATGACGAGCCCGTGCGCCCTCTCGGGAGCCGAACGCGCGGAGTCGCTGCAGATCCCGTTCATCACTCCGATAGCGACGCATACCGACGTCACACTCGGCCGCGAGTGGGTCTTCCGCGTCTGCTTCACCGACGCGCAGCAGGGTCGGCAGATGGCCCGGCACGCGTGGATGAACCTCGGCTGCCGGACCGTCGCGGTCATGCGCGACGTGACGAACGACTACTCGATCGGACTCGCCGACGCGTTCGCCGAGACGTTCCTCGAGCTCGGCGGGAGGATCGTGGCCGAACGGTCGTTTCGCCGCGGACATGACGACGAGGGCGATCTCGTCGACTGGCTCGACGAGAACCCCTGCGACGCGCTCTACCTGCCGCTCTATCGCATCGACGTCATCGACATCATCAGCAAGGGAGCGCGCGTGCTGAAGGAGCGCGAGCTGATCCTGCTCGGCGGCGACGGATGGCACTCGAACGAGCTGCGCGAGTTCCTGCGCCGCGCGCCGAACATCCCCGACCGCATCTACATCTCCACCCACTTCGCGGCGGACCGGAACTCCGACGCGGTGCGGGAGTTCGTGGCGTTCTACCACGAACGGGAACGAGATCAGCCGACGTCGGCGGACGCGCTCGGCTACGACACCGGCCAGCTCCTGCGCCGCGTCCTCTATCCCAACGTCCGTGACCGGCAGTCGATCCACGATGGGCTCATCTCGGAGCTCAGCCACTTCGAAGGAGTGACGGGCGCCGTCAAACGCGACCCGAACACGCGCGAGTTCCAGAAGGACATCCACATCTTGACGTGGAGCGGCGATCAGTGGAGGCTCGCGGAGGAATGAACGGTCCCTTCGACGGCGACTCCGGCCGGCCCGATCGCTCGGACCCGATCACGCGCGATCGTCTCATCGGGCCGTTCCGGCTGATCCGCGAGCTCGGTCGCGGCGGCATGGGGATCGTCTACCTCGCCCACGACACTTCGCTCGACCGCCGACTCGCCCTCAAGGTGCTGCCGCACTCGGTCTCGAACGAGCCGAAGGTCGTCCAACGATTCCTGCGCGAGGCCCAGGCCGCGGCGCGGCTTCGTCACGCGAACATCATCCCGATCTTCTCGGCCGGCGAGGTCGAGGGGACCTACTACTACTCGATGGAGTACGTGCCGGGGGTCAGCCTGGCCCGCGTCCTGAAGAGCCTGCGCGAGAAGAAGCTCGGCAACCGCGGAGTCTTGACCGTCCGCCGCGTCCTCGTGGACGGACACCCCGAGCTCCGCCTCGCGAACAAGTCGCCCCTCCTCGCGGCCGCCGAGGAGGATGGCCGCGTCCTGATCTCGTTCGATCAGCGCAACTACGTCCACGAGGCGCTGCGCCTGTTCGCTGACGTGGCGGACGCGCTCCACTACGCGCACGAGCACGGGGTGGTCCATCGCGACGTCAAGCCGTCGAACCTCCTGCTCGCACCCGACGGACGCCTGATGGTCGCCGACTTCGGCCTCGCCAAGATCGGCGACGCGCGATCGATCACGAAGACCGGGGACCTGCTCGGCTCGCCGTCGTACATGAGCCCCGAGCAGACGATGACCAAGCGGGTTCCGATCGATCGCCGCACCGACGTCTGGTCCCTCGGCGTTTCTCTCTACGAGCTCTTGACGTTGAAGCATCCGTTCGAGGCGAAGAGCCTCGAAGTGTCGCTGCGCAACATCGTCTCGAACGAGCCGGTGCCGCCCCGGCGCGTGAACCCGCGGCTGCCGAAGGACGTCGAGACGATCCTCCTGAAGACGCTCGAGAAGAACCCCTCCAACCGCTACGCGACCGCCGCCGACCTGTCGGCGGACATCCGCTGCGTCCTGAACTACGAGTCGATCCAAGCGAAGACGACCGGACCGATCACGAGGAGCTTCCGCTTCGTACGTCGCAACCGGTCGCAGGTGGCGTTCGGCGTGCTCTTGCTCGCGCTCGGCGCGGTCCTGCTCCGCGTGTTCGACCTGCAGCAGGAGACGAAGCTCCACGACTTCGACCGCGGGCGGACGTACTTTCGCGGGGTGATGGACTCGGAGTCGGAAGGACAGATCGATCCGCGGCTCGTGCAGGAGATCGAGGACGAGCTGCTGCACCGTCACCGAGACGCCGAGAACCTCGCTCAGGTGCTCGACGAGATGGCGCTCGACGTGACCCACGAAGCCGAGGCGCTGCTTCCGTCGGAGGATGGACCCGGCGATCTCGCCGCGGCGATGGGCGCGCTGCGCAAGATCCGGCTGATCCACATGCACAACCCCGACGCGGTCCAGCGGGAGCGGGTCGAGAAGCTCGATCGCGCGACCGCGGACATCCGCGTTCGGCTGGTCTGGGCGTTGTTCGACAGCCTCGTCCTCGATGGAACGTCGATGACCGACCCGTCCGGAGAGCCGCGCTGGCGTTGGCTGATCCACTTCCTTGGCACGACCGACTGGACGGACGGCATTCCGCGGGAGAGGAACCCGCTCGTTCGCAAGAACGCGATCGATGCACTCTGCCGGCTCGGCGAGTCGCCCGCGTTCACCGATGCGACCAAGGAGGCGCTCTGCCGCGTCGTCGCGGACGTCGACGCCGAGGATGACGTCCGCGCGGAGGCGATCAAGGCACTCTCCTCCTCGCGATCGTCGCGGACCGACGTCGACGTGCTCGGCCTCTTCGCGAGCCTCACGCAGTCCGACTCCTACTTCGAGCTTCCGGCGCTCTCGCGCTACTCGGCCGCCAAGATCCTCGCCGAGTCGCCGCGCGCGTTCGAGTACGACTCCGTGTTCCGCCAGCTCCAGAAGGATCCCGCCCGCGCCGTCGAGCAGATCGCGACGAGCGCACTCGCTCGACTCGACCGCGAGTGACGTCAGGGGTTCGCGGCCTCGGGCGGCCGCGTCTTTGCGGCCTCGGGCGGCCGCGTCTTTGCGGCCCCGGGCGGCCGCGTCTTCGTGGCCCGGAGGTTCAGGAGCTCGACGAAGACGGAGAACGCCATCGCGAAGTAGATGTATCCGCGTGGGATGTGCTCATCGAGCCCATCCGCGATCAGGGCGACTCCGATCAACAGGAGGAAGCTGAGCGCGAGCATCTTCACCGTCGGGTGCCGATCGACGAACCCCGCGACCGGCCCGGCCGCGACGAGCATGACGATCATTGCGATCACCACCGCCGCGATCATCACGCCGAGCTCGTCGACCATCCCCACCGCCGTGACCACGGAGTCGATCGAGAACACGACGTCGACCGCGACGATCTGCGCGATCACGCCGGCGAACGACGTCGTGCGGGACATCGCCAAGGACCCGTCCGGCTTCTCCTCGAGCTTTGCGTGGATCTCGTGCGTCGCCTTGCCGATCAGGAACAGCCCGCCTGCGATGAGGATCAGGTCCCGACCGGAGATCTCGTTCCCGATGACGGTGAACAGCGGTGCGGTGAGCCTGACCATCCAGGAGATCGCGAGGAGCAGCAGCACTCGCGCCACCAGCGCCACGAGCAGGCCGATGCGCCTCGCCCTCGGCTGCTGCGCCGGGGGCAGCTTCGAGGACAGGATCGACAGGAAGACGATGTTGTCGATGCCGAGCACGATCTCGAGCACGACGAGCGTCGCCAGCCCGATCCAGATCTGAGTGTCCGTGACCCAATCCATCGACGAGCCCTCCGCGGCCCTGAGCTAAGCGAAAGTTCCCGTGTGGTGTTCCAGAAATCCGGGTCCTCGGATCGGCCGCCGGCCCAGCAGGAGAAACCACCCTCGTTGCCGAACGAGGCGCCGCTGATCGACTCGTCGACCCGCCGGGTATCCTGAGCGCCGCATGTCCTCCACTCTCGTTTCCATCATCACGAGCAAGGATGCGGCGGCTCGCGACCGATCCGTCGACTCGGCATGTGCCGACCTCACGATGGAAGAGCTTCGTCGCGAGTGCGAGGGGCTCGATCGCTTTCGACGCGACGCGGAGAGCCTCTACGAGCGCGTCCGCGCGCTCCTGTTCCTCTACGCGGTCCACCGCTTCCACCTGCCGTCGAAGGCGACGTCGAGCCCGACGGGGCGCATCCCGTTCGAAGGCGTCGCCGATCTCTGGGCCCGCCGGTTCGATGCCGCGATCGACCGGTTCCTCGCCCAGCAGCGGGGCGACGGGCCAAGCGACGCCCTGAGCTCGGCGCTTGCCGCCGCGTACCGCCAGCTCGCGTTCCAGACCCTGGCCGATCAGGTGCGACGCTCGGTCCGTTCGGTGGCGGGGAACGCGTGGATGTTCGAGGTCGATCGCTCGGCCGACCACCCCCTGCGCGTCCGGCGCGAGCTTCTCGAGCCGCAGGGCAACGAGACGCTCCCGGTCCTTCGCGAGGCGACGCCGGTGCGGATGGACCTCACGCACTCGGCGTGGAGCGACATCTTCTTCCTCGGCATGGACTATCCCGAGGGAGCCAAGGTCCTGAACGTGTCGATCGACCTCGGCGTACGCGGCCGCGACGCCGCCCCGCGCCCTCCCATCCAGTCCTTCCTGCGCGTGCTCGACCGCCCCGTCCTCCGACTCGTCAGCGTCGACCTCGGCGCCGAGGCGGAGATCGAGAACGTCAGCGAGCTGTTCGACTTCGCGAAGGACTACCTCGGCCTGCTGAAGGCGGCGGTCATCGCGTCCGGGATCGTGCCGCCGAGCCTCGAGGGGACCGACGAACGGCTCGCGCCGCTCTTCGCTCGCGTGGTCGGGCCCGGCCTCGGGCTCGAGATCACGAGCCAGGTGAACGGGATCCCGAAGGGATCGCGCCTCGCGGTCTCGACGAACCTCCTCGCGTCGCTGATCGCGCTCGGCATGCGCGCGACCGGCCAGACGCGGTCGCTCGAGGGACCGCTCGAGGAGGACGAGCGACGGCTCATCGTGGCACGCGCGATCCTCGGCGAGTGGCTCGGCGGCTCCGGCGGCGGTTGGCAGGACTCGGGGGGGCTCTGGCCGTCGATCAAGCTGATCGAAGGGGTGCGAGCGGAGGCGTCCGACCCCGAGTTCGGCCAGAGCCGCGGGCGCCTGCTGCCGACGCATCGCCGCCTCGGCCCCGACGAGGCGCCGCCGGAGTCGCTGGCCGCGCTCCAGGACAGCCTCGTCCTCGTCCACGGCGGCCTGGCGCAGGACGTCGGACCGATTCTCGAGATGGTGACCGAGCGGTACTTGCTGCGCTCCGAGGATGAATGGAACGCGCGACTCGAGACCCGGGGCGTCCTCGAGGACGTCCTCGCCGGCCTGCGCAACGCGGACCTGCGGGCGATCGGCGCCGCCACCGACCGCAACTTCCACGGCCCGATCACCACCATCATCCCGTGGGCGACCAACTCGTTCACCGAGAGCCTCGTCGCTCGGGTTCGCGCGCGCTTCGGTGAACGATTCTGGGGCTTCTGGATGCTCGGCGGAATGTCGGGCGGCGGGATGGGGCTGTTGTTCGACCCGCGGACCCAGCCGCTCGCGAAGGAGGCGCTGCCCGCGATCATGTTCGAGCTGAAGCGCGAGCTCGAGCACGGGCTGCCGTTCGCCATGGACCCCGTCGTCTACGACTTCCGGATCAACGACGTCGGCAGCGCGGGGGCGCTCCTCGGCGGCGACGCCCCGCTGACGCCGGAGTACTACTCGCTCCGCGTGCCCAAGCTGGTGCGGACCGATCCCGCCACGCTCTCTCCGCGCACACGATCCGAGCTGCGCGGTTTCGGGCGCGCCTGCAGCCGTGAGCCCGATCTGCGTGACATGCCGAACCTCCTGTTCCGCCGGCTCTTTCCGAGCGGCTCGCGCGAAGCCGAGTCGAGGTCGGGGGGGCCGACGCTGGATCAGCTCCTCGTCGAGAACGGGTTCGATGCCGAGCATCACGAGGAGATTCGGCGCGACCTGCGGAGTGGTCGCATCGGGCTGGCACGCAATCGGCTGCCGGCCGACATCGCGATCGAGGACGTCCGTCGCAGCGACGTGATCGATGCGACCAACGCTCCCGACGAATCCTGCGTCGCGATGGGTCTCGAGGCGCTCCGCGCGGGTCGGGTCGCGGTCGTCACGCTCGCGGCCGGCGCGGGGACCCGCTGGACGAAGGGAGCCGGCGTGGTCAAAGCGCTGAACCCGTTCTGCCGATTCGCGGGTCGCCACCGCACGTTTCTCGAAGTGCATCTCGCGAAGAGCCGCGCCGCCGCTCGCTGCTTCGGCGTCGCTCCCCCGCACGTCGTGACGACGAGCTACCTCACCCACGCCCCGATCGAGGCCCACCTCGCGGCGCGGAGTCGCTACGGCTACGACGGAACGCTGCTCCTCTCGCAGGGCCGCTCGGTGGGACTTCGCCTCGTCCCGATGGCACGCGACCTCCGCTTCCAGTGGGAAGAGTGCGCACAGCCTTTACTCGACGAGCAGGCGCAGAAGGTGCGCGAGAGTCAACAGGCCGCGCTCGTCGGTTGGGCCCGCGCGACAGGCGAGTGCTCCGACTATCGGGACAACGTGCCGAGCCAGTGCCTCCACCCGGTCGGCCACTGGTACGAGGTCCCGAACCTCTTGCTCAATGGAACGCTGGCCACGCTCCTGAAGCGGCACCCGCGCGTCACGACGCTCCTCCTCCACAACGTCGACACGCTCGGCGCGAACCTCGATCCCGGCGTGCTCGGGCTTCACCGGCGCTCGGGCGCGACGCTCGGGTTCGAAGTCATCCCACGCCGGATCGAGGATCGCGGCGGCGGCCTCGCACGCGTCAACGGACGGCCGCGGCTGGTCGAGAGCCTTGCCCTGCCGCGCGAAGAGGACGAGTTTCGCCTCGCCTTCTACAACTCGATGACCACGTGGATCGACGTCGACGGCCTGTTGCGCCTGTTCGGTCTCGATCGCTCGACGATCGGTGACACGTCGAAGGTGGCCGCCGCGGTCAAAAGCCTGTCGCGGCGCATGCCGACGTACGTCACGCTCAAGGACGTGAAGAAACGCTGGGGCCACGGCCAGGAGGACGTCTTCCCGGTGACGCAGTTCGAGAAACTCTGGGGCGACATGACGTCGCTTCCGGAGGTGAGCTGCTCGTTCCTCGTCGTGACCCGCCACCGCGGCCAGCAGTTGAAGGACGTGCTGCAGCTCGACGGCTGGCACCGCGACGGCTCGGCCGCGGCCGTCGACGGGCTCTGCGCCTGGTCGTGATCGGGTACCGCCCCGCTTGGTCCGTCAGGCGCCGGCCGACTTCCTCGTCACCTTCTTCTTCGAGAGCGGCCGCGGAGGAGCGCTCTTCTTCGCGCTGGCGCGATCCGCCATCTTCTGGATGTACTGGACCGCGTCGGGCGTCTTGCAGGCGGTCTCTCCGTGGTCGACGTCCACCTTGCCGATCCGTCTCGCCGCCGCGAGCGCCTTCTTCTCGAGCGCCCCGCCGCGGCCGCCGATCGCGATGAGGGCGGCGTTCATCGAGTACCGCACTCGGTTCTCGCTGCCGTGGATCTCGCGTTCGATCCGCTCGACGTACGCGCCAAGTTCCTCGTCCGCGAGGCCGCCCGCGTCCGGCCGCGAACAGAGTCCGGCGAGGACGTGCCACCCTGCGGCGGCGATCCACTCGCCCTTCGAGGCCATCCACCGCTCCATGATCTTCGTCGCCGATTCCGTCTTCGCGGCGAGCCCGGCGAGGGAGTCGAGCGTGACCTGGTTGCCGGCCGTCTTCGCCCACCGGTCGATGACCGAGGCCTTCATGGCCGCCGGATCGGCGATGAACGCGGCGAGCACGCGCGCGTCGTGATTCCCGGTCGCCCAGAGCTCCTCGGCCAGCTTCTGATCGATTCCGATCCGCTTCTGGACCTTGTACAGATCGGCGTACGGCACGCCGAAGACGTCACCCGTCACGCCGTGGCGCGCGAACGTCGCCCGATGTCTCTCGTTGCCGAGCGCCTCGAGCTCTTTCATCGTTTCGGTCTTGTTCATCGTTCCCTCTCGCTCTCGCCGGCGACGTTCACGGGGGCGCGCCCGACGTCGATCACCAGGATCCTACCGCTCCGTCCCGCGGCGAACAGGCGCGTTCCGTCGGGCGAGAATCTCACGGCCGCGAGCGGTCCTCCGCCGGAGCCCGCGACGGTGCACAGCGATCCGCCGGGAACGTCCCAGATCCGCGTCGATCCGTCGTCGAACCCCGCGGCGAGGAGCGAGCCGCCCGGCGAGAAGCAGAGGCACGTGGCATACGTGCCCTCGCCGAGCGACGCGACCGGCGTGCGGCCGGCCGGCGTCCACGTCTCGACCTTCCCGCCGCGCAAAGCGATCGCGGCCCGTCCCGGCGGCGCGTGGTACGCGACGGCGTCGACACGCAGGACGGCGTCGACGCGGAACGTCGCGATCCGATCTCCGGCGCGCGCGTCCCACACCCGAAGGTTGCCGCCGACCGCGCACCAGGCGACCACCCCCGCGTCGAGGTTCGGATCGACGGCGAAGACGCGGTACGGCTCCGGCGACGGCGGGCTCTCGCGGTCGACGGCCCCGGTCGCGGCGTCGAACGCGACGATGCGACCGTCCTCGAACGCGGCGAAGGCGACGCGCTCATCGCGACCGAACCCGACCGCGGCCACGGGGCCTCTTCCACCGGCGAGCGTGGCGCGCGGTTCGCCGTGCTTGCGGTCCCAGATGATGACGGAGCCGTCGGCGTCGCCCGACGCCACTCTCCGGCCGTCCATCGCGAGCGCCGTGACACCGCGACGGTGACCGCGAAGCTCCCCGAGCAATGCTCCGCTCTCGACGTCGTGCAGACGCACCACGCCGTCGGCCGCGCCGCCCGCCACGACGCCGGTCGGATCGCACGCGATCGCGCGCGTCCACCGCGTCGCCGAGGGGATCTCGCGGGCGACGGCCAGCGCCGCGCGGTCGGCCGGACCGGCCGGCGCGTCTGTTCCCACGTCACGCCGTTCAGACGCCCGAGTCGCCTCGGCGAGCGCCGTGAAACGTCGTTCCAATCGAGCGAGAGTCGCTCGCTGCACCCCGATCGCGACGAGAAGCAACGCGACGGTCGCCGAGCCGGCGAGGATCGTGAGGGCACGAGGCGAGCACACCACGAGCGACTCCGCGGTTGGGAAGCGACCGAGCTCAGTCCTCGGTGTCGGCGGCGGGAACGACACCGTCCCGCCCGAAGGGAGGCGTGAACACGTAGGCCACGCCGCCGCGACGGAGCCACGCCTCCTCGAGCTGGTCGCGCCGGTAGACGATCAGCCCATGCTCCGGCGTCAGCGCGGCCGGGTCGTTCACCGCGACGTCGCCCGCGTCGTCGAAGCCGGCGAGCACGAGGAGGTGCCCGGCCGTCGCCTCGTACGGGGCGCCGTCGAGCTTCTGTTCCTCCTTGACCGAGATGCTGATGACCAACGGCTGACCCGCCGCGATCTGCGCCTCGACGTCGTCCCAGTCCGAGAACCGCGCCAGGTACCCGGGAACGCCGAACGAGTAGGCGCCCTGGACCGCCCGCTCCCAGTTGCCGTAGATGTCGTGCCGGCGGTCGTGGAGGCGCGCCGCGACCTCGGCCGTCGGCACGACGACGCCCCGAAACGCCAGCAGCATCGCCACCGACGTCGGCGAGCAGATGCGCGACTGGATCGATGGATCCTCCGCCCGCTGGCTCCGAAACGGCACGCCCAGGCGCGTGACGGGGAACGCGCGGTCATCCCGCGCCTGCGGATCCGGACGCTCGACCGCGAGACCGGTGGTGTCGCTCAGGCAGACCGACGTACGACGCACCGTGACGCGGGCGCCGGCGGCACCGTCCGTCGCGCGGATCCGATACTGGACGCGGTCGAACCGTTCACTCGACCGGAACACGTCGACGTCGACCCGACCCTCGTCGCAGCGGGTGACGCCGCCATCGTCGCGCGCAAAGACGCCCCACGATCCAATCCGAAGCCACGGCGACCAGGTGTCGAAGAACCGGCGGCCGACGCGGAGGTCGACGACGAACGCGCCATCCTGCGGCACGTCGACGTTCCACGACAGGAGGACCTCGTTGAAGAAGCGCTCGCGGTCGATCACGGCCGACGTCCACTCCGGCGCGGCGCTGCGCACCGACTCATCCCGGCTCACGTGGTGGACGTGCCGTTTTCGAGCGGCCGGGCCGCAGAGGATCACGTCGACCTCGGCCGCGAGCCGTTCCAGGTACTCGAGTCCGCGCGCGTGATGCACGAGACCGGCCAAGGCGTACGCGCGATCGCCGTGCTCGATCCTCGCCGCGTCGAGATGACAATCGTCCCGGCGTCCGTTCGTCCGCAGGATGCCGACGTTGCGGCCGCGGAGACCGGCGACGAACCCATCGTGGTGGAAGTCGAGGCGCGGCGCGGCGAGGATCTCCTTCATGCGTGCGGACGCGACCTCGCCGCCGAGGCGTCCCTGCTCGAGCATCAAGTAGAACCGAAGCAACTGACGCACCGTGGCCGCGTGGGAGAGACCGCGGAGGGGATCGCCGGCGCGCGGCTCATCGAGGCCGTAGTGCTGGCCGCTCCACAGACCGCCGCCGAGCTCCGCGTCGTAGAGCCGGTAGCGCTCGTCGCGGTAGACCTCCTGGAGGCGGTCGATCCCGACGATCCGACCGTACTTCGCCGCGAGCTCGTCATCGGACCGCTTGATCATCAACTCGAGGTCGCGCCGCGCGGCGGGATCGAGCGACGACGCGGACTCGGGGTGCATCTCGAACCAGCCGAGCAGGACCCCGATCTTCGGGACGATCGAGCCGTACATCATGTCGTCGCCGCGGACCATCGCGAAGCGACCGTCGGTGAGGTCGACGAGGCCCGCGCGCCGATCGTCAGCCGGGATCCCGAGCTCCTCGCCGAGCGTCCGATCGATCCCCTCGAGGGCGCTCTGCAGCTCCGGATCGGGGCGGGCGGCCGCGTCGAGGCGCACCGTGGCGAGGTCATCCATGCCTGGCACCCACGTCATGACGATGGAGAACGCGGCGGCGATCATCGTCGATCGCCTCGGTGCATCTCGACCTCGATCCATCGGCCTCGTCCGCCCGTGCCCATGCGGCCACTGTAGACGTCTGCCCGAGCTCCCGACAACCATGGGATCGATCGCGGGGATCGAGCGCGGCCGCGCTCGTCACGGATCGAAGCGCCGGCCCAGCTCCGGCGGGACGAGCGGGCAGGCTCCGCTCGGCTTCGCGAAGATCCGCTTCCGCACGCGCGCGACGCCGTCGTACACGCGGTCTCGCAACCCGGCGGGGATCGGACGCGCGGCGAGGGCGATCACGCGCCAGAGTCCGCCCAGGCGCGAGAGCACGTGGAGCGCCGCCTCCGATCTCACCAGCCGCGCGCCGTCGGCCCGCCGCACCACCAGGCTGTCGGGCAGCGCCCCCCGCGGGGCGTCGATGAGCTCGTCGTACGTCGGACCGAAGAGCGGCGCGAACCGGAACGCGCGACCTCCACGATCCTCGGCCAGGACGAAGCGGACGAACCGGTGGCAAAGCCCGCATTCGCCGTCGTAGAACAGGTGTTCGACCGCGTCCGCCGCCCGCGGTCGCACCCAACTGGGATCGAACGTGAACCAATGGAGGAAGACCATTCCGAGGCTCAGGTCCGCGAAGTCGATCAGCGACATCAGCCCCAGGTGCATGAGGAGCATCGCCAGCCAGACGAACGGTCGAACGCGACGGATCAGGGCGAGCGGCGCGAACAGGAGCTCGGCGGCGAGCGCGCCCCACGTCGCGACCTTCAGCAGGCCTTCCGGCAACGCGAGCATCCATTCCCGCAGAAACGTCGGACGCGCGAGCGGATTCTCGAGCACTCGAGCCATCGCCGTGCCGTCGACCCAGGATGCGCTCATCAGCTTCGTGCATCCGCTGTAGCTGTAGCCGACGGCCATCAGGATCCACGCGAACAAGAAGATCCGCTCCGAGAACGACCATCCGCCGCCCGGGTCGGACCGGCCGCGCGCGGTGAACGAGCCGTACGGCGCCGGCGCGAGGAACGCGTGCGCGAGGAGCATCCAGCCGACGTACGGCAGGCTTGGGTTGGCGATGAGCGGGTTGCGTCCGAACAACGACGCGAGCAGCCACCAGACGACGATCGCCGCGACGCGATCGAACCAGCCGAGCGCGAACAGGAACGACGACACCGCGCCGGCCACGAGCAGCGTGGTGACGGCCGCCGGCGAGTCCCACCACCGCAGCACGTTCGGAAAGAGATCGAGCAGCGGGCTCGCGTCGCCGTCGGGCAGCACGCCTTCGCTGGAGAACACCTCGGCCCCCCACGGCAGGAGCTCGACGAAGTGCACGACGAGGTAGAGTCCGAGCAGGGCGCGGAAGATGCTGTACTGTCCGCCCGTCCACCCGTTCTTCAGCGACACGGTGCCTCCAACGTCAGCTCGAGCCCCGGATCCGGAGTCGTGTTGGACGAAGGCACGTAGCGCACGCGGACGGTTCCACGGATCGTCCCTGGATCGATGCCGAGCTCGCGCAGCAGCGGCGCTTCGCCGCAGAGCGCGCGCCGGAAGACGGCGTCACGAATCTCCGGCGGAAGCACCGGGCCGTACGCGAGCGCCGCGCCGTAGACGTTGCGCCGGTTGTAGGGTCCTTCGACGCGGCCATAGACCGCGGGCGTCAGCTCCAAGGACCGCGGACTGCCGTCTCGATCGGTCCATTCCAGATGGAACCGAGCCGCGTAGGTCTCGAACCCGCGCACGGCCGAGAAGACCTTCGGCGCCGGCGACGCTCCGGTCGCGGCGCCGATCCCCTTCAACGCCGTGATCCCGAGCACGTCTCCCGTCATCTGCAGGAGCCCGACCAGAAGGAGCAGGCCGGCCCACCGCGACGCCCCTCCGGCTTCGCTCGACGCCGCGCTCACGTTCGATCTCCCTCGACGAGGCGCCCGCGGAGCAGCCAAACGAGCCTCGTCTCGGCGGCGTCGCCGATGCCGCATCGACCGCGCCACGACCGAGGGTTCTCGAACGTGCCGAACAGCATGTCCCAGAGCGGCAGGTCGGCGAAGTTTCCGGTGTGCCGCCCGCGTTCGTGGTGGATGCAGTGGCTCTCGGGGCGTTGGAACACGAAACCGAGCCAGTACGGCGTCCTCACGTTCCAGTGGTAGAAGAGCTCGGCCACCCCGGTCGCCGTCACCGCGATCGTCGCGGCCGCCGGGGAGAGGCCCACTCCGAGGTAGAGGATCGCGCTCGAGAGCAAGCCGTTCGCGACGACCTCGAACGGGTGCTTGAAGAAGCTCGTGACGATCTCGATGCGGCTCGGGCTGTGGTGGAACTGATGGAACCAGCGCCAAAGGAACGGGACCTCGTGACGCCACCGATGCCACCAGTAATAGACGAACGTGATCACCAGGTACCCGACCGCGGCGCCGCCGGCCACGCCGAGTTCATCGGCCGACCACGGACGCACGCGCGACAACCAGCGATCCATCGAATGCCCCAGCGCGAAGACGACGCCCCCCTGGACCAGGTTGACGGCGATCGCCCGGGGCAGCCATCCGCGCACGCGCGGGAACGTTCGCCCGGGACGGACGAGCTCGATCATCGCCATCGCGACGGCGAGCGCGAGCGTGACGGCGACGGGGTGGAGGTCGGACAGGAACCGAAGCATCGGAGTCGTGGGTCCAGCGCCAGGGGTTTGCGACGCCGCACGGGATCATCGCACTCTTTCGTTACGTGAACACGTGCATCTGTGCACGTGCGACATATGCAACGGCCGTGCCGCATCGCTTCTTTAAGGCAATCTCGCGCAGCCGCGAGCGGGCGGACCATCCGTCCGCCCGATTCGACGATCTCGTCCGCCCGTACCTGATCAGCGACCGTACAGGTGCTGCTCCAAAGGTGTACTCCGCGCGACCCGGCCTCGCCCGCGATCGTGCTCATGGTGCTCGAGTCGCACGGCGCCGCCCCGTCAGCACGGGCCGTTTCCTCCCGCCACGCGCACGCGGCCCGCCCCGAGCTCCTCTCGCGCGCGCATCCCCAGGAACGCCTCGAGCGTGACGTACTGATTCACGTGGGCGGCCACGCACTCCGCGCCGGAGTCGACCACGCGCCCGATCGCCCACAGCGCGCCCGCGAATCCGCGCGAGGGGAGGACTGCGTCGAAGAACCACGCGCGAGCGTACTCCGCAACGCCGGTCGCGCGGCAGTCCTCGAGCTCGGACGCGAAGCGGAAGTCGAGGATCCTCGTGATCCGGCGCGAGAGCGCGGTGTCCGCGTGGCACGCGGCGTGGACCTTGCTGCGCAGCAGAATGGGTCGGATCTCCGATCGACACGGCAGGTCCGTCCCGGTGCTCGCGCAGACGTTCTCGAGCTCGCCGTGGTCGAACGACAGGCAGAGCACCGCATCCAGGAGGTTGCAGGGAATGTCCACGATTCTTCGCGTCGTCGACTTGCCATTCATCGATGGATCCTCGGCATCGACAGGAGGGGTTCGAACCGCGCCGAGCGATCGTTCGCTCGGCGCGAGCCGCTCGGACGAGTGGACGCGGCCCGACTATGGGATCCGCGTGTTCTCGAGCAGGCGATCGTCGAGCGGGAACGGGGAGAAGAAGGCGCCCCGGTTGCTCACGTAGACGTCGTCGTCCCCGTCCAGGTCGAAGTCGGCGATGACGTGATCGGCGGTCACGAAGATCGCGGTGACGCTGAAGCTCGGGTCGAGGGCGAAGACGCCGGCTGTTCCACCCTGCGCCCCGCCCTGGTTCACGAACAGGAGGTCGTCGCCGCCGGTGCCCGACGGGTTGCCCGAAGAGCCGTCGAAGTCGATGAACTCATGAAGCAGGTGAAGGACGTCGTCGTCGCCGTCCAGGTCGACGTCGATCACGCGGACGCCGACGCGAAGCGCGATCTCGGACTCATCGATCTGAGGGAACGATGCGTTGTCCTCGACGAACACTCCTCCGCCCGTGTTGCGGTAGTAGTCGCCCGATTGGGCCGACGTCACCGTGACCGTCGAGTTCGCGACGATCAGGTCGAGCCGGCCGTCGCCGTCGAGGTCGGCGAAGCGCGCCCCCTGCGTGTTGTCGGAGAAGTGCGGCTGAAGCTGCGCGGCGGACACGTCGGCGAACGCCAGCCCGCCGTCGTTCCGGAGCAGGACGTTCGGCTGACCCGCCACTCCGTCGATCATCTGCGTGTCCGACCGACCGAAGAAGAGGTCGATGTCGCCGTCGTCGTCGATGTCGCCGGCCGCGACCGCGACGTTGTGGTCGGGTCCGTTCCACGGCGCCGCGAGGAACGCGGCGTCGATGACGAACGTGCCCTCGACGCCGCCCTGCGCGAAGCCCTGGTTGACCAGCAGGGTGTTCGAGAACGGCTGCTCGGCCGCATGGGCCCCGTCGAACCCATTCGCCAGCACCACGTCGAGGTCGCCGTCGCCGTCCGCGTCGGTCACCGCGACGTCGCGCGCGACGCCCGCCACGTCCGGGAACGACGCCACGGTGAACACCATCCCTCCGTCGTTGTGGAGCAGGACGTTCGGGAGCGGCGGGCTCGACGTGTCGCCGATTCCGCCGATGATCAAGACGTCCTCGAGGCCGTCGCCGTCCGCGTCGAACAGATCGACGGTCGCGGCCTCGATCTGCGCGGCGGTCGGCAACGCGCTCGGAGTCACGTCGGTGAACTGGAACCCGCCGTCGTTGCGGAACAGATGCACCGACGCTCCCACTCCGGTGATGACGACGAGGTCCGGGTCGCCGTCGTCGTCGAGATCGCGCGCCGCCCCCGTGCCGGACGGATGCTGCTTCGCGATCGCGGGCACGCTCGCCGATCGGTCGACGAACGACCAGGACGGCGCGCCGGGCGTGACCGTCGTCGCGGCGACGTTCGACGTCTCGAGGCGGCCGGCGGGGGTCAGGGTCAACGCCTGCGCGAACACAGTCGCGCCCTGCGTCGCAGGAGAGGTTCCGACCGGCGCGAGCGCACGGAATCGCCCGGTCACGTCGGTCACCAACGTGGCCACGAACGTGGACGGCCCGAACACGCGCAGCCACGGGAACGGGCCGGCGCCGTCCGCGTCGACGCTGTTGACCGCGACGTCCACGAGGAGAACGAACGGTGCGAGCGGAGCGTGGGTCCGCAGATCGACCCCCGAGGTGCCGCCGAGGGGCGCCGGGAGAAGCTGGAGCCGGGCGACGCGCGACGCGTCGTCCGCACCCGAGTTGGCCGAGGCGACGGATCCCAGGATCAGGAAGAGCGTTGCATAGAGAGCGGAACGCGTTTCAATAGGCGTTTTGGACGCTGGACGCACTTGGTCCTCCCATCGAATGAAGACGGGCTGCCACGGCTCGTCGCGGGGCTTCCTCGGACGTTTCCAAGCGAAGAGGGAGCCCCGATTTATGTGAACCAGCCGGTTTCTCCCGACGCCCCCGGCCCGACCGCGGGGAGTGGGATCGTCGCGGAACGATCCGAAACGATGTTGAGAATCATTCTCAGAACGTCTTGTCCCGTCAAGGGGTCGCCGGTAGAAAATGAGAACAAGTCGCATAATCATCGGTCGCCGCAGTTCGCCGGCGCCGCCTCTCCGCACGCGCGGAGGAACGGAGGCTCTTCATGCACTCGATTCGGCAGCTCTCCTGGATCGCCGTCGCGGTCCCCGTGGCGATCGGCGCGTCGGCTCGCGTCGCTCCCGCCCAGCACGGCGGCGTCCCGCCCGAAACGCCGGTGTTCGCGGCCGGCCTCGCGGTCGGCCGCCCGGCGGGACGGCTCCCGCGGGGCATCACGAGCTTCGGAGCCGCGACGTCGGGCGGCTGGATCTACGTCCTCGGCGGCTACGTCGGGGAACCCCACCACTACGTGACGAAGGACCAGAGCCGCGACTTCTACCGGATCAACGCGTTCGACCATGACGACGTCGAGGTCCTCCCGAACGAAGAGCGGGTGCAGAGCGTGGCGCTGGTTGCGCACCACGGCACGTTGATCCGCGTCGGGGGCATGTCGATCGTCGACGACGAGACGGTGTCGGTCGATGCGTGCGAGCGGTTCGATCCCGTCCACCGGACCTGGACCGCGTTGCCGAGCCTCCCCGCGCCGCGTTCGTCCCACGACGCGGCGGTCATCGGAGATCGCCTCGTCGTGGTCGGTGGCTGGGCGCTCGATTCGCGGCGCGAGGAGGCGGAGAGCCGGAGCTGGACGAACGAGCTCTGGAGCCTCGATCTCGCCGACCCCGCCGCGACGTGGCAGCGACATCCGCAACCGTTCTCACGCCGCGCGCTCGGCGCCGCCGTCGTCGAGGAGAACCTGATCGTCGTCGGCGGAATGCAGGATGACGGCGAGGTGACGAGTCGCGTCGACGTCTTCGATTCCGCGCGAGGCGAGTGGTCACGCGGCCCCGACTTCCCCGGGTTCGGGTTCGGCGTCGCCACGGCCGGCGACGGCGGTCGCGTCTTCGCGAGCGGCATGGACGGCGCGATGTACGCGTGGCGGATCGGCGAGCCGTCGTGGACGCACGTCGCGACGCTCACGTTCCCGCGTTTCTTCCATCGGCTGGTCGCCGCTCCGACCGGCGAGATCGTGGCGCTCGGCGGCATCGGCAAGAACGTTCGCCCGCGGCACGTCGAGACGATCCGGCTCGGCGAGACGCCCGTCGCGCGGGCCGAAGTCGTCGCGCACTGGACGATCCCCGCGCCGGGCGCGGCGAAGAACCGCCAGGGCATCTTCCTCCGCGGGGACGGCCTCTATCTGTTCGGTGGGAACAACAGCGTCGAGCAGCACGACTTCGAGCCGCGGAACTTCCTGCGCGAGGGTTGGCGCGTCGACCTCTCGACCCTCGCGGTGACGCGAGCCGCCGACTATCCGATGGCGCTTCAGTCGATGCAGACGGTGACGTCCCGGAGCGCCCGCCACGGCTTCGCGGTCGGGGGATTCGGCCACGACGGCGAAGTCGCGCGCACGCACGCCGAAGCCTTCCGCTACGAGTTCGAGAACGACGCGTGGTCGGCCGCTCCCGGTCTGCCCGTTCCCCGCAGCCAGTTCGGCCTCGCGCTGCACGACCACGACCTCTGGATCTTCGGCGGCCTCGACTACGACCCGGACCGTGACCGTGACGATCGGTTCCGTCACGTGACGAGCGTGCTCCGCGGGCGACCCGACGGCGACGGGGGCTTCGTCGAGGTGGCGACGATCCCGACGCCGCGACGCGCCTTCGCGGGCGCCGCGCTCGACGGCTGCTTCTACCTCGTCGGCGGTATGCGCGAGAACTTCGAGCTCGTGGAGACGTGCGACGTCTTCGCCTTCGACGACGGTACGTGGCGCCCGATGGCGCCGCCCGCTCGGCCGCGGCTCTCCGGGCAGCTCGTCGCGCTGGACGGCCGGCTGTACCTCGCGGGCGGCGTGTCGCCGGGCGCCGGCGACGACCTCGAGCCGAACACCTCGATCGAGGTCTACGACCCGCAGGAGGACGCGTGGTCGGTCGCACTGGACCGGCTTCCGGTCTCTCCGCGACAGATCCAGATGATGCCGTATCGCGGCCACCTCCTCGTCGTCACCACGCAGGAGGCGGACCGCTCGGCCGCCCAGCTCGTGCTCATTCGACCGCCGACGTCATCGACCCGCGAGGTGCCCCTCCCGAACTGACGCGGCTCGCGCGCACCGACGCTCCGAGCGCCACCGGCACGGTCGGGTCGCCGCCGGGTCGGACCACGCTGGAGGACGAAGACGTTCGGATCGGGTAACGTCTCGGTCCTCCTGCCTGGATGTCGCCGTGCGTCCGACTTCGATGACACGATGCGAAGACGAAGCTTCGAGCGAGGACGTCGCCCTCGCCGGCATCGAATCGCCGAGCGCGTCGCTCTGCGAATCGCCAGGTGGCCGAGTCGCCACGGTGAGCGCGAGACGTGAGTGAGCCCCCTCGCCGTCGCTCGAGTCGCGACGCTCGGCCGGGGCTCCCCGGTCCCGTCATGCTCACGCCGCGGGGCTGCCTGACGATCGCGGTCGTCGTCGCGCTCGCGTTCGCGTCCGTGAAATCGTTCGAGGCGGGTCGCTACGTCATCGGCGGCGCGATCCTCGCCGTGACGATCGGGGGCGCCGTGGCGATGAACCGCGCGGTCGGCCGGTAGCGATTCGCGCGCGGCTCGACGAGGCGTCCCGGATGCGTCCCGGCCGCGCGCGCGCGCGACGGAGCCGGGTTCGATATCATTCGATGTCTTTCGATCCTGGGCGACGCCCGCGGCCATGCGCGCGCCGCGCGAGCCTTCCGTTCGCACCTCTGACCCCGCGACGCGTTGGAGTACGCATGTTGACCCGAGTCCTCGGAACCATCGCCGCAGCGGCGTGCTTGAGCTCGACTCTGTTCGGAGACGTCCGGCTGCCGGCGATCTTCGGCGACCACATGGTCCTGCAGCGCGACGCTCGGGTCGCGATCTGGGGAACCGCCGACCCGGACGCCGTGATCGAGATTCGAGCCGACTGGACGGACTCGGCGTCCGTGACGCGCGCGGGCTCCGATGGACGTTGGCGCACCTGGATCCAGACCGCCGGCGCCGGCGGGCCGCATACGCTCTCGATCCGCGGCGACGGAGCCATCGACGTTCGCGACGTGCTGCTCGGCGACGTCTGGATCTGCTCCGGACAATCGAACATGGAGATGACGGTCGGCGCCACCAGCCGGGGGTTCGGCGGCGTGCTCGATCACCGCGCCGAGCTGGCCACCGCCGATCTGCCGATGATTCGCCTCTTCAGCGTGGAGCGGCAGTACGGCCCCGCGCGGTTCGACGATTGCCGAGGCGGGTGGCAGGCCTGCTCGCCGCGGACGGCCGAGTGGTTCAGCGCGGTCGGGTTCTTCTTCGGCCGTCGCCTCCACCAAGAGCTCTCGGTGCCGATCGGCCTGATCAGCAGCAGCTGGGGCGGAACCGTCGCCGAGTCGTGGACGAGCGAAGCGGGGCTTCAAGGAATGAAGGAGTTCGACGGCGGCCTCGATCTCGCCCGGCGGATGCGGGACGATCCAACCGCCGCCGCCCGCCAGGAGGCCGAGAAGGAGGCGTCATGGTGGGCCGCACTCGAGCGAGCCGCCCCCGCCTCGCTTGCCGCGCCCGAGACGGACGACTCGACGTGGAACGAGATCGAGGTTCCCGGAGTCTTCACGACCGACGGCCTCGATCGCTTCGATGGCGTCCTCTGGATCCGGCGGTACGTGGAGCTGCCGGAGTCCTGGGCCGGGCGCGCGGCGACGATCGAGCTCGGACCGATCGACGATCGCGACACGACCTGGTTCAACGGCGTTCGCGTCGGCGGCCACGAAGGCGACGGCGCCTTCCAGGTCGCGCGCCGCTACGAGATCCCCGGGTCGTTGCTCTCCGGCGGGCGGAACCTGATCGCGATCCGGGTCGTGGACACGGGCGGGACGATCAGCGTCGGCACCGCGCCGGACGCGATGCGGGTCTTCTGCACCGGCTCCCGCGACGCACCGGTGCCGATCGGCGGGCGATGGCGCTACCGTCGCGGAACGTCGCTCGACGAGCTCCCGGCGCGACCGAAGGCGCCCGCCTTCCACCCGAACTCCCCGACCGCTCTCTTCAACGGCATGATCGCTCCGATCGTCCCGTTCGGCATCAAGGGCGTGATCTGGTATCAGGGCGAATCGAACCGTACCCGGGCGCGCCAGTATCGCGAGCTCTTCCCGCGTCTGATCGCCGACTGGCGCCGCCACTTCGATCAGGGCACGTTTCCGTTCTACTTCGTGCAGATCGCTCCGTTCGCCTACGGCGGCGATCGAGGCGAGGCGGCCCAGCTGCGCGAGGCGCAGCGTCACGCCCTCTCGGTGCCGAACACCGGGATGGTGGTAACGATGGACGTCGGCGACCCGCGCGACATCCACCCGAAGAACAAGCAGGCGGTGGGCGGTCGACTCGCGCTCTGGGCGCTCGCCAGGACGTACGGCCGCGAGGACCTCATCCACTCGGGGCCGCTCTTCCACGCGATGGAGATCGTCGAGGGTCGCGCCCGTCTCCACTTCGAGCACGTCGGATCGGGGCTCGCGTCGGACGGACCGCTGACGCACTTCGAGGTCGCCGGCGAGGACCGCGTCTACGTGCCGGCCGAGGCCGTCATCGACGGGGACGCCGTCGTCGTCTGGAGCGAGACGATCGCGGCGCCGGCCGCCGTGCGCTTCGGGTTCGGTGCGGCGGACGAGACGAACCTAAGGAATCGAGAAGGCTTGCCGGCCTCGTCGTTCTGTACGGACGACGTTCCGTGAGGAGAACCATGATGGAGAAGGTCAACCTCGAGCGAAAGCTCGCCCTCTTCACCGAGCACTGGTCGCCCAAGGTCGTGGCCGAGTTGAACGGCCAGCAGGTCAAGGTCGCGAAACTCCAGGGCGAGTACGTCTGGCATCGACACCAGGACGAAGACGAGATGTTCCTCGTCGTGCGCGGCCGCATCGAGATGCACCTTCGCGACGGCGTCATCGAGCTCGGCGAGGGGGATCTCCTCGTGGTTCCGCGCGGTGTCGAGCACAAACCGGTCGCTCGCGACGAGGCGCACGTCGTCTTGTTCGAGCCGGCCACGACGGTCAACACCGGCAACGTTCGGAACGAACGGACGCTCGATCCGTCGGCGATCGAGCGGATCTGAGTCGAGGCGACTCCCCCGATCCGTGGCGCCCTCGCCGAAGCGGAGGCCGTCGCGTCAGATCGAGCCGTGGAAGCCACCGGTTCAGGTACCCTCGCTCCGGCCCTCAGCCCTTTCTCGCATCTCGCATGAAACAGAATCCAGATGAGTTCGACCGAGGCCGCGTGCTGCTCGAGCGGTGGCAGGAGCACGGAGACATCGAGGCCTTGGATGAACTACTGCGGCTCGAGATCGCGGCGCTGAAGCAACGCGTCAAGGACCACGGCCGCGGCATCCTGCGAACGGCCAGCGTCTCGGACGTGGTGAACGAAGCCGTCGTCCGGGTGCTGAACGCGTCCAAACGGCCTCGCTTCGACGACACGCGGGTCTTCAGCTCCTACCTGTGGCGGGCGGCCGAACGGTTGCTCCTCGACCGCCTTCGGCGGCGCAGGGTCCGTGGTCGCGACCACCACCTCGATGCATCGCGGGCGATCGAACAGGAACTCGGTGTGAGCGGCGGACAGAGCGCGGTGGAGAGGCGCGACCAGCTTCGCCAGGTCGGCGTCGCCCTGTCGCTGATCGAGCCCGGCGCCCGACGCCTCCTGGAGGAAACCTACTATGCGCAACGTTCGGTCACCGACATCGCGGACGAGCTCGGCATCTCGCGAGACGCCGCGAAGATGCGCATCGTTCGAGCGAAACGGATGTTGAAGAAGAAGCTCGATCAGTGGCATGCACTGATCGGCGGGCGTTAGACCGGAGGCGCCAGCCCCGGCGCGTTCGGATCCTCCGCCAACACGCCCCGTTTCTCGCGCGCCGCCCGACACGAAAAGGCGTTCCATCCAACGGTTCGCTCCTCCCGACTCGCCGCGCCCGTCCTTGACATCCGGAGGAAAGGGAGGATGCGGACGATACGGAGGATGCAGTACGATTCCGATGTCTCATGGATAACGCCCCCGACATCACGCTGCTCCTCAACCAGCTCAAGGACGGCGACGAGACCGTCCTCGATCGGCTCATGCCGCTGCTGTACGACGAGATGCGTCACCTCGCGATGCGGCACTTCCGCGGCGAGCGGCCCGATCACACGCTCCAACCGACCGCCCTCCTGAACGAGGCCTACCTCAAGCTCGTCGAGCAGCGGAACCAGAGCTGGGAGAACCGATCGCACTTCCTGTCGGTGGCGTCGACCGCGATGCGTCGCGTCCTCATGCACCACGCGGGAAGGAGGAACGCCGAGAAACGCGGCGGCAACCGCGCTCGGGTCACCCTGTTCGAGGCCGCCTCGATCTTCGAGGAACAGGCCGAAGACCTCGTCGCGCTCGACGACGCCTTGGAGCGGCTCGCCGAGTTCGACCCGCAGAACGCGAAGATCGTCGAGCTGCGGTTCTTCTGCAGCCTCTCCAACGAGGAGACGGCCGACGTGCTCGGAGTGTCGACCCGGACCGTCGAGCGCGGGTGGCGCGTCGCTCGCGCCTGGCTGAAGAGCCAGATCGACAAGGCCAACGGGGAACCGCCGTCGCACTCGTGACGCGCTGGCCGCGCCGGCCGCAATCGACGTCGCTCGTCATGGACCGGACGTGAACGCGGCCTCGATCTGATCGAGCGAAACCCCGAGCACCCGCCGGGAGACGCGGTCCAGCGCCTCGTAACCGCCATGGAGGTGGAGCGTCCGGTGCACATGGGAGTGGCTCTGCCCCGGCCCGAGCGCGACGGCGGGTGATGAGCTCTCGAGCTCATAGAACGGTCCGAGCGGCGTCGCACCAGGTTCCGCCGGCCCGTCGTTGTAGCTGTTCACGACGTCGCCCCCGTACGCGTCCTCCTGGATCTCCCACATCGAATTGACGTAGTCCATCGTTCCGTGCGGAAGCGTGAACCTCACGACCGTCAGGAGACCGCGTTCCGAATCGTAGCTTCCGATCACGTCCTTGGCGCGCCGCGGTGCGACACCGATCTTCGCGCGGTACTCGCCGTCGCCGCGGAAGTAGAGGACGCCGTCGCCGATGACCAGGCGATCGGGCGGAACCTTCCCGAAGTACTCGTCGTTGACGATCGGACCGAGCACGTCCTCGGACCCCTCCTCGAACGGCACGACGACCGTCATGGCCGGCGACGGCCGGAACATCCCGAGGATCCAGATCGACAACAGTCCCGTCTCCTTCTCCCACGCGCGGTCGCCGGCGTTCGTGATCCGGTTGTCCGACTCGTACGCGACGACGCGAAGATCCGGCGCGGGCTCGCCGCCGAGCGCGATCGCGACGTCGGCGCGCTCGAGCAGCCGGACCGTTCGATCGATGCGAACGCGAAAACGCGTGCCGCTGAAGTTCACGAGATCGGTCGTGTGCCGCATCGCGATCGCGCGGGCGCTTCGGTCGACGACCTCGTACGGCTCGGAATCGATCGCGGCGGGCGTCTGCCAGTGCTCGAGATCGAACGGGTCTCCGGCGGTGAAGAAGATGGCGAACTGCCCTCCTTCGGGGCCGATCCAGAACCGATCCTCGCCGCCGAACACGTTGATGCGAGGCCGCAGCTCGCCCGAGGCGATGAGGTCGCGGTTGATCCAACCGTGACCCGGCTCGCTCGCGCCTGCCGTGCTCGTCATGACGCGACCCTGGTAACGCGGAACGACGGCGATTCGGCCTCCACGGTCGTCGCCAAGCACCACGACGTCCGTATGACGGCGGAGGAACTCGACGTCATCGTCGAACGTCGGCTCGTCCCTGGACCGCGCGCCGCCGGGGAAGGCGCAGGCGTAGAACAGGCCGGCCGACAGGGCGAGAAGCACGATCGCCGGTGCTGGCATGGATCACCTCCTGGGCCGTCGTGGGCAGAGACCCGATCGCGGCATCCTATCCGCGTCCGTGGGCGAGCCGCGCCGGCGGACGAGGCGTCGCTCGATCCGCGCCCCGCTGGCCGCGATCAGCTTCTACGGTTGTTGTTCTCGAAGCAGACGAAGTCGACGAGGAAGGTCGCGACGAGCAGCACCTTGCGAATCTCGTCGCCCATCCCCTTCGCCGGGAACTCGATGCCGAACGTGTCCGCGTCGGAGAACGCTTCGCGCAGCAGGCCTCCCCACTGCTTCGAGATCCGTCCGATCTCGCGTGTGCCGTCGACGAGCTTGAACGTCCAGATCCGGAACAGCGGGCTCTCGATGCGGAGCACTTCCTGTCCGGTCGCGTTCTCGACCGAGAAGATCCGATGCAGGATGGAGAACCGCCGCTCGACCGCGCCGATCTTCTGCGTTCCCTCGAACACCTCCATGCGGTGGAAATAGAAGCGGAACGGCTTCTCGCCGCGCAGGACCTCTCTCCGGTGTGCGTCATACACGTGGATCGTCGTTGCGCGCATCGGGCCGAGGAAGTTGCGAGCGAGCATGGCGCTGAATCCCTGCGCCTCCTCCGCCGCGTACCCGATCACCTCGTCGCTCGATGACCGGAGCTCGTAGCGGTTGCGCGTCTCGAACGAGAGCAGGATCTCCGCCCACTCCTTCACCTGACGGATCAAGACGCGATCGTGGTCCTGCAGCATGTCGGTCCTCCGGAGCCCGAGCCTACCGATCGGCCGGGGCGACGTCCGAACTTGGGTTCGCATCGACGCCGGAGCAAGCCCCGACGCTATCGATTCGGATTGAGTTCGGCGCCCGAACCGCCGAATGGGAAAGCATGGCCGACGGCGACGCGATCCGAGACACGAGCGAGACCATCACGGAGCTCTTGCGCGCGGGAATCCCGTCGTGGGTCCTTCCGTCCGATCAGATCGTGCTCGCGAACTACGTCCAGCTCGCTCACCTCCCCGCCCTCGACCACGCGACCATTACCGTCTTCCTCCATCAGGTCGAGGTTCGTTACGAGCTGCGCGACCGATCCCAAAGCCGCGGCCTGCCGTTGCGCCTCTCCTACGTGATCACTCCCTGGGCGATGGACGTGGAAGCGGAGCACCGCCTGCTCGGGCGCATCGCGCAGGTCATCGACGCGGGTCCCTCGGTGCCGCCCGCGCTCTTCCGCGGCGACGGCTGGGACGAGAGGGACATCCTGCAGCTCGCGATCGAACAGCCCGAGCGAGCGGATCGATCGCAGCTCTGGGATTCGATGAAACTGCCGTTTCGCCCGTCGATCTACTGCCAGGCGAACCTCTTCGAGCTCGCGGGAATCCCGCTCCCCGACCCCGCCTGAACGGCGTGACGGTCGTAAAGCTCGCACATCAAGCACGTTCTGAATTTTTCCGCCTTGCTGGCGGCTCATCCAACGTGTTTGGCGTTTAGGGGTTAGGCATCGCGTGGGATGGAGTTCCCGTTTTGTCGAGTTTCCCGACGCCATAGCCTGTTACATTTTGGACCTGGCGCAGGCCTGAGGAGAGGCCGGCGGCAAGGAACCCAACTCACGAGAACGGCCCATGAACCCCCGCATCCGTACCACCCTTCTGTGTTTCGCACTGTGTTTCGCAGTCGTGTCGACGTGCGCCACCGCGACCTTCGCTCAGGGAACGCTGCACCTGTTCCCCGGAAGCCACGCCGGTGAGCTGCAGGGCGGCGCCGTCGCCGACGTGGGCGACGTCGACCACGACGGCTTCCCCGACTTCGTCGTCGGCGCGAAGCTGGGACGCAACCCCGGCGGCGTCGCAGTCGGCACCGCCGTCGTCTACTCGGGCGTGGACGAGTCGGTGATCTACTCCCTCTACGGCAAGAACTACAGCGACTTCTTCGGCGTGTCGGTGAGCAGCGCGGGCGACGTGAACAACGACGGCGTCCCCGACGTGATCGTCGGCGCCCCACGCGAGGACGTGAGCACGGTCGACAACGGCTCCGCGCAAGTGTTCTCCGGGCTCGACGGCTCGTTGCTCTACACGTGGGCGGGCGAGCGCAGCTACATCGAGTACGGTCTGTCGGTCCGCGACGCGGGCGACGTGAACAACGACGGCTTCCCCGACGTCGTCGTCGGCGCCTGGCGCGACTACGTGAACGGTCCGAACTCGGGAAGCGCCGACGTCTACTCGGGCGCGAACGGTCTGCGCCTCTACCAGTGGTTCGGTGACGCGGCCGGCGACGAGCTCGCGTTCTCGGTCAGCGGCGCCGGCGACACGAACAACGACGGCTACGACGACATCATCGTTGCAACGCTCGACGATGACAACACCGTCCTCGACGCGGGCGGCGCGCGGCTCTTCTCGGGCCTCGACGGCGCGATCCTTCATCAATGGGATGGCGACTCCACCGCCGATTGGTACGGCTACGCGGTGATCGGCGTCGGCGACCTCGACGGCGACGGTCACGACGACGTGATGGTCGGCGCACCGCGCGACGACAACAACGGCGACGACTCGGGCATGATCCGCTGCTTCTCGGGGGCCGACTACTCGATGCTCATCCAGGCGGACGGCTCGATCAAGAGCCGGTTCGGCTGGTCCGTGGCCGACGCCTCCGACGTGAACGGCGACGGCGTTCCGGACCTGATCGTGGGAGCGCCGTGGTGGTCCTCGCAGAACGGCCGCGTGCATGTCCTGTCGGGCGTCGATGGGTCGAGCCTCCACACCCTCTATGGCCCCGCGTACTCGAACTTCGGCTTCTACGTGAGCAGCGCGCGCGACGCGAACCGCGACACGGTCCCCGACGTGTTCGTCGGCGCGCCGTACGACAAGACGCACGGGATCAACGCGGGCAGCGCGCACGTCATCTCGGTCGTCTGCGGCAACGCGACTCCGTACGGCGCGGGTTGCGCCGGGAGCGGCGGGTTCGTTCCCGCGATCTCGATCTCGGGTTGCCCGACGCAGGGCGGCGACGTGACGTTCACCCTGGCGAACGCGCTCGGTGGCACGTTCGGCGTCATGTTCTTCGGGATCGGGCAGGAGACGCTCGCGACCGGAATCGGCTGCCCGCTGGTGAACGCTCCCTTGCTTCCGCCGGTCGTCGTGGTCGGGATTCCCGGCAGCGGCCCCGGCACCGGCATGATCCAGGCCACGGGGACCGTCTTCCCGAACCTGATCGGGACGATCACCGTGAACCTCCAGATCCTCATCGCCGACCCGGAGGGACCGGGTGGATACGCGACGTCGAACGGCCTGGAGCTGAAGGTCCTCTGACTCCATCGGCGGCCCGGGCGGGGGCACCCGCCCGAGTGTCGCGACGGGTTCGACCCGATCATTGTCCGACACAGCGCGTGCTGTTGTCATCTCGTGAGAGGGGGAGGCCGGGTGACCGGTCTCCCGCTTTTTCCTTTTCTGCGAGCGACCCGCGGACGGATCGGGCCCCGACCCAGGGCGGAATCCGCGAAGGACTCGGCGCGTCCAGGGCACCAAGGGTGCCGTAAACCGCACACCACCGACCACTCACGAGGTCTCCATGTTCCACCAAGCGACGCCGTGTCTCTCCTTCGTTCTGTTCGCCGCCGCGGGCCTCGCCGCGGACGCTCCGATCGTGATTCGAGACGTCTCCATCGTCGACGTCGAACGCGGGCGGATCGTTCCGCATCAGGACGTGGTCGTGGCGGAGGACCGGATCTCCCAGCTTCGTCCGACCGATGTCTCCACCGATCTCTCCCTGCCGGCCGGCGCGACCGTGATCGATGGTTCGAATCGGTTCTTGATGCCCGGGCTCTTCGACGCCCACGTCCATTACACGGCGGGCGGAGAGACGTACGGCGCGATGCTGATCGCCAACGGTGTCACGTTCGTTCGCGACATGGGGGCGACGACCGTGACGGCGGTCGAGACGCGACGTGCGCTGGCCGAGCAGGACGAGCTCGGCCCCGAGATGATCGTGACCGGCGCGATCGTCGACGGCGACCCCCCGGTCTGGCCGTTCTCCGAACCCTGCGCCGGACCCTCTCGAACCCGCTCCGCGATCGGTCGGCTCCACGCAGCGGGCGTGGACCAGATCAAGGTCTACAGCCGCCTTCAACCCGAGGACTATCGTGCTGCGATCGACGAAGCGCATCGACTGCGCCTCAAGGCCGTCGGTCACGTCCCGGACGGACTGACGATCGAGGACGCGATCGCGGCCGGGCAGGACTGCGTCGAGCACCTGAGCGGATTCGACGCGTGGATCGGCGAGGTATTGGCCAACGAGGGGGACGCGCCGACCGCTCGAACGTTCGGCCACTGGTTCCATACGCCGAACGTCGACCGCGACCTGATCCGCGACCTGGCGCGGCGGATCCGCGCCGCGGGCATGGCGCATTGTCCGACGCTCGCGGTCATGGTCGGCATCGGTCGGGCGGACGACGAGAGTCGACAGGACCCGGACATGATGCAGTACGTTCCGGCGCACCTGATCTCGTTCTGGCGGTCCGGGAGCTACGCCGGCTTCGCGCCGTACGCGCGACAGGCGGTCCCGCACATGCAGACGTTCGTGGCCGAGCTCCATCGCGCCGGCGTGACCCTCCTCGTGGGGACCGATCTCGCGAATCCGTTCGTCTACGCCGGGTTCGCCGTGCACGAGGAGATGTCGCTGCTGCAGGGAGCGGGGATCCCGCCCCGAGACGTTCTCGCGGCGGCGACGATCGCGCCCGCGCGGTTCTTCGGAGTGAGCGACCGCCTCGGGACGATCGCGGCCGGGAAGACGGCGTCGATGATCCTGACCCGCGAGAACCCGCTGTCCGACGTCGGGAACGCCTCCACCATCGAAGGCGTCTTCCATCGGGGGCGCTACTACGATCGAGCCGCGCTCGACGCGATGCTCGAGTCGGTGCGAAGCGCGATCACCGAGCCCGCACCCGAGGAGCTCCGCGATTCCCGCGGCCCCGCTGCACTGGAACGGTCCAACGGAGACGTAATCGCGGAGGGACGGCTGCTTCAGAAGTTCATGACGTTCCCCGCCGGTCACGAGCAGTTCACTCTCTCGAAGGTGCCGGCCGGCTACCGTCTCGACGTCGAGAGCCGCTCGCGGGGAGGGCCGCAGAAGCCGTTCGACCTCACCGTCCTGTACGACGACGACCACGGCTTCGTCTCGGCGGCGTACACCGAGATCAGCGGCGGGAAGCCGATCGTCGCCTCCTACGTGCGCGACGGGAGCCACGTCCGTGTCGTGGCCCGGCGCGGGGACGAGGAGCTCGAGCCGCAGGACCTGGCCGTGGCCCCGGACGCGACGTTCAGCCCGCCCGTGTTCTCGGGCGAGGCGTTCACGATCCGACGGGTCGACCTGCCGGTGGGCGGGCGCACTACGGTCGAGGCCGTCGGCTTCGGCTTTCCCGACTGGAGGGTCGCCGTCACGCCGGTCGAGATCGAGCGACTGCCGGACGCCGAGGTGACCGGGGCGAGCGGCGCCTGGACGGCTCGGGTCTTCGTCACGCGTGTCGAGACGCCGATGGGCCAGGTCGAGACGACCCTCTGGACGGACGATCGCTCCATCGTTCAGAAGGTGAAGCTCACGTTCCCGATGGGCGAGCTCCACGCCGAGCTCGAGTCCCGGAGCTGAGAAGCCGTCGACCTCGCCGGCGCGACGCGCCGGCGAGGCGACGCTCGATCAGCCGACGACCGCGGTCGACCAGCCGTCGTAGGAAGCATCGTGCTCGAACGCGATGCGGATCAACCTCTCGGTGATCCGTTCGTCCGCCATCCCTCGCGGGCTCGTGAGCAGCACTCCGTGGACGGTCCAACTCGTGTCGGGACTCGGTTCGCCGGCGCGTCGAGAGTGCATGAATCCGGCTCTGTCGAGTCGTTCCATCAGGCTGGCGATTCGCGACTCGTTGCGGCAGAGGAAGAAGCAATCGATCGCGACCGGGTCATCGGGGTCGACGCCCAGGTCGTGGAGCTGCGCGAGGAGCCGCGCGTTCCGCTCGGCGTGGTCGGCGAGCGCGCGGGCGACCGGGTCGGACGAACTCACCTCGATGCTCCTTTGCCGGGACCACGGCGGTAGATCACGGGCTCGGACCGCAAGAGCTCCACCTCTCCCGAGCGCGGGTTCACGTGCGTCCACTCGACGTGCAGCGCGGCTCCGTCGCGAGGCTGCTCGTGGAGAGGGAAGCCGAAACTGACGTGCCCCATGTTCGAGGCCAGCACGAGCGGCGAGTCGGGTTCGGAGCGGTCGCGGTCGAGCCGCTCGAACGACTCGCCATCGGCGTACAGGATCGCGCCGCCGTCGAGGCCGGTGACCTCGTACGCCCGATCGAGGGCCTTCTCGATCCGGACGAAAACGATCGGCGTCGGGATGCGGCCCGGCTCGGGGAGCTCGATGAGAAGCGCGAGCCCGTCGAGGATCGAGACCTCGAGGTCCGCCCGGCCGCGCCCCATCGCGGCGCGAGCCTGGGCCCGACGGAGCGCCTCGCCGGCCGCCGCCGCCTCGGCTTCGGCGCGCTCCCGCATTCGATGCGAGAGGCCGGCGCCGCCGAGCAGAACGACCACCACCACGAGCGAGAGGATGACCACGAGGCGCACCATGGCGGGATTGTAGCCCGTCGCCGCGGGTCGCAAGGTTCGTTCGGGCGAGTCGAACGAGCTCGAATGTCCGCGGAGTCGCTATCCTTCGGGCCCATGCGGAAACCTCCAATGAAAGCCACGCGTCGAGGGGCGATCATCGTCTGCTTCGGTGCGCTGCTGAACGCCTGCTTCACCTCGGACGACGGCTCGCACGAGCGGCCGGTTCTCGACCTGCGCGTCGCGACGTTGAACCTCATGAACCAGTCCGGCGGTTGGGAGCATCGCCGGCCTCACCTCGAGGTCGAGCTCGCTCGGCTCGAGCCGGACATCGTCGCGTTCCAGGAGGTGATGAACGTCCCCGGCGAGTTCGATCAAACCCAGTGGATCGCCGCCACTCTCGGGTCGGACGTCGCGTTCGAGCCGATGATCGTCTATCCCGAGGACATCGAGTTCGGTCTCGCGATCGCCTCGCGTTTTCCGATCGTCGAGTTCGAAGTCTTCCCCCTGCCGGCACCCGAGCACGACCCCCGCATCCTCCAGCACGTCGTCGTCGAGACGGCCCTCGGGAGGCTCCACGTCTACAACACGCATCTCAGCTATCGCCTCGATCAGGGCCACGAACGCGTCGAGCAGACCGCGCGGATCCTCGAGCTGGTGGCCGAGACGAACGAATCGCTCCCGCCGATCCTGCTGGGTGACTTCAACGCCGAGCCGGACAGCCCCGAGATGCTCGCGATCACGACGCCCATGCGCGGCGGCCCCTCCCCGTTCGTCGATGCGTGGCGGATCGTGCAGGGGTATCGCCACGCCCCGACGTGGAATCGCGACAACCCCCTGACTCAAGCGAGCGAAGCGCCGAGCCGTCGCATCGACTACGTTCTCATCGGGCGCGCCGACGACCGCCTCCTCGCGCTGCCGACCGAGACGAGCCTCTTCTGCCACGAGCCTGGACAAGACGGAGTCTGGCCGTCCGACCACGCCGGCGTGACCAGCCGCGTGCGCCTCGTCGCTCCCTAGCTAGCTAGACGTAGACGTTTGGAGCCCGGAAGTCTCCGCGCTACCGCGTCAGCGCGTCCAGAAGCCCGCGCGGGTTGTCGACGTGAAGCCAATGCGCGGCGGCCGGAACGACGATCGCCACGAGCCGACCGGCTTCGGCCAACCGTTCGATTCCCGTCCACTCCTCCTCGGTCCACCGATCGCTCCGCTCGCCGCGGACGATCCGGATCCCGAGCCCCGGAGGCGGATCCTGGAGGAACGGCAGACCATCGACGCGCCAGTAGTCGGCGAGCATCGCGTCGATGGCGTCGAGATCGAAGGACCACGCGAATCCGCCCCCGTCGACCGCTTGGAGGTTCGTCGCCAACCACCGCGCGATTCCGCGGGCGATCCCCCGGCGAGCGAACTCGTCGATCACGGCGGTCCGATGAGACACCGGTACCGGGATCTCTCGCAGCGCGGCCAGCACACGTCCCGCCTCGGACTCGCGCGCCACCCTCTCGCCCGGGCTCGGGCCGGGAGGGCTGTCGAGGCTCCAGAGCTGCTCCAGCGCGCCCCCGTGGTCGCGCGCGTAGACCAGCGCGACCTTGCCGCCGAACGAGTGGCCTATGACGATCTGCGGGGCTCCGCCGAGGTGCACGCCGAGCCGCGCGACGTCCGCCGCGCAGGCGGCGAGATCATGCGGAGGGGGAGCGCCCGTCGATCGACCGTGGTTGCGCAGGTCGACCAGCACCGCGCGCCAGTCCGGCTTCACGCGCACCCACTCGGTGGCGAACGCGCGCCAGTTGCGCCCGGAACCGAGGATCCCATGCAGGACGAACGCGGTCTTCGCCGGCGACGCGTCGGGCGCTTCGATGATCTGGTACGAGAGCAGGAAGCTCATGTCACCCTTCCGGTTCCAACGTCAACCGACCAGCTTCCCGCTCAGCTCGAACCATCCGGCCGCGAGGAAGAAGAGGAGCGTCGACACGAGGACGAGCGACGTGGCGCGCGAGTTCCGATGCTCGACGGGAACGGGGCCGCGCGTGCCGTTCAACACCAGCAACGTCGCCGCGAGCATCGGGATCACGAGGGCTCCGATGATCGCGTACAGCTTCTGCAGCGTCTCGAACCGCATGAACAGACCGACCGCGGGCACCGTGGCCAGAGCATAGAGGAAGCCGCGGTACGGCCGAGCCGTCACGTCGATCGGTCCCACCTTCCGTTCGGTCGAGAGCGCGTGGAAGTCGGCGAAGAGGTAGGGAACGCTCTGCCACACGCCGAGGAGGCTGCTGAAGACGGCACCCCACGCGCCGACCAGGAAGACGACGCGCGCCGCGGGTCCGAGCGTCCCGAGGTCCTCGGCCAGGCGGTCGGCAAGCCGCACGAGGAGCGTCGCGCCGCCGCCCTCGATCCGGCCGACCCGCGCCCCGATGATCACCATCGCGACGCCGAAGAGCGCCGTCATGGCGTACCCGACCGTGAGGTCGACGCGACAATCGCGCAGGTGGCGCGTTCCCTCCCGCCCCTCCTCGCGGATCCAGTAGCCGTAGCAGAGCACGGTCAAGGTCCCCCCCACCCCGCCCATCAGCGCCACCGTCCATTGCAGTCCATCTCCGCTCACGTCCGGCACGCGAGGCCACACGAGCCCGGTCAGGACGTCGCCCATTCCCGGGTGGACGACGACCGCCGTCGCGACGGCGACGACGACCATCAAACCGATGCAGGCTCGCATGACTCCTTCGAAGAGCCGGTACCCGCCGGCGCGGACCAACGCCACCGCGATCAGGCTGTGGACGATGCCGTAGACCTTCTTGTCGACGTTCGCGTCGAACCACGGCGCCAACGCGTGGGCCGCGACGCCGCACGCACTCATCAACGCCGAGCCGACGAAGAAGCTCCAGATCAGGAGATACGCCAGGAACGCCCAGCGGACCAGGCTCCCGAACCGCAGCATCGCTCCTTCGATGATCGTCTCGCCGGTCGCGAGCTGGTACCGAGCCAGGCCCTCGTTCAGAAGGAGCTTGAGCGCGGCTCCGACCAGGACCGCCCACAACACGGCGCAGCCGAGCCGCGCGCCGGTGAACGCCGACATCGCCAGGTCTCCCGCACCGACGCCCGTCGCGGCGACGAGAAGCCCGGGGCCGAGCAACGCGAGCGTCGGCCGCGAGCGCGCCGCGGTCAACTCTTCCGACCGGACAGGAGGCCCAGAGCAGCGACGAAGAGCGACGCGCCGATGATCGACCAGAGGATCGGGAAGTCGTGCACACCGATCTGCACCACCCACATGTCCGGCAGATCGGCCCACTCGGCGAGCCTCGGACCGAACAGCGCGCCGATGAACCCGAGCGCGATCGACGCGAGACAGCCTCCTTTGGAGCGCCCGACGATCCTCTGCGCGATGCCGCCGCAGATCGCCGCGACCACCAGGAGAACCAGGAACTCCGAGACCGTCATCCGCATTGCACGCTCCGGGTCACGCCCCATGCTTTCGAGTTCCTCGCGGCACGCGAAGAACTCGAGGCCTGGAACCCAACGCAGTATGACCGCAACCGAAGAAGCACACGGCACGTGTGCGCCTGAGGGCACGGTCACGTGTCGGGTGGACATGCTTTCGAGTTCCTCGCGGCACGCGAAGAACTCGAGGCCTGGAACCCAACGCAGTATGACCGCAACCGAAGAAGCACACGGCACGTGTGCGCCTGAGGGCACGGTCACGTGTCGGGTGGACATGCTTCGAGTTCTTCGCGGCACGCGAAGAACTCGAGGCCTGGAACCCAACGTCATCCGCCTTTCGCGCACAGACCGATCCGGTAAAGCGATCGGCCGGCCGTAATGAACAGGACGCTCTGATCCGCGCCGCCGAACTCGACGTTGCTGACGCTCTCGGGCACGAGGATCCGCCCGAGCAGACGCCCCGTCGCGTCGGCGACGTGCACGCCGTCGCCGGCCGCGACGAAGACGCGGCCGTCCGCGTCGGTGCGGATCCCATCCGCGAAGCCGGCATCGACCTCGTAGAAGGTTCGCCCATCGCGCACTTCACCCTCCTCCCCCACGTCGAACACCCGCACCGAGCTCGGACGGATGCACTCCGTGACGTACAGCCGGCGCTCATCGGGCGAGAAACAGAGACCGTTGGGGCGCCGGCCGTCCCCGACCACGACCCGCAGTTCGCGAGTCTCGGGGTCGAAGCGGAACACGTTGTTCCCCTCGAGCTCCGGCGCACGCCCGCGCAGACCGAAGATCGGATCCGTGAACCAGATCGACCCATCGGACTTGACGACGACGTCGTTCGGCGAGTTCAAGCGCTTCCCCTCGAACCGCTCGACCAGCGGCGTGACGCGACCGTCGATCTCGGTGCGCGACACTCTCCGCGATTCGTGTTCGCACGTGATCAGGCGGCCGTTCGCGTCGCTCGCGTTGCCGTTCGGTTCCGGACTCCGATCGCGGAAGACGGTGACCCCGTCCCGCTCGGACCAGCGCATCAAGCGGTTGGCCGTCATGTCGCTGAAGACGAGGTAGCCGCCGTCGCGGTCGAACCAGGCCGGCCCCTCGGTGAACGCGAAGCCGGTCGCAACGCGCTCGAGCCGGGCCTCGGGAGGAACGACCTGGAAGAACGCGGTCTCGTCCTCGATCGAGAACGCCGGCTTCGCGCACCCTGCCCCCGCCGTCAACGCGATCAATCCCAGGCTTCGATACGTCGAGAACCGCATCGCAGCCATCATAGGATCGTCCCGGGTCGAAGCCCACCGCGGACGAGGACGGCGCGCGGCTGTCCTCCTGCCCGGATTGCCGCGGTCGTCCGGAGCGGGGTCAGAAGTCGTTCGTGCCGGTGTCGACCTTGTTGTCGCGACCGCTGTTGTTGACGCCCAAGTTGACGAAGCCGTTGCCGTTCATGGCGGAGTTCAACTCGAGCCAGGTGAGCTGGCCCTCGACCATGATCGCCTCGCCACTGTTCTTCTTGAACGTCGAGGAGCGGACGTGGGTGCCGAGCACGCCGGAATTGATGAGGATCCCGTGCATTCCGTTGTTGCTCGCCGTGATGCCGACGACGTTCGTGCCACCCTGCGTGATCTCGATCCCGTGCGTCAGGTTGCCGTTGTACTTGCCGCCCTCGATCGTGGCGCCGAGTCCACCCCCGGCGAGCCCGATGGCGTTGCCCGTCGCCGTGCAGCCCTGGGCGAAGACCTGAGCGCCTTCCATGCTGAACCCCGCGCCGACGTTGCCGGACGACACGCAGTTCTTGACGACGTGCCCGCCGCCGTCGACGAACAGGCCGTTGATGCCACCCCCGCCGATCTCCGCCTTCTCGATGACGTGACCATTGCCGCGGACAGTGACCACGCCCGGGTTCCCCGCCGCGGAGCCCCCTGCCGCAACGAAGCTTCCGTCGATGATCCGACAGTTGAGAGCGTCGTCGGTCAGCAAGACCGCGTTGAACCCACAAGCGTTGGCACGGCAGTCGTTCAGCTCGTGGCCGAGCCCGTCGAGGATGAACCCGACGCCGACCATGTCCGAGAAGTCGCAGGCGTTGAAGCGGACGCCGAGGATCAGCCCGCCGAACACGAGCACTCCGATGTCGTCGCCGGCGACGCCGTTCACGTGGTCGACCTGGATGTCCTCCGACTGCCCATCGATGAAGAGTGCGCTCACGCTGTCCGCCGCGTTGCCGCTGTCGAGCGTGAGATTCGAGATCTCGACGTGCTTCGCGTTCTGGAGGCGCAGCGCGGCCTGGTTCGTGTTCGCGCTGCGAATCGTCACCTTTCCCTTCCCGGTCTTCCGCATGATGAGCTTGTCCTGGACGACGCCCTGGAGGTTCACCACGACGGATTCGACGTACGTGCCCTTCGGGATCAGGATCGTGTCGATGGGATCGGCATTGCCGGTGGCAACGTCCACCGCCTGTTGCACCGTGTCGATCCCCCCGGTTCCAACCGTGATCTTTTCGGCGAACCCTGACCCAGCAAGCACGGCGAGCGACGAAATCGAAACGGCTGCAAGACGAATTGAGGCTGTCATGATGGCTCCTTCACGCCCCTGTTTCCGACCTCTTTAGATACGGGACGCCGTTCGCTGCCACAGTGCAAACGGCTCCTTCTACTTGATGCTCAACGGGATAGCGATCGACGACGAGGGTTTCACAGAGGCCGTTCTTCCACTCAAGTTTGGTCAAGTCGGTCGAGTTCGGTGTCGGGCAGGTTCGATTTCCATGAGTCACGTCACGAGACTCAAAGCCCGTGCGTCAATCCAGAAAAAAGCCGGGCCCATTTCAAGCCGTCGTTCGTAACCACCGCGCCGCTCTCGCCCTGCGCTCCTGCGCGCCGAGCTGGGGCTCGAAGGACGCACGGGGAGCCGCCGGGATCGCTCGTGGGGTTGGACGATTCATCGCCTCGTCGATGTTCCATCCGGTGTCGGGTACCCGGAGGTAACGGGGGAGGGGACGGAAGGATTTTGCGAAATCACCCCCGCCAATCTCGTGTCCGTCGCATTGCATGGGATCGGTCGGAAGCCTCGATGCTCGATCCCCAGAAACGCACCGCCTCGGCCGAGGAGCTCCTTCCCCTCGTCTACGAGGAACTCCGCGTCCTCGCTCGCCAGCGCATGGCGACCGACCCGTCCGGCCAGACGCTGCAGCCGACGGCGCTGGTCCACGAGGCGTACCTGCGCCTCACCAAGGAAGCAGAGACCGGCTGGGAAGGACAAGCGCACTTCTTCGGCGCCGCCTCCATCGCGATGCGACGTATCCTGATCGAGCGGGCGCGAAAGTACCGGCGCCTCAAGCACGGCGCGGGGCGCGCGCGGGTCACCCTGACCCGCGTCAAGCTCGCTCACGACTCCGACGAGGTCGACCTGCTCGACCTGGAAGAGGCGCTCAACCGACTCGACCTGATCGACTCCGCCAAGTGCGCGGTGGTCACTCTACGCTACCTCTTCGGCTGCACCCTGGAGGAGACGGCACGGTCGCTCGGCATCTCGATCCACACCGTGAAGGACCACTGGGTGTTCGCGCAGGCCTGGCTCCGGCGGGAGCTGTTCAAGGGCAGTTCCCATGAGTGAGTCGATCCGGCGGATCGAGGAGCTGTTCCACGCGGCGCGCCGACTCCCGCCTTCGGAGCAAGAGTCGTTTCTTGCAGAACGTTGTGAAGGCGACGCGTCGCTGATCGCCGAGGTTCACTCTCTGCTCGAGTGCCACGCCGAAGCCGAGGGCTTCCTCGAGGATCCGCTCACGAACGCGATGCCGCACGAACCGGGGCCGGGCCCGACGGCGGGCACCAGAGTCGGGCCGTATCGGCTGGTTCGCGTGCTGGCGGCGGGAGGGATGGGCACCGTCTACGAAGCGGTGCAGGATCATCCGCGTCGTTCCGTCGCGGTCAAGGTCCTGCGATTCGGCCTCGACTCCTCGGACGAAGTGCGTCGCTTCGAGTACGAGTCGCAGATCCTCGGTCGCCTTCGTCATCCCGGCATCGCGCACGTGTACGAGAACGGGACCTTCCACGACGGCGTCGTCGAGCGTCCGTACTTCGCGATGGAGTACATCCCCGGCGCCGTGTCGGTGACCGAGTACGCGAGGACGGGCTCGCTCGACGTTCGCAGTCGGATCCAGCTCTTCGCGCACATCTGCGACGCCGTCCATCACGGACATCAGAAGGGAGTGATCCACCGCGACCTCAAGCCGGCGAACATCCTCGTCGATGCATCAGGTCAACCGAAGATCATCGACTTCGGCGTCGCGCGGGCGGCCGAACTCGATCCCGAGCTGACGACGTTGCGGACGGCGGTCGGCCAGCTCGTGGGCACGCTCTCGTACATGAGTCCGGAACAGGGAGCCGCCGACCCCGACGACGTGGACACTCGTTCGGACGTGTACTCGCTCGGGATCGTGCTCTACGAGCTCCTCAGCGGCGCCACTCCCTACGACCTCCGAAGGAAGACGATTCCGGAGTCGATCCGGATCGTCCGCGAGGAAGCGCCGCGGCGCCTCTCGTCTCACGACCCGGCGCTCGCCGGCGACCTTGAGACGATCGTGCACAAGGCCCTCGAGAAGGACCGCGACCGGCGCTATCCGTCGGCCGCCGCGTTCGCCGCGGACCTCCGGCGCCTTCTCCAGCAACAGCCGATCGAGGCGCGCCCGCCGAGCCTCGCGTATCACGTTCGGTTGTTCGCTCGACGCAATAAGACGCTCGTCGGCGGGGCGTCGCTGCTGCTGCTCGTCCTCATCGGGGCCGTCGTGGTCAGCACGACGTTCGCCGTGCGCTCGACGCGGGCCGCCCGGGCCGAGGCGGCCGAACGCGCGAAGGCCGAGAGCATGACCGAGCTGTTCCAGGAGATCATGTTCGGCGCGCGTCCCGAGTTCGCCCGCGGCCGTGACATCACCGTCCGCGAGTGGATCGACATCATCGGGGTCCGCCTCGATCGAGAGCTCCACGACCGGCCCGATGCACTCGCCACGATCCACCATCTCATCGGTGAGACCCTCGACGTCCTCGACGACCGCGCGGCGGCGCGGCTCCACCTCGTCTCCGCCCTCGAGATCCGCCGGTCGCGGCTCGGGGACGCCCACGTGGACACGAGGGACACGCTGAACGCGCTGGCTCGCGTCTGCGTTGCCGACGCCCAGTTCGACGAAGCGGAACGCTACGTCGAGGTCGCGCTCGACCGGCGTGGACCAACCTCGGACGACGACGACCCGGTCACCCTGACGAGCCGCAAGACCCTTGGCATCGTCCGATGGCGTCAAGGCGCTTCGCACGAAGCGCGCGCGCTCCTCGAGGACGTCATCTCCGTCCTTCGCCGCCGAACCGGCTACTCGGACACGCAAGACCTCGTGGATGCGTCGAACATGCTCGCGAGCGTTCTCATGGAGCTCGACCGCCACGCAGAGGCCGAGGAGATCCTCCGCGCGAGCATGAAGACCTGCGACCGGCTCTTTCCGGACGATCATCCGATGCGGCAGAACGTCATTCAACGCCTGTCGTTCTGCATGCAGGAACAGGCTCGCTACGACGAGGCGCGGGAGCTCCAGTACGAAGTCCTCGAGACCCGCCGCCGAATCCTGGGCGAGAACCACCGGAACACCCTGGACTCGGCGCACAACCTGGCGATGCTGCTGCAACGGTGCGGAAGGATCCGTGACGCCGAAGCGTTGCTCGAGGACCTCATCGAACGAAGGAAGACGGTCCTCGGCGAGCATCACCCGTCGACCCTCACGTCGATGTCCAACCTGGGGGTCCTGCTGACTTCGGTCGGGCGCTTCGAAGAGGCGTACGAGCTGTTCGAGCACGGCGCCACGCTCGCTCGCAGCCGTCTCGACGACGACGAGCCGGCCGTGAGGTCGCTGCTCGCCGGCCTCGCGATGGCGGAGCGGAACCTCGGCCGCCTCGACGCGTCGAGCGAGCACTACCGAATGGTGCTCGACTCGCAGCTCCGCGTGCTCGGGCCGATGCATTCCTCGACGCTCGAAACGATACGGAACATGGCCATCGTCGCCATGACGAGGGGAGACATCGAAGGAGCCGCCCGTGAGCTCGACGAGACGTTGACCGCCCAGCGGAAGCTGTTCGGACCGGATCTCCCGGCCGCGCTCGTCACGCAGGTCAACCTGGCGTGCGCCTACCACAAGCTCGGGCGCTTCGTGGAGGCGCTCTCGTGCATGGACGACGTCATGCCGCGCGCGGTTCGAACGTTCGGCACCGATCACATGAACACGTACCTCTTCCGCGTCTACCGCGGCCGGTGCCTCCACGGCATGGGCCGGATCGAGGAGGCGGAGGAGGAGCTGCTGACCGGGATCGACGGGCTCCGGCGGGCGACGGGGGAAGATTCCTTCCCGACGCAGCGTTCGTACGAGCACCTCGCTCGCCTGTACGACGATCAAGGACGGTTCGGGGACGCCGCGGCGATCCGCGCGAAGATCACCACTCCGATCACGGCGCTTGCGGAAGTTCCGTAGCGGACGACGCTCTCGAGGAAGGCGACGGGAATCGCGCCACGATCACCGTGGTGTTGTCGGTCCCACCGGCCGCGTTCGCCCGTTCGATGAGCCGCCGGCAGGTGTCTCCCTCGGACTCCTGTCGCGAGAGGATCGAGACGATCTCTCCGTCGGACACGTGCTTCGTCAACCCGTCCGAGCAGAGGAGCAGAGCGTCCCCCGGCTCGAGCTCGACTTTCGTCACCTCGGGCCGCAGCTCCTCCTCCCCACGACCGATCGCGTTCCACAGGACGTGGATCCACTGCGACCTCGCGGCTTGGTCGGCATCGAGCGTTCCCTCGTCGATGAGGCTCTGCGCGACCGTGTGGTCCTTGGTCACCTGATGGAGACTCGAGCCGCGCAGGATGTAGCAGCGGCTGTCACCGACGTGCACGACGTAGAGATACGGCCAGAACACGTACGCGACGGTCAGGGTCGTCCCCATTCCGGCGCGGCCCGGAACCGAAGCCGCTTCCTCGTCGACGACCGCCTCGCACCTCCGGATCGCGTGCTCCAGCTCCTCCGTCAGCTCCTCCTCGTCGTCGCGACCCAGACGGAGGAACCACGGGACGAAGTTCAGCACGCAGTTCGACATCGTCTGAACGGCCAGCTCGCTGGCCCGCTCGCCCGCTACGTTTCCCCCAACGCCGTCGGCGACGATGAAGAGCTGACCCTTCGTTCCCCGAAAGAGGAGGTCGTTCGGGTCGACGTCGACGCTCGTCTCGTGGACGTGCATCACTTTCGTCAGGTCGGCGACGAGGAAGTGGTCCTCGTTGATCTCGCGCTCGAGCCCGGTGTGGGTCATTCCCGCGAACCGCGGACGAGGAGCCGGCGCGCCGTTCTCTCGTGCGCTCACCGTCGGTGGTCGCGGCAGGCCTTGCTCGTGCCAGCCGTCACGGGTTCTGTCGCGGGGAACCGCCATGAAATCACGCACTCGTTGGACTCGTCTCTCTTCGTTCGGAGCACGCTCGAGACTTGACGGGTCAATGCCGCGCCCCACCCATATTAGTGACCCGCGCCGGAATCGTCCTCCGTTTCGACGTCTCGCGGGCGGACCGGATCGCGGAGTGTTCCAGAATCGCGCCCCGATCGCGGCCGGCGGAGCCCGTCGTTCTCACTCCATTCGCCAGTCCGGCAGCCGCCCCGGCGTATACGGCGCGCCTGCCTGTTCGAGCCGGACCTCCAGCAGTCGCAGGTCTTTCTCGACCAGGTGCCGAAGCTCGGCGAGCACGGTCGAGAACTCCTCGCCGGCGAACCGATACGACTCCTGTTCCGTCCCCGTCGGCGCCGCCGTCGTGCTCCGCCGGTTGGCGACGACGCCCTCGACGCGGGAACGGATCGACGGCGACGTCGGCTCCTCGCGCGAGCTGACCGTTCGATCGCCGGACAACGACGTGCGAAGCCGGTTCAGCGTCGCCTGCAGTCGCTGCGCCTCGACGAGCATCGCGGGATCGGCGCTCGGCGTCTTCACGATCGCCTGGCGGACGAGCGCCAGTCGGCGGTCGGTCTCCCCCGCCACCTCGACCGCGGCGCTCACCGCGCGCCGCAGCTCCGCGACCCGGCGCTCGAACTCCGCCGCCGCGAACACGTCCGGCGCGGCCAACGTGCCGAGTCCCAAGGGAACGACGTTGAACGCCACCGGGCCGGCGAGCTCCGTGAACGTCCCGTCGACCTGCTTCGAGAGCGAGACCGAGTAGCGTCCCGGCAGGCAAAGGCGCCCGCGGTCACCGCCGCCGCCGCGTTCCTCGTCTTCCTCGCCCCGGCCGCGAGCCCCGCCGCCGGCCCGAACCGGCGTGGTCTCCGGATACCTCAGGTTCCACGCGACTCGGTGCATCCCCTTCCCACGCGACCCCTCGACCCGATTCACCACGGCTCCCCTCTCGTCCCGGATCGTGAGGAACACCTGCGGCGGCAGCTCCTCGTCCTCGGCGCGGAGCTCGTCGAACGTGGGATACGGCACGGCCTGCTTCGCTTTGGCCTGGTCCTTCTCGCGCGTCTCCCGCCCCTCCTGTCGCGTGAGGATCTTCTCCTTCAAGTAGTAGGTGAACGTCGCCCCGAACTCCGGGTTCTCAGCGGTGAAGAACGCGGCGCCCTGCGAACCGCGGCCGCTGCGTCCGCCGAGTCGGCTGTTCTCGACGTAGTGCAGCGCGTCCTTCACGGGAAAGAGGATCGCATCCTCCTGTTCGAATCGTTCCTCGCTGACGTGGCGAAGCGGCGAGTAGTCGTCGAGCACGTAGAAGCTGCGCCCGAACGTTCCAAGAACCAGGTCGCCCTCGCGACGTTGGATGGCGACGTCGCGGACGGCGATCGTCGGTACGCCCCCCGTCAGCTCGATCCAGTGCTCGCCCCCATCCGGGGTGAAGAAGACGCCGAACTCCGTCCCCGCGAACAGCAGATCGGGAACGACGTGGTCCTGCTCGAGCGCGTACACGACGTGGCGATCGGGAAGGTCCCCCGTGATCGACCGCCACGTGGCGCCGCGGTCGTCGCTCCTCAGGACGTATGGTTCGAAGTCGCCGTCCTTGTGCGCGTCGAACGCGGCGTAGACGACGTCCGGATGGTGGAGCGACGCCTCCAACCGACTGACGTACGTCATGTCGGGCACGGTGGGAAAGGTCTCGATCCTCCTCCAGCTCTCGCCGCCGTCCTCGGTCACCTGGATCAATCCGTCGTCGGTCCCGACGTAGATCAGACCCTCGACGAGGGGCGACTCGGTGAGCGACACGCAGTTGCCAAAGAACGACGTCGATCGATTCTTCGCGACCGCGTCGATCGGCCAGACCTTGCCCATCACCTCGAGCGTGTTGCGATCGATTCCGCGCGAGAGGTCCCCGCTGATCGCACGCCAGTTGTCCCCGCGGTCGTCCGAGCAAAACAGGCGGTTCGCCGCGAAGTACAACCGCGTGTGCGAATGCGGGCTGAGCATCAGGGGCGAGTCCCAGTTCCAGCGGTACGGCACTTCGCCCGGCTTCTCGGCCGGCCTGATGTCGAGGATCTCACCGCTCCGGCGGTCGTGTCGAACGAGTCCGCCGTACTGCCACAGGCTGTACAAGAGGTTCGGATCGGTGGGATCGACGACCGTCTCGTAGCCGTCGCCGCCGACCGTGACGAACCAGTCCTCGTTCGCGATGCCGGCGCGGCTCAGCGTGCGCGACGGCCCCCCCATGGAGTTGTTGTCCTGCGTTCCGCCGTAGACGTAGTAGAACGGCCGCGACTCGTCGACGCTGACCCGATAGAACTGCGACACCGGAAGGTTGGCCTTGTACGCCCAGTTCGCGCCGCGATCGAAGCTCTCGTAGACTCCGCCGTCGCATCCGGCGAGGAGGTAGTCGTTGTCGCTCGGATCGATCCAAAGAGCGTGGTCATCGACGTGACGGTCGCGACCGGGAACGCGATCGAAGGTGCGCCCGCCGTCGTCGCTGACCTGCAGGTACGTGTCGAGCGCGTACACCCGGTCGCGCAGCACGGGGTCGGCGACCAGCTCGTTGTAGTACTGCGGGCTCGACGTCATGTAGCTGCTCCGCCGCTCCCATGACTCTCCTCGGTTCGTGGAGCGGTAGAAGCCTCCTTTGTCCCCCTGCGCCTCGACGATCGCGTAGACGTAATCGGGATCGACCGGCGACACCGCCATCCCGATCCGCCCGAGGTCGCCGTCGGGCAATCCGCGCTTCACCTTGCGCCACGTCTCACCGGCGTCGTCGGACTTCCAGATCGCGGAACCCGGCCCGCCGTCGATCAACGTCCACACGCGCCGCCGGCGCTGGTAAGAGCTCGCGTACAACGAATCGGGATCGCGAGGATCGATATGGACCTCGTTCACGCCGGTGTGCTCATCGATCTCGAGCACCTTCCTCCACGACTTCCCACCGTCCACCGTCTTGTAGAGACCACGATCACCTCCCGCGTTCCAGAGGGGACCTTGGGCCGCGACGAACACGACGTCGGGATCGCGGGGATCGACCACGATGCGGCCGATGTGCTCGGATGCCTTCAGGCCGACGTTCTTCCACGACTTGCCGCCGTCCACGGACTTGTAGACGCCGTCGCCGAACGAGACGCTGCGCTGGCTGTTGTTCTCGCCGGTGCCGACCCAGACGACGTGCGGGTTCGATGGGTCGAGCGTGATGCAGCCAATGGAGTAGGAGCCTTCACCGTCGAACACGGGGGTCCACGTCGTGCCCGCGTTCTCCGTCCTCCACACCCCGCCCGAAGCGACCGCCGCGAAGTAGCGCGCGCGGTTTCGGGGATCGACCGCGAAGTCCCCGATGCGGCCCGACCCGAGCGCCGGGCCGATCGACCGCAGGCGCAGGGCGGCGAACGTCCCGGCCGTCATGCGGGACTTTTCCTCCTCCCCGTCCCCCTCCTTCGCGTCGTTCGCGCCGGCCTCGTCTTCCGCCCCCGGTTCCGACTCCGCGTCCTCCGCCGCCGCCTCGGGGTTGCTCGGGGGCGGCTCGTCCTGGGCCGCCGACGTCGAGACGAGGAACGCGAACGGAACGACGAAGGACAAGGCGCGTGCGATCATCGGCTGCTCCCGGTTGCCCGCGGAATGGACCCTGGCGGCGCTCCGGGTATACGCTCTGTCCGGCACGGGTCAAGCACGTCGCCTGGGGATGCCGCGTGCGGCTCGCCTCCGACCACGATCCGTTCGTCGGCTCGCGCGTCGATCTCGTTCATCCGCGAACGATGGAACCTGCCGCGCCCGCGTCAGGGCACCCTCGAGATGCGGCAGGGGCGCACGATCTCGCTCCAACGATGGGCACGGTGGTACCCGGGAATCGCTACGGCGCGATCCAGTTGGGCGGGCGGAAGGCGGGCGAGGTGGTGACGAAGGCCGGTGGAAGCACCGGCGGCGGCACCCATGCCGGACGTACGTCGAGTTGAGCCCCGCAGGCACGGCAGAGGAGGCGGCTCCAGAGCAGTCCGCGGGCGTCCTTGGTGTTGACCTGTCGGGTGAAGAGGATCGAGCAGGAACAGGACTTGGCCATCGTGACCCCCCGTGGCGCAGCGGCGTTCGAGCTGGTGGGCTCCGGGTCGAACGCCTCGTCGCCACCCTCTACCGCGCGGCACGACCGGGGTAACCCGAGGACGCGGGGCGGCTTCGCGAGTGGACGGGACGCCCTGCGACGTCCCGCCCAGCCGTCGCGGGTCACTCCTCCTTCAATCCCCCGATGATGCGCACCAGGTCGTCCCCGTGAGAGTCGACCTTCACGGCCGAATCGATGTAACGGAGGTTGCCTTTCGGGTCGATGACGAACGTGACGCGCTTCGCGAAGAGCGCCTGGGGCATCAGCACGCCGTACTTCGTGGCAGCGCTCCCGTCCGCGTCACTGAGCAGGGGGAAGTTCAGCTCATGCTGTTCGACGAAAGCCGCTTGCGCGTGAACGTCGTCGGTGCTGATTCCGTACACGTCGACTCCGAGATCCTCGAGCTTCGTCGCTGCGTCCCGCAGCGAGCAGACTTCTCGCGTTCACCCCGGGGTCATCGCCTTGGGATAGAACGCCAGCAGCATCCAGTTGTCCGATTCCCCGCCGATGGCGACGGCGTCGCCGTCGTGATCGTTCAGCCGGAACACCGGCGCAGGCTTGCCGACCTCCGGTCCGGACTTCGCGGGAGAAGACCGATCTTCGACGAGCCACGACGCGCAGAGAAGCGCGACGGTGGCGACGGTGCCGATGCGATTCATGGAACCTCCGGTTGAATGCGGCTGCGGTGATCCTAGGAGCCCGCGTCGCGCCTGGCCAGGGACGGAGATGCCTCGCCCAAGACAGGAGCGCAGGGTCGCGCGGCCCCCGGCGATGCCAAGCGCCACGCTACCGTCGACGCCGTCCTCTTCGCCGCCTCGGCCACGCCGCCGCGACGCCGGCGAGCGCACCGGAGAGGTGCGACTCCCACGACACCAGAGGATTGCCGGGGAGCAGGCTGTAGACCAGACCGCCGTACAGGAGGATCGACGTGAGGGCCGCGAGCGTCGACTGGAAGCTCCAGGCCGTGAACCCGCGCGTCATGACGTACCCGAAGTAGCCGAACACGAGCCCGCTCGCGCCGACGTGGGCTGCACCGCCGCGGCCGAAGAGCCAGACGAGCGCGCCGCCGCAAAGGATGATCGTCACCGTGACGCGAACGAACCGGCGCGGCTCGCCGAGCGTGACCAGCCACGCGAGGATCAGGAACGGGAACGAGTTGACCGCGAGGTGCCCCACGCCGCCGTGCAGGAACGGCGCGAGCGGGATGCCGGCGATCCCGAGCCACGTCCGCGGGGTGATCCCGAGCGCGTTCAGCGAATGCCCGAGCAGGAGGTTCAGCCCCTCGACGACCCACATCGCTCCGAGCAGCCCGTAGACGACCGCCCCCTCGTCGAGGCGCTTGCGCTTCGCCACGCGAGGGCCTCAGCCCGACGCCACGGCGGCGGCGCGATCAGGCGAGGAGTCCACCGACGACCTTCCCGTGCACGTCCGTGAGCCGGAAGTCGCGGCCCTGGTGGAAGTACGTCAGCCGCTCGTGGTCGATGCCGAGCAGATGGAGGATCGTCGCGTTCAGGTCGTGCACGTGCACTGGATCGCGCACGACGTTGTACGAGAACTCGTCGGTCTCGCCGTACGTCACGCCCGGCCGCGCGCCGCCGCCGCAGAGCCACGTCGTCCAGCAACGCGGGTGATGGTCGCGGCCGTAGTCCTCCTTCGTCAGCTTCCCCTGACAGTAGATCGTGCGCCCGAACTCGCCGCCCCAGATCACGAGCGTGTCGTCGAGGAGCCCGCGGCGCTCGAGGTCGGTGATCAGCGCGTAGCTCGGTCGATCGATGTCGTAGCACGAGCCGCGGATGTCCTTCGGCAGGTTGAAGTGATGGTCCCAGCCGCGGATGTAGATCTGCACGAAGCGGACGTCGCGCTCGGCGAGCCGGCGCGCGAGGATGCACTGCGACGCGAACGTGCCCGGCTTCCGCGCGTCGGGCCCGTAGAGCTCGAACGTCTCGTCGGGCTCGCCGGACAGGTCGGTCAGCTCGGGCACGGACGCCTGCATGCGGAACGCCATCTCGTACTGCGCGATCCGCGCCAGCGTCTCGGGGTCGCCGGACCTCTCGTAGGAAGCGGCGTTCAGCCGCGCGATCCGATCCAGCATGCCGCGTCGCGTCGCGCGGTCGATCCCCGGCGGATCGGTGAGGTAGAGCACCGGGTCCCCCTTCGACCGCAGCGCGACTCCTTGGTACTCCGACGGGAGGAAGCCGGTCCCCCAGAGCCGGTTGTAGAGCGCCTGCGCCTCGGCTCGCCCCGTCCACGTCGAGTGGAGGACGACGTACGCCGGCAGATTCGCGTTCACCGAGCCGAGCCCGTACGCGAGCCACGCTCCCATGCTCGGCCGGCCCGGCTGCTGCGCGCCGGTCTGCATGAACGTGATCGCGGGATCGTGGTTGATCGCCTCGGTGTGCATCGAGCGAATCAACGTCAGCTTGTCGACGATCCGTGCCGTCCAGGGCAGCAGGTCGCTCACCCACGTCCCGGTCTCGCCGTGCCGCGCGAACTCGAAGATCGACGGCGCGACGGGGAAGCGCTCCTGTCCAGACGTCATCGTCGTCAGCCGCTGGCCGCTCCGGATCGACTCCGGGAGGTCCTTGTCGAACCACTCGGCCATGGCGGGCTTGTGGTCGAACGTGTCGAGTTGCGATGGGGCACCGGACATGAAGAGGTAGATGACGCGCTTCGCCCGGGGCGCGAAGTGCGGCGTGCCGACGCGGCCCGGGCCGTGACCCTCGGCTCGGGCGAGGCCGTCGCGCGCGAGCAGCGAGTGGAACGCGGCCGCGCCGAGTCCCTGCGCGACGGTCCGCGCCGTCCGCGATACGAACTGCCGTCGGTTCAGGCGGTCCACGGCGGGGTCACGCTCGGCTCGCGCGTCCATCGTCATCCCTTCGTCACCGCCTCGTCGAGGTTCAGGATCACGCTCGCGACCAGCGTCATCGCCGCGTGCTCGGCCGCATCGAGCGACTCGTCGCGCGGCGACGCGCCGACCGCGAGGAGAGCGAGCGCGCCTTCCGCATCGGCGGCGAAGCGCGCGAGCTGCTCGTCGTGCAGGCTGCGCAGCTCGGACCGCTCCGTCGCGTCCGGAGGCCGGGCGAGGACGAGCCGGAACGCGTAGGCGACCCGCTCGTCGATCGACGGTCCGCCTTCGCGGCAGGAGCGCGCGGCGAGGTGGCGCGCCGCCTCGACGAACTGCTCGTCGTTCATCAGGACCAGCGCGGCGAGAGGCGTGTTCGTCCGCTCGCGCCGGACCGTGCAGTTCTCCCGGCTCGGCGCGTCGAACGCGACCATCGCCGGCGGCGGCGCGGTCCTCTTCCAGAACGTGTAGAGGCTGCGCCGGTAGAGCGCGTCGCCGTCGTCGCGCACGAACGTCGCGGTGTTGCTCGTGGTGTACCCGACCGCCTCCCAGATGCCATCGGGTTGGTACGGCTTCACGGGCGGGCCGCCGACTCGCTCCACCAGCAGTCCGGCCACGAACAACGCCTGGTCGCGGATCGCCTCCGCGTCGAGACGGAAGCGCGGCCCACGGGCGAGGAGCCGGTTCTCGGGGTCGCGAACGAGCCCGGCGGCGTCGGCGCGGGACGACTGCCGATACGTTGCGCTCGTCACGATGAGGCGGTGGAGCGCCTTCACGTCCCACCCCGATTCGACGAACCACGTGGCGAGCCAATCGAGCAGCTCGGAATGGCTCGGCGGCGATCCCTGCGTGCCGAAGTCCTCGCTCGTCTTCACGATCCCGATGCCGAAGTGCTGCTGCCAGATACGGTTCACGGTGACGCGCGCGGTCAACGGATGGTCCGGGTGCGTGAGCCATCGCGCGAGCCCGAGGCGATCGTACGGGGCGGCGGGATACGGCGCGAGCCAGTCGGGGACGCCCGGGTCGACGATGTCCCCCTTCTGATCGTATTGCCCGCGGACGAGCACGTGCGCGGGCCGCCGCATCGCGAGCTCCTGGCTCACGAGCGTGGTCGGGATCGACGCCTCGAGCTCGCGCCGCGCGGTCTCGAGCTCGCGCCGCTCCGCCACCAGCTCGCGTCCCCGCGGCCAGATCTCGCGGCGGTACCGCTCGCGCAATCGCATCGATGCCGCCTCGCCGCGCGGCGCTTCCGTCTCCGCGAGGATCGCGGCGACGTCGAACGGCTCGCCGCCGAGCGACTCCTCGACCACGCGAAACGCGAAGCCGCAGCCGCCCTGGTAGTTGACGACCTTCATGAGAAGGAGGTTCGTGCCCGCGGTGAGATCGAGGCCGACGCGGTCCTGATCCGGAGCGGCCGGCCGCGGGGCTTCGTTGCGGTGGACCTCGACGCCGTTCAGGAAGAGCGCGACGCCGTCGTCCGAGCCGAGGGACACGACCATCCGCCGCGGCTCCGGCGCGTCGATCGCGCGGGCGACGAAGTGCGCCGCATAGGACTCGTTCGAGAACGAGTGCACCGGACCGTCGACGAAGTCGGGCCGCTCGGTCCAGACGCGGCCGTCCGGCAACTCGGGAAGCGACGCGGCGGCCGCGGTCGATCCCTCCGGCCCGAAGTCCCGCGCCAACGCCTCCTCCCCGGACCCGGCCGCGAACGGACCCGCGTGGCTCCACGGGCCGAGCCGCGACGCCCGCGCCGCCTCGCGGGACGCGACGCTCAACCGCATGCGCCCGATCGAATGCCCGGCGAAACGGGACGCGAAATGGAACCGGAGGCGCATGCGCGCGTCGCCGGCGGGGGCGATCACGCGATCGAACGTGAACAGCGCCTGCTGCGGGTCGGCGCGACCGTCCTTCAGGATCGCCCAGCCGTTGTCGTCCCCGAAGTCGCCGTCGATCGTCTCGCGGATCGGGTAGTCGGGCTGCGAGTGCTCGGCCGTCGCCAGCGCGAACCGAAGCGGTTCGGTCGCGCGCCCGTCGCCGGCGACGAGGGCGGCCTCGACTTCCGTGAGGACGAAGTTCCCGTTGTCCGGACCGCCGCCCGGGCCGTCCGAGGGCAGGAGCGGATCGGCCAACGCCTCGAGGCGGATCGCGGCCACGCCGGCGGGCGGGAGGGAAAACGTCACCTCGTGGACGTCCGTCGCCGGCGGCGAGCCGATCGTAAGGAGCGAGCCGTCGTCGAGGCGCCCGAGACGAACGCCGCTCTTGGTCCAGGTCGTCGCCGGCTCGATCGTCCGGAACAACCCGCTCAGGGCGTCACGCCGCGCCGCTTCCCACGCGCGCTGCCCCGCGTCGACGGAGGGGTCGCCGGTGTCGAGCTCGGCGGAGACGGCCGCGCTCTTCCGCGCGAGTTCGTCGAGTCGCGCCGCCTCGGCCTCGTCGGGAACGCGTACCACCGGCGCCGGCGCCTCGGCGTTGCCGTCCATCGCCGCCTCGGCGGTGTTGTTGAAGAACGCGAACAGCCGGTAGAAGTCGCGCTGGGTAAACGGGTCGTACTTGTGATCGTGGCACGTCGCGCAGCCGAGGGTCAGGCCGAGGAAGACGGTCGAGACGGTCTCGACGCGGTCGATCGCGTACTTGACCAGATACTCCTCGTCGATCGCGCCGCCCTCGCTGGTGGTGACGTTGCAGCGGTTGAAACCGGACGCGACCCGCTGCTCGAGAGTCGGGTCGGGAAGCAGGTCGCCGGCGAGCTGTTCGATCGCGAACTGGTCGAACGGAAGGTTCCGGTCGAACGCATCGATCACCCAGTCGCGGTACTTCCACATCTCGCGCCGGTTGTCGAGGTGGAGGCCGTGCGTGTCGCCGTAGCGCGCCGCGTCGAGCCAGAAGCGCGCCTGGTGCTCGCCGTACCGCGGCAACGCGAGGAGCCGGTCGACGGCGCGCTCGTAGGCGCCGGAGCCGCCGGACGCCGCGTCGTCGAGGAACCGGTCGAGCTCGTCCCGCGCCGGCGGGAGGCCGGTCAGCCCGAGAGTCACGCGACGGAGCAGCGTCGCGGGGTCCGCCGCAGCCGCCGGCGCGAGCCCTTCGGCCGCCAGGCGCGAGCGAACGAACGCGTCGATCGGATGGTCGACTCCGTCCACGATCGGCGGAAGCGCCGGAACCGGAGCGAGGAACGCCCAGTGCGGCTCGTACTCCGCTCCCTCCGCGATCCAACGCTCGATGAGATCGACCTGCGCCCCCGTGAGCGGCTTCTTGGCAGCGAAGGGCGGCATCCGTTCGTCCGGATCGGCGGCGCGTATCCGGCGCACGATCTCGCTCCGCTCCGGCGCGCGAGGGACGATCGCCGTGACGCCGCCGTGCGGCTCGACCGCGGCGTCCGCGCGATCGAGCCGCAGTCCTGCCTTGCGGGCGGCGGAGTCGGGTCCGTGGCACGCGTAACAGTGGTTCGCGAGGATCGGCCGCACGTCGCGGTCGAACGAGAGGCGCCGCTCGGTCGCCAACGCGGCGGCCATGCACAGGCCGACCCACGAGGCGGCAAGCAGGGCGCGTGCGATCGAGGTTCGCGGCATGGGCGGCGGGATTGGATCGATCAGAGAGCGAACGAGCAAGCGAGCGACGCGCCATATGATAGCCGGAGCGGGTGCGAGTACGGCATGCCACGCGCTCCCATCGACGGCGAGGAACGAGGCGGGACGGAACAAGACGAAAGGTCGACGGCGGCGCGATACTTCTCGCCTTCCGGCGCGAACTCCGTCGCCTACGATCGCGCACCATGACGCACGCCCCCCTTGTCCTGGACCTCGTCGTTCTGCTCGTGCTCGCGATCCCCGCGGCGCTCGTCTTCCGCCAGCTCAAGCTGCCGTCGGTCGCGGGGTTCCTCGCGGTCGGGGCGCTCGTCGGCCCCCACGCGCTCGGTTGGGTGACGCAGGTCGACGACGTCGAGGTGCTCGCGGAGATCGGCGTCGTCCTCCTCCTGTTCACGATCGGGCTCGAGTTCTCCCTGCCGAAGCTGCTCCTGAACCGCCGGCGCCTGCTCCTCTCCGGCGCCGGGCAGGTCTGCGTCACCGTGCTCCTGGTCGCCCTCATCGCCCGCGTCGTCGGGCTTGGCTGGCCGGCCGCGATCCTCGCCGGCTTCGTCACCTCCCTCTCGAGCACGGCGTTCGTCCTGAAGATCTTCCACGACGGCAGGCGCATCGAGGCTCCCGAGGGCCAGTTCTCGATCGGCATCCTGCTGTTCCAGGACCTCGTCGTCGTGCTCATGCTCCTCGCCATTCCGTGGCTCGGTGGCGAGCGAACCGGCTCGATCGTCACCATCCTCGGGCAAGCGGCGATCGGCGTGGTCCTCGTGGTCCTGTTCGCGCGGTACGGCTTCCCGCGGCTGGCGTCGGTGATCGTGCGGCTCGGCGGGCGCGAGCTGTTCGTCCTGTTCGTCGCGCTGATCACCCTCGGGGCGGCGTGGGTGACCGAGTCGCTCGGACTCTCGGTCGCGCTCGGGGCGTTCATGGCCGGCCTCTTCATCTCGGAGTCGCAGTACAGCCATCAGGTCGTAAGCGAGGTGCTGCCGTTCCGCGACGTGTTCAACGCGCTCTTCTTCGTCTCGGTCGGCATGCTGCTGGACGTCTCGGCCTTGATGACGAACGGTACGGTCGTGGCGGGGCTGGTGCTGGTCGTGCTCGTCGTGAAGGGCGCCATCGTGACCGGGCTCGGCCTCTGGCTCATGCGCTCGGCGCGCGTCGCGGTGCAGAGCGGGCTCGCGCTGGCACAGATCGGCGAGTTCTCGTTCATCGTGGCGCAGGAGGGACGCGCCGTCGAGCTGCTCGACGCCGCGCAGTATCAGCTCTTCCTCGCCGTCGCCGTGATCACGATGTTCCTCACTCCGTTCGTGATCGCCGCCGGCGACCTCTTCTTCCGGAGGACGAGCCGGGAGACCGCCGCCGGCTCCAGGACGGACGAGGGGCATGGGCCGGACGTCGTCATCGTCGGCTACGGCCTGACCGGGCGCAACCTGGCGCGCGTCCTGCACGCGAGCCGGGTCGGATACCGAATCCTCGAACTGAACCCCGTCACGGTGCGGTGGGCTCGCACCCAGGCCATTCCAATGGTGTTCGGCGACGCCGGGAGCGCGGAGACGCTGAAGGCGGTCGGCGTACCGAGCGCGAGGGTGGTCGTCTTCGCGATCTCGGACCCGGCGTCGACGCGACGGGCGGTGCGCCTCACCCGCGACCTCGCCCCGAACGTCCACATCATCGTTCGAACGCAGTACATGACCGAGCAGGCGGAGTTCCTGGAACTCGGCGCAGACGACGTGGTCCCCTCCGAGTTCGAGACGTCGATCGAGATCTTCCGTCGCACCCTGCGTCACCTCCACGTGCCGCCCGGGAACATCGCGGTGCAGGCCGCGTTGATTCGGCGCGAGGCGGCCGACCTGTTCCGCGACGGGAGCCGGACGGTGGGTCCGAGCCTCGAGGCGGTGCAGGCCGTGCTGCGCGAGTCCGAGGTCGACACCATGGCGGTGGCGCCGGACTCGCCAACCGCGGGCCGGTCGCTGAGCGAGCTCGAACTGCGCGCCCGCACCGGCGTCCTCGTGGTCGCCATCATCAAGCGCGACAACGTGCTGCACGCGCCGGGTCCGGACGCCGTCCTCGAGCCGGGCGACTTCGTCACCGTCGTCGGCGACCACGCGGGCATCGAAGGTTTCCGCGACATCCTCTCCGGAGTCTCGAGCCGCAACCCTGCCGCCGATCGTCGAATGGGGGCGGGCGGCGCGCGGGACACGGACTGAAGTCGACCTGTGGCATCCCCGATCACCCGAGGCTCGCATGTCGCTTCTCGAATTCGAGCGCGTCACCTGATCGAATGGACCGCTCGTCGCGTCGATCGCATCGACCTCCGACTCCGATGCCCCACCCCCTGAATCGGGAGCATTCCATGGAAACGCGTCCTCTGAAAGCGCTGGCCGTCCTCTTGCTTGGGACGCTTGCCGCCGCCGCGTGGCCGTGCGAGCACTCGCCGCGGCCGCCGTGCGGCCGCACCGCGTGGCTCTCCGTCTCGACTCCAAAGACGCTGGTCCATCCGGGCGACGCGACCGACATCCTCGTCGACGTCGTGCTCGTTCCGTACGTCGACTGGAACACCGGGTCGGGATGCGCGCAACCGCAGTCGGTCACGCTCTCGCTCAGCATGAACTGCACGCCGAGCGACGGTGGCGATCCGATCCAGGTCGGGCCCTCGTTGGTGCCCATCGGCAACGCGACGATCCCCGGCGTCCAGCCGCTCATGACCGGCACCGGGATGGTCTACACGTTCACGATCCCGGCCGGCACGCTGCCGAGCGGATTGACCTATCGTTGCGCCGTCTTCGGCAGCCTGAACGTAACGTTCGGCGCCGGGATCGGCAGCGGGACGATTGCCGGGTTCGGCAGCGCCGCCCTCTGCATCGCGGAGCCGTCGCCCGCGAACGCGGCGTTTCCGCGTCTCGGCCTCTGCCGCCTGAACCTCGGCGACGACGGGTTCCTGCGCTGCCGCAAGGGAGACCAGGGGCTGCACTTCTACGCGATCACCAACAACGATCCGACCGAGGGCGTCGCCTTCGAGTTCAGCACGCGCTCGAACCAGCTCGCGAAGACGCCGGTCAACACCGATCCGACGACCACCTTCGCGATCTCCTCGGACAAGCCGGACCGCGACAACTTCCCGCTCCGCTTCGCCGACCTCTTCGACCAGGGCCAGTTCGTTCCGCTCGGCGACCCGACGAAGAAGGACACGCAGGAGATCTCGCGGTCGATCTACCTCGGACCGGGGGATACCCGCGTCGTCCCCGTGCTCGTGCGGAGCCACGGCATGTGCGCCAACGGGTCGTGCTGCCAGCTCCGCGCCGAGGTCGCGGGAACCTTCGACGACGGCACTCCGGCGCTGGCCTGCGCGAGCACGGCGATCCTCGTCGAGGACGTTCCGGCAAAGACGCCGCTCTTCGAGATCTTCGACCAGGTCAAGGCAGGCGACACGACGGACGTGCTCTGGTCGCGGACGACGTTCGACGGCAACGATCACCTCGCGACGCTCGCGGGAGGGAACCTGTTCGAGAACGAAGGCGGTCCCGGCACCCAGACCACGGGTTCCTCTCTCCCACAGACCGCCGACTACCCCCCCACCGCCGAGGACTTCATCCGCAACGAGGACGCCTTCGACAAGTTCACGTACGTCGTCGAGGCGTTTCCCATGGCGGAGAACTTCGCCCGCCAGAAGACGCGCGTGATCGTGAACGGGTTCGCGGGCTCGGACGGGAACCTGACCGTCCCGGTCTTCAAGCGACCGAACCCGACGAACTTCAAGCTCGTGATCGACGTGGCAGACGACGCCGCGAAGCTGTTCGACCTCGACGAGAAGAAGAGCAAACAGTTGATCTTCAACGGCGCGTGGTCGACCCTCGTCATCACTCCGCCCGCCGGCGTCTTCCTGGAGACCTCCACGTGCCGGACGTTCACGCGCGTCGACGTTCCGGCCGGCGACTACCTCTGCGCGTTCCCGCCCGCGAGCGGCTTCACGTTCGATGACGCGTCGACTCCGGACGACCTGTCGATCGACGTCTTCGATCCCCGCCTGTTCGACTCCCCGCTAGCGTGGACGGCGTCGACCGACGACCTCGCCGCCGTTCCCGCCTTCGCGATGGGCAACGCCGGCCAGTCGATCCAGGTCCAGTTCGACCTGACCCACGTCCCGTCGTTCCCTGATTCGGGTCTCACGATCCTGTCGATCCAGAGCACGAACGCGTTCAACGACCGCATCCTCGTCCCCCTCGTCACGCGCAAGCGAAACGGCGTCCCCCTGATCGGCGACCTCGACGTGAGCCAGTTCACCGGCAAGCTGTTCTTCAACAAGAACGACAAGGACAAGCTCACGATCCAGGGCACGATCCCGATCGAGCAAGGATTCGATCCGAAGGACCAGATCGCCGCGTTCTCGATCGGCAGCCTCGATCTCGTCTTCACGCTCGACAAGAACGGCAAGGCGAAGGAGAAGACGCAGTCGCTCGAGATCGACCTGAAGAAGAAGAACGGCGTCGTCCAGGCCGGTGATCGGCTGTTCGTCCTGACGGTGAAGAGCACGGATCTATCCGGGCTCTTCTCCAGCTACGGGGCTCGACCGGACGCTCCGAAAGGAGTGCCGTTCCTCGCCGACGTCCCGGTCCTCGGACGTCTGTTCGCCAATCACACGGTTCAGTCGACGCAGGCGTCGCTCCTCGTCGTGGTGACGCCGAAGCTCGCGACGCTCGCCCTCGAGGACGGTTGACCGACCGACGGGTCCACCCGACACGTGACCGCGCGGTCCTACCGCGTTGGGCTCACGCGACGACAGCGCTCACGTTCGTTCGGGCGAAGCGTCTCCGTCTCCGCCTCTGTCTCTGTCTCTGGCCCGGCGCGACGACGACCGCGGGGACGCGCCGGTCGCCTTTCGTGGTATCGTGGGCCTCAGCACCGACCACGGAGGGACGATCTATGAGCAGCGTGATACGGACTCAGACGTCGGTGAAGGCGACTACGTCGGACCTCCGGGTGGACCGCGAGGACATCGTCTTCTTCAACACGGCGGCCGATCGCGTGCGCATCGAGATCACGGTGCACAACACGAGCGCCGTCCGTTCCACGCGCACGCCGATGCGGGTCCAGGTCGCGGCGTTCGGCGCGTTCCTGCCGTGGCGGCCGCTGAAGACGTTGTCGATCCCTCCGATCGCGCCGCACGGGCGGCTGGTCGCCGCGATCGAGGCGCGGCCGGACGATCCGGTGACGGCCGGTTCGGAGGGGACTCCACCGCAGACGCTGCTCACCGCGATCGGCGCCGAGGAGCCGCCTCGCGATCGTCGAACCGATGGCGACCGCACCTTCGATCCCATCGCCGCCATCCTCGGACGCCGGGAGTCGATGCGCCAGCGCCGCGCGTTCGCATCGCCGCAGTGGACCGGCTTGCAATGGGCGGGCAACATCAACGTCTTCCTCGGCCCGAGCGCGGTGGAGCGGCACATGGCTCGCGCCTTGCGCGTGCACGCCGGTAGCCGCAACGGCGCTGTGTTCACGGTGGGCGGGCCTGACGTGTACGCGTTCGAGCTGCTCGGCGACGGGCCGGCGTGGGGCGCGGAGCTCTACGACTTCGGGCGATTCGACGTCTCCGCGGGCATGACGCCCGAGCAGCGAATCGTCGGCGAGTTCGAGACGCGTTCGTCGCGCGGGCACGTTCTTCTCGTGATGACTCCGCCGGCGTACGCGTCCGAAGGAAACGTCGTCGTCCAGGTCGAGCAGCGTTCGACGTCACGGGTGGCGCTCGTCGAGTTCGACCTCGACGCGAACGCCGTAGGGCCGGGCTGCTACACGCTCTGACGGGGATTTGTCCGTCCGCCGAACCGACTCGGTCCACGGCGGGCCGGTCCATCGTCGCCTGCCGCCGGTCTCAACCCCCTTCGATCGTGAAGCGCCCCCTCGCGCGCAACTCTCCGAGGCGCTCGAAGAAGCGCTGCTTCGCGGGGTCCGCCGGATCCTTGAAGCGTTCGCTGCACCGGGCGATCGCGAACAGGATCGTCGGGTAGCCGGGCTCCTCGGCCAGGTCGTTCATCAGCGTCGTCGCGATGTCGGTCTGCCCGCGCGCGACGAGCAGGCCAACCTGGATCGCGCGCGCCAGCGGGTGACCCGGAAAGCGGGCGAGCACGGCTTCGATCCTGCGCTCCGCCTCGTCCAGCTCGCCGCGGTGGAGCGGAAGCGCGGCGCGTGTGAAGAGCAACCGCGGCGACTCCGGATCCCGCGCGGCGAGGTCGTCGTAGAGCGCCTCACGCTGATCGAACTGCTCCTGGATCGTGTACCACCGCGCCAGGGCGTCGATCGCTCGGGACGATGGTGGCTCACGAGCGACGAGCTCCTTCAGCAGCGCCAGCCCCTCATCGATCCGCTCCTGGCACAGCCACAGCCACGCGCGCTCCGCCAGCACACCCGGGTGCGACGGGTGGACGTTCTCGCATTGATCGAGAATCGCGAGACCCTCGCCGACGTTGCCGGTCAACTCGGCGTGGAGCATCGCAACCTGGAGGTACGGGACGAGCGCGGCAGGCTGCAGCCGCACCGCGTCGCGGTAGTCCTCGAGCGCCTCGGGGTAGCGCTCGAGAAAAACGTTCATACGCGCGCGGCAGGCGTAGTCCGACGCGGTGACCACCGGAAGCTGGACGGCGCGGCGGTAGGCGGCGCGCGCCTCGTCGACGCGCCCGAGGTACGCCAGCAGGAACGAGCGCGCAAACGACCCGGCGGCTTCGTCCGCGCCGAGGCGGAGCGCTCGATCCAGGTCGTCGATGACGCTCTGGACGAGGCCGGGCTCCATCGGCTCGTTCGTCACGGAGAGCTGCGCCAGCCGCGACTCCACGCGCAACGTGTACAGCTCGGCCTCGTCCGGAGCGTCTCCGAGGACACTCTCGAGGATCGACGTCGCGTCCAGGAACCGCGCTTCCGCGAACGCGAGGCGCGCGCGGGCCAAGGCTTCATCGACACGCGCCAGGTCGCGCTCCTCGACGATGCGTGCGCCGAGCGCGGTGACGACGGCGAGGGCGGCGGTGATCCCGATCAGAAGCCTCCGGCGCCAGGCCGCGCGGAGGAGTCGACGGATTCCGAGTCCGTGCGCGAGGGTCACCGCATCGCCGTTCGCGGCCGCTTCCAGGTCCTTGGCGAGCACGAGCGCGTCCGGGTAGCGGTCCGCCGGGTTCTTCTCCAGACACCGGAGGATCACGTTCTCGGCGTCTGCGGAGAGATCGCGACGCAGGCGGCGCAGCGACGGGGCCGGCTCGTTCAGGGTCCGCCAGTACGACTGCGATCGGCGGTCCGCGTCGAACGGACGCCGACCCGTCAACCACTCGTAGAGCGTGACGCCGAGCGAGAACACGTCGCTGGTCGGCCCGAGCGGCAACCCGTCGATCTGCTCGGGGCTCATGTACGCGGGCGTGCCGATCTCGGCCGCCCGGCTCCTCGTGAAGCTCTCGTCGTCCTCGAGCCGCGCGAGCCCGAAGTCGGCCAGGCACGGCTCCCCCTCCCGCGAGATCAACACGTTCGACGGCTTCACGTCGCGGTGGAGCACTTTGGCCTCGTGGGCCGCGTGCAGGGCCGACGCGATCTTCGCGCCGGCCAGGAGGATCGCGCGCACCGAGTCCTGCTCGTGGCCCCGGTCGCGCAGCCTCTCCGCGAGCGACGTCCCGTCGACGAACTCCATCACGATCGCCGGCCGGTCGCTTATCTCCTCGAACGCCAGGATCGGGACGACGCTCGGGTGGTGCAGGCGCGCGACCGCGCGCGCCTCGCGGATCAGGCGCGGGTCGAACGTGCCGCGACGACCGACCTTCAGCGCGACGGTACGTCCGAGCGCCAGCTCGCGGGCGCGGTACACCGTCCCCATTCCACCGCCACCGAGCCGTGCCTCGATCGCGTAGCCGCCCACGACCTGTCCCTCGCGAAGCGGCGGGTCATCGACGTCGAGTATCTCGCCGAGGCGATCGAACGTGGCCAGCCGCACCTCGAGCTCGGCACGGTGCTGCGCGTGTTCCTCGCAGTATGCGTCGACCGAGATCATCTCGCCCTGGAGGCGCCGATCGATGAAGTCGGCCACCAGGTCCTCGAGCTCGGGCTCCGGTCCTTCCGTCATCGGTCTCTCTCCAACGTGCCGTCCCCGACGGAAAGCGTCGACGGGTCGGAGAACGTGACGCCCAATCCGGTCACGCGTCCAGGCGGGCCGGCGGCTCGCTGACGTCGAACCGGCCGCGCGGCGGCGGGACGGGCCGTCGACCGCGGAACGAGCCTCCTTCCACGATCTCTCGGCACGACGCCAACGCGCGCTCGAGCCGCTTGCGCACCGCGGCGCGGGTCAGACCGAGGCGCGCCGCCACTTCCGCCGTGGTGCGGTGATGGAGTCGAACCTGCTCGAGAACGTCACGGTACGGCTCCGGAAGCCGCGCGAGGATGGTCCGCAGCTCCTCCGCCGCTTCTCGGCGGTGCGCCGCCCGCGACGGGGACGAGACCGAGTTCGCGATCTCGTCGAGGCGAGACGTCATCGCCGTCTCGTGACCCTCGGCCGCGCCTCGCCTCGCGCTTCGACCACGCCTCGCGAGGTCGATGACGCGGTGACGGCCTACCTTGACGAACCACCCCTCGAACCCCTCGATCGAGGAGAAGCGCGCGTGCGAAAGACCGCGGAAGATCGCGCACAGCATCTCCTGGACGAGGTCCTCCACGTCGACGCGGGATCGTACCCGTTCGATCGCCTCCCGCCGCGCGATCGAGACGAGGCGCGAGCGGTAGCGGGCGACGAGCCACTCCCATGCGGATCGGTCGCCGACCTGAGCGAGAGCGACGCGCACGAGGGTCGGATTCGGCTTCGAGACGGACATGTCATCGTCCCCGGGGGAGGGGCCACACGGCCTCACGGCCACTCACGATGATGCCATGACGCGCCGAATCAACGCGTCCCTATCGGGCCGCGCCGGCCGCGGCCGTGCCCGCCGGCTCGCGCTCGGTCTCGAAACCACCGCGGATTCGTGAGCTCTCCTTCAGAACTCGGCGCTCTTCGGGGTTCGGGGGAACGGGATCACGTCGCGGATGTTCCCGAGTCCCGTCGCGTAGATGATGGTCCGCTCGAAGCCGAGGCCGAAGCCCGCGTGGGGCACCGTCCCGTACCGGCGGAGGTCGCGGTACCACCCGTAGTCCTCGCGGGAGAGACCCGCCTCGTCGAGGCGCCGATCGAGCACGTCGAGACGCTCCTCGCGCTGGCTCCCCCCGATGATCTCCCCGATGCCGGGCGCAAGGACGTCCATCGCGGCGACGGTCTTGTCGTCGTCGTTCAGGCGCATGTAGAACGCCTTGATCTCCTTCGGGTAGTTCATGACGACGACGGGCCGGCCGACGTGCTCTTCGGTCAAGTACCGCTCGTGCTCGGACTGCAGGTCGACGCCGAACCGGACCGGGTACTCGAACGGCTTCTTCGCCTTCTCGAGGATCGCGACCGCCTCGCCGTAGTCCATTCGCTCGAAGCTCGACTCGACGAACTTCTCCAGGCGCGCGACGCACTGGTCGTCGATGCGCGCGCGGAAGAACTCCATGTCGTCGGGCCGCTCGTCGAGGAGCGTCTTGAAGATGAACTTCAGGAAGTCCTCGGCGACGTCCGCGTCGACCGCGAGGTCCGCGAAGGCGATCTCGGGCTCGATCATCCAGAACTCGGCGAGGTGCCGCGCGGTGTTGGAGTTCTCGGCTCGAAAGGTGGGCCCGAAGGTGTACACCCGGGACATCGCGAGGCAGAACGCCTCGACGTTCAGCTGCCCCGAGACGGTGAGCCCGGTGCGCTGGCCGAAGAAATCCTGGCTCCAGTCGACGCCGCCCTCAGCCGTGCGCGGAGGGTTCGCCAGGTCGAGCGTCGACACGCGGAACATCTCACCGGCGCCTTCGGCGTCATTGGTGGTGATGATGGGCGTGTGGATCCAGTAGAAGCCGTTTTCCTGGAAGAAGCGGTGTACCGCCATCGCCAGCGTGTGGCGGACGCGGGTGACGGCGCTGATCGTATTCGTTCGCGGGCGCAGGTGTGCGACCTCGCGAAGGAACTCGAAGGTGTGCGGCTTCGGCTGGATCGGATAGCTCTCGGGGTC
>CAZYQW010000056.1:0-8573 GCA_964649825.1 uncultured Phycisphaeraceae bacterium | reverse complement strand
TCGGGTCATTACTCCAAGAAGCGACCGAGATCTTCGCGATGCTTGTCGCGCTGAGACGGCGGGTGGAGAGAGACGCTTGACCGACAGCGGACGAGCTTCCGACTTCCGACTCCCGACTTCCGACTGCGCGGCGAGTCTGCGGCGAAGGACGAGGTACAACAACGGACTCGACCCGTCGCGGCAGACGCTGAGTTTGGTTGCGGCTACGCCGCGCCGAGGTAGCGCTGGCGGCGCGCGCACGAGACCTTGTCGACCAGCCCGCCGGTCGCGGCGGCCTCGTCGCCGTCCGTCGAGCATGCGCGTCGGTGACGCGCGTCCTATGTAGATGTACGCCTTTGGTGCGGCGGTTTCGGAATTCTCTCGGCGGTGATCGTTCGCACCCATCGTTCTCATTGATTGAAGGACGATGACGGGCGCTTCACCGCCCGTGGGCGTGCCCCGACGAGCCCGTGTCCGGCGGAGTTCTACGGGAAACCAACGAAGTCCGCCAGCCGCGCTCGAGTCATCCGTTTCATTATCGAAGGCCGCATCACGCCCGAACGACGTCGGGTGTTGCGTGGATGCAATCATTGCGCGGCGTGCGCCGCACGAATCGAGAAAGGAACGTTACGAGACGGGCGTCTCCGACCTCTTCAGGTATGAGCGAGAACGGGTCACTCATCGCCGGGGAATCGGCAATGAGTGACGGGTGAACGAAGAACGAATCGATGAATTGGAGTTAGTCATGTTGTACGAGATGACACATGTGGTCTTGGCCGCGGTGTTTGGAGCGTCGATCGTGGCGGCGTCCCTTGGTTCCAACGAATGTACCTCGGCGAGCTTGACCGATCCAGATGGTGATTCGAGCCTCGGGGAGGATCCACCAGGGCATCCACCCGATCCTCCGCCGGGCTACCGCTACGCTGGAACGATCGTGATCGAGGGGGTCCTGTACTGGCACTATCTCAATGAGGCCGGCGAGCACCTCTATGTGCCGGTCGAGGATTGCGAGGATCTGGCCGATGACGATCCGCTCCGGGCCGACTTGACTCGGGACTGACGGACGCCGACCGCCTTCCGCTCCACCGAGGACTGCAGAAGGGCGTCGGCCAATACGGTACGAGCATGGGCGTAACGTCGTCGAGCGGTCGTCTCGGGCAATCGGAGCTTGCGCGCGGCTTGCGCCACGCTCATGTCATCGAAGACGACGAGTTCGGCAATGGAGCGCTCGTCGTCGTCGAGTGACTCCATCGCACCGAGGACGACGTCGAGAGTATCGAGGTGATCGGTCGCGGAGGACCGCTCTGGAGCCGGCGCGTCGATGTTCCGGATCCCGTCCACACCGAACATCGACGTCGTCACTTCGCGCCCGCGCTTCGTCGCCTTCAACCGGGCGACGATGTCGGAGATCTGGTTGCGCGCGACCCTCTTGAACCAGGCGAGGAACGAGACCTCGTCTTGAGCCGTGTAGGAGGGGAGCCGGTCGACGGCGTGCGCCAGCGTCTCCTGTTGGATGTCGTCCTCGTCGACGTCCGGACGGAGCAAGCGGCCGTAGCGACGCATCGACTGCGTCGCGAGCCCCCGAGCGTGGGGAGCGAGAAGGCGCGCGAGATCCTCCTTCGCGCCCGGTTCGCCGGCGGCGACGCGCGCGATCGCGACGCGCCAGTCGACGGCGTCCGGATTCGCGCGACGGAACGGATCCCACGGTCGCTTCATGGACGATGGCCGGGCGGAGGAAGCCGCGGGAGCGCCGAACGCGCGCAACGCAGCCCGATGTCCGAGACCGCGACGTCGGGAGGAACCGCACCGCGCTGATCCACGCGGCAGCCGGACGGCGACACGAGTTTCCACGACGAGCCGCGCACCGTTCGGTGGAGCGTGCATCCGAACGTGTAGTAGGAGACCCCGCCGCCCGGTTCCGCAACGTACGCGAACAGATCGGCCGTCCATTCCCTGACGCTGTCACCCATTCGGAGGATGCCCTCCGGCGTCGCTCCTCGGACGAACCCGTCGACGGGCCCCGTCCCGACCTCGGGATCGGTCGATCGGAAGCTGCCGGACGGCTTCGCCGGCGCGATCGAGTACGTCGCGTCGACGCATGCGGCGTCGTAATACGGTCCCCACGGGTAGCGCCGGCTCTCGCGGCCTTCCGCGGCGCGTTCCCACTCTCGATCGGTCGGCAGCCGTTTGCCCGCCCAGGTCGCGTAGAGCTGCGCGTCGTTCCAAGTAATTCCGGCGACCGCGTCGGACGCGATCTCGGCGACGCAGGCTCCGCGCTCGTCGAAGGCCGGCGCGCTCCGGAACCGGAGCGTCGGCCGACGAGGACGGCATTCTTCGAATCCGTCGGCGAACCACTCGGGGTGGCGGTCGACGTCGAGCAGGAACACGGAGTACTGCTCGTTCGTCGCTTCCGTCCGGTCGATCGAGAAGGGCTCCACGGCGGCCGGCTGCGCAGGTCGATGGAACGACAGTGCCTCGTCGGGTCGGGCGCCGTAGAGGATCGTGGCGGCGCCGAGCGCCACCATCTCGGGGCGGATCGGTTCGGCCCGAATGAAGACCACGCGGGGAGGCACGGGTTCGTTCGGAAGCACGAGCACGCGGATTTGGGCGAACCGCCGGGTCGGTCGATGGAAGACGATGACGTCGTGATCGCCGGGACGGAGGTGCAGGCCCGTGGCGGGCGTGCCGACGAACTCCACGTCGCTGAGCTCTCCGGTGCGAAGGTCGCTCGGTCGCGTGAACACCTCATAGTCGTCGACCGCGCGCCCGCCGGTGTCGAGGTCGATGACGCGGAGCGACAGGATCTGCGGCAATCGAGCGTCCTTCAGCCACTCCGTCAGACCGGGTTCGGTGGAGGCGAGCGTCGCGTCGGGAATCGTCGACGACAGAATCAAGAGCGCCTCGGGATCGGTCACCGGCCGGGTGCCCGCGTTTTGCAGATGCCCGGCCCAATTCCCCCGCACCTCGTCGGACTGCGATTCCATCCACTGATCGAAGCGTCCGATCGTCGCGGCGTCCGCCGCCGGGAGCGCGGGCTCGCGCACGAGGCGGTTCGCGGTCACCGCGCGATAGGCATAGGCGGCCGCGTGCCATTGGTCGCCCGAGAGCCCGGGTGGAGCCTGCATCACGGTCGTCATCCAGTCGAGCGCGCCGGTCATCCATGGCGCCGATGCTCGCCCCACGCGCAGAGCCCATGCCGTCAGAAGCAGCGCCGCGGCCGCCGCCACGTACGGGAGCCGCCGACGAAAGGGGGAGCGGCTCCGGATCGCGAGGTGCGCTCCGAGGGCGTCGATCTGATCGTGCGCGCGATGAAGCGCCTCCAGCCGTCGGGCGAGGTGAGGCCGTCGTTTCAGGAGTTCGTCGAACGGGAGCGCCCGTGGTCCCTGGAACAGGTACTCCTCGAACTCCTTCAGTGCTTCATCTCGGGAGTCGTCGAGATCGAGATCGTTTGTTCCCTGCGTCTGATCCATGTTTCACCACTTCTTCTGGTCCTCTCTCCAGAACATGGGAACGGAATCGACGGCCACGGGCGCCAGGATTCCCGTTCACGTCGGCCTTTTCGTGAACGGTTTCGGCTTCGCGCCCTCACTCGGTCGTAGCGCTCGTCTCGTTCGCGGACTACCTTGCAAGCCGTGTCGCGTCCCCCGGCGCCCTGCGCCGGGACGCAGGAAGGAGAGGGCCCGAATGAACCGAACGATGCTCGCGGTGGCCGTGAGCTTCGCGCTGGGAGGATTGGCCGGCTTCTTCATCGCGGCCGTCTTGGGCGAGGGCGCTGACCCCGCACCATTGGCCACGGAACTTCCGGCGACGCGTGATCGAGCGGCGCATGGGTCGGAGCCGGCGCGTCTCGTCGCGGCGGACGCCGACCCCCCGGCGCAGCGATCCGCGGCGGTCGAGGCGGCGGGCCGGAGCCAACGGGTGTCGAGCCCCGCGGATGTCGACGCCGGCGTCGCGACCGGCGACGGCGCCATCTCGGGGGTCGTCACCGACGGCGCGGGTCGGCCGGTCGCGGACGTGCTCGTGAAGGCGCTTCTGGCCGGCGAGCGCAAGTCCGCGCCGCCGTCCCGTCGAGGCCGCGCGGCGGTCGAACGATCGCTCGAGGAGCAGATCGAGGAGACGATCCAGTCCTATCGCGGTCGTATGAGCGAGCTCCGCGAGGCTCGTAGCGCGGCGGACGGAACGTACCTCCTATCGGACCTCCCGGACGGTCGCTGGTCATTGTCGGCGAGCGGTGACGGATACGTCGTCGAGCCCCGCGGAGCCTCGGCGAACGTTAGCGTCGGTGCGACCGTCGATTTCGAGGCCCGTGCCGTCGTCGAGGTGCCGGTCACCGTACGGCTCCCCGATGGGCGCCGGGCGCGGCGCGTCAACCTCGAGATCGGCTCGGATTCGGGGTCGAGACCGCTGGTCGAGCTATGGACCGACGACGATCCAGTCGTTCGTCTCTCGCCCGGGGGATACGACGTCCGAGCGGAGCTGATCGGCTCTCAGTGTCGCGACAACGGCGTCACGGACGAATGCGCTTCCAAGAAGACAAGCATAGAGATCGAACCCGGCCTCGCCGCATCGTCGCTCGAGCTGAGGCTCGAACCGCGTCGCGGCATTCGCGGGCACGTCTACTTCCGGGGCGGAATGGAGCTCGCGCAGGCAACCGTTTCCTATCTGCAGGTTGCCACGCGCGCGGCCCCAGACGCGACCGCGCTCGGCAGCGCCCAACCGAAACAGCTTGTCCATACCGACAACAACCGGTTCGAGTTCAGGGACCTCGCCCCCGGCCTCTACGCGGTGGGCCTGAGCATCGGCTGGGACGGGCCGGCGATCCATCACGAGTTCGTCGAGGTGACGGACGGAATCGCCGAGTGCCAGCTCGAACTGACCGAGATCGATTTCAGCCGCCTCCTCACGGCGCGGGTGACGGGACCGAATGGGGAGGGCGTCTCGAACGTGCAGTTCACGTATCGGCTGGCGACAAGGTCGCATTCGTGGAGCGCGTGGGTCCAAGCGGTCGAAACGAGCACCGGCCGCTATCTGCTGCCGCTGGATGATCGGCTGGACAAGTGGATGACGAGCGCCGATGAAGCGGCCACGCTCCAATGGAACGTGAATTGCGACCGCTACGGCGCGAAGTCGGTCGTGTTTGCGCGCGGGACGAGCGAGCTTCACGTGCAGTACGGTGCCCCCGCGACCCTCGTCCTCACGTTGGCGGGATACCTGGGCAGCGGCCTCGAAGGGCAGATCGACATCGAGGTCGCGCGCGACGGCGGCCAGTCGCCGTTCGGCCACCGCGACCAGCTCCAGGGAGACGGAGCGGCCAAGATCGGTCCGATCGAGGCCGGAACGTACGAGATCACCCTTTGGGCGGACGAGCAGCCGTGGAGCCGGCGAAGATTGGCGAGCCAGAAGGTCCATCTCGGTGCGGGCGAGAACCGCGTGACGATGAACGTCCCCGCGCTGTACCGGCTGACCGTGCGCGTCGCGGCCGAAGCGGTTCAGGACGGCGACACCGTCATGCTCCAGGGCGAAGGCATCCACGAGCGGTCGAGCCTGAAGGGTGCGACGTGCGAATACTCGCGCCTCCCGGCCGGCGAGTACACGCTTGGCTACAACGCCCACGGCCTGTCGGCTCGGGTGACGGTTCGACTCCCGGGTGCGACCGACGTCACGCTCGTCCCCAGCTCGCCCAACGCGATGGTCGTGACGCTCTCGAGCCCGGGCTACCTCGCGGAACGCGGCTTCCAGACCGGCGACCTGATCGTCGGCTTCGACGGTGAGCAGTTCGCGGGCGTCGCGGCCATGACGTCGACGTTCGCGACGCTTGCCGCACGGTCGAAGGTCCAGGTCGACGTCCTGCGCGGAACGAGGAAGCTCGAAATCGAGGTCGAGACCGCGAAGTTCCTCGACGTGCCGACGCTTGGGGGCGGCTGGCGCCCCACGACGCGGTGACGTTTCCCGCGTTCGAGAACGTCCAGAACGCGATCGACCGTCGCGTCGCGCGCACGCCCGATGGTCGCGTGATCCTCGGGACGGCAGAAGACGCAAGGACGTCCAGGTTCCGCGCCCGTCCCCGCGGACGCTATCCTCCGGACGAACCGCGGCGGCCTTCCCGACCGCGGCGCCGACCGAACCCCGGGAGCGAGCGATGCCGGAGATCTACGTGAGCACCGACGTCGAGTCCGACGGTCCGATCCCGGGGCCGAACTCGATGCTCAGCCTCGGCTCCGCGGCGTTCCTCGCCGACAAGACGATGGTGAGCACCTTCTCGGTGAACCTCGAGACGCTGTCCGGCGCGATCGGCGATCCGCGGACCATGGATTGGTGGAGCGGGCAACCCGGCGCGTGGGCCGCGTGCCGCGAGAACCCGCGGCCGGCCGAAGCCGCGATGGCCGACTACCTGAAGTGGTTGAAGGGGCTGCCCGGCCGGCCGGTCTTCGTCGCGTATCCGGCCGGCTTCGACTTCCTGTTCGTCTACTGGTACCTGATCCGGTTCTGCGGTGAGAGCCCGTTCTCGCACTCGGCGCTCGACATGAAGACGTTCGCGATGGCCCTCCTGGGCCGCGAATATCGCGAGTCGACCAAACGGAACATGCCGAGGGAGTGGTTCGACGACGTTCCCCACACGCACGTCGCGCTCGACGATGCGATCGAACAGGGGCGGCTGTTCTGCAACATGCTCGCGGCGTGGGAGGCGCGCAGGGACGAGTGATGCGACCTCCGGTCATCCTCATCGGAATGCACCGCTCGGGAACGACGCTGGTCGTCTCCCTCTTGCGCCGCCTCGACTTCTTCGCCGGCGCGCGTCTCGAGGAGAACGGTGAACCGTGGTTCTTCCTGCGAAGGAACGAGTGGCTCCTGCGGCGCGCCGGCGGCGCGTGGGACCGGCCGACGCCGGTGAAGGCGTTGCTCGGCGATCCGGTGTTCCGCGCCGAGGTGAACCGACTGTTCAGCCGCGACGTCGCGTCGCGCGCGTTTGCCGAGTTCGCGGGCGGCCGCGCCCGTCTCGACGACCCGTGGGGATGGAAGGACCCGCGCAATGTGTTCACGCTCGACGTGTGGAGATCGATCTTTCCCGGCGCCAGGCTCCTCTACGTGCGGCGACACGGCGTCGACGTCGCGGCGAGCTTGGTGGCGCGGCACCGCCGCATCCGTGACTCCGGCGACAGCGTGCTCACCCGCTGGTCCCTGTCGAGCCGGCTGAAGGCGGCGCTCTCCCCGCTCGAGTTCCAGAACCACTTCTCGCTCTCCGCGCGCTGCACCACGCTCGATGGCGCGTTCGAGCTGTGGGAGGAGTACGCCGGCGAGGCCGAGGCGGTGTTCGCCGCGTTCGACGGGGACAAGCTCGCCGTCGATTTCGAGAACCTGTCACGCGACCCGAAGGCGCACGCGCGCGCCATCGCGACGTTCTGCGGATGCGCGGTCGACGATGGGGCGATCGACGAGGTCGCGTCGTCGATCGATGCGTCCAAGGCGCTCGGATTCGCGCGCGATCCCACTCTCGTCCGGTTTCACGAACGCATCCACGAACGGCCCCTGATGCGCGCGCTCGGCTACGACGCGAGCCCCGAGGCGGACGAGTGACCGACCTCCGGGGACCGGTGGTCGTCGGCGCGCTCGGCGGCAGCGGCACCCGCGTCGTCGCGCGGATCCTGATCGAGAGCGGGGTGCACCTCGGTCCGGACCTGAATCCACAGCTCGACAACCTCTGGTTCACGCTCCTCTTCGTGCGTCCGCGCTGGTACGCGGACGTGCTCGCGCGGAGCTCCGCCGTCGGGGAGATCGCGCTCGGCCTCGGCGTTCTCGAGAAGGCGATGCTCGCGAGGCCGCGGTTGTCGCCGGACGAGCGAGCGTTCGTGCGGCGGGCGGCGAGGAGCATCTCGTTCCGCGGCCACGATCACCGCGGCGCGGGGCGTGGGATCTGGCCGATCGTGCGCGCGCTTCGCCTTCGGGCCGGAGCGACGCCGGCGCCGGAGAGCATCGCGTGGGGATGGAAGGAGCCGAACGCGCACGTCTTCCTGCCGTACCTGATCGAGCGGTTCGCGGGTCTACGGTTCATCTACGTCGCGCGCCATGGGCTCGACATGGCGTACAGCCCGAACCGCGCGCAGCTCTACAACTGGGGGACGAAGTACGGGGTCGCCCGACCGTCGACGGAGGCCGCGGTTCCCGCCGCGATGCTCGCGTACTGGGTCGCGGCCACGCGACGCGCGCGCGAGATCGGAGCGAAGCTCGGCGGTCGGTTCCTTTTCCTCGACTTCGATCGCCTCTGCCGTGAACCGCGCGACCAGGTCCCGCGGCTCGTCGAGTTCGCGGGAGCGCGGCTGGACGACGAACGGCTCGCGAGGCTCGTGGCGCTGCCGCGGGTTCCACCGTCGACGGGGCGCCATCGCCGCGAACCGTGGCGCGAGCTCGATGCCGACCACGTCGCGGCCGTACGCGAGCTCGGCTTTCCGATCGAGTGACCCCGAACGATTCAGTGCGCCAAGACGGGCGGAGACGCCCTTGGCGGAAAGGACCTGTGGATGAAAGATCCACCCAGATAATTGTCGGTTCGATCTGGTAGCCACCCGGGCGGCGGATGGAGGTAACGCCAGCCGTCG
>CAZYQW010000055.1:0-7597 GCA_964649825.1 uncultured Phycisphaeraceae bacterium | reverse complement strand
GTTGCTCGAGAAGCTCGAGAGCCGCGCAGGCCCGCCCGAGCGCGTGCAGACGATCGCGAGCACCGTGTTGCTCACGGCAGCGCGCGCAGGCCACATCGACGCGACCGAGCGCGCGGCGGCGGTCGTCGACGCGGCAGGCGGAGACTCGCTCGCGCCGCGCGTCGAAGCGGCGCTGGTGTTCGCGAGTCTGACGGACGCGACGCGCGTGCGCGCAGCGGTCGAGCGATTGGCGCGCGGCGATGCGGAGGCGTTCGCGCTGCCGCTCGCGATCGTCGCCGGGCGCGAGGCGCTGGGTCGGGGGGACGTCGCGGTCGCGCGCGCGGAGCTCGAGCGAGCGGCCGAGCTGGCGCGCGCGGGGGGGCGCGAGGCGGTCGAGGCGTTGGCGCTCGTGTTTCTCGCGCTCGCGTACCGCGGCGAGGACGAAGAGCGTTACGAGGCGCTGCAGAAGCGCGCCCTCGCGGCGATCGAGGGGAAAGAGGGGTTCTTCGAGGACGTGGTGGCGTTCCATGTGGCGATCCAGATGCGCCGCTACGCGCCACCGAGCCGCTGGGACGAGGTACGTGCGCTGCTGGAGCGTTGCTTGGACTCGCCGCCTCGTTCCGCGTGGCTGGAAGCGCGTGCCGCGTTGCTCGCGTGTGACGTTGCGGTCCACGAGCACGCGTGGAAGGAAGCGGAGGAGTATCTGGACCGGGCGATCCCACAGCTGCAGATCCTCGCGCCTTTCGAGCGCACGGCGGCGGAGGAGGACGTCGCCCACCTCGAGTACCGGGTCGGCCGCGGGGACGACGCCCGAGCGAGATTGGAGCGGTTGCTCGCCGAGGACCACCTCGACGTGCGGTTGCGCATCGAGGCATCGATTACCCTCTCGTGGTTCCACGAGAACTTGGGCGACGAGCCGGGATGGCGCGCTGCGCTCGACGCGGCGACCAGCGCCCTCGAACTGTGCGAGGTGGAGCAGGCGGGAACACCGAGGCACGCCGCCGCGCTCGTGAACAGGGGCCGCGTGCACCGGAAGCTCGGAGACACGGTCGCCGCTCGCGGCGATTTCGAAGCGGCCCGCGCGATCGCAGAGTCGATCGGTCGAGCGGACTTGCGCGCCATGGCGCTGCACGGCACGGCGGAAGTCGCACGAAAGGAAGGCAGATCGGCCGAGGCGGAGCGGCTCGTGCGACAGGTCATCGACGCGTACGCGGGAAATCTCGAGAACGAGCTCGAGGCGTGGACGCTCCTGGCCAATTTGCAGCTCGACTCAGGCGACCACGAGGGGGCCAGGGAGACACTGTCCACCGCGAGCGACCTGTTGTCACGCGCAGACGCGCTCGGTCGATGGCCCGCAGCAGAGATCCGCTCGCGATTCTGGGCCTGGTCGTGCGTGGCCCAGGACGTTGCCGCGGCATCGGTGGGACGTGCCTCGTCGCCTGCGGGTCGCGCAGCGGCGCTCGAGCAGGGGCTCCGGGCTTCCGAGGAGTGGCGAGCAAGAGCGCTCTCGGTCCGACTCAGCGAGAGAGGCGTTCCCGGAGCATCGGCGTTGCGCATCCAGGACGTGCAGAGCGCGCTGCCCGACGGAGCCGCGATTCTCGCATACGGCGAGGGCGCGCACGTGCTGCGCGCGTTCGTCTTGACGAATGCGTCCGTCGATCTGGTGGAGCTCGGGACGCGCGATGTCGTAGAGAAGCAGCTCAGCGCTTTCGCGGACCTGCTCGATCCTTCGAAAGGCGGCTCCGCGCTCGAGATCTGGGCTTGCGGCCACGAGCTGTATCGGAGCGCCGTTGCCCCGGCCCTCGCGCTGGCGCCGAGCACGACTCGCATCGTCGTCGTTCCGTCGCCCCTGTTCGCGTCGCTGTCAGTCGGCGTCCTGTGCACCGAGCCCCCACCGCTTCGCCCGCGCGAGAAGCCGACGTTCGCGGACCTCCCTTACGCCGCGGACCGTTTCACCCTCACGTACGCGCCGTCCGTGACGGTCCTGCTCGGGCTCTCGGCGAGCAGGGAGCGGACGGCCCTCGCCCCAGCGCTCCTCGTCGGCGACGCGATCTACGAGCCTGAGAGCGGGAACACTGCGCCGGAGATCGGGGGAGTCCCTCCGCTTCTCGACTTGCCGGACTCGCGCGTCGAGCTCGACGCCGTCTCGCGGGCCCTCGGCGGCGCCGCCGTGGGCGAAGCACCGCGGATCGTCTCCGGGTCCCGCGCCACCCCGGAGGCCGTGCGCGCGCTCTGCAAGCAGCCGTTCGCGCTGATCCACTTCGCCGTCCACGGCTGGGTGGACGAGGACCGGCCGGACCGCACAGGGCTGGTTCTCTCGCGCGACCGGAGCGGCAACCCTCTGTTGACACTCGACGACATCCGGGCGCTGGGCCCCCTGGACGCACCGCTCGTCGTCTTGTCCGCGTGCAACACCGCCTCGGGTCGCTCGTTGCGCGGCGAAGGCCCGCTGTCGATGGCGAACGCCTTCCTCGATGCGGGCGCGCGTGGCGTGGTCGCGACCTTCTGGGCCACGCGCGACGCGTCCGCGAGAAGGGTCATGGAGGGGCTCTATGCAGAGCTCGTCGCGGGTCGCTGTCCGGCCGAGGCCTTGAGCGTTGCCTGCACTTCGGCGCCGGCTCGACGAAGCGGACGGGTCACGCTTCAACGCGAGGACCCCCACATCTGGGGAGCCTTCGCGTTCTTCGGCCCGGCCTGGTGAGAGAGGAGGAGGAGAAGGAATGCGAATCCACGTATCGACGTGCGTGCTCACGCTCGCCCTGGTGCTCCATGGCCCCGTCAGCTCTCAGGAGCTCGGGCCGCACGACAAGGACTACGACCTGCTACACGTCGAGGTGGACCTGACCGTCGACCCCGGTCTCGGCTCGTGCGTGAAGGGCTCGGTCCAGAACCGCGTACGAGCCAATGCCGGCGGATGCAGCCTGCTGCGCTTCCACGCGGCGCCGACGGTAACGGTCGACATGGATCGCGCATGGGACGCACAGGGCAATGAGCTCCCCTGCGAGCGCATCGGGTCCTTCTTCGTCGTCACCCTCGCGGAGCCGCTCGAAGCCTTCGAGGAGGAGTGGATTCGCATGGAGTACACGGCCCAATGCCCCGCGGCGGGCGGCTTGGTGCGTCCCCAGGGAATCCGCCGCTCCTCAGGCGGGCCGGGAACGAAAACCGAGGTGTGGACACTGGGACAGTTCCAGGGGACGCGCACATGGATCCCGACTTGGGACTACCCGAACGATGTCGCCACGTTCGGCGCGACCCTGCGCATACCGAGCAACCTCGCCGCCCTGAGCACTGGCCGGCTCCTCACGACCGAGGACGACGGCCTCTGGCAAACGACGACCTGGCGCGCGGACGATCCCCTTCCAACTTACCTCTTCTCCCTGGCAGTCGGCCCTTGGGTCATGGTCGAGGACGCCGCGGGTAGCCTGCCGATCCGCTATGTTCGCCCGGCCCCAGAGCCGTGGCCGACGCTCGAACCCGTCCTCCGCAAGGCGCCCGCGATGCTGTCGCACTTCGAACGCATCCTGGGGTCGTCCTACGGTTACCCGCGCCTCGATCTCGTCCTCGTCCACGAGCTGAGCGTGGATGGGAGCGCGCCTGGCCGTCCTGTCCTCGGGATGGAGAACCCGACCATGGTCCTGCTGCGGTTGGAAGCGTTCGACGGGACCGACGGGCTCACGGTGGACACACAGGAGCGGATCCTCGCGCACGAGTTGGCGCACCACTGGTTCGGCAATCGCGTGACGAACGAGAGCTGGCGGCATCTCTGGCTGCACGAAGCTTGGGCCACGCATCTGGAGCTGCACTGGCTCCGCGAAATGAACCAGGACGCGCACGATCTGGCGCTGGAGAGCCTGCGGGACGCTTCGGTTGCACGCGACTCACCCGCGCTCCTCCTTTCACCCGACGTCTCGTCGTTCGGCGCGGACTTCAGGCACGTCTACGACAAAGGCGCGGCAGTGCTCCACATGCTCGAGCACGAGCTCGGCGCGCGCCCCTTCTGGGCGTCGGCACGGCTGCTCCTCCAGGATCGGCGCCACCGGCAGGCGACGACAGCAGATCTCGTCCGCGCGATTCGCGAGGCGACCGGCCGCGACGTGGAGCCCTTCTTCCTCGAGTGGGTCGCAGGATCCGGTCAACCGACCATGACTGCGTCGGTCGTCGACGACGCCGGGACGACGTTCCTGGAGATCGACGAGTCGATCGGCACCCCCTCCTCTCCGGGCTACGGCGAGCAAGTCGCCGTGGAGACGGTCTTCGTCGACGGTTCCCGCGGCGAGCAGCGATTCGACGTCTATGGCGCCGCTCACAGGGAACCGCTGGGGGATACGAACCAGATCCGAGACGTGCTCGTGCATCCGGGGCCGCTTCTGATGAGGCTCGAGCTGACGAAGCCGGCCTCGATGTGGGCAGCGCAGCTCGCGGACGGCCGACCGCTCGTGCAATGGCGCGCCGTCCGCTCGGCAGTCGCACAGGAGCAAACTGTCCCCGCGTTGAAGGCGGCGCTGGACGCGCTGCTGGCATCGACCCCTCACGAGTCGCTGGCGGCTCACGTCGAGCGTCTGCGCAATCCACAGAACTAGGAATTCGGGCGCGGCGCCATCGGCGTGAGCTCAGGCCGATCCTCGCTCGAAAGTGCCGCCGCCCTCGTGCAGCGACCGCGCTACCCGAGCTCGCGGCGATGCCGCGAGCGCTCGGATCGGCCCGGACGCTTCACGACCCTCAATCGAGGAAGTAGGAGCTGCGCGCGCCGTCCTGCCGCTCGATCGACCAGCCCCTCAACGTGGCGAGCGTCTCTGCGCCCGCGTCGAGCGTCGCGAACGTCACGTCCGCATGGAGAAAGAACTCGTCGAACTCGGCCTCCGGGATCGAAAACGTCCACTGGCCGTACCGGCCGTCGCTGACATCGACGGCGGTCTCTGTCTTCTCCGCGCCGCTCCGACCACGGACGCGCAGCACGACTTTGGTCGGCGTGGAGCCGTGGAACGGCCGCGCCGCTTCGGGGAAGAGCGTCAATCGCAGCTGGTAGTCGCCGGATCCACTCGTGTCCTCGATCTCGAGCGCGCCTCGAAGCTTGGGCGTCCAAGTGCGCTGGCTGGGCCAACGCACGTAGCAGTAGGGCTGGGCCACGGCCGTGTGGTACCAACGGATCCACCGATCTGTGACGCTTTCCGGGCGCACCTCGACGTGCGCGCTGATCTGCGTGCCTGGCGCGACCGGCGGCATCTGGATTCGCCTGGACACGGGGAACGTCACGCTCTCTTCGAGCAGGATGGTCGAGGCGTTGCGGTCGTGCGTCGGCCCTCCCGCGCTGACCCTCAACACGTGCGGCCCGACCAGATGGCCGGGTGCCGCGGCGAGGAGCAGCTCGGGCACCACGTTGCCGTTCGCATCCACGTTCGAGAACAGGAAGTGGGTGCCGGCGAGGTCGGAACTCGACAGTGAGTCCATCTGCGTCGCCGCATACGCGCCGACGGGCGGGGTCAGGCTGGAGCTCTCGCTCAGCGGCATGTCGTGCGCCTCCGGCGCCTTCACCACGGCCTGCGTCGGCATGGAGCTCGTGCACGTCCAGTAGCACTTGCGTCCGTCCGCGAGAACTTCTTCGACTACGGCTTTGAACTCGTAGTTGCTGCTCTGTGTGACCGCACCGTTGGCCGCGTCGATGTTCTCGGACACGATGGACGGGAGCGAGCGCCTCAAGTTCTCGGCGAGATAAGCGTCTTCGACGTCCGAGGAGAACGGCGAGCCCTCTTCCTGCCGCCAGATCCAGATCTTGCTCGCGAGGTGCACGCCTCCACCAGACGCGTGGACCTTGTAGATGCCGTGGTCGACGACGAGTTGGCCGCCCACCAAGTGGAAACCGATCTCCGGTGCGAGCAGGTCGGTGTCGCCCCCCACCTGGGGTTGCATCATGAGCAACGACATCGCCGTCCGGCTCTCGAGGGACCCAGCCGCCAGGCTCGCGTACCGCACGACGAACGACCGGCTCCGCTGGAGCGCGTCGTCCAACGTCACGGTCACCTCGAGCGGCCCCTCCGGAACCCGCAACGGCCTCTCGAGCTCACCATCGCGAGGGTCGAACGTGATCGGCTCGTCGCCCACAGGGACACCGTCGGCGAGCACCCGCACGCGGCCCGCCACCGGACGAAACGGCTCCGGGAGTCGAAGGTCGAGCCCCACGAGCGCACCTGCCTCAGCACGCAGTTGGACTCCGACGGGCAGCACCGCGTCTCGCGGCTCGAAGGCCAGGCGAACGCTGCCCTCCTGCTTCTGCACAGTGAGCGAGGCGGTCGAGCGCGACGCAACGAGGTCGGACAACCTCACGACGACCCACAACTCGAGCTCGTCCCCCTCCGCGAGTTCGAAGCTGGGAGGATCCGGCGGCGTCCAGGGGAAACGAACGCTGTCCATGCGCGCGATGATCCCCTCCTCCGGACGCCCGTGCGCACGCACGATGTGGTAGCCGGCGTCGACGCTGCCCGACATCCCATCGAGCGTCGGCCCGACCTCCATCCTCGGCTGCACCAGGAAGCGCTCTCCGGACACCTCGAGCAGGACCGATCCCTCCACGAGTCTCGCCCGCTGCATCGCCCTCGCGCCGGGTGACGCGAGACTGAGCACGGCGAGGGTAAGCAGGACCGGCGCGAGCGAGCGAGCGAGCATCGTCCCCTCCTTCGAGATCGACCGAGCGCGGCCCGCGGGCGCCGCGAACCGGGAGCGTCAGGCTACCACGATGCAAGTCGAGCGGGAGCCCGAAGCGCACGCCCCGCCCCGCGCAAGCTCCTCCCAAAGGACGAGGAGTACCGCGCCGCGGGTCCTAGTGCGTAGTGCGGTGGTCGCGTTCTCGCCGATGATTTGGGCTACGGACCGGGAGAGCTCCGGATAGCCGTAGCGCTCGCGCAACTGCGGCGCGATCTCGAACGCTAGGAACGCCTGGATCTGGTCCTGCGGCGAGCCGTACCAGATCGCATCGGTACCAAGCAGGATGCGCTCGGGACGGGGGGTGCACGAGCAGCTTCCCGAGCACGTACGCGGCCTCGTCGGGACGCTTCATCACCTCGCGCCAGAGCGAGCCGAGCCCCCGCCGGGCTCCATGCCCGGCAGCTGCAGTCCCTTGTGGTCGGCAGCGGGTCGCGCTCGTAGCTCCCCCACAGCGCGCTCGAGCCCGCGAGCTGAGTGTCGCTGTCGAGGAAGTCCTCGCGCAAGTACGCGTCGCGCGCGTAGCGGTGGACCCAGATCGGCGCACCGCAACTCGACGACGGCAGCCCCTCGAGGAAGTCGCCGAGGTTGGACTCGCTCGTCTCGCACTACGGGCGATCGGCCGCGGCGTGGTGCGTCTGCACGTCGAGCACGATCCCGTCGCCGTCGTGCTTCGCGCGCGCCGGCTCCTCCGTCCAGCTGCCCTTCGCGGCCCGACGGCATCGCGGCCACCTCGGCAGCCGACGAGACTCAGCGCGCCGAGCACCGACTTGCGGTTCGGTTGCGGTGCTCGCGCGCGATTGTAGAAACCGGCCTTCTCAGCGTCCCTCGTCGAGCACGAACGTCACGTGCATGTTGACGCGGAACATCGAGATGTTGCCGTTCTCGATGCGCACTTGCTGCTCCTTGACCCACGCGCCTT
>CAZYQW010000054.1:0-121722 GCA_964649825.1 uncultured Phycisphaeraceae bacterium | reverse complement strand
CTCAGTCGCGATCTCGACTACGCGTCCGCGGACGCGGTCGGGTCATTACTCCAAGAAGCGACCGAGATCTTCGCGATGCTTGTCGCGCTGAGACGGCGGGTGGAGAGAGACGCTTGACCGACAGCGGACGAGCTTCCGACTTCCGACTCCCGACTTCCGACTGCGCGGCGAGTCTGCAGCGAAGGACGAGGTACAACCACGGACTCGACCCATCGCGGCAGACGCTGAGTTTGGTTGCGGCTACGCCGCGCTGAGGGATCGGGCAAGGAGCATCGCTCTTCTCCGCGGGTTCTTCCAATGGGACGGACGGTATCCCGGATTCGCGCCATCAAGCGACCGCCGCGTCGACGTCGCCGAGGTCGCGTTCGACGGCGAACGCAGCGGATGAGTGCCGCGTTCTCGTACAGGCGCAGCGATGCGCGGCGGTGTCCGCTCGCATCTGCTTCGGCCCCGCTCCGCAACACGCCTAAGATGACGGCTGTTTGAAGGTCGTGCGCCGCCGGCATGCTTTGTGCCCGAATGCCTCCCGCCCGACTTCAACTCGTGCCGGAGGATCCGATGCACGGAGCTCTCGAACGGACGTCCACTTCGATCCTCGCCCTGTCGCTCTGCCTGGCCCCCGCGGCCGACGGCGGGGCGTGCGCCGATCCCGTCGTGCCCGACGGCGGATTCGCGATCGTCGAGAACACGGTCCAGATCGCACGCAGCGACGGCTACCTCGTGATGACCGACATCCGCTATCCGAGCGATCCGCCCGGCCCCTGCGGCTGGCCGCTCGTCCTGCTGATCCACGGCGGCGGCGGCAACAAGGGAGTGGTCGCGGGGACCGCCCGGAACCTCGCTCGCGCCGGATACGTCACGTGCGCGTATGACGTCCGCGGTCAAGGACCCTCGATGGCGAGCAATCCCGATGCCCTCGCCCACGACGTGACCGGACTGCGCGAACTGATCGATCTGTTCGAGGCGATGGAGGCGGTCGAGGCTCTGTACGCGCCGCTCGTCGACTTCGATCGGATCGGCGTGACCGGCTACTCGCAGGGCGGGACCCACTCGTGGTGGGCCGCCGCACACTCAGGTCGTCTGCCGCCGCCGAACCCGTGGCGTACCGAACCGTTTCCCGTCGTCTCGGCCGTGGTGGCGAAGGACTCGACGGGAGGCTCGCAAAGCGGCGCGTCGACCGCGTTCGGGAACCGCATGGTCGAGCGGCTGTTCGGACCGACCGGCACGATCTACCAACCAGCGGTCGTCGCCGCGCTCGTGCCGATCGTCCTCGCCGAGGACTTCGCCGGCTTCGCGGCCGCCGCGACCGCCCCCGGCGTCGCCACGGCCCCGCTGCTCCCGCTCACCACGGTGCCGGTCTTCGCCCACGCTTCGTACGACGACAAGCGCGTCAGCTCCTCGGCCGTGGTCGCCTCGTACAACCTCGTCCCCGACACGACGCCGAAGCGGCTCCAGCTTGGTACCGGCGGGCACGCGTCGCCCCAGAACAGCCTCGATCAGGCGCTCTATGGGGAGACGCGGGAACGCTGGCTCGATCGCTTCCTGAAGGGCGAGATGAACGGGGTGGACACCGAGGCCAGGATCTTCGCTCAGGTGACGCCGGACGTCCTCGCGGAGTATCTCGCCGCCGATTCACTGTGGGACTTCCGGATCCACGACGCATTGCCCGCGCCCGAGACCGTCGCGAGCCGGCTCTACCTGGACGCGTCGGGGGCGCTGCTCGATTCGAGCGCGCCGGCGGCCACGACGAGGCCGTTGGTTCACGTGGTTCCCGCCGCGTTCGACATCGACGCGTACACGACGCTGCTGCCGAGCGCGGCGCAGTTGATGAGCATCCTCCCGCTCGCCGCCCTCGCGTACGACACCGCGCCGCTCGCCGTGGACACCCACTTGGATGGCGAGGCGACGATCCAGATCGCCGTCGATACCCTCGATCCCGACTATCAGATCCACGCGGTGCTGTTCGACGTGGATCCGAACGGCGACGCGCGCTTCGTGAGCCGAGGCGGCGTCTCCGTTCGCGGACAGGCGGGCGCGAGCACGCTGGCGATGCAGACGTACCGGCAGTCGTACGTGTTCCGGGCCGGCCATCGGATCCGGCTGCAGCTCGAGAACCTCGCGATCCACCGTCCGCCCACCGGCGGCCCGCCCGAGATCAAGTGGGTGCCGACGTTTGCGAGCTCCAGCGTCGACGTCGTGGAAGGCGGCGCGACCCCGTCCTTCATCGATCTCCCCGTGCTTCCGTTCCCCGGTCCGACGCTCACGACCTTCCCGTTCGAGCAGTCGATCGGTGCGCCCGCGAACCAACGGCTCGCCGTGCACACCGACTCGGCGCGCATGGGACATCCGTACCTGCTCCTGCCGACGCTCAGCGGCACGTCGCCCGGGACGTCGGTGATCGGCGTCGACGTCCCGATCAACTTCGACTCGGTGACGTGGGCCTACGCCGCGATGCCCGGTCTGCCGCCGTTCGTGGCCGCGGCGGGAACGCTCGACACGACCGGATCGGCGTTGCTCGGCGCCCAGCTCGCCGGCCTGCCGCTGCCCCCCGCGTTGATCGGGATCGAGCTGTCGATGGCCGTCCTGATCGACGGGGGATCGCCCGCCGCGACCAACGCGGTGACCGTACCGTTCATCCCGTGACAGCCGCCGATCGATGGAGTTGTCGAACCTTCGGAGTCGAACCATCGCCACGGAGGGCTCGGTGAGTCGAGCCGGATGGCGAAGCCGAGCGCCGCGGCGCGGCGGAGTGCGGCGAGGGCCCGTCCCTCGCGAGCGCGCAGCGATCCCCGGCCATGGACCTCCGGAAATCCGAGAAAGGGTCCCGAGGAAACCGTTCCCGCTGCGGATAAGGGAGCACGACGCGGGCGTCGCCGCCGTATCGAACGGAGCGTGCCGCCCGACCGAACGAACACGGTCGAGATCCTGACACGGACTGGAGATTCCATGCGCCTACCGAGCTCCCTCGCCACCCTGGTCGCCCTGGCCTTGGCCCACCCCGCCGCCTTCGCGATCGGCGCCTCCGACGACTTCGAACGACCGAACGGAACGAACATGGGCCCGGATTGGCTCGAGATCGACGGCAACACCGCGATCGAGAACGGCATGGGCAAGGGATCGTCCGGCGCCTTCAACCTGGGATGGATGCATCACGCGTCGTTCGTCGGCGCCTTCCAAGACTCCGTTCAGAGCGTCGACTTCCAGGTGACCAGCACCGGCCAGGCGATCGTCCTGCTGTCAGGGGTGAACCCGAACACGTGGGGCGGCATCTCGGTGAAGATCCAGGACAACGACGGCGACAGCCTCCTCGACCGCCTCTTCTTCGAGCAGGCGTTCAACGCCGGCTCGTGGGGCGCCGGCGCCCCGATCTTCTTCGATCTCGCGGCGCCGACCGCGTCCGGACGGATGACCGTGCACTTCGCCAACGGCGGCGACACGGTCGTCTGCGACATCCAAAACGACGCGAGCGGCCTGACGGAGAGCTACTCCGCCTCCGGCATCACGAGCTTCGCGTTCCCCATCGACGGAACGAACTTCGGCATCGGTCACCGCGGCGCGGTCCTGTTCGATAACTGGCAGGTCGACATCGACGTCGCGAGCTACGGCGCGGGCTGCCCGGGCAGCGGCGGCTTCGTGCCGGTGCTGTCGACGCCGAGCAACCCGACGGCGGGGCAGTCGATCACGATCAACGTCGCCGACGGCGTCGGAGGCGCGCCGTGCCTCTTCCTCTTCGGGCTGACGAAGGCCCAGGTGCCGTTCGGCTACGGAGGCTGCGAGCTCCTGCTCGGCTCCGTTCTCGCACCGACGATCACGGTTCCGCTCGGCGGCGTCGGACCCGGCAACGGCGTGGTCACGCTGACCGGCACGCTCCCGGTCAACACGTCGGGGGTGACCGCCACGATGCAGGCGTTCGTCGGCGACGCCGGCGCGCCGGACGGGTTCACCGCGACGAACGGGCTGGAGCTCGTCATCCTCTGAGAGCCGCGCAGTCGGCGAAAGCCCGCGGCCGGCGGCTCCCTCGAGTCGCCGGCCGCGGGTGTCTCAATCGTCCTCGAGCGGATGGTCGAGGCGCTGCGGCGTCGCTGCGCCGCCCGAGCCGAACTCGTTGCCGACGAACGAAGCGACGGTTCCGGCCCCGCCATTGCCGGTGCCCGCGACGTCGACCCCGTTCGGTTGCCCGTTCTTCTCCACCTCGTTCTCCTCGATTCGCGTCGACCCGCCCGAGTTGTCGATCCCCTCGTGGTCGTTCCTCTCGATCTCGTTCCCCAGGATCCGGTTGTCCAGGCCGGCGACGACGTCGATGCCGTCGCCGCCGCACTTCTGGACCTCGTTGTCCTGGACGAGCGACGAGCTCGCGTTCACGTGGATCCCGTCGAGCAGGCAACGCTCGACGTCGTTCCCGATGATCTCGCCCGCGCCCGGCGAGCCCTGGTACTCGATCCCCTCCTCGGCGCAACGCTCGACGTCGTTGAAGAGGATCGCCACGTCGTTCCCGTCGACGAAGACGCCGTCGTCCTCGCAGTCGCGGACGTCGTTGTTTCGCACCAGGGCCCGGTCCCCCAAGACGAAGATGCCGTCGTCGCCTGCGTAGCGGACGTCGTTCTCCCTGATGACGACACCCGCGCCTCCGGACTCGACGTCGATCGCCGCGTTGCTCGTGTGCTCGACGTCGTTTCCCGCGATCTTGGAGGCGAGGAGCGTGTGCGTCGGGTTGGCCTCGATCCCGTCCCGGGTCGCGTCGATCTCGTTCTGCTGGATCACGAGACGGCCTCCTTCCGCGCGGATCCCCGCGCCCTGCGCGAGCTCGACCACGTTCATCGAGATCTTCGTCACCGAGGTGTCGTTGGTCGTGAAGCAGCGGATCCCGTGGCCCCTGACGGCGACGACGTGGTTGTCTCGCACCACGTGGTCGTCGCCGAGCAGCCGGATCCCGTCGCCGTTCGCGCTCCGGATCTCGTTCTTCTCCACCAACGCGCGCGCGGCGTCGACGAACAGCCCGTTGGTCCCGTTGATCAGCCGGAACCCGTGGATCCCGACGTCGTCGGCGAGCACCGCGATGCAGTGGCCCAGGTACTCCGCGTCGATCACGGCGTCGTCGCCCTCGAGCGTGACGCCGGGGACGGTGACGACGACGCGCTCGACGTAGAGGCCGTCGTCGACGCGTACGACGTCGCCGGGCGAGGCCGCGTTCAACGCGGCTTGGATCGACGGGAACTTCGACGGCACGTCGAGCTCCTTCGCGCCGGCGATCGCGGAGCAGAGGAGGGACAGCGAGGTCGCGAGGAGGCGTTTGCGCTGGTCGAGCGAGGACATCATTCTGACTCCTGGGTCGGTTCGGAAAATGGGTTCGTTGAGCTGTCGAAAAAACGTCAGGGGACTTCGTCGCCGTAGTCGTGTCGCTGCGGCACGTTCGCGCCGCCCGTCCCGAACTCGTTGCCGGCGAACGCGGCGACCGTGCCCGCGCCGGAGTTGCCCGTGCCCGCGATGTCGAGCCCGTTCTTGCGACAGATGTTGCTCTCGATGCGGGTCGCGAGTCCCGAGTTGTCGATCCCTTCGTGGGCGTTCCGTTCGCAGAGGTTGTCCTCGATCACCGCGTTCTCACCGACCTGCAGGTCGATGCCGTCGCCGAAGCACTTGCGCACCTCGTTCCCGGCGATCGTCAGACCGGCGCCCGACGCGAGGATCCCGTCCTGGCCAGCGCCGGTCACCTCGTTGTCCAGGATCACGGTTGGTCCGGAAGCCGAGACGCACTCGATCCCCTCCTGGCCCACGCGCCGGATCTTGTTCTCGACGACCTCGAGCGACGCTCCGAAGGCCTCGATCCCTCGATCGACGCACCGCTCGGTCGAGTTCTTCCGAACGGAGACGTGGTCCCCGAAGACGACGATCCCCGAACTCGCCATGAGCTTCAGCTCGTTCTTCTCGATCACGACGCCGGCGCCATCGCTCGTCACATCGATCCCATCGCCATCCACGTGCTCGAGCTCGTTCTGGAACACCTTCGACACGAGCGTCGGGTGGCTCGGTTCGAGTTCGATCCCCTCCTCGACGTTGCGGGCCTTGTTCCGCGCGATCACCAGGCGTCCGCCCCTCGCGTCGATGAACGATCCGTCGTTCCCGTCCGTCTCGTTCCTCTCGATCCGGGTGACGCTCGTGTCCGAATCGGACTCGTAGAAGATGCAGCCGCCGTCGCAACCGCGAAACTCGTTCCTCTCGATGAGCGCGTCGTCTCCCTCGACGTCGATTCCCCGCGAGCCGGCGCCTCGGATCTCGTTGTCCACGATCACCGCGTCGTCGCCGGCGACGAACAGCCCGGTGACGCCGTTCCGAAGCTCGAAGCCCTCGACCGACGCGCCGCTCGCGGTCACGCGGACGCAGTCGCCCAGGTAGCCGGCGTCGATGATCGCTCCGAACCCTCGAAGCGTCAGGTTGGGCGTGTTCACGACGACGGTCTCGGCGTAGACGCCCTTGCCGACCTCGATCACGTCGCCCGGAGACGCCGCGTCGACGGCGGCCTGGACGGTCGGGAAGCCATCCGGGACATCCAGCTTCTTCGCCGACGCCGGCGCGACGCCGGCCAGGGCGATCAGCGCGCTCGCCGCACGAATCCGCATCCTCAGAGATCTCATCACCGTTTCCTCCACATCGATTCGGGTCGAAAGGGGACGACCCGACGCCGCCCCGGTCGTCGGGAAACGACGCTCGAGCGGCGGGCGAACGGGACTTGGATCTCCTTTGCTTCCCGGAGTCGCCGGTCGCGTCGGGAGAAGAGGATTGGCAGGATGTCGCGGTTGCGTGTGGAGAGTCGGTCATGGATTCCAGTTTCCGCCCTCGAATCGGGCCGCGACGACCACGTCATCGAGATGAGTCAAGGAGGAGCAACGCAGCCAGGGGCGGAGAGGGCCGCTCGAAACGGGAAGTGATTCCCGGGCGGGCCCGGCGGTGGTTCTCCACCATGGGCGGGGTCTTGGCGGTGGCGGGCGGCATTGCGCTCGTGGCGCTCTCGGCCTGCGCCGACGCGTCGCCGACGTCGCTGCCGGAAGTCTACCTCGGGCGGTGGTACTACCTCGGTTCGAGCGGAGGAATCACCGGGGCGGGCCGGGGCGATGAGCCTACGGGTTCGATCGTGATCCAATCGGACAACACGATGGACCACTACGAGGACGACGGCACCCTCGTCGGTACGACCGAGTTCGCGGTGGGTCGCGGTCCGACGATCTTCTCGAACGAGAACCAGTGGGTCCTTGATCGCGAGAATACGGCACCCGAGGTCATCACCGTCTCCGAAGACGGTCAGACGATGTCTCTCTCGGAGAACGTCTACGACGGCTTCGCACGAGCGTACGCCCGCTCACGGTGATCGGAGCTCCGTATCGACGCGCGGCGCCGACGCCGAGGGCCGCGTGACGATCCTCTGGTGGCCGTAGCGCACGGCGCGGCGCGACGTGACGCCCCGGCGCGGCCCGCGCGGCGGTGTTTTTCTGGTGACGCCGCGGTTCGCACCCGGATCCGCCTTCGGTTGGCCTGTTCCTTACCGACCGGAGAACCGTGATGAAGTCCCTGCTCTTGTCCCTTGGTGCGTCCATCCTGTGCGCGCCGTCGTTCGCTCAACCGAAGTGGATCCCGCTCGTGTCCGGCGTACCGGACGGCGCCTCCGCCCAGATCACGTTCAACGCGGACACGTCGGACGAGCAGCGGTCCGTCTTCGACGTGCGGATCTTCGGGTTCTGGCGCGAGGACGTGGTCGGGCCGGACGGCGCTACGTACCAACGGCTTGCGTTTCCGGGGCTCGACTTCGTGGGGAAGGCGGGCGCCCCCGAGCTGCCGGTGGCGCGCGTGCGGCTCGGCGTCGCGACCGACGCGAAGAGCGTCGATCTCAAGAAAGTCATCGTGACGAGCAGCGTGAAGCTGCCGGGCCTCCTCGTCTACCCGCAACCTGAGCTCGGTTCGGATGAAGCGTTCGATCCGACCGCGGACCCCGGCGAAGGCGACACGAAGGGCTACGACGACAAGTTCGTGAAGAACGACGCGATCTACTCGCAGGCGCAGGAGTTTCCGTCGCAGGACGCGCTCGCCAGCGTGCCGGTCACGAGCCTGTTCGACGCCGTGGCCGGCGGCGACTGCGAGTGCTACCCGGTCGATTGGAACCCGACCACCAAGGAGCTCGGCGTGGGGACGCACGTCACGTACGAGTTCGAGCACCTGGGCGTCCCGGCGAAGACGCCGGCGTTGACGAAGAACCTGGGGAAGATCGCGAGCCAGCTCCACCTCAATGCGAGCGTGCTGCTGCCGTGGTGGATCATCGACAACGTCCAGTACCACTCGCGCTACCTCCTCGTGACGGCGCCGGAGTTCGAGGACGAGCTGCTCCCGTTCATCCTGCTGAAGAAGAAGCAGGGCTTCCAGGTCTCGATCGCGCCCCTGGCCGGGGGCGAGAACTGGCTGCAGATCCTCGCGAAGATCGGCACGTGGTATCTCGAGGGAAAGCCCGGAATGGAGGAGTACTGCCTGTTGGTCGGCGACACGAACCGCATCCCCCTCGCCGTGCTGGCGAACGGCGTCCCGACGGACGACGCGTACGGATCGCCGCTGGATCTCGACGCCAGCGAAGAAGTGTTCGTCGGGCGGCTCTCGTTCGACGACGCGAGCGACCTCGCGAAGCAGGTCGCGAAGATCGTCGCGTACCAGACGACGCCGGTCGGCGGCGGTCACTACGAGCGCGCGCTGCTGGTCGCGCACGAGCAGGGAGCGCCGGGCAAGTATCAGGGCGCGCATGAAGTCGTGCGGACCGCAACCTACAACTACCCCCCGACGTTCCTGACGCGCTACGGCGCGCAGGGGGCGACGAACGCGCAGGTTCGCGCCGACATCGACGCGGGTGTCGGTCTAGTCTGCTATCGCGGGCACGGTTCGACGAACGCGTGGTCGGGGTGGAACACGTCGGGACAGAACTTCCACAAGAACGAGATCCTCGCGTTGAGCAACGCGGTCCACCCCGTCGTGTGGTCGATCGCCTGCACGAACCACAACATCGCGACGAACAACGGCGGTTCGGTCGACTGCATCGGCGAGACCTGGCTGGAGGAGGAAGGGATCGGCGCGGTCGCGTCATACGCGGCGACGAAGACCACCGGAACGACGGCGAACCACGAGCTGGATCGCCGGTTGTTCCAGGCGCTGTACCACTTCGGCGAGACGACGCACGCCCACACGATCTTCTTCGGCGAGGCGTTGATGGTCCAGAAGTACCCGCAGACGAACAACGCCTGGGCCTACAACCTCCTCGGCGATCCGTCGATGAAGATCCGTACGAAGCAGCCGGCCGCCGTCATCGTGACGCTCCCGTCGAAGCTCGTGACGTGCGTCGGGTGCTCGAACACGTTGACCGTGGAGTTGAAGAGCCCGAACGGGTCCGCGCAGGGAATGCTGGTCTCCCTCTGGAAGCCAGGCCTGTACGGTCAGGACGAGGCGTTCGTCAACGCCTACGCCGACGCGAACGGCAAGGTGCAGATCCAGTTCGCGGCGGCCAGCCCGGGCCCACTCTACGTGACCGTGCAGGACGACTTCGGCAACCTCGTCGAGCGCGTGGTCGACATCGACATCCCGTGCGGCACGCAGGCGTCGAATCTGGCGTACGGCACCGGCAAGGCGGGTCAGCTCGGCGTTCCCGTGCTGAAGGCGCTCGACCTTCCGATCCTCGGTCAACCGACATCGATCGCGATCCAGAACGCGCGGCCCGGCGCGGTCCCGACGCTCGTCCTCGGCGTGCAGCAGGTCTCGCTGCCGTTCGACGGGGGCGTGCTGCTCGCCTCGCCGAACTTCGTGCTCAGCGTCGGTGTCCCGATTCCGGCGAACGGCACGTTGACGATCGGCGGAGTGATCCCGAACGACCCGCTGCTGTGCGGCTTCCCGCTCTATCACCAGGCGTTGATCCCGGACGTGGCGGCGGGCGGCTACTACCAGCTCGCGATGACGAACGGCCTGGTGCGGGTGTTCGGCGCGCCGTAGGGACGGATGGCGACGCAAGGGTCCGCGCAACAATAAGTTCCTGGCGATCGCCGTCTTCGATCGCGCAGCCCCGCCGAGACGCCCGAACGTACGGGCGCCTCGGCGGACCGATGCGGATTCCTTTGGCGAGGGCGAACGGGACGCGGCCCCCGCGAAGGCGCGTTGCCGTTAGGTGCAACGAGCACGCGGTCCCTCTCGGAGGAAAGCTCGGATGCGTCTGTCGTTCATGCTCGCTCTGGCGATCCCGGTCGCGACGGCTTCGGGCCAGAACCGGTTCACGGCGGTCCGCTCGTACCCGGAGGTGGAGACGGGGCGCTCGAAGGCTCGGTGAGCGGAGTCGACCTCGACTGCGACCTCGACGTGCCGTTCCAGGGGATCTGGCGCAACGACGGTCAGGGCGCGTCGTGGACGGTGCTTCCGCTCGCCGCCGGCGACGACGTGCTCGCGGCATCCGACGTCGACGCGGACGGCGACGTCGACCTGCTGACGCGTCGCGACGACCCGGGCGGCGCCGTGCTCACGCTGCAGCGGAACCAGGGATCGCTCTCGTTCTCTCCCCTGGACTTCGTCGCGGGGGCGGCCTCCGACGCGTTCGGCACCGCGCGCTTCGCCGACCTCGACGACGACGGCGACGCCGACGTGGTCGGAGCCGGCGGCACGGGCACCATCGCGGCGCACGTCGTCGAGAACCAGGCAGGCGCGTTCGTCGCGTCGGCGCCACGGCTCGCGCCGCACGCGTTCTCCGGGAGCGTGTACGCCTCGGACGTCGACGGCGACGGCCGGACCGACGTCGTCTGCGAGCGCCGCGACGCCACGGTCGGCGGCGCGACCTGGATCCAGGTCCAACGCCGCGTGACCGCGCTGCAATACGAGCCGCCGCGCCACTGGATCGTCCTCGGGATCGGCGTGTTCGGCGACATCGACGAGGACGGCGACGACGACGTGTTCGACTCGCGCGTGGTTCGAGGGCGCGCGTTCGAGGGGCCGAGCTTCGGCCGCGTCCGCCAGTACGGCGAGGGGATCGCCGGCGCGGGCGGCCTCGCTCCCCTCATCGGTGCGTCGGGTCCGGTGCGGCCGAACTCGTCGACGGCGTCGTTCCGCGTGCGCCGCGCGCGCGCCGCGGCGCCGGCGCTGCTCTTCGTCGGGTTCGCCGAGGCCGACCTGCCGAACGTGATCCCGGGCGGCTCATTCTTCGTCCAGCCTCCGCTCACGCAGGTGTCGTTCGTGATTCCCGGCCCGCCCGGCGCTCCGTGCGTCGGCGGCTTCGCCGTGAACCTCGGCCCGTTCGTCGCGTCCCTTTCGGGGAGCTCGCTCTTCCAGCCGCTCGTCGTCGTCGACCCGGCCGCGTCGTCGGGCTACGCGACGAGCAACGGGCTCGAGATCACGTTCGGCTTCTGAGCCACGGGGTTGGATCACCGTGCCCTCGAGCAAGAACTCGACCGAACGAAGTTGGAGGGACGCGACGACGACTTCTCGGACAGGACGTAGGACGCGTCGATCGAGTCGTCGCGGTCGGTCTTGTGGGACTGCCGAACGACGCGCTCGTGTTCACGACGCATTCGGATCACGAGCGCGCTTCGTCCATTCGTGCCAGAAGTCGTCAGCGCGGGACGGATTCCATGCTGTTCCGGACGTCGAAGAGCGGATCCTGGCCGACCTGGAGGAAGCCCTCCTGGCCGCGGTCGAGGTCGATGATCAGCGACAGGACCAGCACGAACGCGAGGGTGAGAAACAAGGTTCCGACCGATCGGCGCGGGCTGGCGAGGCCGCCGTGGAATCCCATGACGACCATCGAGAGGAACGCGAGGAGACAGAGCGTGATCCAGATGATCATCGGAATCCTGAATCGGATCCCGGTGGTGACCCTGACGCTGTGCAAGTCGATGACCTCGTTCAGCGACTCGACGAAGAGACCGATGGCGATCGAGCGGGCGTCGGTTTGGGCCAGGGCCTCGGTTCGTGACCAAAGGTCCCTTTGCAGCTTCTCCGACGCGATGATCGCGTCTCGAATCGCCTCCTCGTTACTCATCCGCTGCGTGTCGCCGGGCTGCTCCGCACCGAGAAGTCGCACGTTCACGTACTCCCGCAGCAGATCCTGGATCTCGACCGACGCCGGCTCCGGGAGCAACCGGGCCCGCAGGAACGCGGTGCCTATGGCGTTGGCCTCGGCCAGCACCAACTGCTTCCGGGTCGCGAAGCGGTCTCCCGCCATCGAGAAGGTGAACGCCAGCATGAACCCGAGCAGGCCGAGCGCGCCACCGACGACGGAGCCGCTAGGGCCTTCGTCCTCCGTCTCCGGCATTCGCCGCCGGTATCGCCCCAGGCGGAACCCCAACTCGAGTGCCACGAGGAACAACAGCGTCGTCAAGACGCGGAGAATCCAGAGCGGGATGGCGTCGAGCGTGTGATGGATGGTCATCGAAGTTCTCGAGGCGTCGAGAGCCGCACCCTCGAGGAGCTCTCGTCGAGATGGAGGAGTTGGAGGCGGATCCTATCCTGAGGGCGCGAACGCGCAAGCCGGGCTCATTCTGACGCGGCGGCGCGCCGGGACGAGCCGATGTCACGGACCGCGAGCGCCGGCGCCGCGTCTCTTGCGCCACGGGCGAGACCTTTTTGGGGCGGGGGGGAGTCGCGCCCGCTATGCGGAAGGCGCCAGCTCCTCGCCCGGGTTCACGAACCGCTCGGTCTCGAACCGGTATTGGCGGTCGTGAAGCTCCTTGTAGCGTCCGTCCTGCGCGAGCAGCTCGGGGTGCGTGCCGCGCTCGACGATGCGGCCCCCCTCGATCACGAGGATCTGGTCGGCGGAGCGGATCGTGGAGAGCCGGTGCGCAATGACGAACGTCGTGCGGTGCCGGCGCAGCGTCTTCAAGCCGTCCTGGATCATCGCCTCGCTCTCGCTGTCGAGGCTCGACGTCGCCTCGTCGAGGATCAGGATCCGCGGGCGGGCGAGGAGAGCGCGTGCGATCGCGACGCGCTGGCGCTGGCCGCCCGATAGTTTGATGCCGCGCTCGCCGACGACCGTGTCGTAGCCCTTCTCGAACTCGCTCACGAACACGTCGCAGTGCGCGGCGCGGCCCGCGTCCTCGATTTCCGCGCGCGTCGCGTCCTCCCGCGAGAAACCGATGTTGTCGGCGATCGTGCCGTCGAAGAGGAAGCTCTCCTGCAGGACGACGCCGAGGTGCGCGCGGTAGTCGCGCAGGCGCAGGCGGTCGAGGTCGCGGCCGTCGACGGTGATCCGTCCGCCGCTCGGTCGGTTGAACGCCATCACCAGGCTCACCAGCGTGCTCTTGCCCGAGCCGCTCGACCCGACGAGCGCGGTGGTCGAGCCGGCCGGCGCGCGGAACGTGACGTCGCGGAGGACCGGCTTTCCCGCGTCGTACTCGAACCAGACCGCATCGAACTCGATGTCCCCCGTCAGGTCGGGGCATGGTTCGCGGTCGGCGTCGCCCTCGTCCTCGGCCGCGACCTGGAGGACCTCGCGGATCCGGTCGAGGCCGGCGAACGCTTCGCTGACCTGGGTGCCGATCGACGCGATCTGCACCACGGGACCGACGACGAGCCCGATGAAGACGAGGTACATGACGAAGTCGCCGAGCGTCATTTCCCCGGCGAGGATCGCCTTCCCACCGACGACCGTCAGCATCACGCCGATCGCCCCGACGATCGCGGTCGAGACCGCGGTCGTCGCCGACACGCCGGTGATCGAGCGGCGGATGTTGTCGAACAAGCGGTCCACGTTGCCGCCGAACACGCGCTCTTCCTGCGGCTCCGCGACGTACGCCTTGACCACGCGCACGCCGCCGAGCATCTGGTTCAGGCGCCCGGTGATCTCGGCGTTGATCCGCCCGCGTTCACGGAAGAGCGGCCGCAGGACCTTGAACGCCTTCGCCATCGCGAGCCCGAAGACCGCGAGCACGAGCAGGATGACGAGGGTCAGCCTCGAGTTGAGGTAGAAGAGGACGCCCAACCCGAGCACGGCCGAGACCACGCCGCCGGCGAGCTGCACGATCCCGTTCCCGACCAGGTTTCGGAGCCCCTCGGCGTCGGTCATGATGCGCGAGATCAACACCCCCGTCTGCGTCGAGTCGAAGTAGCGCACCGGCAGCCGCGCGACGTGCGACTGCACCGCCTTGCGCATGTCGTTGATCGCGCGCTGGGCGGCGACGCCGAGGACCTGGCTGAGTGCGAAGCCGGTCCCCGCCTGCAGCAGGGTGGCGAGCCCGCCCGCGACCGCGATCGGCCAGAGAAGGTCGACCCTGTGGCGTCCGATGACGTCGTCGATCAGGACCTTCGACGTCGCCGGGAGCACCAGCCCAGCGACGCGGCTCACGAGCATGAGGATCAGACCCAGCGCCAGCCGCGACCGATGCTCGGCGACGAGCGCCGTGGCCTCGCGCCAGGAGCTGGTGATCCTCGGTCGCCGCGTCGCGTCATCCGCCATGCGGCGATTCTCCGGGTTGCGGCGAGCGATAGCCACCGCGGATTCTGGTCCGCCCGATGAGGCTCTCGACGTCCGACCGAAGATCGACACGAAGATCCTCGAACGGAATCCTCAAGTTCGTGCCCGGGTCGGTTCGAAGACACGTCCGTTCGGCGCTTCGCTGCCCTCGTTGCCTCGTTGATCGGAGTCCTCGAGATGTCCAACGCGATGACCCCCGCCTGCGCAGCGCCGCCCGAGCCGGCGCTGCGCATCGACCTCGGTTGCGGAGGCAAGAAGCGGAGCGGGTTCGTCGGCCTCGACGTCGCGCCGTTCGCGGGGGTCGATCACGTCGTCGACGTCGAGCACGGACGCCTGCCGTTCGATGACGACACGGTCGGCGAGATCTACTCGAGCCACTTCTTCGAGCACATGGCCCACCCGAGGAACGCGGTGAACGAGCTGGTACGGGTGGCCCGCGCCGGTGCGCCGTTCCAGGTCTGGACGCCGTTCATCCGGTGCAACCATGCGCTCCTGCCGACGCACCTGTCGCATTTGGAGCGAGACCCTCTGGGAGCACGTCAGCATGACCCACCCGGATTGGTGGTTCGAACGCGTGGACGGCGTCCTGAGGGTCGATCGGTTCCACTACGTGCTCCCCGGGGATCGAGCGGCGCCTGGCCGGCTTCCCCCTCGCCTTCGCGATCCAGCACTGGTTCAACATCGTGACCGAGCTCGGCGCCATCGGGACCGTCGTGAAGGGCCCCAAGTACCGCGACAAGGCCGCGTTCATGAGGTCGGTGCCCCCGCCGCGGCTCACCGTCGGCGGTCACCGCGACGACGTGCGCGAGCTCGAGGCTCCGCGGAAGTTCTGGAAGTGCGACGCGGACGGGTCGCGAGGAAAGGGATGAACCATGACCAAACCGACCGTCGCCTACAACGTTCCGTCTCGGCTTCCCGACCAGCGGACGATCCTCGTCACGGGTCACTTCCGCGGCGGCACGTCGATGGTGGCCGGCATCCTGCGCATGCTTGGCCTGTTCATGGGGGATCGGATCGAGGGCGGCAACAACGAGGACGCCGAGTTCAAGGACGCGCCGGCGAACGTCGTCCGCGCCCGGATCCGCGAGCGCAACGCCGTCCATGACGTGTGGGGCTTCAAGTATCCGGGGATCTTCCTGACCGCGGCGGAGTGGATCGGCGACGTCCGCGAGCCGTTCGTCGTGTGCATCGTGCGGGACGTCCTGGCGAGCGCGCAGAGCGAGGTGTTCCGGAGGCAGTTCGACGACGAGTTCCAGGCGCTGCGCAAGAAGTGCGAGCAGCAGCAGCAGATGATGGCGTTCCTCGAGCTGATCCACGCTCGGCGCCATCCCCTGCTGCTGATCAGCTACGAACGGACGCTCCAGTACTCGCGGCACGTCGTCGACGCGCTTGCGTCATTCGTCGGCGTCGACGCGTCGGAGGAGGATCGCCGAGCGGCCGCCGAGTACGTGATGCCGGAGCGAGGACACGGGACGCCGGACGAGCCCCCCTGCGTGCCGTTCGAGTTCGTGCTCGCGAGCCGGTTGCGCGAGACGCTGCGCGCGCTCGGCCACGGGTCCTGAACGGAGCTCGATCGGATCGGCCGCTCCCTGGCCAGGTCAGAGCGCCTTGCGCGGCGGCACGATCGCGTTCGACACCAGAAGGCCCGTCACGAGCGCGAGCGCGACGACGAACGCCTGGAACCCCTGCTCGAGCCCGGTGAGCGGGTCGCCGCGCATCAGCTCCGAGATCGAGAGGAAGCCGAGCGAGCCGGGAACCAGGATCAGGAGCCCGGGCAGCCGCGTGATCGTGGCCGGCCGATCGAGGGCGCGCGCGTACAGGTTCGATCCGGCGCCCACGATCAACGCTCCGATGAAGACGCCGAGCTCGCGGCCGAGCTCCGCGATGCCCGCGCGCATGCCGACGTACGGGACGATCACGGCCAGCGTCACCCACGGGAGATCGCGGCGCTGCGCCTGGAACAGGACACCGAGCGCGACGCCCGCGACGACGATCGCCGCGGCCGCGACCCACGCCGGCCACGGCGTCGCGGGCTCGACCACCGGCGTCGGCCCGAGCACCCGCTCGACCGCGGTCCGTCCGGCGAGGACGCCGAAGGCGAGCATCATCAGGACGAGCGCCGACCACGCGAGCCGCGCCGTCCCGCTGACGAGGTTGCGCTGCGCGAGCTCCGACACGGCGATCGTCAGCGAGAAACCGGGCAGGAGGACGATCATGCCGGAGAGCGTCGCGACGTCGGCATCGGCCCCGCCGGCGACGTGCGCGCCGAGCGCGGCGGCCGCCGCGACGAGGGCGGCGCCGAGCACCTCGTGGAGTCCGATCAGCTCGCGTCGCGGCCCGGCCAGAACGAGGAAGAGGCCGAGGAGCAGACCGGCGACCCCGCTCAGCAGCATGTCGGCCGGGCTGCCGCCGAAGAACGTCGACGCGGCGGCCGACGCGAGGCCGAAGCACGCCATCTGCGGCGCGGGGCCGTAGAGCGGCGGTTGCTCGTCGATCTCGTCGATCGTCCGGATCCCGTCGCGCGGGTCCAGCCGGCCCGCGACCACGTCGTTCCAGAGCGCGTCGAGCCGGGCCAGTTTGTCGAAGTCCTGCTCGTTGCGGTGCAGCCGGTAGAGGTGGGCGTAGCCGTCCTCGCCCGGCAGGTCGAACCCGATGAGCAGCGCGGTCGGCATCGCCATGCATTGCGCCCGGAGGCCCATCTGCTGCGAGAGCACCTCCATCACCGCCTCGAGCCGGGTCGCCGGCGTCCCGTAGACATGCAGCGCCCGCGCCAGCTTCAGCGCGAAGCGAACGTCCTCCCGTTGGGCCGGCGGCGGGGCGGTGGGAGTCGGGTCCGTCACGGCGCGTCGCGTGCGGATCGCGCGCCCTCGCCCTCGTCCGCCTCGAGGCGGTGCGCCTTGCGGCCGCCCCGGACGATCTTGCATTGGACGCTCCCCTCGACCATCAGCCGCGCCATGTCGACCGAGCGCTCGACGAGCCCGCGGGCTCCCGCGCGCAACGCCTCGGAGCGCTGGACGACACGGACGTTGCTTTCCATGTCCTCGACCCCCGAGATCGCGCTGAACGGGCCGCCCCGGTGGACGAGTGCGATCCGCGTCCGTCCCACCATCACGGTCTGGAGCGGGCGCGCGGAGAGCTCGTCCGCGGCGCCCACGTCGACGAAGTCGCCCTCCGCCATCGCCGTCTCCTCGCGCGCCGGCGCCCCCGAACGGAGGCCGACGAGGCGCGCGCGCGAAGTGTAGACGCTCCGTGTCCTTTCGGTGAGCGTGCGCTTGCCGAAACTCGGCGTGCGCTCGGTCCAGCCGAGGAGCTACGCCTCCGCAACACCGCTGCGGCGATCGCGAACGAGTCCGCGGTACGCCGAGATCTTGCTCTGCCGACCCATCCGGCCCTTCACCTCTTCATCGTGCTTCCTCGGGTCGTTGATGGGGTCTTCGGCGCTCACGCGCTCCACCGTACGCGAGCGGAAGTCCGTCGCCGCCGCCGTATCTGCAACGGTCACTCCCGCCGCTCGCAGCCTCTGAATCTCGATTGGCTTCATGCCGTCGTACATCCTCGAAAGGACTACCACGACGACGCTCGCCCCGAGCCAGAGGCGTCACGTGAAAGTCTGCGCTGGCGGCCTCACGCCGCCTCCGTGAACCTGCCAGACTTTCCGGAACCGACAGCTTCGAGCCCGAGGCGCGATATCTCGTCGTCTTCGATGATCAGAGCGTCCGACTCGAGTGCTCTCTCTTCACCGCCCTTTCAACAACCCGCCGAGTCGTCCCCGCGGGATCAAAAGCGGGTGGAGGTCGCGTGGTCGGTCGCTCGCCGCGTCTCGTCAGTTCGAGATGCCCCAGACCGCGTTCGAAAGCGTGATGTCGGCCATCAGCGAACCGGGGTCGCTGATCGCGTACTGTGCGAACAACGAGGTCGACGGGGCGCTCGGCGGCCACGCGGCGGTCAAGGCGATCTGGCCGGACGCATCCGCGACCAACGGGATCGCCGTCACGGGCGCGGCGGGCCACAGCACGCCGCCGAGGATGGGGACGAGCAGCGAGCTCGCCGAGAGGACGAGCATGACCGGCGCGCCGGGAGGTGCGCCTGACAAGGTCAGCGTGCTTGGTTGGCCGGGCAGGATCGAACCGATCGCCTGGACGTGCGGCTTCCCCGCGTGCCCATACGAGCCGCCGGTGAGCGGCGCCCACGATCCCGGAGCCGGTGGGACGACGCGGTCGCGTAGGAACACGTCCGTTACGGAGTTGTAGTCTCCGGGCACGAGCTGTTTGGCCGCGCTCGAGAAGGACACGTAGCGTCCGTCGCCGGAGACCGAGGTGTTCTCGGCGAGGAGCGTTCCCTCCGCTCCGTTCGTCGAGACGCTCGCTCGTGTGGTCGAGCCGGTCACCATGTCGTGGACGTACACGTCGAGCCGTTCGGAAGGGCCGCTTCGGATTCTACCGGACCCGCGATCACCGCAGAAGCGCGGTGCTCACGGCACACCACCGTTGGCTCGACGGGCTCGACGAGGTCCCGGCCGCGCGCCGTGGCGAGATCAAGCGGTGGATCGAGCGCGAGCTGCGCAAGCGGAAGGACGATTGCTTCGTCGTCACGTGCCGGTATGCGGGCTGCAAGGGCGACGCGCGCCTCGACGCCGACTTCCTGGAGATGCACCTGCGGCCGCTGGATGCCGACCAGGCGCGCGAGTTCATCGCGCGCTGGTTCGAGCTGGTCGAGTGCGACGGCGCGGCCGATGCGACTCGCGCGAGAGCCGACGCGCAGAAGAAGTCGGCGGCTCTGCTCGAGCGTCTCCGCGACAAGGACTTCCGGGCGCGCCGCGTCTTCTCGATGACGCGCAACCCGCTCCTGCTCACCGCGATCTGTCTCGTCCAGTACAACCGGGGCCAGCTCCCGCGCCGGCGCGTGCACGGACAAGCCGGCGAGCGACGGACCGAGGGCACGCCGAAAGGAACTGCTCGCCGATGCCGAAGGGCCCGGCCGGCGGGAGGCCGCCGGCTGCCTGATCTCGTCCATCGGGGAGTGGCATCGACACCCGGGCATCGCCCCGAACCTCCGACCGAAACGGAGCCCCACGTCCCAACACACGGCTTTTCATAAAGGTTCCGTGAGTCCCCGACGCTCGGAACGTTAGGCGACCGTCAATCCGAATCGGACCCGGCCTGCTCCGCGTGACATCGGGATACCTTTGGCCACGGCACGAGTACTGCCAGCGCGAACCGCGGACCTGCTCCGCGAACTCGCATTCGACGACGGTCCAAGCCCGGATTCCACGCGCTCGCCCGGCGTCGACTTTTGGAGGAGCACACCGTGATGACTTCAATCGCACCGGCGCCGGACTCCGCTTCGACTCTCACCATGCCGTGGTGGGAGGTGCGAAGCCCCAGTCTGAGCGACAGGGTCCACATTCGGCCGGCATACGGCTACCTCGACTACGTCTTGGAGCAGGACGACCGCGCGACCCTCGGCGGCTGGATGCTGCTGCACGACGGCGCATTCGACGACTTCGTGATCGTCACGCAGCATGGCGATACCTTTCCGGTGCAGACGATCGAGAAGCCCGTGCTCGCCGAGCTGTTTCCGTCGATTCCGGGCGCGGAGCGGGGCGGCTTTCACGTCGAAGGCTGCATCCCAAGGGATCTGGGGCCTCGCAGCACCCTCGAGACCGTCATCATCGGTCGGCGCGGTGGGCGCAACGTGGCCGGAATGACGTTCGACTTCCACCGTCCGCCCAGCCGCCCCGTCTTTCCTCCGTCCGACGTCATGCGGCGGGCCACCGGCAATCCCGACCGCCAGTTCTGGCTCGCGAACGGAATCAAGGACTGCAACGACTTCCGCCGGTATCTGGCGCGCCACATCGACCTGTCGACGGTGGGGAGCCTCCTCGACTGGGGATGCGGCTCGGGTCGGGTGACGCGTCACCTGATCGATCGATTCCCTCAAGCGCGGGTGTACGGGAACGACATCGATCGCGAAGCGGTCGCTTGGGCGGGACGGAACCTCGACGGCGAGTTCGCTCCGTGCGGGCTCGGTCCGCCTCTTCCCCACGCGGACAGGAAGTTCGATCTCGTCATCGCGCTTTCGGTGTTCACTCACTTGACGCGCGAGTACCAGTCCCTCTGGCTGGAGGAGCTGCGGCGCGTCATTCGGCCCGGCGGCGTGCTGCTGGTGACGACGCATGGACGCTTCGCCGGGCGCTGGAACTTCCCCGACGCACGAGAGTTCGACCGGGTGTTCGAAACGGGCTTCTACGATGCGTTCCGCGACGAGAATCTGGGCGACGTCGCGTCCGGCGACTACTACAAGTCGACCTACCAGACGAACGAACACACGTTCGACACTTGGTCGGACTACTTCGACATCGTCGACTACATCGAGGGCGGCCTGCACAACTTCCAGGACATCTACATCCTGAAGAACACGCGGCGCTGGTGAAACGAGTCAATCGAAGCGGCGGCAGTTCACGCACCGGTCCTCGACCCACAGCGAGCTCTTGTCGCCGCCGTCGACGTAGCCGAGCTCGCGCAGCTCGGCGAGGAACGTGGGGTCATCGATCGCGTCGCCCGCCCAGCCCGGATTCCGTTCCGCGTCGAGCCAACGGATGATCCGGCCGCGGTACTCCGCCGCCAGGTGAGGAGCTTCGGCGGCGAGGTCGTCGAGACAGCGCGGATCCCGGCCGCGGTCGAACAGGAGGAGCTCGTGGGTCTCGTATCCACGGGCGCTCCGCGCGTGGTGATGCCCTTCGAGCACGAGGATGGCGTAGATATCGCGGTGCGAGACGGCCGCGCTGAGCCCGTTGAACGACAGCATGAACCGAGGGTCGATCCGACGCTCGCGTCCCTGCGCGACCGGTACGAGACTGCGACCGGGGAATGGCGACCCCACGCCGACTCCCGCCAGGTCCATCAGCGTGCGTCCGACGTCGACGTGGCTCACTGGATCCTCGACGCGCACGCCGCGCGGTCCGTCCGGCCAGGCCAGGATCAACGGGACGTGCATGGTCTCCGGAAACAGCTCGATGTGGTCGAAGTAGACGTCGTGTTCGCCGAGCGCCTCGGCGTGATCTCCGACGAACGCGATCACGCCGTCACGAACGCGGGCGAGGTCGAACAGCGGGCCGAGCGATGCATCGAGGTAGGCGACCTCCCCCCGGTACAGCGCGCGCGGAACCGCGAGGTCGCGGACCCCCCGGAGCTCGCTGGGAAGGACGTCGTCCGGCGGAAGATCGCTCGCAAGCGGGGCGGCCGGCGTGGCTTCGTCCATTCCGCCTGCGGTGTTCCTCCCGGCGTTGCGGGCTTCTTCCGGCACGTAGCGTTCGGGAGGGTCGTACGGCCGGTGAGCGTCGAAGAGGTGCAGCCACAAGAACAGGGGCTGCCCGTCGGCATCCGCGAGCCAGTCCGACGCGATGCGCACCGTCTCCTCCGCGTCGAGCGGCGTTCGTGGCCAGCTCATCCGGTCGAAGCCCTGTCCAAGGCCGCTCCACGGATGGCCCAGGTGCATCACGCTCACCGCGGCGAACGTCCGGAAGCCTGCCGCACGGAACTCCTCCGCCAGGGTCGGCGCGGCATCGCCGAGGCGCTTCCGATTCACGCGGATGCCGACGTCGCGCGTATGAGTGCCCGTCATCAGCGCCATGTGCGATGGGTTCGTGATGTTCGTCGGCGCGAGCGCGTCCGCGAACAGCACACCGCGATTCGCGAGTCGATCGAGGATCGGGGTCTCCACGGCGTTCGTCCCGAAGACGCCGATGTGGTCGCCGCGGTGGGTGTCCGATGTGACGAGGAGCACGGTGCGCGGCGCGTTCCGCGCGGTGAACGACCGCGCCTCACCGATCGCCCAACCCGCGTCACCAGCGCCGGCGACGTCGACGCGAACGACGACCCGCACCCGGCGTCCCTCGTGGGCGTCGAGGGACAGGGTTCGCGTCGCCCAACGCTCCGACGCGCGCGCGTCGGGCCCGGCGGAACGAGCGATCTCGTGCTCCTCCAGGATCTCGCCGCTGGAGGGATCGGTGACGGAGAGGACGAGTGACGACGGTGCGCTCCGACGCTTCACGTCCACTGGCTGACCGAAGCTCACCGACAAGCGCCCGTTCTCGGGCACCGCGAGGTCGACCTCGACCGGTCGCGTCGCGAAGACCCCCTCCGCCGGCCGGACCTCGCCCTCGATCTCGAACAAGGACGGCGGGCCGTTCGCATCCGGCAGGCAGGAATGAAGCGGACGGAAGGAGAGCTCCGCGCGAAGCAGGCCGATCTCCCGCCGCGCGCCGGAGACGACGATGGCGATCTCGTCGAACGGCGTCTGGATGACCTCGGTCGGGAGGTCGATCAGGAGCGCGTCGGGGGAGTTCGTCGGCTGCGGCATCGCCGGCCGCGATCGCGCGAGCACTTTGCCCCGGTGGACGAGCTCGACCTGGATGACGCCGGTTCCGGCGTACGTGTGGATCAGACGGAGTTGGTTGGATTCGGTTGGCACGTACTCGCCGCGTCGTGAGATCCGGATCACGTCCTCGCGCGACATCCCGCCGGCGACCAGCAACGTTCCGGCCGCGGCGCCGGCCGGAGCCGGACGGTAGTTCGTGATCGGCGCGTCGACGTGCCATCGCTCGCGTTCGCCGGCGGGTTCGAACGTCATGACGCGCTCGTCCGCGCCGATCGGATCACTGCCGGACGCCGGCTCGAAGTCGAGCGGCCCGAGCGTCGATGCCAGCTCGCGGCGGGAGCATCCGGCGATGATGCAATGGGCGACCAAGCAAAGAAGGATGCATGATCGCGCCGGGCCGAGCCGGCGGGCGTGAGTGTCAGTCATGATTCGGATGTCGCGCGTCTACCGGTGTCGGAGCTCGATTCGAAGCCGCGAACATCAAGGACCCAAGAAGCGCGGGCGCGATCCACGCAAAGTTCCGGACTCCACCAAGTCGGGGCACGTCGGGACCTCGCTTGGCCCGCGGTCGAATCGTGGTTCCCGAGCCGACCTCGTCCGGCCCCTGCGCGAACGCTCCCCGTTCCGCGACAACCACCTCCCGGGCATGGCGTCCGTCGCGCCTCGAACCCTCAGCCGGCGGCTCGCGTCCTGACTCGCACGCGGCCTCGCTCGACGGTGACAATCCCTCCAGCGGAGAGGATCGCGCCGTACGTTCCGAGGATCTGACGGCAGACCGCCGCCTGTTCTCTCGCGGAGAAGCCAACGATCCTCAGGATGCCGGAGTGGGGCCTCCCGTGGACGATGGCCAACTCTCCAGAGTCACGAGGATCCGCCTCTCCCGGTCAGCGCGCGCGAGGATCTCATCGTCGCCGGGGTCTTCATCCCACTCGCCCGACCAGACGACATCGTGCCCCGCGGCGGTCAGCTCGGTCCGAGCAGGGCCCCAGACGCAGGTGTCGAGGAGGACCTTCACCGCGATGTCGGTCAGGTACGAAGGAGGGGCTCGACGCGCTCGTGGCCGACGAGGCGCCGCGCATAGGTGAGGCACGCGAGGATGTCCTCGCGCTCGAGCCACGGGTAACCCTCGAGGATGGTCTCGAAGGTATCGCCCGCAGCGAGCATCCCAAGCACGTGCTCGACGGCGAGTCGCCGTCCGCGGACGATCGGCTTGCCGCCGAAGATCCTCGCGTCGACGGTGATCCGTTTCAGCAGTTCGGTCTCATCCATGCTCGGTCCTTTCGGGTCTGTGCTCCGCCTACCACGAGGTCCGAGGAGTCGGCCTCGCGACGTCCGCCGAACGTGCGCGACGAGACCCGGTCGACGCTACGTTCCGTACGCGACCTGGAACAAGGCGTGGGAACTTCGCCGAACCACAGGGGTACGCCGGATTCCCCGGGCACCGTGGGGGGCAGCGGATCGGCAGTTCGAATCGGCTCGGCTCGACCCACTCGAAACCGACGCCGGGCCCGCCCGGTCACGCGGTTCGTGCCTCTCGAGTGGGATGAGCGGTGCCGGGCATCTTTCCCGAAAGCGCAGGCCGAGCTCGCCGCTCGACTCGCAGACGGAGCTTTTCCTCACTGCTCAATCGGGCCGGATCGACGGGAGGTGGTCTCAGCTTCGCCCATTCGACCGCACGCTTCACGTTCGATGGCGTCGAGTGCCTGGCATGGTTCGTGGACGGCGACCTCGACGGAGCGCTGGCCGGCTCGTGACGATGGCCGCCCGCCGTAGGATCGGATCTGGCGCACGGGTTGCGACTTCTCCTCCGACACACGATCGAACGTCGAGGTTTCGCCATGCGTACCCATCTCGCATCCTTCGCACGAAGCTTCGCTTGCGTTGCTTCGCTTCTCGGTGTCGCGTCCGCTGCGACCAGTCCAACGTGGGAAAGCAGTCCCGCGTTCCCGGTGACGGGTGCGCGGGAGTTCGCGGTCGGACTTCAGTATCAGGGCGATCTGTTCGCGATTGGAGGAAGCCCGTTCACCGCGAATGACGACGGAGTGTCGCACCGCTTGCCGAACGGAGGATCGGCGTGGTCGATCGCGCCGATCGTCGAGGGGTCCATCATCCATCACGGCGCGGCCGTCGACGCCCTGGGAAGGATCGTCGTGTTCGGCGGCGCGGCCGCGATCGGCGACGACGAAGGGAAGGTGTACGTCTGGGATCCGATCGAGGGGAAGAAGGGAACCTTGCCCGACCGAAGCTCGGCGGCTCCGCCGGAACTCTTCGCGTGGGCGACGGACGACGTGGGCCGGATCTACTCCCTCGGGGGCGGCCCGGGCGCCTCCGCGACGCCGCAGAACCCGAACGTCGGCTACGTCGAGCGCTTCGACGCGGTCGGGAACGAGTGGCAGCCGCTTTCGCCGATGCCGATGCCGGTCGCGGACGCGGCGGCGGTGTACGACGGGAAGGGGTACGTGCTGGTGATCGGCGGGTACGTCGCGAGCGGAGGCGGCCGCACCGGCAACGTGGCCCGGTACGAGGTCGCGACCGACACCTGGTCCGACACCGCGGTTCCCGACCTGCCCGTGGCTCTCTCGGGGCATCGGGCGGTGCGCGGCTCGGACGACCGCATCTACGTCATGGGCGGCACGAACGGTTCGGTCCAGGCGAAGACCTGGGTGCTCGATGCGGACGCGATCGGCTGGACGGCGGGACCGGACATGGCGGTCGCGCGTGAGGGTTTCGCGGCCGCGCTCGCGGCCGACGATCACGTCTACGCGATGGGCGGCAGCGACGGCGGCATCGGCACCAACCTGTGCGAGCGGCTGTACACGCCCCCCTGCCCGCAGTTCACGGCGTCCCCGGCGGATACGACGACGTTCGTCGGGATGACGGTGACTCTCTCCGTGAGCGTCGCGGGAGGCGCACCGTTCTCGTACCGCTGGCGCAAGGATGGACTTCTTCTGTCGGACGGAACGACGCAGGGCGGTGGGTTCGTCTCGGGTTCCACGAGCGACACCCTCGTGCTCATCGGCGCGACGACGTACGACGCGGGCGCGTACGACGTCATTGCGACGAACGGATGCGGATCGACGACGAGCGATCCCGCCGACGTTGCGATCCTCGTTCCGCCCGCGCCCGGCGCGACTTGGTCCGCTTGGAGCCTCCATCCGGCGGGCAGCCTGAGCTCCGTCGCGTACGGTGTGTCGGACGATCGGATCGGCGGCGGCGCCTCGTATCCTCATCCGCAATACGGCTCGACCGAGCACCCGATGCTCTGGCCGCTCGACGGCGGCGCAGCCCTCGATCTCACCCCGGCGAACTCGGCCGGCGGCTCCATCCTCGCCGTCGAGGACGGCGTGCAGGTCGGCTGGTGGTGGTCTCCGTACACCACGCCGCAGGGGACCGGCTACAACAAGTCCGCGTGCATGTGGACGGGGAACGCCGCGAGCCACCTCAAGCTCCAGCCGCAGGGCTGGGAGTTCGGCTCCGCCGCCGGAACGGACGGCGTCCATCACGTGGGCACGGCCCGCTTCGACGAATCGAGCACGCACTCCGACGGCTTCTACTGGTACGCCAACCACACGAGCCCACTGAAGCTGACACCGACCGGCATGTGGGGATCGAGCGCGTCGGGGATCTACGGCGACCATCAGTACGGGTCGGTCGTTCTGCCGTTCGCGTCGGTCCACGCCGCGCGGTGGTCGGGCTCGGCCGCGACGTTCGTCGACATCCACCCGAGCGGTTCGACGTACTCGTACGTCGCCGACGCGGATCTCGGCCAGCAGGTCGGCACCGCCACGTTCGGCGGCGTGAACCACGCCGGGATCTGGGCCGACACCGCGAACAGCTTCCTCGACATCCATCCCGCGGGTGCGAGTTCGAGCGAAGCGAAGGGCGTCCACGAGGGGCTCCAATGCGGATCCGTCGCGATCGACGGGACGAACCACGCCGCGCTTTGGGCGGGACCCGGCTCGACGTGGATCGACCTGCACACAATGCTCGACCCCAGCTTCACGTCGAGCTCCGCGAACGACGTGACGGTCGACGAGAACGGCACGATCACGGTGGTCGGCAGCGGATACGACTCGGCGACGGCCCGCACCGAGGCGCTGGTCTGGCGAACGAACCCCGTCTCGTTGTCGGGCGACGTCGACACGATCGTTGCCGCGAGCGGCGGCCAACAGTCGCTGACGCTCTTCGCGCCGGAGCACGCGGGGAAGCAGTACTTCGTGCTCGGCACCTTGTCCGGACCGTCGCCGGGCCTCGCGCTGAATCCCTGGCTCACGCTGCCGCTGAACTACGACTTCTACCTGTCGTTCACGTTGACGCACCCCAACTCCGCGGTCCTGTACCCGTCGCTCGGCACGATCGGCGCGAACGGAATCGAGACCGTCACGTTCGCGGTCCCGCCGACCGCCGTCCCGTTCCCGATCATGGTGCACCACGCGGCGGTCGTGCTCGATGGGTCGAACGCGCCGGTCGCAACGACCAATGCGGCGGCGGTGATGCTCGAGTGAGCCACGCGTAGAACCCGCGTCGCTCGCGCTCGAGCGGTCGCGGCGGGGGGGCTCTGCTTGCCCGCCGGGCTCGTGTGACGATCACGAGCCGGCGGCGCCCCGCCCGAGCAGGAACTCCTCGAAGAGCCGGTACTCGAGATCGAACACGTCGCGGCGCGGGTCGCCGACGGGAGCGTCATCGGTCTGCAGTCCCATGACGGCACGGCTGAACGTCGACGCCTCCGCGACGGCGACGACGCGGCCCTCGCCATAGTCGCGAAGCGCCACGAGGGTGCGCCCGTCGGTGGTTCGGTAGGCCGCGTGACCGCCACGCACGGTCAGGGCCGGCGTATGGATCGTCGCGTCCAGAGGTCGCGTCTCCACCGGTCCGAACCGGAGCGCGAGGTCTTCGCTCAGCGTCTCCTGACCGAGGAACGTCCGCAGCCATTTCGGGTCGGAGAAGTCGTTGTCCTCGGCTCGATACGCGCAGGCGATCCCCATCTCGAACGGCTGGAGGATCGTGTCCGCCGTCGACTCGCGCGTCCACATCGACGTCATGACGAGAAGTCGCCCGCCGCCTCGTACGTAGCGCTGGAGCGCATCGATCTCCGCGCCCGAGAACCTCCGCGTCGGGTTCAGGAGCACCACCACCTCCGCGGTCAGGGCTCCCTCCAGGCCGTCCACCCGCGGAAAGAATCCCATGCGCTGCGTCCAGACGAAGAACGTGTCGTACGCGACGTGCAGCGGCGCGGTGGAGTCGACCAACGCCGGCTCGAGAAGGAACTCGCAGCCATCCGCCACGAACGCCACGTCCACCGCTTCGTCGTCGATGCAGACCGGCGGGTAGGCCGCCGCCGTCCGTGCCGCGAAGAACAGCCCGGCACACGCGATTCCGCACGCGACCGACACCGGAGCGGCTCGGGCGAGGAACGTGCGGCGACCGCGGCGCGTCGCAACGAGGGCAAAGGAAGCGACCGCCAGCAGCGCGCTCCATAGGAGGAACGCTTGGCTCGGCTCGGGGCCCGTCTCGTTCCGGCGGTTCAGGTATTGCATCACCCTCAAGACGAACTCCGCGCGGCCCGGATAGAAGACGCCGAAGTTGGACAGGATCGTGCTGTCGGCGAACGCGACGACGCGGCCGCGTCCCGCCTTGGCTGCCACGCAGACGTGATGCGGTCCGAAGCTGTCGTCCGGACTCGGTCGAGCGTCACCGAAGAACGAGGGCGACGAGTAGTCGAGCGCGTCGGAGAAGGTGTTCCCCGCTGGCATCACGGCCTCGGCGGCCATCGACGCCGTCAGGGTGCATGACGTCATGAACTCGATCCGCGGGAGCCCCTGGGTGATCGGGTGCGGGAACAGCGGGTGGGCGCGATAGGTATGGAACCCGCCGTCGCTCGCCCGGTTCGTCGCGTCCAGATTGAAGGTGATGCCGAAGCGCTCACCGAGCCGGTTGAGGTGATCGCTCATGCCGAGCAGGTTCGTGTGATCGCCGATGAGGAAGAGGCCGCCGCCGGCACGTACGAAGCGATCGATTCGATCGATCTCCTCGGTCGTGAACGCCACGGTCGGAGTCTTGATCACGAGCACGTCCGCGTCGTCGAGCGCGTCCGCGGACAGCGGGCCCTCGTCGTGGATCCGTACCGCGTGCCGGCGCCCGATCAGGTCCGCCATCGATCGGAAGTTGTAGACCGATTCCCGGCCGTACGTCGAACGGTCGAACGCCGGTGATGCCGGTCCCCAGCGCGCCGAGTGCGCGTCGTCGATCAGGATCCTCCCGTCCTTCTCCATCCCGGGATCGTGGTAGAGGAAGAACCCCGTCGCGGTGAAGGCGGCGGCGGCGATCAGCGCGGCGGCCGCCGCGAACCGTCCGGAGACCGCCCTACGCCAGGCCGCGACCTCCGAGCCCACCGAGCCCACCGAGCCCACCGCGCCCATCGAGCCCATCGCGAGGGAACCGAACAAGGGAGCCAGGCAGACGAAGAGCGGCAGCAACGAGACGAGCTGCCACCGGGGATCGCGGAACAGATCGACGGCGAATCCGGCCGTCGCCGCGGCGTCCGTGGGGTCGGCCGACTGGCCGAGCAGGACCGCCATGACCGCGAACCTCAGCGGAACGTAGAGCGCGATTGCTCCCCAAAGAGCCGCCAGACGTCGCGCGACGCCCTTCGTGCCGTCGGCGAGGATCCATACCGTCGCGCCCGCGCCGCTCAGGATCAGCGGGAAGAGAGCCAGCTTCTCCCAATCGAGGGTGAGCGCCAGGAGTCCGTCCGGGGACGGCAGATACAGGACGCCGTCTTGATCGAACGTCCGTTGGCCGAGGGCACGCATGACGACCCCGGTGATCGAGGCCAGCCAATCGACCTGGTCACGTTCGAGGAAGAGCCGCCAGCCGAGCGGAACGAGCGCGGATTGGATCGACAGAACCGGCAGCAGCCGCAGAATCGCCCGGGCGGCGCTCGAAACGCGTCCCGTTCCCCGGGGGCCGACGAGGTAGGCGGAGACGAACGACGCCGCGAGCATGCTCGCTGCCCACCACGGCGCGGGCTCGTCGAACCACGCCAGCCAGAACAACCACTGAGCACCGCTCGCGACGAGCGCCAATGAAACGAGCAGGTTCATTTCGCCACCCCACGATCCCGGAAGTCGTCCAGGATCGTCTTCAGAAGCCAGATGTTGGGCATCGAACGGGACCCCGGAGCCTCGAGGTTCGCGGACCCGAAGAACGAGCTGTCGCCGACGACGAGACAGCCGCCCGCCCCGCGCCATCGACACAGCGCGAGCGGAGCGTCCCGAAACGCGCCGTAGACCGTCCACTCCTTCGTTGTCGGCGCCGCCGGCGTTGTCGGCGCTCGAAGCGGCCACGCGGCGACGTACTCGACGCCGATGCGGGCTCGATTGGGCGACCGCGACAGGGGGATGGAGCCGACCGGAACGTCGCCGACCTCGATCTCGACCGTCTCGAGCAGGCGGCCGATGCTCGCGGCGTGCGGATGGCCGACCGCCGCGATGAGCAGCCCGCCGTCGTCCACGTGTCGAAGCAGGCGTGCCGTCTCCGCGGCGTCGTACTCGACCGCCGGCGCGATGAGGATCCATGCGTCGCCGCTCTTCGGCGCGACCTCGTCGAACTCCGCCGGGAGCCGAACGCGGAACCCTGCTCGCTCGAGGTTCAAGATCAGCCCGGACAGGTCGAGGCGATCCCCAGTTCGGAATCGGACTCGTGGAGCGTGCGAGAAATCGATCCACGCCGTCCGCTGCTCGAGCGGCGCCCGCGACAACGCGTGCGCCTGCAGCGACGTGAATCCGTAGCCCGCCGCGCATTCGCCTCCGGCGAGCAGCAGCAGGACGAGCGGCCGCCGGCGCAGGATCCACACGCTCGTCGCGACGAGCGTGAACCACAGTGCCATGGAGCATGCTTCCGGCAGAAGGGGCGTCGACCGATGGCCGGCGAGCGCGGCGAACGTCGGTCGGATCAGCGCCTCGTACGACTCGGAGATCGCACTGTTCTGGAACGGACTAGTGTCGCCGAACACCACGCATCGTCCTCGTCCGAGCGGCGCTTCCGCCACGACGGTGACGTCGCCCACGCGTTCACCGGGCGCATACCGATAGTCGCCCAGGAAGGCGTGATCGGCTGCATCACGGTCGCCCGCGTCGGCCAGCGCGAAGGGAGCCGTCATCACCGGCCTCGCGCGGCCACGAAGTTCCAGGGAGGCTCCGATTCCGAGTGCCGGCGTTCGTCCCGGCCCGAGCGCGCACAGCACGGGATCGAAGTACCGGTAGGAGCCTCGCCACCCCGCCGTCCGAGAGGGGACGGCCGAATCGAATCGAAACCGAATACCGAACGGTTCGAGCAGACGAATCGAGCTGACCTGGACTCCTCCGACGTCGGTGTGATCCCCCAGCACGAGCAGTCGGCCTCCGTCGCGGACCCAATTCCAGATCGTCTCGAGATCGGCTTGGTTCCAATCCGTGGTGACGTTGATCACCGTCAGGACGTCGGCGTCGGAGAGGCGATCGCGCCGGATCGACTCGAGGAACTCGACTCCGAAGCCGTCGTCCCGCAGGTACTCCGGGAGGAAGCCGAACATGCCCTGGCAATAGAGCCCGTAGTCCTGGTAATCGGGCTTGCGGAAGTTCAGGAGCGGCCCTTCGTTCGCGGTGTAGATCAAGACCCGCGGCGAGGAGACCGGGGTCACCCACGACGCGGCGAAGACGTACGCGGTCAGGACCCACGCCGCGCCGCACGCGGCGAAAGAGAGACCGAGCCGAGCCGGCGCCGGTCGGACGCTGCGCCACGGCGTCCACGCGACGAAGGCCGCGGTCAGCGTCGCCATGAAGGCGAGCTCGATCGCGGGCGCGACCTCGATGGCCCGCTGAGTCAGCCGCACGTTGCTCGAGGACAATGCGGCGAGGTAGGCGAGCTGGCCGGCGGCGAGAAGCGACGATCCCACCGCGAGGCGGATCGGCCTCCACTCCGCGAACGCGAGGCGCGCGGCCAGGAAGCAGATGCAGACGATCGTGACCCAGAGTCCGGCCGCGGTCGGACCGAACTCGAGCGGCGCGGAACCAAGCGCGGCGGCGACCCATCGGCTCAGCCCGACGCCGAACTCGTCGAGCAAGGCGGTCGCCGCCGGCCACCGTTCTCTTGCCGTCCAGACCAGGATCAAGAGCGCCGGCACGGGCAGGAGAGAATGAACGAGGCGACGTTCGTCGGTCCCCGCCGGTCGGGCCGCAAAGAGCAGCAACAGGAGCCCCGCCGACGTCAGCAGATGCATCACCGTTGACTCCACCTGGGCCAACGTGACGAGCACGCCAAGGAGCACTGGCCCGCGCCAGGAGACCCACCGACGGAGGTGCTCGACGCCGTCGACTGCGGCGATCCAAACGACGATGATCGCGGTGACCACGAGACGCGTCAGCTCCCCGCCGGCAAGCGCGTGGACGGGCAGCAGCGTCGCAAGCAGGAGACACGCGAAGAAGACATGCGCGAACCGCGGCCAGCGTCGCGCCGCGTTCTCGTGCTCGTTCGTCGCTCGGGGGTCCATCGTCGCCTCCAGAGGGATGTCTCCCGGCCCGCCATTCGGCGAGCCGGGAGACCAGGCCATTGGCGCTCTACTTGTCTTCTTCTCCGTCGCCCCCGCCGGGAACGGTGACGATGGTTCCATTGCCGGCCGGAGCGAGCTGCTGGAAGTGGATGATGGTCACCTCGCCCGGCAGGCAGGGACCGGGCACCTGGACCCAGCCCTCAGGGGCCTCGGGTGTGAGGCGGACCACGCTCTCCGTCACGACCGGTCGCGTGGGTCCGACCCCGTTGCCCCCCGGGCCGGTCCTCCCGCCCTCGGGCGGATCGCCGCCGCCGGGCCGCGGACCCGACGGTTCCCCCGCGCTGCCGGTCGTTCCGGGCGCGGGCCGGATCGGCTCTCCGAGGCATTCACTGGCGTCGTTCGTGCCGTTCAATGCCATGCGCGTCGCCGATTCGCAGTCTTTGTCGCTGTAGACACCGAGCGCACTGGTAAGCGACGTGACTGCCGCGCCGCTGAGTCTGGAGACGTGGCAATCCTGGCTATCCGAACCGAATAGATACGGAAGGAACTGGAACACGCTCGTCACGACGGTTGTCCAAACCGCTCCCCGGACCACGCCGCCCACGGCACCGCCGGCGCCGCCGGCCGCCGCGCCGCCGGGGATCGGCGGGGGTGACAGCCCCGTCCTCGGGGTCTTCTGCAGCATCTCGCCGGCGCAATTCAGGAGCGCCCACCACTTCTGGTGCTGATTGCCGCGTGCGACCCATTGCACCGAGAGGCCCAACGGATCCGTCTTGTTGACGCCGTTGTTTCCCGCGTACGCGTACGGACCTTCCACGTAGCCGTCGCTGAGGATCCGTCCCACCACGGACGTTGGACTCGCCGCCGTGTTGTTGACGAGGGCGAGCGGATCCCGGCTGATGAACCGCTGTTCCGCTGGATCGACGTAGCGACGGCGGAAGAAGTACTGCCCCGTCGGGGCATCGCTCTCCTGGAAGTAGCCGTACATGGTGGAGAGCAGGCTCTTCACGAGGGCCGTCTCGTAGTCGTACTCACGCGCGGTGAACAGGTACGGGTTGCCGTACTGGCTCTGAAGGACGAGCTTGCCCTGGACGTCGAACACCGGGAGCCCCGCGCCGTCGAGGAAGATCGGCGCGCCGAACGGGTCATAGCCGTAACGTTCGACGACGTCGCCCGCCGCGTTGGTCAAGGCGACGACGGACCCCAACGTGTTGAAGAGGTAGAAGTAGGTCGCGAATCCGCCCGAGCCGGTGGCTCGCCGCATCTGCAACCGCTCGTCGATCTCTCCGCCGATCACGTAATCGGCCAGGAGAGCTCCCGCGGCGTCGCGCTCCTCGATCACGTGGTCGCGGTCGTGGACGAACCTCGTCCGCGTCGCCCACGGCGGACCGAAGTCCTCGGCCACCGACTTCTCGATGCGGCGGCCGAGTGCGTCATAGGAGTAACGCATGACGGTGGGACCCTCGGCGTCGCCGGGGTAGCGCAACGCGATTCGGACGAGGCGATCCTCGGCGTCGAAGAAGTACAGGAACCAGTGGTCGAGGATGCGGTTGCCGGCAAGGTCCTGCTGGATCGCCGCTCCGGCGATGCTCGAGTAGCCGGTCGTGGCGGTGATTCCCATCGCGTACTGCGAGGGAGCCTGGCCGGCGGCGGTGAGCTGTATGGAGTTCATCACCGAGTCGCCGTCGAACGTGTAGTTGCTCGAACGACGAACGACGCCGTTGAAGTTGTCTCGGTCGAGCGTTCGGAGGCGGCCCGCGCCGTCGTAGACGACGTCATCACGCGTGGTGATCCCGCTCGCCAACTGTCTCAGCTCGTTCGCGCGCTGTCCCACGCGATCGAACACGTGGCTGAACCAGCTCAGCGTCTGACCCACCGGTCCGCGATGCTCGACTTGACGCGGGAATCCCGACGCGTCGTAGCCGGTCACGTCGTTGGAGCTCGGGAACGGGGTCTCGAAGCCGATCGCGGTACCGTTGCCCAGCTCGATCCGCGCGATCCGCCCGGGCCCGTAGTAGTCGTAGTGCGCGACCGCGGCTCCGGTGTTCTCGTCGACTTGGGCGAGGCGACCCAGCGAGTCGTATGAATAGGTCAACCGGCGACCGCTGGGGTAATGGACTTCCCGCGCGTGGCCGGCCGCGGTCAGGTCGCGGTAGACCTTGTCGCCGTTCTGGTCATCCATGATCATGCGGCCGGCCGCGTCATAGGACCGAGTCACGGTCGAACTACGGTAGTTCGGGTCGATGCCGCTGCCGTTGTCGTCGGTCATGCGGGTCACGTATCCGCGCCCGTCGTACTGGTACGTCTTGACGCGCGTCCCCTCGAAGCGGCTGCCGCCCGGAAGCGTGACGTCCCGACGGACCAGGCGGCTGGCGCCGTCGTACGTGCTCGAGATCATGCGGACGAGGCCGCCGTCGCCGTCGTACAGAGCATGAGCGCGAACGCTGCCGTCCTTCCAATAGGTCGTCGCGAACGACGTCCCGTCCTCGAAGCGTTTCGAGGTCATGAAATCCTGGTCGTTGTACTCGTGGGTCAGGTGCTTGCCGGTGTCGGAGATGACCTCGAGGGCGTTCCCGTTCCTGTCGTGGACGATGTCGGACGAAAGCATGCCGTCGGGGTTCGCCAGCAGGTCGAGCTCGGAGGGAGGTGGATCGACGGCGGGGTCGAACGAGGCCGCGAGGAGGTCCACGGAACCGGATCCGACGCCGTTCTGCCGCAGGTCGGTGACCGCGCGGACGACGTTGCCCAGGCCGTCGTGGATCCACCGGCGCGTGTTCCCGGCCGCGTTGACGGACCCGGGGAAGATCCCGAGCGGATCGGGCCCCACGATCGGACCGTTCGCGTCGGCCTCGCCCACGCGGTTGTCGAGACTGTCATGGGCGAAGTAGGTGGCTCGGCCCGCCGCGTCGACCGTGCGGACCAACCGGCCAAGGCAATCGTAGGTCGAGTACTCGTCGAGGTTCTCAGCGAGCGAACCGTTGAGGGGATTGACCTCGGTGCTCCTGACGAAGGTCCGGTTGTCGCCCGCGTCGTAGACCGACGTCTCCTGATTGCCAAGGCTGTCCGAGCGGCTGACGATGCGGCCCAGACCGTCGAACGTGCGCGTCGAGACGTTGCCGCTCGGCTCGACGATGGCGACGATGTTCTTGTCGCGGTCGTAGGCGTAACGGGTCGCGAGCCACTCGTCGGTGATCGCGAAGGGAAGGTTGGACGCGGTGCCGAGGTCGAAGTTGTGCCGGCTCTGCTGGTACATGCGTCCGATCTCGTCGTAGGAGAACGCGGACTCGGCCAGGAGCACGTTTTGCGAGGTGTCGTTCCCGTTCGGGCTGGGGCCGCCCGGCGTTCCCCACGCCTGCACCGCCAAGAGGTAGCCGTTGGCGCCGTAGATCCGGTGGTGGAGCGTGCCCACCGGAGAGATCGTGTCCAGCACGTTGCCGTGTCCGTCGTAGATCGAGAGCTTCGCGTCCGGCTCGCCGTCGTCGTCCAAGTCGTCCGGACCGTCCTCGCGCACCACGTTCCGGTCGGCGTCGTAGTCGAACCTCACCGTCGCCGAGGAGCTCGGGTCGGAGGCGCCGCGGGTGACCGAGAGAACGAGGTCGCGTTCGTCGAGCTCGGCGACGTCGAAGTTCCCCTCCGGGAAGATGGTTTGGACGATCTGTCCCTTCGGCGAACGGGCCCAGCGGGTGACCGCGACCGTGCCGGCATCGATCTCCTCGCGTTGCTCGATCTGCTGGTCACGGATGTCGAACGTTCGTTCCGTGGTGTGCCATCCGTTTCCCGCGAGGCCCGCGTTGCGGACCTCCACGTCCGTCCGCACCTCGTTGCCGTTGGCGTCGTAGGTGTGATAGGTGAGCAGCGCAGGCTGGACGAGGTTCCAGTAGCCGGCCGCGTTCAAGGCGGCGAGGTCGCCGTCCAGCCACGCGGCCGTCGCGAAGCCGCGCACGGTCAGCACGGTCTCGCCGAGAGCGTTGTGGATGAAGTACGTCGCGACGCCTCGAGGATTGGTGCGTTGAACCACGTTGCCGACCGAGTCGCGCAACAGCTCGGTCGTCGCCTCGACGTGCGCGATCGAACTCGGCTTCGCCCAGTTGCCGGTTCCGCTGTTGGATGGATGCTGCGTCGGGTCGGCGTCGCGGATGATCTTCTTCAGCCCGCCTCCGTTCGCATCCGACTCGTACTCGTGGACCTCGAGCACGCCCTCGCCGGACGCGCTCGTCACCGGGCGCCCGGCGCCGTCGAACGTGAAGGTCTGCGTGATCGTCACGGGCGTCGCGACTCCACGCGTGATCGTGGGAGTGACCGTGCGGATCTGCCGACCGCCGATCTGGAGCACGGAGCCGTCCCCGTTGACGTCGCCGAGCCCGAACGTGATTCCGCTCACGTCGATGCCCCAAGTCGCGGCGAGCGCCAAGACCCCGTTCTGGGCGGCGGCCGCTTCCTGATAGTCGAGAGTTCCCGTGGTGCCGTTCAGGTCTCCGACCGGCTCGTTGTACAGAGGATCCCAGTTGTAGGTCACGGACACCGGCCCGGCGCCGCCTGGAGCGTTCGGAGCCGGCAGTCTCGTCTCCGTCAGCAGGTTGCCGCGCCGGAACTGGTCGGGGTTCGCGTCGTCGAAGGCGCGCTGGGCCACGCGCCCCCCGGCCGAGTGACGCTCGATCACTTCGCCGTGCTGATTGACGAGGACCGTCGTCACGAACGACGAGGGGTCGGATGGACGCAGCCCGGCCGTGAACTCTTCGATGCGAAGCACGTGCCCGGCCACGTCGAAGCCGTATGCAGTGGAGAAGCCACGGGGATTGGTCACGAGCGTCTCCGCTGCCTCCCCCGATTGGCTCGACGCCGAATAGGCGAACTCGAACACGCCTCCTGCGGGGACGCCGCTCGCGTTCGTCCCGCCCGCCGCCGCCGACTCCACGTGATCTCCGTCGTAGTCGATGACGATGGATGGAGTGCCGGCCTGATGCTCGTTCGGACGGACGACGGAATACAGGTTGTGTTCGATCGACGACGTGGGCTGCGCGGTGTACGCATAGGTGGTCGTGCGTCCCTGCGGAAAGTCGTTCGAGGTTCCCGTCTCGGGGTTCTGGGGCGTCCCCAGGATCGGTGGCGTCGTCACCGAGTGAAGGTCGCCGTTCGCGTACGCGTACGTCCACGTTCGGCCGGCGAAGTCGGTGAGGGTGCTGATGAATCCCCCGCTGCCGTAGCCGATCTGCAGGTTCCGGCCCACGGTATCGGTGATCGTCTGGAGCCGGCCAGCGGAGTCGTACGCCATCGAGACCTGGTTGCCGAATCGGTCGGTCACCGCGTGCAGACGACCCTCGGCGGCGCTGCCGTCGATGGCGCGGAACCGCCACTCCTTTCCATGTCGGTCACGGATCACCCACTGGGCGCCGATGAGCTGCGCCTTGCGGTACTGGGCTGGAGTCGTGCACCGATAGAGTCCACCCGAAGCCGGGACGTACGTGTCGACGGCCAGACGAGAGCCGTCGCTGTGCACCAACGTGGTCCCAACGACGTAGACGTGCTGGTCGAAGCCGTGGCTCCAGTTGAGTCCGAGCGGTCCGGGATAGGTGACCTGACTGCGGTAGACCCGCCGAAACTCGAGATCCATCCCCTTTCCAGGAATCTCGAGGTCGACCGCCTGGAGGAGCACTTCACCGTTGTGGATCCCGACCGAGACGTGTCCATCGAGCGCGAGACGCTGCTCGCTGCGGAGCGGCGTCACGCCTTCCGCGACTCCGTTGATCGTGCTGCCGTTCGGGACGACGACCGGGTGGGGCGAGCGCGCGGCGGCCGTTCCGGTCGCGCAGACCAGCGCCGCGCAGAGGGTACGGGTCAGCCATGGGTCGGCGCTTCGGCGACCCATGCCCGAACGAGGATTGGGGGAGTTGACTCTATGCATCGGTCGAAAGTCCTTTCGAGTCGGAGGAGCGATCGCGCCCGCGTGCCCGGGTGCCCGAGCGATGGAAGGCGCGGGAGGGGGGTGTCCGTTCTTTCGTGTCACGTGGCGGATCGAGCGCGTCAGGAAAACAGCCGCCTAGCCGCCCGTGGTGAAAGTCATTCCGGCTGCGGCGGGCCCTCGCGACCGATCTCTTCGTTGCAGGCCCGGAAACACGTCGTCGCGCGTCCTCTCTCGCGTCCTTCCCGCGGCTGCGAGGCAGAGGGGCGAGAAGAGCGGTCATGGATCGAGATCGCCCCACCGACTCGGGCCAGGACGGCTCGCTGATCTTCGAGCGCCTCGGCGAGACGCCGGACGACCGTTTCGCGAGTTCCGTCGCGATGACCGGCCGTTATCGCGGACGTGCCCGGTCGCGAAGCGACGCGAAGAGGTCGGGCCGCCGCTCCCGGATCCACTCGACGATCGACGTGGCCAGCCATCGGTGGCCGATCGCGCTCAGGTGGAGGTCGTTCTCGTAGTACGCTCCCTCGGGGGGCCGATCGTGCCGCGTCGTGGGGTCGAACCAGTCGGCGCCGACGCGGCTCATGTACTCCGAGACGGCGGGAAACGACTTCCACCACTTCGGCGGAATCAGCACGAACAGGACGGGAACGTTCGCCCGAGCGCAGCGTTCGCGGATCGCGTCGAGGAACTTCTCGTTCAGCTCCCACCACTGGCCGGAGCCGTGGGAGCGACCCCATTCCCGGGCGACGGCGCGCACGGCCGCGTGGATCCTGGACCGGCGCTCGAGCCAGCGGGTGAACGCGCTCGGCCGATCGCGCGCGGCCCGCCGGCGCAGCTCGCCGTCGACGATCATGAACATCGGCTTGTTGAAGCCCTCGATCGCGCGGTACGCGGTGTGGCTGCGATCGAAGTCGTACTCGTACAAGGCGACGATCACGAGCACCGGAGGCGTGGAGAGGACGTCCCCGTCGAGCGATCGCCAGATCTGATCGACTCCGAAACCGGGCATCGCCACGTTCTCGATCGCCAGGCCGAGTTCGCGGGCGACGTGCGCGCCGAACGTCTCCGAGAAGTCGACGCCGATTCCGAACGCGAACGAGTCGCCCGTGACGAGGAGACGCGGAGCGTCGCGGTCGACGACCTCATCGCCGTTCGCGATCCGGTGGCCGTTCGCGTCGGCTCGATACGTGACGCGTCGTCCCTCGGTCTCCCACTCGAACGTACGACCCGGCTTCAACCGCCAGCCGATCGCCGCGTCCGCGATGAAGTTGGTTCCGTCCGCGTTCTCGCGCTCACCGGGGTAGATCGACGGCGCCGGCAGGCGATGCTCGACGAGTCGTAGCAGCGCTTCCCCGAGCGCGAGCACGACGAGCGTGGAAACGATGGCGAGAACGAGTCGCCGTGCCATCTGTGTGCCGCTCCGCGAACGTCCGACGGCGCAGCATACCCGACACCGGCGTCCGCACGAGCGTCACGGCGACACCGTCACCACGTGCTGCCATTGGTCCAATCCCAGCGTCGCGTCGTACACGCTCCACGTGAACTCGACGTCGATCGACGCACCGCCGGTGACGCCGATGGGGGCCGGGATCGCGGCCGGAAGCGCGAGCACTCCCGACCCGGGGACGTTCACGGCGACGACGCCGCTCGGCGCGCAAGGGGGGCAACGAGGTGAACCGAACCTGGCCGAGCGTCGCGCTGGGCGCGACGTCGACGTTAGGTTAGACTTCGAGACCAATGAACGCGTCCCGACGAACCCGAGAGAACGAAGTCCGCCGTCGTGCCGGCGAGTTCGACGTCGTGATCGCGACGGACGCGAGCGCTCCTCGCCTCGACGACGACGATCGGCTGCTCCTCGACGAGCTTCGAGCGCGCGGCGTGAGAGCGCGCCCGGTGGTCTGGGACGACGAGGAGTTCGACTGGACGCGGACCCGGCTCTGCGTGATCCGCGCGACCAGGGACTACGAGCTCCGCGCGGCGGAGTTCCTCCGTTGGGCCGCGCGCGTGGCGCAGGAGACATGGCTCTTGAACGGGCTGTCCGCCCTGCGGTGGAACGTTCACAAGTTCTACCTCCGCGACCTCGAGCGAAGCGGAACGCCGATCGTCCCCACGGAGTTCCTTTCGCGCGGCGCGGCGACGTCGCTCGCCGCTCGGCTCGACGCGCGCGGATGGAGCCGCGCGGTCGTGAAGCCCGCGGTCTCCGCGTCGGCCCGCGAGACGTTTCGCGTGGATCGCGGACGCCTCGACGCCGGCGAGGCGCGTTTCGCCGCGTTGCTCGCGCGAGAGGATCTGCTGGTCCAGAAGTCCATGGAAGGCGTCGAGGAAGAGGGCGGGCTCTCGATCGTCTACGTCTGCGGCGTCTATTCCCACGCGGTGCGGCTCCGCCCCGCGCCGGACGACTTCCGCGTGCAGGCCGAGCACGGCGGCTCGACGGAGCTGGTCGCCCCGCGGTCGGCGGAGCTGATCGTCGCGCACCACGTGATCGAGTCGGGCCCCGCGGGCACGCTCCACGCGCGAGTCGACCTGCTCACCGACGGCGACGGCGAACCGAAAATCAGCGGGTACGAGCTGATCGAGCCGCGCCTCCACCTCGCGCATTCGCGCGAAGCCGTGCGTCGCCTGGCCGCGGCGGTCGAAGGGTGTCTCGAGCACGGATCGCGCGGTGCAGCGATTGGAGCACGGCTGCGCGGACTCGGCGCCCTCACGGAGGCGACGTGACCGACGAGGCGTCGCCCGCGCCGGATCCGTTCCCCCAGTTCGCCCGTTCTCTCGAGGACGCGACGCGTGACGCGGCTGCGCGCGGAGTCCGGGCCGACTGGGTCCAGCGGCTCCGCCACCTCCTCCTCGCCGGGCGCTCGACCGGCGCGCTCGCCGCCACGACGCCGCGAGTCTGGCGTCGCGCGGTTCGCGTCCCTCTCGTCGACAGCGAGGTGGTGCGGAGCTCGACGACGCCCGACGGGGCCACGAAGCTGCTCGTGCGCCTCGCCGACGGCAACGCGATCGAGACCGTGGTCCTGCCGTCGCCGCGCGGCGTGTCGGTCTGTCTGTCCACGCAGGTCGGCTGCCCGATCGGCTGCCGGTTCTGCGCGAGCGGGGTCGGTGGTCTCGTCCGCAACCTCGAGGCCCACGAGATCGTCGAGCAGCTCGTCCACGCGCGCCGCGTCGATCCGCGCGTCGATCGGCTCGTCGTGATGGGGATCGGCGAGCCGATGCTGAACGCGGAGCGGCTCTTCGCGGCGCTCGACGTCATTCGCATCGAGGGTGGGATCGGGCCGCGGCGGATGATCGTGTCGACGGTGGGAGCGCGCGGCGCGGTGCGCCGCCTGCTCGCCTATGGACGTCGCGTGTCCCTCGCGCTCTCGCTCCACGCGCCGGACGACGAGCTCCGCGCGCGCCTGATCCCGACGCTGCACGCCGAACGCGTCGTCGACCTTCTCGCCGACGTCGACCATTACGTGGCGACGACGGGACGGAAGGCGCTCGCCGAGTACGCACTGCTCGCGGGCGTCAACGACTCCGATGAGCAGGCACGCCGCACGGGCCGGCTGCTCGAGGGTCGGCAGATCTACCTGAACGTGATTCCGTACAACCGGGTCGATGGAGCGCCGTTCGAGCCGGTCGCGCCCGAGCGAGCGCGGCGCTTCGTCGACGTCGTGCGGGCGTCCGGCGCCTTCGCGACGGTGCGCAAGACGATGGGGGGTGCCGAGCACGCGGCGTGCGGACAGCTTCGCGCGGCGACCGCGGTGACCGGAGCAACCTGACGGACGCCGGACGCGATCGCGAGGAGGGTCATCCGGATCGAGATCGCCGAAACGACTCGACGATGCGCTCGAGAGCACCAGTCGGCAGGTCGCGCCGGGGAACGAGCATGTGCCTCGGCGGCCAGCCGGCGACGCGTAGCAAGACCAACCTTTGCGTCGACTTCACGTCGACGATGCGCGACCAACCGATCCGTCCGGAGGACGCCGACCCTGCGATGTCGACGCCGTCGTCGTCGATCACGACGCGGTTCTCCTCGAGCTCGATTCCGAGGGGATCGAGCCGGGCCACGCGCACGGCGGCCAAGAACCCGACCGGCGCAGCGGAGGCAGACCGCGGACCAAACGAGGAGCGGCGGTCCGAGAAGCACGATCCGGTCGAGCGGCGGTGTATTGGCGACGACGAAGTCGAGCAGCCGTGACGCGATCACTCGTTTACCGAACGTGACGAGGGTTGGCGGTCGCCCGGCGGCGGCTCCGCGCGTGGCGCGGGTACTTCGGGTCGTTCAGGAACTTGGCGAGCACCGATCGAAGGTCGCTGACCGATCCGGGAGGCGCCTGCCCCAGGAACGTCGAACGGAAGTACGCCTCGATGATCTCCGCTTGCTGTTCGATGCGATAGTCGGTCAGGTCCTTGCCGGGATCGAGCGTGTATCGGTAGGCGTTGCCGTAGTTGCCCAGGTTTCGCATGAACTCGCCGACGGCCGCCATCGTAGGGTTCAACACGTGGTTCTGCTTCTGCCAGACGTGGGCCATTTCATGGATGAAGAGCCCTTGGTTCCCGGTCCGTCCGAAGTCGGCGCTGCAGATCGACGGCTGGCCGCAGTTGAAGTAGATCTCGCCGTTCGGCGTCATCCCGCTTCGAGCCGGTTGGAAGAAGATGTAGCTCCGATCGTGGATCTTCACCTTCGCATAGTCGATCGAATCGCGGAACACCTTGCGCGCGAGGATGATCTCGTTCGGCGTGAGTGCTCGACTGTTCGACATCTTGACGCCCCCCGGGCCGGTGGAACTTCGCCGGAGCGGGGCATTATACGGAAGGACAGCCGGCGGTGGTCGGGTCTGCCCCGATCCCAATGAAACGGTCCGGCGACGAAGGTGGTCTCATGCGCGTCTCAGCCGTCGGCCGTTGTCTACCGGAGCACTACTACTCGCAGAGCGAACTGACGGCCGCGGTGCAGGGGATCTGGTCGAGGTCGCCGCGGCACCTCGAGCGGATCGCGAGCCTGCATCAGAACGTCGCCGTCGAAGGACGGTTCTTCACGCTGCCGCTCGACGAGCTGGTCCGCCTCTCCTCGTTCACCCGTGCCAACGACCTGTTCATCGAACACGCGACGAACCTCGGCGAGCGGGCGATGCTCGACGCCCTCGACGGCGCGGGACTGCAGCCATCGGACGTGGATCACCTGTTCTTCGTGACCACGACCGGAGTCGCGACGCCGTCGATCGACGCCCTGCTCATGAACCGGCTCGATCTCCGCACCGACCTCCGGCGCTCGCCGTTGTTCGGTCTCGGCTGCCTCGCGGGCGCGGCCGGCGTGGCGCGGGCGGCCGATTACCTGCGCGGTCGGCCCGACCACGTCGCGTGCGTACTCTCCGTCGAGCTCTGCAGTTTGACCGCGCAGTGGGACGACGACTCGATCAAGAACGTCATCGCGTCGGGGCTGTTCGGCGACGGTGCCGCCGCGGTCGTGCTCGTCGGCTCCGATCGGGTGCGAGAGGGTCTCGGCGAGTCGCGCGCGACGCCGGCGGGTCTGGAGGTCGTGGCGAGCCGGTCGGCGTTCTACCGGCACAGCGAGCACGTGATGGGATGGGAGGTCGGTGAGCACGGCTTCCGCCTCGTCCTCTCGGCGGACGTTCCCGACGTCGTCCACGAGCATCTCGCGAAGGACGTGACCGCGTTCCTCGCGGGGCACGGGCTTTCGCAACGCGACGTTCGCACGTGGGTGTGTCATCCCGGCGGTCCCAAGGTGCTGGCCGCGATCCAGTCGGCGCTGTCGCTCGACGAGGACGCCCTCGCCCTGACCTGGAACAGTCTGCGCACCGTCGGCAACCTCTCGTCGGCGTCGGTGCTCTACGTGCTCGGCGACACGATGGCCGCTCCGCGGCCGCCGGCCGGGAGCTACGGATTGATGGTCGCGATGGGACCCGGTTTCTGCGCCGAGCTCGTGCTGCTCCGATGGTGATCGCGTACCTCGTCTTCCTCGGGGTCGTCGCGGTGGAGCGCGGCTTCGAGCTGGCGCTGTCGCGGCGACACGAGCGGCGGCTTCGCGCGCGCGGCGCGATCGAGGTCGGTCGCCGTCACTTCCGGTTCATGGTGCTGCTCCACACGTTGTTCCTGCCCGCGTGCGCGCTCGAGGTCGTCTGGCTGGATCGCCCGTTCCTTCCGGTCATCGGGACGACGATGCTCGCGCTCGCGCTCCTCGCGCAGGCGATCCGTTACTGGGTGGTGCGGACGCTCGGCGATCGCTGGACGGTCCGCGTGCTCGTCCCGCCCGACGAGCCGCTCGTGCGGAGCGGACCGTTTCGCTTCCTCCGCCACCCGAACTACGTCGCGGTGGCGATCGAGTTGGTCGCGATCCCGCTCGTCCACGGCGCGTGGTGGACCGCGTCGTCGTTCACGCTCGCGAACGCGGTCCTTCTCCTCGGGTTCCGGATCCCGGCCGAGGAGTCGGCGCTCGGGCCGCGGTCGAGTGGAGTCGGTCGTGCCGTGTGACTTGATCATCGTAGGCGGCGGACCGGCGGGCCTCGCCGCTGCGATCGCCGGGGCCGAGCGCGGGTTGTCGGTGCTGGTCCTCGAGCGCCGGACGGCGGCGCTCGACAAGGCGTGCGGCGAGGGGATCCTCCCCGCCGGCGTGGCGTGGCTCACGCGGCGCGGGGTAGCAATCGCGGCGAGCGACCGAAAACCGTTCCTCGGGATCCGCTACGTGCACGACGGCGTCGTGGCCGAGGGGCGGTTCCCGGGCGGACCCGCCTGGGGCGTTCGACGGACGGTGCTCCACGCGGCGCTTCTCGAGCGGGCCGTCGCCCTGGGCGTCGACGTCCGCTTCGAATCCGAGGTCGAGGCGTGGACGGTGGACGCGGGCGGGGTCGCCGTGCGCACCGCCGGCGCGTCGTACCGCGGTCGCTTCCTCGTCGGCGCCGACGGACTCTCCAGTCGGGTCCGCCGCGAGGCGGGCCTCGAACGAGCGGCGCGCGGGCCACGTCGCTTCGGCGTGCGCCGTCACTTCGCGATCGAGCCGTGGACCGACCTCGTCGAGGTCCACTTCGCGGAGACAGCCGAAGCGTACGTCACTCCCGTCGGCGGGGGCCTCGTCGGGGTCGCGATCCTGTTCACCGAGCGGGGCGTCTTCGACGCCTTGATGCGGGAGTTCCCCGCGCTCGTCGAGCGCCTCGCGGGAGCGCCGCCGGCGTCCGCCGATCGCGGAGCGGGTCCATTTCGACGCGCCGTGCGCCGTCGCGGAGCGGGCCGCGTCGCACTCGTCGGCGACGCCTCGGGCTACGTCGACGCGATCACCGGCGAGGGGCTCTCGCTCGCGTTCTCCGCCGCCGACGCGCTCGCAGACGTCGTCGCGTCCGGAGCGCCGCTCGCCGAGTACGACCGCCGCTGCCGCGCGCTCCAGCGGAACCCCACGCTCGTTACGGAGCTGGTGCTGCGCCTGACGCGGCATCCCGACGGACGCCGCCGGCTGGTGGAGAGCCTGGCCGCGAACCCGGCTGCGTTCGACCGCGCGGTCGCAGTGCTCGCGGGCGGGGCGAGCCTCGCGTCGCTCTCGCGCGACGCCGGCCGCATCGCGCGCCTCCTCATTCCTGGCTGATGGTCGACCGGTCGACGCGCATCCGTGCCAAAAGATCGGCGCCCGGGCCCGCGTCGTGCGAGTTTCCTTGGCGTCGGTGCGGACGCAGACCCTCCGGGTGGAGACGATCGGAACGAGGCGTCCCGTCCGCTGCGAGGGTGCGGCGTCACGTCCGTTTTCCTTGCACCGGGCGACACTGGATTGCGCCTTATTTCGAAGAGCGACCCCGCGCGCGGCGCGGTCGACGCATTCGTTCATTCCCTGCTCGGAGGTACGCCGTGGACGAGACCCGTTCGTTCCTGCTCTCGATCATCGGTACGGCGCTGCTCGCCGGGGCCGCTCACGCGCAGAAGGTCTGGACCGTCGACGACAACGGACCCGCCGACTTCTCCGACGTCCAGGGTGCGGTTTCGGCCGCGGCCGACGGGGACGTCGTCCTGGTTCGGACCGGCCTCTACACCTCGTTCGTGATCGACGGGAAGTCCCTCCTCGTGCACGGCGACGTGGGCGGCGGCGTCGCCCTGACGGACGCGGGCGCGCGGATCGACGTGAGGAACCTGGCGTCGAGCCAGTCCGTCGTGATCCGCGGCGTCGACGCGGTCGGACAGGGGGCGAGCTTCTCCAGCTTCCCCGCCGTCGGCATGTACCTTGGTCAGAATCAGGGCCCGGTGTGGATCGAGGATTGCTCGATCCGCGGGACCAACGGTGGGTTCATCCCGATCGGGCACGGCGGTGCCTCGATCGAGAATTGTGCGTCGGTGGTCTTCGCGCGCTGCACGATCCAAGGCTCGCCGACCGACGAAGTCTCGCAGGGGCAGAACCACGGTCTGCAGATAGTGTCGTCGAACGTGTCGTTGTACGACTGCGAGGTCGCGGCCGGCGCGTCCGCTCCCGCGCCGCCCTCTCCCGGTTGGTGCCCTTCGTTGTTCTGCGGCGACCTGTCGATATCGTGCCACTCGACCGAGGGGGGACACGGCGTGACCATGTTCGGCGGTTCGACGCTGTTCGCGTCGGGTTGTCGCATCGACGGTGCGGACGCCGGGCCGGGCCAGAATCAGCCGAACCCGTCGCTGTCCTGCACTCCGGGGGGCAACGGCGGCGACGGCATCCGCGTCTTCTCCGGCACCGTGAAGCTCCGCGACACGATCGTTCTCGCCGGTCGCGGGACGCCGGGCGGCAACTGGACGTCGTGCCCCGGACAATGCCCTTCGGGATCGAACGGCGCGCCGATCACGAACCCGAGCGTCGTGACGAGCCTGGCCGGCGCGGCGCGTTCCTTCTCGATCGGCTCGCCGAACCGCGAGAATTCGACCGCGAACGTGACGTTCGACGGCATCGCGAACGACGTCTGCGTCCTTGCCGTCTCGGCGTCGCCGGCGTCCGCGTTCTTCGCCGGCGAGTTCGCGGGGACGTTCGTGATCGGCGCCCCGTTCCTGCTCTTCACCTTCGTCACGCTGCCCGCGACGGGCACGACGACGGTCGGCGTCCCGGTCGGTCTGCTCCCGCCCGCGGCTCAAGGGCTCGGGGTCTTCGCTCAGGCGTTCTTCGCCGAGTCGTCGTCGAGCGCGGTCCTCCTCGCCGGTCCTTCGGCGTTCCTGCTGCTCGATCAGGCGTTCTGACTCCGGCTCGGGGCACGCGTCGTCCGGACGGCTACGCCGCGAACAGCAGGTCGTCCGGCTCGTGTCGCTCCGGGCAAGCGGCGCGGACGGCGGCCCGCGTCTTCGCCATCCCGAACACGGCGAGGACCAGCGCGTCGTCCTCGATCGACGGGAACGGTCGGCCAGACCGCCACGCGTGCGCGGCGACCAGGTCGACGTCGGCGGCGACGAGCGCGTCGCTCCACGCCGTGAGCGTCCGGCCCACGGAGACGAGCGCGACTCGGCGCGGAGCGCGTCCAGCGCGGCCGTACCGTGACGCGAGGTCATGTACTTTGGCGGCGCGGAGTGCGTCCTGCGAATGGGTCGCGCGCGACCGCGTCGACTGCCGCTCGTGCTGCCGCCAGCCGTAGAGGACCTCCTCGGTCTTCACGACTTCGTGCTCGCCGGCAGCGAACCAACGGAGCCAGAAGTCGATGTCGTGCGGCCACGGTCCGCGGGGCGTGTACCCGCCGAGCTCGCGAAGCGTCGCGGTGCGGTAGAGCCCGGTTTGATGGAGCGCCGGGATCTCGACGAACCGTTCGCGCGCCATCGCGGCGTGCGACAGGAGGTCGTTCTGCCAAGCGAGGTAGCGGCGCATCCCGGAGGTCACGTCGCCGATCTGCTCGACGCGGCTCGCCACCGCGTGGACGTTCGGACTCCGTGCGGCGGCGGCGAGCAGCGAGTGCACGCGATGAGGCGGGCAGCGGTCGTCCGCCTCCATGTGGACGACCCACGGCGTCTCGACCGCGCGCAGGCCCAGGTCGAGGGCGGGGCCGAGGCCGAGGCGTTGGCCCTCGAGGACGGTCAATCGAGGTTCATCGAGGGCGAGGCGCCGGAGCCGGTCGAGGGAGCCGTCGTCCGTGCCGTCCGCGTCGCGGTCGACCACGGCGACGACGCGGATCGACACGTCCTGCTGCTGAAGGAGGTCGGCGACGGCGTCTTCCACCGTGGCCGCGGCCCGATGCACGGGAAGGAGCGCGTCGACGCGGGCACGGTTCATCGCACCAGTCCTCCCGACGGAAGCTCAGCGAGCGCCGGTCGGCCGTCGCTTCTTCATCGATGCGCCGGCGTCCTCGAGCACCACGACCACATGCATCGGCCCGCGACATGCGACATCGATCTCGTGGAGCGTGTTCCCTCCGTCGGGATGGACGACCGCGAAGCGATGCTCGCCGATCGGCAGGCGGGCGCGGATCGTTCCCGTGTCATCGCTGACGAGGGAGTGGTTCCACCAAGCCGTGCCATTGGACGTCAGGACGAGTCGGAGGTTCGCGTTTGCCACCGGCTCGCCGTTCGGGCCGACGACCTGGATCGCGACGGGAACGTGCCCCGATTCCCCCGATTCGGTCTGGCCGAGTTCCCGATCGATCCCGTCGATCTTCTCCTGCAGCGCCGCGAGGTCCTGCCGGAGCCGCTCGAGGTCGCGGGAGAGGCTCGACCGCTCGGCCCGCAGGTCGGCGGCGCGTGCTTCGTCCTCGGCCGAGCTCGCGATCGCGGTGCTCCGCGCGCGGGTGTCGTCGCCGGCGAACGCCGCGAGCGCGCGCAGGAGGTTCCTCGCGGTCGCGAGGTCGTTCTCGCTCGCCCAGACCTCGATGCGGCCGTCCTCCCGCTCGGTCGCCTCGACGCCGGGGACGCTGTCGTTCAAGACCTCGGCGAGATCGCTCGCGCTCTTCGCACCGGCGAAGGCGGCGAGGACGTCCTGCACGTCGAGGACGTGCCGCTTCAAAGGCGGACCGGCCTTCGGAAACAGCTCTCGCGCGACCACGTGGTCGCCGAAGAACGCGGGCGCGGCCAGCGGGTCGCGCGTGCCGACCTGTGTGACGACCGGCTCCGTCGTCGTGAACGGACTCGACGGCAGCAACGGATCCGGCACCGGCGCGGCGAGAGGGGCCACGAACGGATTGGAGGGCGTCATCGGCTCGCCTTCCGCCGCGACCGGGCGGACGAGCCAGGTCGCGAGGACGAGCGTGAAAGCGATCCACGAGGTGCGGGTCGCGGCGGCGGGACGGACGGGCTTCGACAAGATCATGTGGACTCTCCTTCGGATTTCGGTCATCGGTTCGAGCGCGACCGCGGCAGCGGGGGCGATTGCGTGGGATTCGGCGAGCCAGGTGACGGCGCGCAGCAGTCCGGACGCGTAGGCATCGGCCTCGCCGCGACGCGTCTGCAGGACCCACGCGTCGCAGCATTCTTCCTCGAGGCGGTGCAGGTGCGCACGCGCCCACCAGACGAGCGGGAACCACCACCAGACGGACGTAGCGATCCACTCCACGTGGCGGACCCAGTGGTCGCGACGCTTCACGTGCGCGAGCTCGTGGGTGAGGACGCCGGCCCGCTGCTGGTCGTCGAGCGTCGCGAGCAACGCGGCGGGCAGGACCAGGCGAGGCGGACGGAAGAAGCTCCACACGAGCGGCGGCACCGTGTCGCGGATGATGATCACCGGCGGGGCGCGACGGAGCCCGATGGCGCGAGCGAGGCGTTGGACCTCGACCTCGATCTCTCTCGGCGCGGGCGTGCCGCGCGCGAGCGACCTCGAGAAGCGTCGCGCTCGGACCGTGCCGAGCGCGAAGAGGGCGACCGCGCCGAGCGCCCACGCGAAGACGAGGAGTGGAACGAAGGCCCGCGCGTCCGTGACGGCGGGGCGTTGTCCTTCGTCGCCGACGCCGACCGAGTCGTGCACCGCTCCAGGGTCGAGGCGCGGCAGGATCACCGCGAAGGTCGGGTCGACGCCGGCGGGATCCGCGTCGATGAGCGGAAGGAACGAGTCGCGCCGTTCTGCGATGGTCTCCGTGACGATCGACGACGGGTCGACGCTCGTTTCGTCTTCGATCTCGCGGGGCAAGAACGGCATCGACACCGGAAGGACCGGCGGAAGCAGTAGGCGGAGCAGGACGAGCAGCCAGAGGAGGTGCGTCCACCCGGGTCGTCCGCCGCACCGTTCGGCTCCGCGCGCGACGATCGCGAGCAACGCCGCGACGCCGGCGCAGGTCAGGAAGAGCTCGCCGGAGCCGCTCATGATCCGCGCCCTTCCCGCCGGCTCTCGATCTTGTCGAGGAGCCGCTTCAGCTCGTCGATCTCTTCCTCGCCGAGTCGCTCGTGGGCGACGAGATGCGTGAGCAGCGGCGCCAGCGACCCCCGGCAGAGCTGATCGGCGACGATGCGGAGTCGCCGCCCGATGAGGTCGGTCCGCTTGACGGAGGCGCGAAACTGGTGTGCGCGGCCCGCGCGCTCACGCGTGACGAACCGCTTCGATTCCAGTCGGTCGAGCAGCTTCTGCACCGTCGCGTAGTGGGCCGCGTCCCCATCGGGATACAGACGTGCCGTGATCTCGCGAATCGTTTGCGGTTGGCGTTCCCACAGCAGCTCGAGGATCGAGAGCTCGGCGGGGGTCGCGTCATCCGAGGGAGGGCTCACGGTCAGGCTCCGAATCAGACGTTCTGTCTGATGAAAGTAAGACACAGCGTCTGAGTTGTCCACCGCCGGTCCCAGAAAAAGTGCCAGTGCCGGCGGGCAAGGTCCAAGAGACGCGTGGTTCGTGACGCGATCGTCCCCCGAGGCAGACCGCACCCGTCGATTCCCCATAAGGAGGGGCGAGGGGGGTTCGGCGTGCCGCCGACGTTCGAGCGGGCAAGCGGCGGTTCGTAGGCTAGAATTACGACCCGAGCTCTCCCGTGGGAGCTCGACCTTCGGCCGACGAACCCCGCAGCGAGCACGACCAGCGATGATGATCCAGAAGGGCTTGAAGCAACTCAAGCTGGGGGTGAAGAACCCGAACCAGTTGGCGCGCATCCTCGCGTCCGAGGCGAAGATGCGGATGGGGCTGCCCACCCTCCGGAGCATCGAGCTCGCCTCGACCTGGATCTGCAACCTGACCTGCGAGTTCTGCTACGCCGAGGACTTGATGTACGCGCGAAAGCGGCCGCCGAACATCCCCATCGACGTGGTGAAGGGGTTGATGGAGCAGGCGCGCGAGCTCGGCCTCATCCACGTCAACGTCACCGGCGGGGAGCCGCTCGTCCGCAAGGACATCTTCGATCTGATCGATGCGATCCCGAAGGACATCGTCGTCTCGGTCGTCACGAACAGCACGCTCCTCACCAAGGAAAAGATCGACCGGATGAAGGAGGTCGGGGTCAGCACGATCCAGATGTCCTACGGCGAGAACTACCACAAGCACTTCAAGCTCGACCTCGCGCGCTACGCCGTGCAGCAGGGGATCAGCATCACGCTGTCGGTGGTGAACATCGAGGCGGAGCGGCACAACGTGCTCGCCGCGCTCGAGATGGCACCGGGCGAAGACTTCTCGGTGCTGTTCAACTACCCGATGCGATACAAGAACAAGGGGCTCGACTCCGAGATCTACTGGAAGTACCGGTATGAGCCGTACGTGCGCGAGGACAACCTGTTCTGGAGCGGCAAGGACCGGTGCCCGGCCGGGACCCACAAGGTCTACGTCACGAACGACGGCGACGTGATGACCTGCGATCGCATCCACGGCTCGTTCGGCAACATCTATCAGGAGAAGCTCGAACCGATCTGGCGGCGGATGTACGAGCGCTTCAAGAACGTCAAGTCGTTCTGTCTGCTCGAGACCTGCCCGAAGCAGTGGGCGGAGAACAACGAGAAGACGGGAAAGACCTACAACCCCTCGCTCATCGGCGGCGAGGAAGACGCGTTCAACGTCTTCAAGGGGACCGCGTTCGAGAAGGACCTCGTGCCCACGTCGTCGTTCGCGGCCGAGATCCACCAGCGCGCGACCGCGTCGTCATCGACGCCCTCGTAGCGTCGATCGCGGGAAGCGAGCGGGCCGTCCCTCCGGACGGGGAGGGCTCGCGACCCGTGTCGATGGCGGACGCGGGCAAAGACGACAAACGGTTTTCAAACGACCGTGATACGAACGGCATCGGGAAACGGCGCTCCGGCCATCGGCACGATTGCGATCTCGATCTCAACCGGCATGAATCTCGACGGGCGTGCCAACGGCCCCGCCCGACTCCTTCCTTGACCGAGCTTTCACCGATGTCGGCGTGAAGCCTTGGTCCTCGACAAAAGCGAAAACACCAGCGGTCGAACGCCCCCCCGGTTCACGCCAACGGTAGAATCCGGCCCGGCGAACTCGACTTGGGCTGGAAGAATGAACTTCACTGCTTCACCTGGACCTATACCAGGACGCATCGGCGGTCCTCCGGGCGGCAACGAACTCCGGCAATACGAGTCAGGGAACAACGAGCAAACAAGGAACGCGGCAGACCGGACGTTCCGGCCTGCCGTTTTGTCGTTTAGACGGAGGGAAGCATGTCGATAAGAGAATCGAACGAGGAACTCATCCCGGTGGAGCCCGAGACCCCCGCACCGGCCAGCGACCAGCCTGAGCCTGACCGCCGGAAGTTCATCGCCAGCATCGCGGCTGGCGCCGCGGCGTTGACCGGCCTTGCAGCGAGCCTGCCGCTGAAGTCCAGCATCCTCGACACCGTTCGAAAGGAAGTCGCGGCCAACTCGGAACAGTCCGCCGCGGGTTACACGAAGGTGTCGAGCTACTCGAAGAACGGCTACACCAAGGGAAAGAACTACGCCAAGGGTGCCACGAGCACCGAGGAAGAGTTCGACGACAACGGTGCCGGACCGTCCGGCACGGGCACGGCCTGACCGTATCTGATCGACAGTGGATCCGGCTGGGGGCTCAGCCCGGTCGGATCCACTTCTCCCGAAACGCGGGTGAAGCAATGGCGACGGTCGCTGATATGCCCACCGGATACGCTTGTCCTCACGAGCCCCTGGACGAAGCGCTCTTCACCGAGATCCTCCGAGAGTACGCGAACGCCTTCGTTTCACTGTTCCTTGATCGTTCTGCGCGGCTGCTCGAGGAACGCGGACAGGGCGTCGTGGATCTCCTCGAGGCCGGTGCGAACGACTCCGTCCCGACCGAGCTGCTCCTGGATCAGACCGTAGCGAACCTTCGCAACAGCGTCCTCGGCTCGGCTCGGGTGCCGCCGTCGGGCGCGGCGGCTGCATTCTGTGCGCAGATGGCATTCATAGGCCGTGCCGAGGATTTCCATCTCTCTCTGGACGAGCCGCAACGACTGCGCATTGGCCCGGAGTTGCTGCCGCAAACGACGTTCGTGCGTTTCCATGCGTCGGCGGACCGCTCGTGGCCGAATGGCGAGCTCATACCATCCTTCCGCGTCGGCGATCGCGACGTCCAGGTGTGGACCGGAGACCTGCTGAGGGAACTCCCGGCCGAGCCGAATCCTGAGGAGCGGCCGTCGATCCCCCTCGCTGGAGTCCTTTCCATGTGTCGATCGGCGGTCGAGATCCTCGAGCGCTGTGCCCCCTTCTACATCCCCTGGATCGCGCGCGTGCTTCGCGTGGTCGTACCCGTCGACGGCAGCGACGGGATCATGCGGAGTTCCTCTGACGACGACCGTCCCGGCGTCGTGTTCGTGTCCTTTCCCCACGGCGCGGTCGCGATCGCCGAGATGCTGGTCCACGAGGCAAGTCACCAGTACTACCACGTGCTCACGCGGCTCGGAGAGCCGGTCGATCCAAAGGACGAGACGGGGTACTTCTCGCCGATCAAAGGCCGCGATCGGCCGCTGTCGGCGGTCCTCTTGGCGTATCACTCGTTCGCCAACGTGGTGCTTTTCTATCGTCTGTGTCGTGCGGCCGGAGTCGATGACGACGGTTACGTCGATGGCAACGAACGGCGCCATCTGCCGGAGCTGGCCACGCTCCTGACGCATCTCGAGTCGGCCGCGTCGATGACCCCATTAGGAGATGCACTGTGGAAGCCGCTCGCACGACGAATCTCCTGAACGACGCCGAGGGCGAGGGCGGCGGCGCGCCCGAGCTCGCGCGGGTCCATTCCGTCGTCCTGAAGCTTGCCGCGCCATGCAACCTCGATTGCTCGTACTGCTACATCTACAACCATGAGGATCAAAGCTGGCGCACGCGCCCCCGCGTGATCGCCCAAGACACCTATGACCGGGTGATCGCGATGCTGGTGGAATACTGCGACCGGCACCGCAGCACGATTTCCGTGACGTTCCATGGCGGCGAGCCGACGCTGATCGGCGTGAAGCGCTTTGACGGGATGGCGACGCAGATTCGATCCGAGCTCGGGGAACGACTCGCCGGATTGTCGATGCAGACGAACGGAACCCTCGTGGATCGTGCGTGGGCCGAGGCTCTCGCGCGCCACCGTGTCAACGCTGGAGTCAGCCTCGACGGACCCGCGGAGATCCATGACTCGGCTCGCGTGGATCACGGTGGAAGGGGCTCCTATTCCGCGGCGGTTCGGGGGCTGCGCAACCTGCAATCCGCGGGGCTGGCGCCTTACACGCTCGCGGTGATTCAGCCCGGAGCTTCCGGAGCGACGGTCTATCACCACTTACGATCGTTGGGCATCCGGTGGATCGACTTCCTGCTGCCCGACGTGAACCATGACAACAAGGAGGCACGGTTTGGTGGAGCGGGGCCCACGCCGGTGGCAGACTACCTGCTCGGGGTTCTTGCGGCTTGGCTCGCCGAGAACGACCCGAGTATTCGCGTGCGTGTGTTCTGGGACCTGTTCAGCAGCCTCCTAGGGGGGGGCGCGGACAGCGACGCTTTCGGCAATCCGCCGCTGAGCTACGTGATCATCGACACGGACGGAGCTCTCGAGCCGTTGGACGCGATGCGCGTGTGTGCCGATGGCATGACCACTACGACGCATCGAGCCGGCGTCGGGGCGCTCGACGCGTTCGTCCACGAATCGTCGTTCGCGGGGCTCTTGTTCGAACGCGGCATGCCGCTGTGCGGCACGTGCCTAGGCTGCCCCGAGGTCAAAGTCTGCGGCGGCGGCTACTTGCCGCATCGTTACTCGTCCATGGGTGGTTTCGACAATCCCTCGGTCTGGTGCGAGGACATCAAGAGGGTCCTGGGCGCCATGCGAAGCGTGCTCGATGCGTATCCGTCCGACTGACTTTCAGCGGCCGCTTCTGCTGTTCTCGAACGGTATCGGCGACCACTTCCTGAATCTGCCGGCCGTGCGCGCGGTCGTTTCGCTCTTCGGCAGCCGGCTCACGCTTGCGTGTACGAGCGGCTTTCGAAGGCTGTTCTTCGCGGACCTCGACGCGCACGTCGTGGAAGCGCCGTTCTGGAGCACCGGTTCGGACCAGCGAGGCTTCGACGCGGATGCAATGGCGGAACGGGTCGAGGAGGCCGACCTTGTTCTGTCACTCAACCCGTGGCATTCGGTCGACGTGGGTCGACTGCTCTCGATCCTTCGGCCACGAACGAGCGTCGGCTTCTTTCAGGGGTTCGACGTCGTGCTGCCGTTGGATTTCGAGGTCCACTCGGCCGACCTCGCCTTCTCATTGGTTCAAGCGCTCGACTCCCGCCTTCGAATAGAGTCGTTCGCGGGCGCGCTGTCGATACGGCCGGAGCACGCGCCCGCGGCGACGACCATCCGAAACCAAATACCACCATCGATGCGCGTACTGGCGGTGCACGCTGATACGCTCACCGAGAAGATGATATCGCGCGAGGCGTGGCTCGCGGTGCTCGATGCTTTCTTGGAGCGACGTGCCGATTTCATCGCGCTCGTCGTGGGCGAGCAGGATCAGGCGTTGGATTCGGGTCGACACGGAGACCGTGTGATTCCATGTTGCGGCCTGCCGCTCGCGTCGTCCGTCGCGCTGGTGTCGAACGCCGACCTCTTCGTGGGTATCGACTCCTGCATGCTTCACGCGGCTGATCTGGCGCGGGTCCCCGGCGTGGGATTGTTCGGCCCGACGAACCCGGAGGAGTTCGGATTCCGGTTCGCGCGTCACCGTCACGTGCGCTTTAGCGAGCCGGGCTCGATCGCGTTGGTGCAGCGCGCGATCCGGGGCCTCGAGGAACTGGCGGGAGCCGAGCGTGTCGGTGAGATCCCTTGGGCCTGCCGCACCGAAGGAGCGTCGTAGTGTCGACTCGCGAGAACCGCGAAGCGAGCCCCGAGAGCGGTCGACGAACGGCGGCGCGTGTCACCGGGCTCGCGGTCGCGGTCGTGGTCGGTACCTTGCTCGCATTGAAGGGTGGGCACGACGAGGTCGAGGCTCCGTCGACGGCGGATGCGACGCCGCCGCCCGGCCGAACGGAGGCGGCTTCCGCCCGCGGCGTCGAACCCGAGCCGACTCTCTCCGCGCCGCCCATCCGCGCGGCCGCGAACTCCGCGACGGCGCCTCCCGAACCACCCGCGGCGCTCACGGTCGCGAGCACGGATCCCGCTCCTCTCGGGCACGCCGTCACGGGAGTGGTGGTGGACATCGATGGAGCGACGCTCGCGGGTGTGGCCGTGAGGATCGACGGTCGCGGCGAGCCCCTGTGCGTGAGCGGCCCGGACGGCTCCTTCCGGGCGGAGCTCTCGGCGTTGGACGTGACCCTGGTGGTCGACGATCCGCGGTTCGTCGCGATTCGAGGGAGCCGCGTCTCCGCTCGCACGATCCGGCAGCCGCAGGTGATCGTGGCCGCGCCAGCCGTGGCCTTGATCGGGACGGTGCGTGATCCGCACGGCGGACCCATCGACGCGTGCCGGCTCGTGCTGCGAGTCTCCGTGGCGGCCCTCGCGGGCTGCCCGGTCGCCCTCGACACGACGATCGAGAGGGCCTTCGGCGCCTCGACGGACGCGGGCGGCGCCTACCGAATCGCTCCGGTGCCGGCCGTTCGCAACGGGCTCCTCCTCGAGGCGGAGCACCCCGAGCACGTCCCCGTCGCGGTGGAGGTGAGCCTGGATCCCACCACGCCGGTGACGACCAAGGACCTGATTCTCGACCCGCGGTCGAGCGCGCCCACCGTGTTCGGCGTCGTCATCCACGCCGACGGTCGTGCCGCCGACGGTGCCGAGGTGTTCCTCGGCACGTCGGGTCGGGCGTTCACGAGTTCCACTGGAGAGTTCTCCCTCGTCGCGAAGGACGTCCCGGACGACGCCGCATTGGTCGCGGCGTTGCCAGGCCTTCAGCCCGCGGTCGTTCCGAGCTTCGGAACCAAGGTAGCTGGGACGGGCGCCTGGCCCGAGCCGGTCCACCTCGTCCTCGGGGGTCCGGCTCTGTCGATCGCGGGGCACCTCGTCTCCTGGTCCGGAGAGCCGTGCGTGGGCTGGACCGTGGTCGTGGACGATGGAACTCCGCTGAGTCAAGAGGAGCTGCCGCCCCGACTCGTCGAGGACCTGGCGCGCGAAACGTCCTCTCCGGTCGTCACCGGTGCAGACGGCTCTTTTCGCGTCGACGGTCTCTGCACTCGCGCCTACGTCCTGGGGGCGTTCGACAAGGGTTCCTTCTTGCGCATCCAGTCCGACCCGATCCCCGCGGGGCGACAGAACGTCGTCCTGCAGCTTCCGGCCGACCCCGCCCGAGAGCGCGTCACCGGCCGGGTCGTGTCCGTGGCCGGAACGCCGATCGAAGGCGCGGTCGTCCACATGCACTTGGTCCTGCACGAGCTCGAGCATGGCCGTCTGACCCATCGCGGAAAGAGCGCGCGGACGGGACCCGACGGATGGTTCACGCTCGATGACGTGCCGGCGGCGTTCATTCGGTTGGACGTAAGCGGGCCCGACCTGCTGCCGGCCAGCGTGGCGCTCGATGGCCTGAAGGAAGGCGAGGAGCTGTTGATCACCGTGGAGCGCCGACTGCGCTTCCGCTTCGAGGATCAACGGAGGGAACAGGGCGCGGCGGCCATTCGTGCGATCGACGCCGCCGGGACGATCTTCCCCCTCGTCACCTTCGATTCGGACGGAGTGACGACGACCACGGATCTGGAACTCGGAGACGGGCAGTCTCACGTGGTCGGCGTGAGCGAACGCGCCGAGACGCTCGTGCTCCTGGATGCGAGCGGGGTCGAGATCGGAAGAACGAGCCTCGGTGTCCTCGAGCCTGGCCAGGTCTCCGTCGTCCGTCCCTGAACCTCCCTGGTTCGACGAAGGGCCTCCGGTCGTCGTCGCGATTGGACCAGCTTTCCTGTAAAGCACACTTGATATCTGTAAAACATGCTTTACATTTAGCGATCGAACGCGCAATCCGACGACCAACTCGTGGAGGTATCTCGTCATGGACAGAAGTGCATCGGGCCCATCGGGCTTCACGCGCCTTTACGGTCCCTACGCTCTCGCGATCGCCGTTTGGGGGGTTGGCACGCTCGCGATCCGAGCCGTCGCCGCTCGCGAGGCAGTGCCCGTTTGGGTGAACGGCTTGCTCGCCGTTGCCACGACCGTACCGTTCTTCCTCGTCGCGTTGCTCGCGCGCCGCGTCCTTCGTCACGACCTGGACGAGCTGGAGCGGCGCGTGGCGCTCGAGGGATTCGCCTTCGCCCTCGCGATCTTCGTTCCGCTCGCCGCGCTCTACGCGAGCCTTCGTCACGCCCGCGTGTACGTGCCGCACCTCGACCCGCCGGACATCGTCATGACGCCTGCCGTGCTCGTCCTGATCGGTGTGACGCTTGCGTGGAGGCGCTACCGGTGAAGAACCGAGTGAGGGAGCTGCGAACCGAGCGCCGCTGGTCGCAGAGCGACCTCGCCGAACGGCTGGGCGTCTCGCGGCAAACCGTCTACGCGATCGAGGCGGAGAAGTACGACCCGAGCTTGCCGCTCGCGTTCAAGATCGCGCGCCTCTTCGCCACCAGGATCGAGCAGGTATTCGACGACGACGGAGCGTCCTGAGCTGAGCTGGTCGCCGTCGACGGCTGCGATCCTCGCCGCTTTTCATCGATCGGCGTTGGTCCGCGCGGCGACCCTCAGAATCGGTAGGACGCCGCAACGCCGCGTTGGAGCGGGACGTCCTCTTCCGCCACGAACACCACCGTCCCGCCGTGCCGGACCGTCTCGACGCCGACCCGGTCGAACAGGTCTTCATCCGCGTACGACGACCGATGGAACGACTCGATCACGCGGTCGGAGGAAGGTTCGAACCGACCCCATGCGGCGGCGTTCTCGGCGAGCACCGCGGTCTCGACGCGTCCCGCCGCCGCGGCGGGAAGCACCTCGGCGAGCCCGCCCGCCCCGCGTCCTCCGCCGATCTTGTCCTTCACTTCCTCGACGGCCGCTCCGCGGGCGCGTTTCATCTCGTCAGCAACGATCGACCACGCGCGACCGTGAAGCTCGACGGGCTCGAGCCCGTCGGGGTTGCCGGAGATGGATCGTCCCTCGCAGACCTGGAGTCCGTGGCGAACGCCGCGAAACGCGGCCACGATCTCGTCGACTCCCGCGAGGACGCACGGGACCGCGTCGCGCGCGATCCGGCGGCGAATCCCCGCCGCCACGATGCTGACGAAGCGAACGATCTCGGCATTGTGGTCATCGGTTGCGGCGCCGTGGCCATGGAACATCGCGGCCCGTCGTTCCCCGGCCGCGCCACGAGGAGTCGCGGTGTGGTACTGGAGCACCACCTCCTTGTCGCGGTACCCGAGCGCCTCGGAGAGGCTCTGAGGAACGTCATCGAGCGCGACTCGGTGCAACCCGTATCGATCCCCGCGGTACAGCGTTACCCGCTTCTGGCTCAGGGCGAGGACGAAGAAACGATCGTCATCGAACGCGAGGGGCAAGAGCGGGCTCAGGTGGAACCGCTCACCGACGAACGCCAACGCCTCGACCGGGTACGGAATTCGAAACGCTCGCGCATCGTCTTCCGACAGGAGGATCGCGAGCGCCGCGTCGCGGAGCTCGGGAAGTGGAACAAGATCGGCGAACGCGCGCGCGGGGTCGAGCAGAGTTCCCGCGTCGCCGAGCGCCTCGAGCGCGCTGCCCGCCTCTCTCAGGAGGTTCCCGAGTCGAATCGAATCCTGTCGCCCATCAGGCCCGACGCCGCGCGTCGGCAGATACAGGGACGCGCAGGTACCGTGGTTGATGCGCGCCAACTGGCGAACGTCGTCCCGGTTCGGGGGCCCTTCCATCTTCAAGGTCCTGGTCATGTTCGTCCCTTCTTGGTCATGCGACTGGCGAACCGAGCTGCTGCGCGGCCCACGCATTCGCGTGGCACGAGGACAGCAAGCGACGTGCCCCCGCTGGGCCGCCGCATCTCGCGGCGGCAACCGACCGGCCGCGGTCGTTGGCCCGCCGAGGTCCGCGATCGCCGGCGCGGCAATACGCCGTTTCTACAAATCGCAGACCGGACGGAGCGTCGTCAGCCGTCCTATCCGACGAGCTGATCGAAGAACGCCACGAAGTTCGCGGGGTCTCCGGGCTTCGTGACGAAGCCGGAGGCTCCAAGTTCCTTCGCTCTCTGCTCGTCTCGGGGATCGCTCGAGCTGGTGAGCATGCAGAAGACCGGGAGATCGGTGAAGAACGGATCGTCTCGAGTCTCTGCGAGCACCTCGAATCCGCTCATCCCCGGCATGTTGATGTCGAGAAGGACCAGCGCCGGCATCGGCGCGTCTCCCCGCTTGACGTCCCCGAGGTAGCGCAGGAAGTCCGGACCGTTCGTGAACGACAGCCACGGATTCGTGAGCCGCGACTTCTTGAAGCAGCGCTCGGCGATGTAGAGGTCGGCGTCATTGTCGTCGACCATGACGACGTGGTGAGTCGTCTGGACCTTCGTCATCACGGAACTCCGATCGGCCCGGCGCCCATCGCGCGAGCCTCGCCCGTCACCGCGGCATCGGCTTCGATGCCCGGCTCGTCGGCAATAGGAGACATGGGCAGAGTGAAATAGAACCGTGACCCGACACCCGGCGTCGACGTGGCCCAGAGGCGCCCGCGGTGACGCTCCACGATGCGCTTGGCCAGTGCCAGACCGATGCCGTTCCCGTCACGCGTGCGGCGGTCATGCAGCCGTTGGAACATCTGGAAAATCCGGTCTTCCTTGTCCGGATCGAATCCGATCCCGTTGTCCTCGACCACGAATTCCCAATCATCTCCGGCTCGCCGGACGTGAATGGAAATCTCGAGGGGGTCGTCGCCGCGGAACTTCAGCGCGTTCGACACCAGGTTCTGGAATACCTGTTGGAGTTGCGCGGCGTCGGCCCACACCATTGGCATGTCGTCATACTGGATGGTCGCGTGCGACTCGACGATGTGCATCGACAGGTTCCGTAGGGCGTCCGCCAGGACGTCGCCGCACGCGCACACCTGCAGCGACCCGCCACGCGTGCGGATCCGCGAGTAGGCGAGCAAGCCGTTGATGAGCCGCTTCATCCGCTCGGCGCCCTCCGCGGCGAACGCGATGTACTGGTCCGCGGTCTCATCCAGGCGACCGCGGTATTCCTGGTCGAGCATCTCCATGAACACTGCGACCATGCGCAACGGCTCCTGGAGATCGTGCGACGCCACGAACGCGAACTGCTCCAGGTCCTCGTTCGATCGGCGCAGGTCGGCGATGGTACGTTCGAGATCGTCCTGCACGGTCCTCAGACTCGTGAGGTCGCGGATGAAGCCCGTGAACAGCAGTTCCTCCGTTCCCGCGAGTTTGACGACGGCGATCTCCACCGGGAACTCCGTGCCGTCCTTCCGGCGCGCGTGGAGCTCGAGCCGTTTTCCGAGGATCGGGCCTTCTCCCGTCACCAGATAACGAGCGAGACCGACCTCGTGCGCCCGCCGATGGCGCGACGGAATGATCAGTTCCGCCAGGCTCGTTCCGTTCGCCTCGGCGGCGGTGTAGCCAAACAGCGCCTCGGCCGCCGGGTTGAACTCGACCACGCGTCCCTCCCCGTTGATCGTGACGATGGCGTCCATGGCGCCACGCACGACGGCGGTCCGGCGTCCCTCTGCCGCTACGACGTCCGACACGTCCCGGAGCGATGAGCGGGTCAAGAGGACCCGGCCGTCCTGGTCGCGGAGTGCGGACGCGTTGAGCAGCACCGGAATCCGACGGCGGTTCTGGTCATGCAACGTCAATGGGGCGTTCTCGACGACGCCGGTCGCGGCGAGGACGTCGAGCACTTCCATTGCTTTCTCTCCACAGTCCGGATCGCAAAGTTCGACGAGCTGCCTCCCGATGAGCTGGTCCTTGGCATAGCCGAGCCGTCGTGCCGTGGTCTCGTTGCACTGGACGATGCGCCCACTCTCCATCTGCACCGAGACGAACATGTCCGGACTTCTCTCGTAGAGGTCCTCATACTCGTCCCGCACGCGCTCGAGCTCAGCGGTCCTTCGCTCGACCTTGGCCACCATGAGGTTGAACGCGCCGGCGAGCCGACGCACCTCCTCCGGTCCGGTCGCCGCGACCCGACGGTCGCGGCGGCCGGCCGCGATGGCCTCCGCCGCCTCGGTGACTCGATTCAGCGGCGCCGAGACGCGACGGCTGATCCACCAGGCTCCACCCGTCGCCACGAGGAGGAGCGCGAGACTCACCAGGCCCGTCCGCCACAGCAGGCTCCGCGCCGGCGCCAGGATCCCGCGGCTGTCGACCTCCGCCCACATCACCCAGGGCGTCCCGGAGAGCTCGATGCCCGTGCCCAGCTTCTCGACCCCGTCGCGACCGCGGTGGGTCAGGTGGGTTCGATCGAGCGGATCGATCGCCGGACCGGATACCGATCGCTCGAAGTCCGTCCACGCTCCCCCCGCGCGGTTGCCGAGCATCATGACCGCGTCGCGCGCGATCAGGTTGCGAAGAAGACTGAGGCCTTCTCGTCCGCTCCGAAGCCTCTGACGGAGCACCAAGCGTCCCACGAGATCGCCCTTCGACGGCTCCCTCACGTCCGCGACGATTTCGAAGAATGCCGTCTCCCCAATCGATCGGAGGGGCTGGAGGCCTGGTCTCTCGGGCGCGACGGACGCATCGCGCAGCTCGGCCGGCGGCGCCTCGCCGTCACGGTTCGGCTGCTCCACCACGAGCACCGGCTCGCGGTCGTTCGACCACAGTTCGGCGACTCTCGCCTGGGAGCTCGACTTGAACAGATTCTCCAACGGAACGCGCGCGGCGTCGAACGCGGCCTCGCTGGGATCGCGCAGCGCGTCGATGACCGCGGGTTCTGCCGCCGCGGCTCGTATGTCGTCGAGCAACGCGCCCGCGCTGCGGGACAGCACGTCCGCCAGCTCATGCACCGCGGCGTCGAGCTCCACCCCCGCCGAGACCAAGAGGCTCGATCTCGCCGACGAGTAGGACCAGCTTGCCAACGGCACCACGGTGAGGACAAGCAACGCGCAGATCAGAAGCGGAAGCTGATACTGCACGGAGAACCCACGCGAGCGATCGATCCGCGCGCTGCGACGAGCTTCAGACAAGGGTCCTCGCGCGTCGATCATCCCCACCTCGCCCCGAAGTTGGGGCCACGAAGCAAACGTGTGAGCGCCCGCCAGCGTACGATCTGAGCCGCGCGAGACAAGCCGCTCTTCCGGACGAAGCATCGTCGGACAGACGAAGCATCGTCCAATCCACGTACAGTGGGATCACCCCCGTCCGTCCAAAGGTCTGACGAGCGAACGAGCGGGCGGCGCGAGCGACCTTCACGGCGAGCATCCCACACGAGCTTCCGACTGCGCGGCGAGTGGCGAGAGGACCCCGGATCTCCGGAGCGGGTCGGCTCCGGAGATCCGGGGTCAGGTCAGAGGCCGGAGCATGAGTGGGTGCCCACGCGGAGACGGTGGTCTGGGCCGCCTTGCCCCCGAGCCTCGGGGGAACCTGTCGCGGGTCTTTAACGCGGGTAGCCGACGGCGTTGGTCATCGAGTAGCCGGGTGAGACCCCGTCGAACACGACTCCCTGCACCGTCATGCTGAACGGGGTCGAAACGACCATCGGGACGGTCAGCGTCAAGCCGCCGGCCGCGTCGAGCGGGACGGGCGCGGTGACCAGGACGAGCGGGTCGACGAGCAGATCGCAGCCGTATCCGACCGGGACCGCCGTCGCCTGGAGCCCGACCGCGAACATCACGGCGCCCGTGCGGCGCTCCCTTGCTCACCGCCGTCGCGGCGTTCGAGCTACCGCGAGGCGACGCCGGCGCTGCACGGCAACGGCAGCGTGAACGTCTGCGCGAGCGACAGGGACGCCGCGTCGATCATGGCGAGGTCGAAGCTCGCCTGGAAGACCACGTAGACCTCGTGCGCGTCGGGGGAGATGGCGAGGGCGAAGGGCGAGCCGCTGAGCGGGAGCGTGCTCCACGAGTGGAAGGCGGGGCCGTTCGGATCGATGCGGAGCCGCGCGACCGAGTTGGAGTTCGGGCATGCGATGAACGCGACCTCATCGCGTCCATCGATGTCGACGTCGGTCGGGAAGGTGCCGATGCTGCCGAGGACCGACTGGACCGTTCCGTTCACGCAGTCGATGACCAGGACGTCGCCGGTGAGCGACGTGAGGTAGGCGACCGCCGCGTACGCGATCGTGCCGTCGCGAATGGGCTCCACGTCGGTCGTGAACCCACCGGTCGGGTTCGGGATCCAGTGACGGACCATGTTGTAGTTCGCGCTGGCCGGATCGATGTCGACGACCACCACGCCGGACGGGTTCGAGAGACCGAGGTTCGCGGCCGTGAGCGTTCGACCGTCGCCGGAGATGCCGACGCCCTCCCATTGGTCGAACGCGAGCGGGAAGCCGGTGACGAGGCCGATCTGCGTGCCGTACGTCGGGGAGGTCGAGTCGCAGTCGATCTCGACGATCGAGCTCAGGCCCTGACCGGCCGGGCCGCCCGCGACGCCGTAGGCGCGCCGGCCGTCGGGGGTGAACGCGGCGCAGTTGGGCGCGCCGCCGACGTTGACCGTGAAGATCGGCGCGCCGGTCGCCGCGTCGATGAGGCGGTACCCGCCGCCGAACGACACCAGCGCGGAGGCGCCGTCCGGCGCGAACTGAACGTCCTGCAGCAGGTTCGCCTGCGTGATCATCGTCCAGTCCGTCGCCAGACCGGTCGCCGGATCGACCGATTGCACCGGGTCGGGCGAGCCCGCGACCGACGCGACGGTGATGGCGCGCGGGGGGTCGCCGATCGTCACGCGCAGGCCGGGCGTCGAGCTGTAGAGGTACGACGCCCCGGAGTCGAGGACGACCCATTGGAAGTACGCGTCGAACCCAAGCAACACCGCCAGGTTCGGGATCGGCAGCGGCAGCGTCAAGCTGCCGGCCCCCGGCGTCCCGGGCGAGCCGCCGAGCGGAATGGGCGGCAGGAGGAGGATCGGATCGACCGAGAGGTGGAAGCCGGACGCGAGCACGTCGAGCGGCTGCGCGCCGATCAACAGGACGGCGTTCGTGCCGCCGACCGCGCGATCCACCGTGACACGGAAGCTCGCGTTGCCCGGATACGCGGTGTCCTCCGCCCAGATTCGTGGCGTGAGGCCCGCCGTGCCGGGCGTGCCCGGTCCGAAGAGCCAGAGACTCGACGCGGCGCCGGCGGACGCAGCCGGGAGGGCGGCCAGTCCGAGCGACGCCGCGACGAGGATTCGATGGGTCGAGTTGATCCTGCTCATGTCTCCTCCAATCGAGATGGGTGGGGAGCGAACGGTGGCTCCAAGAGAGGGAGAGCCCGCGGCGCGGCGCCGATGAACCGCGAAATCCGGGGCTCGACGCGGGGCGCTATCATCCAGCCGTGAACTTTCTCGTCTCCTGGCCCCACCTGCTTCTCGTCCTGGTCGCGCTTCCCTTCCAGACGCCGGAGGAGTTCGCGCGGGCTCGGTTCCTCGCCGGGGACGAGCGCGGCCTCCGGGCCGCCGCCGAGTCGACGCCCGACCTGCTGCTCCTCGTCGCCGAGGAGGCGGTGGTCGAGGCGTGGGCGTCGGCGGAGATCGGAGCCCGCCTCGAGACGGCGGCGGCGGCCGCGAGCGGCGACGTCCGGGCGCGGCTCGATCGCCTCCACGCGATCCTCGCGTCGTCCCCGGCTCGGTTCGCGTCGCTGCGGGAGCTGTCCCACGAGCTCGACCGCGCGACGTTTCGGCACGAGCCGTCCCGCGCGCTGGAGCTCGCTCGCGCCGCCGTCGAGGCGGCGCGCGACCTGGGGCTGGACGCGCTCGCATATCGGTTCGAGGAGTCCGTCCTCGCCGCCCTCGCCGACCTGTATCGAGGCGAGGACGTCGAGTCCCACGCGCGCGCGCTGTTCGCGGCGGTCGACGGGACTCCGTTCGTCCTCGCGCGTGCCGTCGCCCTCTCGCGGATCGCGCAGGCCGAGCACGCCGCCGGCGACGTGAAGGGCGCGTGGGCGCATGTCTCGGCGAGCCTCGAAGTGCTCCGTCGCCACGCGGGCGCGCGCGAGCTCGCGTTCGCGGCCGACGAAGGCGGATGGATCGCGGGCAGCGACGGGAGGATCGCTGCGTCCCTCGCGTTGTTCGACGAGAGCGCGGCCGCCGCGGCCGCCGCGGGCGACCACGACCGACTCGCGCGCGCGATCCGGAGCCGCGGACTCATGCTCCGCCAGGTCGGACGGAACGACGAGGCCCTCGTCTGTCTGGAGCGAGCCCTCCAGGTGGCGAGGGACCACGGGCTCGATTGGCGCCGGGTGGACGTCGCCCTGCGGTGCGCCGAGATCCTCCATCGACGCGGACGGAGAGAGGAGGCCGAAACCGCGTTCCAGGAGGCCGAGGTCTCCCTGCGCTCGCGTGACGTTCCGGATGCGTGGCTCGAGGGGCGGCGGCTGCGCCTGCGGTGGGATTGGTGCGCAGACGCGGGTGCGCCGACCGAAGGGCTCGTCGAGGAGACGCAGCGGCTGCTCGACTCGCTCGCGGTGCGCGATCAGTTCCCGCTCCTGAAGCGGCTGGTCGACGACGCCGTGCGCCGCGGCAACCTCGCGTTGGCGCGCGATCGGTCGGAGAAGCTGCTGGACCTCGGCTCGAGGCTTGGGCCGATCTCGTATCGTGGCGCCCTCTTCGTGCACGCGCAACGCCGCCACGCGGCCGGCGACCTGGAGGGCGCACTCGATTCGCTGGAGCAGGCGATCGGACTCGCGGAGGACTTCCGGTCCAACCTCGGAGGCCTTCGCGCCGAGGATCGCATCGCGGCCGAGAGCACGCTGTCGGAGTGCGCGTCGTTCGCCGTCCGCGTCGCCGCGGAGCTCCACGCGCGGGACGGCGGCGACGACCTCGCGGCGCGGATCCTCGGGTTCCTCGACTTCGGTCGGGCGCGCGCGCTCCTCGAGGAGCTGGAGCATCCGACGCGAGCCGCGCCGGCCGTGCGCCCGCTGGGCCTCGGAGCCGAGTCCTGGTACGAGCAGCGCGATCGCGTCCTCGGCCCGGGCGATCTGCTGCTCGCGTACGACCTCGACGCTCAAGTCGCGATCGGCGCCACTCGCGACGAGATCCGCGTCCACCGCTTGCCGCCTCGCGAGACGATCGATCGACGCATCGACTTCGCTCGCCACGCGCTGTTCGGGTTGCGGCGCGGCCAGCCGTTCGACCGGCACGCGGCGAAGCTCGCCGCCGACCTGCTGGGCCCGTTCGAGGACCTGCTCGCGCGCACCGAGCGTGTGCTCTGCCTACGTTCCGCTGCGTTATTCCGCTACCCGTTCGACTTGATGCCGCGGCCGGGTGGCAAAGCGCTGGGCGACGGCGTCGTCGACCGCGCGTTCCTGTTCCGGACCCACGTGGTGGAGCACGTGCCGTGTCTCGGCGCTCTCGTGTCGCGGGAGTCGGCGACGGACGTGGGCCCTCACCGCGTGCTCGTCCTCGCGTACGCGGCGGAGGCGAACGAGGCGGCTCCGGCGTTGCCGGGCGTCGAGCGAGAGGCGGAGGCGATCCGCACGCGGGTGCACGCGCCGCACTCCGTCGACGTCCTCGTCGGCGACGCGGCGCGCGAGGCCGTCGTGAAGAAGCTCGCGCCGGGTCGATACGACGTCGTGCAGTTCGCCACGCACGCCTGGGCCGATCGCACGCGGGGCACGGCCTCGGGTATCCTCCTCGCGGCCGGCGACGGCGACGACGGCCGGATGACGGTGAACGAGATCGTCGAGCTCGATCTCCCTCTGTCGCTCGCGGTCGTGTCGGGCTGCGAGGGCGGAGCCGGGCAGCCGTTCGCTGGGGAGGGTCAGGTCTCGGTCGGCTGGGCGCTCTTGTGCGCGGGAGCGAGGGCGGCGTTGGTGGCGTCGGAGCCGGTCGAGGATCGTCTCCTCGAGCGGTTCTTCGCGTCGTTCTACGAGGCGTTCCTTCGCGACTCGGATCCAGCGTCGGCGTTGCGCAGCGCGCGGCTCGCGATGCTCCAGGCGAAGGAGCCGTGGGCACGCGAGGCCGCGATCCAGCCGTTCTTCGTCCTCATCGGCGCGCCGAGCCCCCGGTGACCGGGGCCGGCCGTCCGCCGCCGTTCTCGTGCATCCGCACCGATCGGGCCAGGAGATCCGCGAGCCGCGTTGCGCCGCGACCCCGGAGGAAGCGCGCGAACGCGGAGCGGTCGGCCGCGTCGAGCGCATCGACCAGCGGGGCGAGCTCCTCGAACGCGTCGCCGTCGAATCCGGCCCGCGCGAGCAGACGCGCCCGAGCGAAGCGTCGAGCGCGTGCATCGTCGACGGAGGCATCGATCGCGGCGAGCTCCGCCGCCAGCGCGCGCCGCGTCTCTTCGTCCGCGACCTCGAACGTGACGCAGGCCCACGGGCTCTCCCGCGTCGGTCCCTGGAGCAGCACGCAGTACGGCTCGCCGCGCGCGAGCGGCGTGACGTGCTCGGGCCAGGGAAGCTCGCGGCCGGCGACGTCGGCCAGGAACAGAACGCGTTGCTCGCTGTCCTCGACGCGGAGGGTCAGTGGCACTCCCAGCGCGTCCTCGGCCACCGTCCAGCGAATCCGCGGGCGATCGGAGAGGGCTCGCGCGCCGGGGCTCGCGATAGTGACGCCGCTGGGCGGCCTACCGATGAACGCTGAGCGAACGTGGCTGGGGCTCGTCGACCAGAACGGATCGTCGCGCTTCGTTCCCGCGACGATCAGGCGGGCGGCGATCTCGTCGGCCCGTTCGAACCGTCGCTCGCCGAGCGCCGCGGCGAGCTCGCTGCCGTGACGCTCCACCGGCTCTGGCACGGTCAGGTATGCCCGTAGGAACAGCAGGGTCGGCACGCACGCGGCGACGAACCCCGCCAACCACGGCCAGCGGCGCGCTCGAGAAGAACGGTGCGGCACGCGACCGAGCGCGTCGGCCAGGTCCGGCCTCTTCGCGAGGATCGCCTCGACGCGGGCCTGCTCCACCGGTGTCGCTTCGCCCAGCGACCAGGCGATCAACTCCTCGGACGGCGCGGCATCCTCGTCGGCGAACGGTTCCCGCGAGGCGACGAGCGCCTCGGCGAGCAGGCGATCGACCTCGGCGCGGTTCGCGTCGCGTTCGGAAGTCATCGCAGGTCCTCCGGAGCCACGCCGTGACGGCGCAACCACTGCGACAGCTTCTGGCGCAACGCCTCCTTCAGCTCGCGGCAGCGACGTGAGACATAGGACGGCGAGACCCCGTGACGGGCCGCGATCTTCACGCCCTCCTCGTTCAACAGGAGCTGGGACTCGAGGAAGTTGCGATCGCGTTCGGGGAGCGCGGCGAGGAGCTCCGCCACGGCGGGGATCAGCGCGCGCCACAGGTCCTCCCGCGCCACGGCGTCGGTCGGGTCGGCGCGCGTCCCGTCGGCCAGCGACTCGGGCAGCGGAGCCACGACCGGCGACGTCGCGGTCCGCGCGAGCCGGCGGCGGAGGACGAGCAGGAGCCACGCGCGCAGCGGCGCGAGCCCGCGGTAGGTCGCGAGGAAGCAGGTCCCGGTCGAGCGAATGGTCCAGAGGGCGGCGAGGAACGTCTGCACCGCGTCCTCGTCGGACCCGACCGTCCGGAACTGTCGCGCCACGCGACGCAGCTCCGAGCCGTGCTCGAGAACGAGGCAGTTCCAGGCGACGTTGTCCCGCGGACGCTCCGCGCACGCCATCGCGAGATAGAGGTCGGCGAGGTGCGGCGGCCGGAAGTCGAGGATGAGCGTTTCTTCCATCGCGCGAGCCTCGCATCGTTCGGCCTGCTCGAGGAAGCGTCGCGCGGCGATCCCGGCCACCCGCGCGAAGAACCGCTCCGACGTCACGGAGAACTCCCTGCGCTCGCGGATCGCGCGCCGCGCGCGAACTCCGATCTCCTGGCCCTCGCGCAGCAAGAGCTCTTCGATCGCATGGTCGCGCGACGGCTCCGGCCGCTCCTCGGACAGCCGGCGCGCGAGCTCCACCTTCGACCCGAACCGGTGCGGCGGGATGGGGTCGACACCGGGGGGGCCGGCGCTGGGATCCGGGCGGCTCAAGAGGCGTTCTCCTGCGGCGCAGTCTACTCCGAGCGGGGTGGTTTCGGCGCGCGTCGCCGGGAGCCCGCCGTCGGTTGCATCCGTGAGAGGAGTCGCGTCGCCGGGAATGAACCAGGAAAAGCCGAACGGCACCCGATCAGAGGTCCGGTGCCGCCCGGTGGCGCTCCAGAAGGGGCTCGATCCGCCGGTGCTCTCGCCACCCGTTGAAGAACTCGAGAGGCCAGATGAGGAAGTAGACCAATCCGGAGAGCGGCACGCCGTTTCCGCCGGCCGCCGCCAGCCCGATCGAGACGGCGGCGACGAGGATCACCACCGCGTGCGCGCGGATCGAGGCCTTGGTGAGGAGGATCTCGATCTCGTCCAGTTCGAGCGCCCGGCGCAGCCGGAGCGCGTGCAGATGCATCAGCACGAACACGAGGAAGAGCGCCGCGCAGCCCGCCCCGTAGAAGATCATCAGCGCCTGCGTGTCGCCCGCCGTGATGAGCGGAACGACCGTCCCGTCGTCCAGCGCGACGACGCGCGGCGCCCCGACGAGCGGCGCGAGCAGCCACGTGAAGAGCAGCCGCAGCGGATAGACGTAGATCAGCACGAGGAACAGGAAGACCGCGTTCAGCAGGAACGTGACCGCGTCCTCCAGCCCGTACCGCCGGAAGAAGAGGTAGTGGAAGAACCACAGCATCATGATCATCGCGAAGCAGACGAAGAAGGCCGGGATCTGCCGCACCGCTGCCCACATCTCGGTCGTGGTGCGCGGCACTTCCAACGTGATCACGAGGAGCGTGAGGGCGAAGCCGAAGACCGCGTCGGTGAGCGCCTCGATGCGCGAGACGGCGCCGCCGCGCCAGCGGAACCACCGATCGGTCGGCACCGTGCGCGAGATCAAGTGCTCTCGAATCATGCGCGTCGTTCCCTCGTCGGCACTCGGGTTCGTCGGGCCGTCGAACGCCGAGGACGGTTTCGAGGAAGGAGCATAGTCATTCCCCGGATCGACGAGAATCTTCGCGCCGCGGCGACTCGATCCCGCGCCGGCCGGCGAGATCAGAGATCGATCGTGATCGGCGGCTGCACCGGACGGTACCGGACGTCGCAGTTGGACGCGTTCACGAACGTCGTCCCGTCGCGCTCGAGTTTCCCGTACGCCTCGTGGATGTGGCCGAAGACGTGGAGGCGCGGGCGCACGCGCGCGAGCGCCGCGAGGAGGTCGTCGCAGCCGACCGCGACCCCGGTCACCGTGCGATCGAGAATCCCCCGCGGCGGGCCGTGAGTGACGAGGACGTCGGTCTCGTCCGGGATCAGCGCCCACATCGCGGCCAGCGCCGCGCCGCGCGGCAGATTGAACGCCCAGTCGAAGAACTCGGGCTGCCACGGCGAGCCCCAGAAGCGGAGCCCGCGAAGCGTGACGCCGGAGTCGAGCAGGTAGTGGACGTCGCGCAGGAGCTCGCGCGCCGCGGCGGGATCTTCCTCGCAGAGGAAGTCGTGGTTGCCGGCGATGACGACCTTGTCTTCGTGCGGCAGCGTCACGAGGGCGTCCACGAACGAGCGGACCTCCTCGGCGGCGCCGCGCTTCGAGAAGTCGCCGGCGTGGACGAGGACGTCCCCGTCCGGCACGTCGAGCTCATCGAGGCGGTTGTGCGTGTCGCTCAGGCAGACGATGCGAGTCATGCCCGCGATCGTACCGATCGAGCGCGAGGCGTCGACGGCCCGTCAGTTCTCCGTGGGAAACCGCTTCACCGCGGCGCCGTCGGCGGCGACGCGGGGCGGGGGGCCGGGCTCAGGGACCCGGCGCGAGGCCGGCGAAGTCGATCGGCGATCCGTCCGCGCCGGCGACGCGCACGCAGAAGCCGAAGTCGCCGCCGCCCTGCGTCACCTTGACGAGCAACCGATTGACGCCCGCCGCGAACGTGACGGGGACGCGGTCCTCGTCGACGTTCACGCCGCGCCAGGTGAAGTTCTCGTGGACGAGCTCGTCGTTCAACCAGACGCAGACGCCGTCGTCGCTGCCGATCCGGAGCTCACCGGGTCCGCCGTCCACGGAGAACTCCGCGTACGCGTACGCCGCGACGTGCTCGGTTTCCTCGAACCCCGCGCGCAGGTCGACGAGGCCGTCGGGATCGAACGAGCGCCGCCCGATCCAGGCCAAGGTTCCGGACTTCCCCTCCAGCGTCTCGTCGAGGCGCACTTCGGTGAACGGCCGTTCGGCGAGGTCCTCGGCGCTCGCTTCGGCGAACGGGCCGACGACGTGCCAGTCGACGAGGAAGCCGTTGCGTCGCGGATAGGTCTGCACGTCCACGCCGAGCTCGGCCAGCCGATCGATGGCACGCCGGCGGAGGACGCTCGAGCTCGCGCCGTCGTAGACCTGGTCGAGCAGGCCGCGGGCGCGGTCCGGATCGGCTGGCGCGAGCGTCTGCGCGATGGCGATGCGCGCCGCGGCGAGCCGGTCGCGTTGGTCGTCGTGGAAGGTCGTCGCCGCGAGCACCGGGAGCGAGCGGGGATCCGCCAGCGCCGTGATCCAGCGCATCGCCTCCGCGCGGTTCGCGTCGTCTTCGGCCAGGGTGAGGACGCGGTGGACCGTCGCGAGCGTGTCATCGTGGTCGCGCGCGAGGCGGCGCCGAAGGGACGCGAGCACCGCCGCGAGCGCCGCCCGCCGTTCCGCGTCCGAGCCGGCGCGGGCGCGGGCGAGGAGCGGCGCCTGGAGCCGATCGTCGTCGAGCGCCGGCGCGAGCGCGGACGCCGCGATACGTACCTCCTCCTCCGGATCCTCGAGCGCGGCGAGGAGGACGCCGCCTGCGTCCGCGCCGCCGCGCGTCACGCGGACGCGGAGCAGCTCGGCACGGAGGTCGACGTTCGCGCCGGCGAATGCCGCGTCGATGCGATCGTCGAGGGAGGGGTCGGGCTGCGCGACGAGGGCGTCGCGCGCGGCGGCGCGCACCGTCGGCGCGTCATCCTCGAGCGCGTCGAACATCGCGGTGGCGTCGCGGGATTCCGCGCAAGCCGAGAGTCCGATCCACGCGGCGGCGCGGCGATGCTCGGCGCGGTCGTCGACGAAGTGCAGGTAGACGAGGCGCGCCGTCCCCCGGTCGTCCGCTTCGAGCCGGCGTTCCGCGAAGCGCAGGAGGTCGTCCGCCGCGCCCGGCTCGCCGCGCGCGAGGGCTCGTTCGAGGATCGTCCGAGCGGAAGGCCAGCCCCGCTCGGCCAGCGCGTGCCGAGCGACGCACGCCGCGGCCGGTGGGCCGCCCTCCGCGACGCGGAGCAGTCCATCGAGCGCGGCGTCGTCGCGTTTGGTCGCGAGCGCGTGGACGATGTCCGCGTCCCCCTGCTCGTCGAGACGCGCGACGAGCTGTTCCGTCGCGTGCTCGTGATCGACGCGGGCCAACGCCCACGCCGCGTCCGCCCGCAACGTCGCGTCCGAAAGCAGCGTCGCGAGCCGCTCGACGTTGAACGCGTCGTTCGCGGTGTCTCCGACGACCCGGACGAGCATCCGGCGCGCGTCGTCGGGGAGCGGCGGATCGCGGTCGATGAGGTCGAGGCACGCCGCCGCCACTTCCCCGCGCGCCTTCGCGTCGCCGGGAGCGGTCGCGTCCGCGGCCACGACGCGGAGCGCGACCTCGGCCTGTTTGCGTACGGCGGGATCCTCGTGCGCGAGCAGGGGGCCGAGCGCGAGCACCGCGGGCGGACCGACGTCGGCGGCGGCCTCGGCCGCGGCGCGCCGGGACTCGGCGTCCTCGGCACGAAGCGCGCCGGCGAGCGCGAGCGCGGCGTCGTCGGGCTCCGGCGCGACGTACGGTCCAAGGGCGCACGAGGCGAAGGAAAGGAGCAGGAGCGAGGCGGGGACGATGCGCTTCATGGTTCGCCTCACAGGCCGTACGGCAGCCGCATCGGCTTCAGGATCATTCGATTCGCCGCGTCGTCGCCGACGAACCGCTCTCGTTCGGGATCCCACGCGAGCTTGCGTCCGAGCCGCAACGCGATGTTCCCGAGGTGGCAGACGGTGGCCGAGCGATGCCCGATCTCGACGTCGCAGATCGGTCGCGCGCGCGAGCGCATGCAATCGATCCAATTGCCGTGATGATCGTCGCTCCGCTCGGTCTCGTTCGTGCCGAACCCAGGCTCCTGGTCGAGCAGCTCCGCCGGATCGCCGGCGATGCGCGACCGGCTGACGAAGATCGTTCCGCCGGTGCCCTCGAACGTCACGCCGTTCTCGCCCTCGCTCGTGCAATGGAGCGTGACGCCGTTCGCGTAGCGGTAGTGGACGTCGAACGTCACTGCCGTGTCGAAGAGCCCCTCGGCCGGGAACGTGCCGGTCGCCTCGACCTCGACCGGACCGGACAGCGACGCGTCGTTCGCCCACTGCGCGACGTCGAGATGGTGCGCGCCCCAGTCGGTCAGCTTCCCGCCCGAGTAGTCGTGGAACCAGCGGAACGTGTAGTGGCAGCGCTTGCGCGTATACGGCACGCGCGGCGCGGGACCGAGCCACGCCTCCCAGTCGAGGTGGGATGGAGGCAGCGTATTGGGCTCGTACGCGCACGTCGGGCCGCGGCCGATGCAGGCGCGGACCCGCTCGAGCTTGCCGATGCGACCGTTGCGCACGAGGTCGACGGCCCAGAAGAAGAGACGCGACGAACGCTGCTGGCTGCCCGTCTGCACGACGCGACCGTAGCGCCGCGCGCCGTCGGCCATCGCGCGCCCCTCGGCGATCGTGAGCGAGAGCGGCTTCTCGCAGTAGACGTCCTTGCCGGCCTCGCAGGCGTGGATCGTGGGCAGCGAGTGCCAGTGGTCCGGAGTGACGATCATCACCGCGTCGACGTCGTGCCGGTCGAGGAGGGCGCGGTAGTCAGTGCACGCGGCGGCGCGGCCGCCGGTCACGTCGACCGCCTCGTCGACGTGGTCTCGATCGACGTCGCAGACCGCGACCACGTCGCACTCCTCGCGGCCGAGCAGGTGGCGGAGGTGATGGTTGCGGCCGAGGTCGCCGCACCCGATGAGGCCGATCGCGATGCGGCTGTTCGCGTCGACCCGCGCGGATCGCGCCCGGGCGAGAGCGGTCAGGCCGAAGGCCGCGACGGCACCGCCCGCCGCCTCCTTCGAGACGCGGCCCAGGAACTGGCGACGGTCGATCCGACGACGCATGGCGACCCTCCCTGACGGTGCGCATCAGCGTACCGTGTCGCGGGGAGAATCGGCTCGCCGCCGACGTGGGATCAGCGCAGCCCCAAGCCCGCCGAGACCGCGAACGGCACCTCGATCTCCTTCGGGTCCTTCCCCGCGTGCAGGCGGAACGTGCCGCGTTCGGGTGCCGGGAGGCGCGCAACGTCGTGACGATCCGCTCGCGACGTTCTTGGGGAGCGCGAGCGCGACCGCCACATGAACGTCCGGTGAGCGATGTATGACGGGATTGAGATGAACGAGAGGGGCAGGACCTCGATCGAATCAGGCGTTTCCCGAGTCTCTCGATTCCATCGCGAAGCCCCGGCCCCCATGGCACGATCCCGGTTCATCGCGGCCGCCGCCGCCGTCGCCTTCCTCATCCTCACGGGGTTCCGGGTCTACCTCTATTCGGGGCGGGGCGCGGAGCTCGAGGAGTTGACGGCCGCCGACGCCTTCTTGGTCTTCCTGACCGGCCTCCGCCTCGACGCGGTGGTCGTCTTCGGCCTCCTCGCGCTGCTCGTGCTCGCGTTGAACGTGGTGCCGAGACGGTGGCTCGGGCGCACGTTCGTGGCGGCGCGGGTCTGGGCGGCGATGGTGTTCGTGTTCTTGTTCGGCGCCGAGCTCGCCGGCGTCTACTTCTTCCGCTACTACGACTTTCGGCCCAACTACCTCGTCCTCGACCACGCGGCCGACCCCGAGGTCGCCGCCACGATCCTCGCCGCGTACCCGGTGGTCTGGATCGCCGTGCTCACGTTCGCCGGGGGGGCGGCGGCGTACCTCCTCTTCGAGGTGACGGCGGCGCGGCACGGCGAAGATCGGATCCGCTCGGGCGTCGCGGACCGCGTCGTGTCGTTCCTGCTCCTCGCGCTGGCCGCGCTCGGCATGCGTGGCACGCTCGATCGCCGTCCGCTGAACCCGAGCGCGTCCGCCGTCACGTCGAACCGCCTGGCGAACGAGATCGCCGGCAGCGGGATCTACAACGTCGTCTATGAGCTGGCCCAGCGTTCGTCCGACAAGTACGCGGGGATCGGCTCGATCCTCGAGACGATGGACGTCGAGGCCGCGGTGGCCACGGCGCGCGAGCACCTCGCCCCGACCGGCTCGTTCACGGACGATGCGCCGAATCGGCTCGTTCGCGTGGTCGGAGGCGGGTCGGAGGCGCGCCCGCTCAACGTCGTCCTGATCGTCATGGAGAGCTTCACCGGCCGGCTGATCGGCCACCTTGGGGGAACCCCCGCCCTGTCTCCGCGCCTCGACGCGATCGCGGAGCAGGGCGTCATCTTCGAGAACTGCTTCGCCACCGGCGAGCGGACCATCCAGGGTCTCGAGGCCATCGTCTGCTCGTTCCCCCCGCTGCCGGGCGTCGGCGTCGTTCGCCGCCCGCAGGCCCAGCACGGGTTCGCGACGCTCGCCACCGTGCTCGCGGAACGCGGGTACGAGACGCTCTTCGTCTACGGCGGTCAGGGGATCTTCGACCAGATGCGCGGGTTCTTCCTGGAGAACGGCTACGACCGCTTCATCGAGGAGAAGGACTTCGAGGACCCGATCTTCACCGGGAAGTGGGGCGCCTGCGACGAGGACCTCTACGCGCGGATCGATCGCGAGTGCCGGCGGTACCACGCCGAGGCGAAGCCGTTCTTCGTCACCGGCTTGACGATCTCGCTCCATTCGCCGTGGGAGTACCCGGCCGGACGCATCGAGGAGCGGCCGGAGAGCGACCCGATCCCGAAGGGCTTCGAGTACGAGGAGCTGAACACGTTCCTCTACGCGGACGAGGCGATCGGGCGCTACATGGACGCGGCTCGGACGGCGCCGTACTTCGACGACACCCTGTTCGTCTTCGTGGGGGACCATGGCGTTCACCTGCGCGGCAAGGGGCTCGTGCCGGTCGACGACTACCGCGTGGCGGCGGTGATGGTGGCGCCGAGGTACCTCGAGGCGCGTCGAGTCGCGCGTACGATCAGCCAGATCGACATCGGCCCGACGATCATGGGAGTTCTGGGCGGCGAGTATCGTTCGGCGTTCTTCGGTCGCGACCGGCTGGGCGGCCCCGGCGACGATTTCGCGCTCATGATCTACAGCAAGAAACGTTATGCGGTGCTCAACGGCCACCGCCTCACCGTGATCTCGGAGCGCGGGGAGCCGCTTGGGTTCGCGCGCGGCGACGGCTCTTCGGACTGGTTGCGCGCCTTCCTCTCCCCTGACCACGGGCGGGACGTGCGGGCGTTGACGTCGTTGGTGCAGCTCGCGGAGCGCCAGCTCATGGACGGCTGCTACAACACGGAGTCGAAGGAGTAGTCGCGAGGTCGGCCGCTACAATCTTCGGCACCATGAAGTTCCAGGACTACTACGAGATCCTCGGCGTCGCTCGTGATGCCGACGCGGACGCAATTCGGAAGGCGTACCGCAAGCTCGCGATGAAGTGGCACCCCGATCGCCACCAGGCCGACGCGAAGGACGAGGCCGAGGCCAAGTTCAAGTCGATCACCGAGGCGTACGAGGTGCTCTCCGATCCGGAGAAGCGCAAGAAGTACGACCGGTTCGGCGAGAACTGGGAGCACGGCCAGGAGTTCCGCCCTCCCCCCGGCGGCCGGACGATGTCGCCCGAGGAGTTCGCGGAGATCTTCGGCGAGAGCGGATTCTCCGACTTCTTCACGTCGATCTTCGGCGATGACGTCCGCCGTGGGTTCAAGGACTCGGGCGCAAGACACACGCGGTTTCGCTACCGCGGCGCCGACGTCCGCGCGGAGCTGAACCTGCCGATGTCGCGCGCCGTCCAGGGCGGCAAGAACTCGTTCGAGGTGCCGGCGTCCACCCCCTGCTCGAGGTGCGGCGGAGTCGGGTTCGTCGATCATCACGTCTGTCCCACCTGCGCTGGCGTCGGCGTGACGCGGACGAGGAAGGCGATCGATCTCACGCTGCCGAAGTCGCTCCGCGACGGAATGTCGCTCCGGCTGCGCGGGCTCGGCGAGCCGGGCGTGGACGGGGGCGAGACCGGCGACCTCCTGCTGACGCTCCGGCTCGAGTCGGACGACAACTATCGAGTGAACGGAGCGGACATCGAAGGCGAGGTTCCGGTCGCGCCGTGGGAGCTGATCGACGGAGCGAAGGTCGACGTGCGAACGCCGGACGGCGTGCTCGTCGTGACGGTCCCCCCCAACACCCGGGCCGGTGCGAAGCTGCGTTTGAAGGGACGCGGCCTCGACGATGGCCACGGCGGCCGCGGCGACTTCATCGTCCGCGTGCGATGCTCTCTGCCCGATCGGCTCACCGACGCCCAGAAGGAGCTCTTGCGCAAGCTCGCGGCCGAGGGGCCCAACCTCGTGAGCGGAGGGGCTCGCGAAGGAGGAGGTGCGTGATGGACACCGTCGTCATTCGCGGCCGCACCCTACTCTCGCTGGAGGGCATCGCGCGCTGCTACCGCATCGAGATCGAGTGGGTGCGCGAGGTGTACGAGCTCGGGCTCCTCGGCGAGGGCACGACGTGGAACGACACCGTCGTGCTCGAGTTCGAGGTGCTCGACCGGGTGGCCGAGATCTGTCGCTTGCAGGAGCACGTCGGAGCGAACCTGGCCGGCATCGCTCTGCTCTTCGCGGAGAATCGTTGATCGTGCCCGACGACCCGGCGGGCGTCCGTACGGGCCGTAGCGCGTGGCGCGACCGGCTCTACCACGTCATCTTCGAGGCCGAGACCTCGGCGGGGAGGGCGTTCGATGTCGCCCTTCTCGCCGGCATAGTGCTCAGCGTGGTCGCGGTCCTGCTCGAGAGCGTGGAGGCGATCCGTCGCGAGCGCGGCTCCACGTTGCGCGTGATCGAGTGGACGTTCACGATCCTGTTCACGACCGAGTACGTCCTCCGTGTCGTGGCTGTCCACCGGCCGTGGCGGTACGTGACGAGCTTCTTCGGCATCGTCGATCTCTGCTCGGTGCTGCCGACCTACCTCAGCCTGCTCGTGACCGGGACGCAGTCTCTGATCGTCCTGCGGGCGTTCCGGCTGCTCCGGATCTTTCGCGTGCTGAAGCTCGTCCGATTCCTCGGCGAGGCCGAGCAGCTCCGCGTCGCACTGCACTCCAGTTTGCGGAAGATCCTGGTCTTTCTCGGCGCGGTGCTCGTGGTCGTGCTCGTCGTCGGCGCGCTCATGTACCTGATCGAGGGCGAAGCCCGCGGGTTCACGAGCATCCCGCGCGCGATGTACTGGGCGATCGTGACGATGACGACGGTCGGGTACGGCGACATCACGCCGCAGACCCCGTTGGGCCAGGTCCTTTCGTCGGGACTGATGATCCTGGGCTACGGAGTGATCGCCGTCCCCACCGGGATCGTGTCCGTCGAGCTCGCGCACGTCGCGCGCCTCGAGCAGGCGGCGAACACGGTCACATGCCCCACCTGCATGCTCGAGGGCCACCTGCCGGACGCGCGGTTCTGCCGCGGCTGCGGGGTGCCGATGACCAGCGAGCGCAAGACGGAACCGTAGCGACCGGCCTGACCCCAGATGGCGACAGAGTGGGGCCGGCAACCGTGGGTCGCAGTGACAACCCTGGAGCGCACCAGGCGTCGACTGGGCCATGGGGACGGTGCCGCACGGTGCTCGCCACGCGAACGGTAGAATGGGGTCGACTGAAACAGGCTTCCTGGCTCCGCTCCCTCGACGTCGTCACGCCTCCAGGTCCGGTGCTGTAGCCGTGTGGAGATCATCCTCGTGGAACCGACCGACGCGCCCGACTCGGACCTCGCCCGGTTGGACCGGGTGCTCGGAGAACATCGAGGCCGTCTGTTGATCATGCTTCGCGGGCGCATCGACCCGGCGCTGCGGCCCCGGATCGACGCGGAGGAGATCCTGCAGGAGGTCTATCTGGTCGCGCGGGGGAAGTGGGTGCACGCCGGCATGGACCCGGCGGTGAAGCCCTACCCCTGGCTCTACCGCATCGCGCTCGACACGCTCATCGAGGCCTGGCGACGTCAGACGCGCGGTTGCCGCGACGCGCGGCTGGAGCTCCCCTGGCCCGAGTACTCCTCGATCCAGATGGGGCTCGACCTGGTGCGCGCCTACACCAGCCCCAGCGAGGCGTTCACCCGCAAGGAGGTCGGTGAGCAGATGCGGTCGGCGCTCGATCGCCTGAAGCCGGACGATCGCCAGATCCTCCAGATGCGTCACACCGACGGGCTGTCGTTCCGCGAGGTGGCGGCCGTGCTGGACATCACCGAGAACGCCGCTTCGGTTCGGTACCTGCGGGCGATCCGAAGGCTGCGCGACGTCTGGAAGAGGACCCACCGCGAACCGCCGATCCGGACCGCCGAGTGAGTCCCGCCAGTGCATCCCGCGAGAGGAGAGGAGATGGCCATGTCCGACGACTCCGCTGCTCCGGATCCGAACGAGGAGGCACTCGCCGAGATCCTGCGGGATCTCGAGCCTTCGATCGGGCCGCCGCCGGACGTCGAGGAGATCCTGCGCCGCCACCCGGACCGGGCCGACGCGATCCGCGAGATCCTGGCCACTCAGCGGGCGCTCGGACAGCGCCGCTCGCCGCCGGTGCCGGCGAGCCTGGGCGAGTTTCGAATCGTCCGTCGCCTCGAGACGGGCGGAATGGGCGACGTGTACGAAGCGTGGCAGGAATCGCTTTGCCGGCGCGTGGCCATCAAGGTCATCCGGCATGGCCATCACTCGCCGCAGCTTCAGGAGCGGTTCATGCGCGAGCAGCGCGCGTTGGCGCAGCTGCACCAGACGAACATCGTCCCCATCCATTCGGTCGGTCGCGACGGGGAGATCGAGTACTTCGTGATGCCGTTCATCCAAGGCGCCGCGTTGAGCCACGTGATCGGTGCGGCCGCCGAGCTCGATTACGCGGGGGCACGGATCCCGGGCATCGCCGAGATCGTAAGGCGAGCGCCGGCCGGCATCCGAAACGACCCGGGCCCCAGCGCGTCGCGGCGGAGCGCCCATTCGACCGTCCAAGTCGAGCCGCCGGCGGTACGAGAGTTCCGCCCCACGACGGAGTACCTCCGTTCCGTCGCCGAGGTGATCGCCGACGCCGCGGTGGCCGTCCAGCACGCGCACGATCAGGGGATCCTGCATCGCGACATCAAGCCCTCGAACATCATGTTCGAACCGCGCGACGGCGCCGGCGGGCAGCGCGCGGACCATTGCTGGGTGATCGACTTCGGGTTGTCGAGCTACCGCCTCGGCCACGGAGGAGACGACACGGCCCAGGCCCGCCCGGCGCGATCGCGAGGCGTCGACGATTCGGAGCTGCCGCCGGCGGTCAGCGGCAAGATCGGCACGCCGCCCTACATGGCGCCCGAGCAGTACGAGGGGCGGGCCGACGAGCGCTCGGACGTCTGGGGCCTTGGAGTCACGCTCTACGAGCTCCTGACCCTGCGGCGCGCATTCCCCGTGCCCGTTTCCGGGAGCGGCGAGGCCTTGTGCGAGCTCATCCAGCGGGAGGACCCGCCGCGACCGCGCGGTCGGATCCCGCGCGACCTGGCGGCGATCTGCTTCAAGGCGATCCGCAAGGATCCGCGCCGGCGCTATGCGTCGCCGCGCGACCTCGCCGACGACCTGCGCCGCTGGCTGGCCGGCGAGCCGGCGATCGCCCGTCTGGAGGAGACGCCGCTGCTGGCCACACCCATCCGCGGTGTGCGTTGGGCACGGAGGAACCGGGGTTGGACAGCGGCCTTCGCGGTCGCGCTCGCGGCCATTGTCGCCGTGATGGTGACGTTGGCAGCCGCCCGGCAGACAGCGATGCGTGACGGCGCCATCCTGGGCATGGAGAAGGAGAGCACGCAGCCGCTCGATCATGGGTGGTCTCTCCGGGCTCTCCGGTTGGCCCAGGGAATCAAGGAACATGGGGACGAGAATGACTGGCGTGCGGCGTTCTCCGCGACTCTCGCCGGGATCGACGCGCATTGCGAAGGGCGATACCCGGTCCGAGCGTCGGCGCTGGCGTTCGATGAGGCGAGCGGCGACTTGCTGCTCGGTGGTGCTCCCGCGGAGCAAGGCCTGGACGCGCTCCCCGCGCGGCAGTGGCGTCGGGGCGCCGCGCCGGAGGCCGCCGGTCTCGCCGCGCCCGGGCCGGTGACCACCTGGCCGGACGGGACGCGGGTGCAGTTCGTCCATCAGGGGGACCTGATCTTCCGCCTCTGGAACATGACGTATGGGGTGGAGCTCACCGCCTGTTCGCTCGCTCCGGAAGATCCTGGAATCACGATGCCGGTCGAGAACGAAATGCACCATCCGGTGCTGGCCATGGCACGAGACGGTTCGGTCGTGGCGGCGGCCGTCACGCAACCCGCGAGAGACGACCGGGAGAGCGACGTCGGCGCGATCGGCGTGTGGGACTCCCGGACCGGACGGCTGCTGTGCCAGCCGCCGTTTCGGGCCACGGCGTTGGCGCTCTCGGCCGATGGTGCGTTCCTCGCCGCGGGAGACCGCACGGACAATCTCCACGTCTGGTCCGTTCGCGACGGCCGCTTATTGCTCGAACTGCCACAGGGCGGCGGCGACGAGGTCAAGGCCCTGGCGTTCGGGCCGAACCCGCTCGGCCAGGACTCTGGCGGTGCGGACGCAAGCCTGCAGTTGGCAGTCGGACTCCATAGTGGGCGGATCACGGTGTGGGACCTCAGCCGGCACCGCGTGCCCCGCTCGACGTGCGCCGGAATGACCGGTCGCGTGCTCTCCTTGGCGTTCAGCCCCGACGGCGCGCTCTTGGCGGCCGGCGGCAGCGGGACACTGCTCTGGGACTGCGCGACCGGAGGTCTCCTGCTCCGTATCCCGGCGAACCTCGGCAATGCGGTCGCATTCTCCGGCGACGGGTTGCAGCTCGCAGTGGCCCACTACGCGGGTTTCAAGAGCGTAGGAGTCGTGGAGCTCTGGAGTCTGGATCACGGCCGGGGAATCCTGACGCTGCGCGGCCTGGACGTCCGAGCTGGAGTCGTCGCCATCTCGGACGACAGCCGGCGCGTCGCGGCGCTCTCGAGCGACTGGCGACTCGCCATCTGGGACACAAAGACCGGCGCATTGCTCCGCATCTTCGATTCGCCCCGCGGCTACTCCTTCGACAACGCCGGCCTGGCCTTTTCCAGGGATGGGGCGCGGATCGCGTGCATCACGGGGACCGAGGCACGCCTGTGGGACATCGAAAGGGGTGGCGTTCTGGAGGATCGGTGGCGGTTGGACGTGGGCCTGATCGACCACCTCGCGTTCGACGCGACCGGGAACCTCATCGCCGCCCGCTGTGAGCAGGTGGAGAGATCCAGCCTCCCCCCGATGCGGACGAACGCGATCTGCCGGGTGTTCGAGCTCCCGCGCGGAGGCGAAGCCAAGGAGATCTGCTCAGTACCCTGCCGCTACTCCAGGATCATCGATATCGAATTGGATCCCGGCGGGACGTGGGTGGCGATCGAGGGTGACTCCGACATCGCCGCCGGCACCCGGCGAAGCATCAGGGCCTTCCAAATTCCCACCGGCCGGGAGCTCTGGTCACCCTTGATCTGCTCGACGACGAGAGATTGGGCCAGTCTGGGGGTGGATCCCACGGGCAGGGTCCTCAGTTACGAGGAGTCGGAAAGGCCCACTAGGAGAGTCGTCCAGATGCCGTCCGGCTCGAGGATCGACGTCGGAATGGAACAGGTGATTGCGTTGGGCCCCGAGGCAGCGATGTACACCGCCTATCACGTCGACGGTGGTACCGACCTGTACCGCCGCGGCAGCGCGGAGCCTGTCCTCCGGCTCTGGCCCGATAACGTGACAGCGGTCTTCGATCGGTCCGGCACCCTTATCACCTGGAGCATCCCCGACGGGCCGGTGCTGGTGGCCGACCTCGCGCTCATCGACGACAAGCGCGCGGAACTGGAGCAGGTGCGGTAGCCGAGCCATGCGTCGCATTCGGTTCGCGGCGCCGGACCACTCGTTCGTTGCATTTTCTCGGTAAGGAAATCGCCGCCACGGGCGGTTGATCCAGTGGAGGCGTGCTGCGGCAAACTCACGGCGAACCGAGAGTCGACCGCACACCCACGGATCCGACTGGTGATTCGTGTCAGGAGTTCGCCCCACGGGCGGTCCTACCTGGCCTCGGATCGGGGATTTCGACTGGAGGAACACATCATGTTGGCAAGCAGCCATCTTTTCCGGACGGGGCATACCGCGGTGTCAGCGACCGCTCGCCGGAATCACGGCCTTGGTGCCGCGCTCGTGACTGCGGCGATCTGCGTCGGCCTCGGGGAACCGGTCTGCGCCGGAGATCCACCAGTGATCTTCGAGTGGCAAGGCACGAAGAGCAACGTCCTCTTCGGCCACTCGATCGAGAACGTCGGCGACGTGGACGGGGGCGGCAAGGACGACATCCTGATCGGGGCGCGCCCCACGTCCGGAGGAGAAGGCGCCGCTCACCTGTACCGTGGCGAGGATGGGAAACTGTTCAAGGCGTTCACCGGGCCCGATCTCATGGGCGCGGACGTCGCCAAGGCCGGCGACCTCGACGCCGATGGCGTGCCGGACATCCTCGTCGGCTCGTATGGACCTCTGAACGCCGGCCGCGTCGAGGCTTTCTCCTACTCCCGCGAGACTAAGACGTGGACGGTTCTATGGTCCCGCGTCGGCAGCAGTCCAGGTGAGTTGATCTACTACGCACGCGCCTTCGATGACGTCAACGGAGGCGGCCCCGATGTGCTCATCGGTGGCTACGGAGTGAACGGCAACCAGGGGCTCGTCGCATTGGTCGACGGCATGACCGGCGCGACGATCCGGAGCTGGGCGGGATCCCAAGCGGACACGAGCTTCGGCGTGGCGTTCGACAGCGCGCCGGACATCGACGGCGATGGCAAGCCCGAAGTGTTGATCGGCGCGCCACGCTTCGACGGTCCGTCGGGCATCGACGCCGGGCGCGTCTTCCTCTACTCGGGAGGGAAAGACAACGTGCTCATCCGCATCTGGGATGGCCTGCCCGGCGACAACCTGGGGGTGCCGATCCAGCGCGGCCCCGACGTCGATGGTGACGGCTTCGACGACATGTTGGTTGGCTCGACAATGCGCTATCCGTTTCCTTTCAACGATGGTGCGGGTATGGCCTCGATCTACTCGCTCTCGACCGGCGTGCTGCTGAAGAAGTGGGACGGAGCGGCACCCAGGGACAACTGTGGTGCGATCGGTCGCGTCGGCGACGCGAACGGCGACGGCGTGGAAGACATCGCGGTGGGTTCTCCCTATCACGATGGGCCGTCCGGCGAGGACACCGGAAGATTGGACGTGTACTCGGGAGCCGACCTGTCGCGATTGCTGTGTACCGTGCATGGATCGCAAGCGGGCGAAGCCCTCGGTGCTGCTGCTGACTCGACTGGGGCGATCTTCGCCGGGGACATGAACTCCGACGGTTACGCCGAGTTGGCCGTCGCCGCCCCGTACTACGATGGCGCGGGGTTGACGAGCTCTGGCAGAGTGCTCGTCCTCGAAGGCGACGTCCATACACCAGGCGTGACGAAGTACGGATCCTCGAAGAGCTTCTGTACCGACCTTCCGATTCCGCTGAGCGTCACCTCGGCACCGGCGTCGGGGAACGTCGACTTCGCGATCACGGCGATCAACGTGCCGATCGGATCCGTCGGCATTCCGATCGTCGCACTGCAGCCCGCGGATCTGCAGATCGGGTGGGTTCCGGTCCTCGTGAACCTCGCGACGCCCCACGTGCTCCTGCCGCCCGTGATCCCGACCTCGCCGGGGAAGCTGGTGCTCCATGCGCCCCTGCCCGCTGGATACGTCGGCCCGCTCGTGTACATGCAGTTCTTCTTCGTCGACGTCGCGGGAAGCTGCGCACAGTTCGGTGGAATCAGCGGCGCCAGCAACGGCCTGCATTTCTGATCGCTTCGACGATCCGAGCGTCGACCGAGCCGACTCGCGAAGGACGATCGCGAGCCGGCTCGATGTGTCGACGGGTCTGCGCCCGCACCCGAGCCGCGTACCGGAGTTGTCGAGCCCGATTCCGTGCCGCGGATTTTCGGCTGCTCCGTTTCAGCGCGCGCGGACGCGCGCCGACTCCGACGTCCGGCTCATCATGGATCGTGCCTTCGAGCGCCTCGAGCCCCTCGACCCTGAGCGCCACGTCCGCGACGCCATCGCCGGCTACCCGCGCGCCGACGTCGTCGACGGAATCGCGGTCTTCGAGGGGAAGCGCCATCGAGAAACCCTGCGCCGGGCTCCAGAGAACTCGTCCACCGTTTCCGTCCGGTGGGTGATTGAGAACCGCGATCTTGATCGAGACCGGCTTTCGGGTTTTCATCGAGCGCAGAACAGCGAACGCAGGAGGAGCGTGATGAGAACGTCTCGAGTTTCTATGAGTGCGGCACTGGGCAGTGGGGCACTGGGGTTCGTCGTCCTCGGGGCCGGAGCGGCTCACGGAGCCGTGCTCGTCGGCAACTTCGGCGCGGCCGGCAACAACGTGGGCACCGTCTTCGGCGCCGGGACGACGAGCGTCTACAAGGCGACCGGGTTCACGATGGGGTCGGACGCCTATCAGTTCGACGGGGTGACGCTCTCGATGGACTTCACGTACGGAGCCGGCAACGGGGTGCCGCAGGTCACGCTCTGGAGCGGGGCGGGAGCCCCGGCCACCCAGCTCGCGGTGCTGAGCAACCCGGCGCTCGGCGGGGCCGGCGACTTCACGTTCACTCCGCCGCAGGCGATCACCCTCCAGCCGAGCACGACGTACTGGATCTACCTCGTCGAGACGTCCGGCACCGGCGCGTTTCGTTGGAACGGTACGACGCCCGGGACGAACCCCTCCGGAGCCGTCGCCTTCGCCGGCTACATCTGGAACGGCAGCTCGAGCAGCACGCAGAACCGGATCCAGGTGGACGGCACGCTGGGGATGGCTTGCGCGAGCCCGCAAGCCGACTACGGCACCGGCTGTCCCGGTGCGGGCGGCTTCGTCCCCATGCTGTCGCTCGACAACTGCGCGGCGGGGGGCGCACCCGTTTCGATCAGCATCTCGAAGGGGCAGGGCGGCAGCACCGCGTACCTCTTCTTCGGGCTCGGCCAGGCCGCGGCTCCGATCGGGCTGTCCGGGTGCACTTTGAACGTCGCTCCCGTCTTCCCGCAGCCGATTCCCGTTCCGCTGAGCGGAACGGCAGCGGGGGCCGGCAATGCCACCCTCGCTGGAGTGGTGCCGGCGTCGGCATCGGGGTTCACGGTGACGATGCAGGTGTTCGTGTCCGACCTGAGCCAGCCGCATGGGTTCTCGAACTCGAACGGGACCGTCATGATGGTCCAGTGAGCGCGTCGTGGACGAACTGCCCGAGTATCGGTACGGCGGCGCGCGGTCGATGGTCCTCATGCACGCGGACGAGCTCCGCCGGTTCGTCGTGACCTGGCGAGCCGCGGCGGCGAAGGGGGTCGCGCTGCCACCCACGAACGACCCGGCGTACGCGTCGCTCGAACACCTGCTCGTCCACGTCGTCGGGTGCGCCGCCCACTACATGACGTGGATGTGCAAGGTCAGCGGGCGGCCCGATCCCACGATCCGGGACGAGCCGGGCGTGGAGGCGATCCGGGGCGAGGTGGACGCGTACGTCGATCACGTCATCGAGCGCTGGCGGGCGCCGCTCGCGGACCTCGCCGAGGACGATGCGTACCGTCCCGCGTACCCATCGCAGTGGGTGACTCCCTACTGCATCGACGCCATGCTCGAGCACGCCGTCATGCACCCGTTCCGCCATCGCGTCCAGCTCGAGAACCTCCTCGCGCGCCCGTAGCGACGGGACTCGCGGCGGGCGAGCCAAGCCGTGACGTGTCCAAGCCTTTTCCGGTTTCGACCGTTACATCGACGTGGTCGGATCCGTCCAGCGAGGCCATTGCGCTCGCGAGAGGGGCGCGCGAAAAAGGCCCGGCTCGCGTGGGCCCGCGCGGCGCCGGCGAGCAAGGAGTCCCTCGACCATGGACCGACGAGAATGGCTGGATGGAGTGCAAGACGGCGGCTGCTCGCGTTGCTCGCGGCCCCCATTCTCGGTCTCGTGGCGGCCGATCTCGTGGTGCGCGTCTGCGGCTTCGAGCCGCCGCCGCTCGAGGTGACCGAAGGGGCGCTCTTCCGCGCGGTCGACGACCCGATCCAGATCTACGAGAACCGGCCCGGGGCGAAGATGTTGGTGACCTACCGCGAGTCCTCGGCGGCCGAGCCGCGGATCGTGGCGATGTCGGTCAACGCTCTGGGTTTCCGCGGGCGCACCGTCTCGCGTGAGAAGCCGGCCGGCGTCCTGAGGATCGCGTGCCTCGGCGACTCGCACACCTTCGGCTACGGCGTCGCGGACGCGGAGACTTGGCCGGCCCAGCTCGAACGCGTCCTGCGGCAGCGTCGCCCGGACCGACCGATCGAGGTGCTGAACTGCGGCGTCAATGCGTACGACACGATGCAGGAGGTGCTCTGGCTCAAGCGAACGGTGCTGGCGTTCCAGCCGGACGTGGTCGTGATGCAGTACTACGTCAACGACACCGCCGCCCGCAACCTGGGAGTGACGGACGGCGGCGCCGATTGGCTGGTCATGCTGACGCACCCCGCGCAGACCGGACGCATCGCGACGCTGCGCGCGTGGTCGCCCCTGCTCCACCTCCTTTGCGACGGCGTCTACCGGCGGCGGAGCCTCGCGGTGTACGCGCAGGACCGGTTGAAGCTGTACGCGCCGGACTCGCCGGGTTGGCTGCGCGTCCAGCACGCCTTGATCGACGCGCGTGACGAGCTCGGACCGCGCGGCGTGGCGTTCCGGCTGGCGCTGTTTCCGTTCCTCTTCCGCGACGGCGATCACCTGTCCTCGCACCGGCAGTTCGAGATCGTGAAGGAGTTCTGCGCGCGCGAGGGGGTCCCGTGCATCGACACCGAACCGGCGTTCGTCGGCGCCGACCTCGACCGGCTGCGGGTGTCGGTCCGCGATTACCACGCGAACGCGGACGGGTACGCGATCTTCGCCCGCGCGGTCGCGGACGGCCTGGAACGGGACGGCCTCGTTCCGGCGGCTCATTGAGTCGGCCCGGCGCCTTCCTGGCGCACCGCGACGCCGGTTCGCGGCGGCGCGTCCCCGTCGTGCTGTTCGTCGCCTGCGTCGTCTACCTCTCCCTGCGCGGGCTCGTGCTCCACACGAACTTCGACGTCGTCGCCATTCCGTCCTACGAGCTCGGAGCGGTCGGGAACATCGCGCAGGCTCGTGCGGTTCACGAGTCGAGCCCGCCGCTCCATCGGTTCTACGACAACTGCGGCGGCCACCTCGTGACCGGCGTGATCGCCGCCCAGCTCTACGAGTGGTTCGGGTCGAGCTACCTGACGCTCAAGTTGGCTCCGGTCGGGCTCGGCCTGCTCGCCCTCGTGCTGATCTGGTTCGTCGCCGCGCGCCACTTCGGCCGCGGCGCCGCCGGCCTGGCCGTGCTGGCGTTCGCGCTCGCTCCGCCGACGCTCACGAAGTACTCGATGCTCGCGAAGGGAAACCACTTCGAGAACCTGCCGTTCCAGCTCCTCTTCCTCGCGCTCGCGCTGGAATGCGCGCGGCGCGAGAGGGCGCGCGTGGTCGCGGTCGTCACCGGCCTCGCGGGTGGATTCGCGATCTTCGTCTACATCGGGTCGATCGCGCTGGTCGCGGGAGCGGCGGTCACGTTCGTGCTCGTGCGCGGCCTCCGCCGCGCGGCCACCGAGATCGCGCTCGCCGGCGTCGGTTTCGCGATCGGCATCGCGCCCCTCGCCTGGATCGACGTCGTGACGAGCGGCCGCGTGCGCCGGTTCTTCACCGCGAACTCCGCGACCGACGTGACGTTCCTCGAGCGTCTGCGCGCGCAGTGGAGCGAGTTCTTCGGCGAGATCCTGCCGCGCGCGGGGACGTTCGCGCCGCTCGGACCGATCCCGGCGGGAGCGCTGGAAGCCGTCTATCTCGGCGCGTTCGTCGTGGCGTGGGGAACGCTCGTGGTCGCGATGACGCGCCGGGAGCCGCCCGCGGCTCCGGGTTCGCCGCTCGGGCGACTCCGTTACCGGCGCGGCCGGTTCCTTCCACTCGTCCTCTACCTTCCGGCCGTGATCGCGATCCTGGCGGCGAGCAACTTCAACTTCGACGAGTACGGGCCCGCCGTGAACGTCGGGAAGTTCCGCTACCTCGTGCCGCACCTCGCGTTCGCGACCCTGGTGTTCGGGGTCGCGGTCTCGTGGCTGCGCGCTCGACCCGGCGCCTGCCGCGCGTTGGGTACGGCGATCGCCGCGGTCGTGCTCGCGCTCGGCGCGTCGAACGTCACGATGGTCGATTGGACGTTCGCACGGACGGCGCTCGGTTCGCGCTACCCGGGATTCGACGCGAGCTTCTACGGACGGACCGCGTTGCGCGACGTGAAGCGCGACTCGGACGGGCGCCTGGCCCCGGATCTGGCATCGATCGAGCAGGTGCTCGACACCCTTCCTCCGGCCGCGCGTCACCTTGCGCAGGCGGAAGTCGCGCACTTGATCACGATCGATCTCCTGCTCCGGGAGGCGGACCCTGCGTCGAAGCTCGCCGCGGTCGAGCGTCGCTGCATGGCGGCGGCCGGTCGGGCGTCGTACGTGGACGTCGGACGCGGCATCGGCGCGGCGTTCGACACGCTCTACGGCGGGGACGGAGGGCGCCGGCACGTCGTGCGCCTGCTCGAGGTGATCGTGCGATCCAAGGACGTCTTCAAGGACGTCTCGAACGACGTGATGGGCGGCTACATCGTCGAGGGTCTCTCGCTCGGATCGAGGTTCGTGCTCGCCCGCCGGACCTCGACGGAGCTCTGGCGGGCGAGGGAGAAGGCGGGGGCGATTCCGAGCCAGCTCCGAGGAGGGTGGCATCGAGGTCAAGGAGTGCTGGCCGGGCGTATTCTGTCGCGCGGGATCGCGTCCGACGTCGAAGCGGTTCGCGCGTTCGTGGCCGACGTGCCCGAGGACGGCCTCGACGAGTTCTGGTTCGGCGTCGGCTTCGGTCTGGCCGAGGTCGGCGCCGAACCCGACGTCGCCCGCGCGATCGAGACGCTGGCGGCGCCGCCCTACGCCTGGATCGCCACCAGCGGCGCGGGGGCCGCGCTGGTCCACGTGTTCGGACCGGAGAGAGCGAGAGAGCTCCATCCCGAGCTGCGGGAGCGCGTGTCGCCGCCGCTGCGCGCCGCGTTCGACGAAGGTGCCTCGTGGCCGTCGTACCCGCGCCCGTACGTCCCGCCGGCGCGGTGAGCGCGCGGATCATTCGACTCGCGATCCAGGACGGAGCGCGATAGCCTGTCGGCGGTTCGTCGACATCTACATGGAGATCGTCATGCCCGCCCGTCCGTTCGTTCTCGTGTTCTCGCTTCTGCTCGTCGCCTGCCAGTCGCCCTCCTCCGAGCCGGCCGCGGTCGAGTCCGGGAAGATGGCCGCCACGATGAGCTCTCCGATCCTGAACACGACCTGTCCGATGATGTCGGACATGGAGATCGACGAAGAAGAAACGGTCGACTACGGCGCGGGACGGGTCGCGTTCTGCTGCGGCGGCTGCGCCGCGAAGTGGAACTCGCTCGACGACGCCGGGAAGGCCGAGGCGCTCGGCCGCGTGAGGCGCTGACGGACCGAAGGAACGCGGTCGTCCGCGCGCCCCGGTCGGCGTCGGCCCGGTCGGTTCATCGGATCGCGTCGAGCCGCAGGTCGACGACCACCGGGAAATGGTCCGAGGCGTACCCCTCCGGATGCGGCGTCATGCTCCAATCCGACCCGCGCGGCCGCGCCGGCGTCTTCACGACGAACGGGCGGCCGTGAACGTGGCGGCGGAGCTCGGGGGTGACGAGGACGTAGTCGATCGTGCGCCCGGATGAGTGCGTGGAGAGGTCCTCGCTGGCGGGGCGCTCGGGGAACACGTCGCGCAGGCCGATCTCGAGGAACGGCATCAGGCCGGGATCGGACGTCGAGCAGTTGAAGTCGCCGAGCACGATCACGTGATGCGGCCGGTCGGCGCGAAGCCTCGCGACGCGCGCGGCGGTTCTCTTCGCCTCGGCCTCGCGCCAGTAGCCGCTCGCGCGGCCGGACTTCTGGTGGACCACGAAGAAGGTCACGCGGATCGCGTCTCCACCTTCGGTCGGCACCTCGACCGTGACCGAGAGCGGCGTCCGGTGATAGACGAGCGGCTCGCCAGCGAGCGGGTTCTCGCGATCCTCGATCATCGCCGGCTGCTCGCCGCCGAGGACGAGCCTCGGCCAGTTCTCGACCGCGACGACGGGGTGACGCGAGAGGAGCGCGGGCTCGATGCCCCGTTCGTCGCCGGCGTCGAGCGAGACGACGTGGCGGTAGCCGAGGCCCGCAAGGTGCTTGTCGTGAAAGGCGCGCAGCGCACGTTCCGACTCGATCTCCTGCAGCGCGACCACGTCGGCGTCGATCGCGCGGAGCACGGCGGCGACGGCCTCGACGTGCGCGATCGGTTTCGTCGCGTCGGCGTCCTCGTAATGCTCGGAGAGCTGCGGGTCGTCGTGGTCGTCGAACAGGTTCTCGACGTTGTAGCTGCAGACGCGCAGCACGTCCGCCGCCCGTGTCGGGATCGGCGGCAGGTCGGTCGCGGCGTCCACCGCCGCGCCGGTCGCGGCGTCCACGGCCGCGCCGGTCGGAACGTAGATCAGCAGGGACGTCAGCAACAGTTCGCGCCTCATCGTTCGTATCACTTTCGCGCAGCTCGGGCGGCCAACACCTCCTCGAGCGGATCGCCGTCGCTCGCGCTCGGCGGGGCGATCCCGAGCCATACCGCGATCGTCGGCGCGACGTCGGCGGGGGCGACGGACCGATGGATCCGTCGCGCGGCGAGTCCACGGGCCGCGATGATGATCGGGACGTGCGTATCGTAGCCGTACGGCGAGCCGTGCATCGCGGCATGTTTGTCGAAGTCGGGATGGAGGAGCCAGAACGGCTCCTGCACGAGGACGACGTCACCCGAGCGCTGCGGGTGGAACGAACGCTCCACCATGCGCGCGGTCGCCGAGCCGCCGGCGCGACCGTGGACGACGTCGGAGCGCGTGAACGCGTGCGCGAACCCGGGTTCGGCGAGGAAGCGCCGGGCGACGGCGTCCTCGACGCGGCTCGGGTCGACGCCCAGCGCGGCGACGACGTCGTGGTCCAGGTAGACGCACGGGTTCCAGAACGCGGCGACGATCGGGCGGTCGGTCTCGAATCGCTGCATGAGGTCGGCGTTGACGCGCCGTATGGACTCGGTGACGTCGTGTCGTCCCGCGTGCCGCGCCGCGTCCTCGCCCAGATCGGCGACGAGGCGCCGCCGATGCTCGGGGATCGCGTCGACGCCGTGATCCGACGAGAGGACGACGAGCGTGCGATCGAGCCCGACCTCGTCGTCGATGAAGTCGAGCAGGTCGGCGAGCGTGCGGTCGAGGCGCCGCAGGTTGTCCTCCGCCTCGACGCTGTACGGCCCGAACGCGTGCCCGATGTAGTCCGTCGCCGAGAGGCTGATCGCCAGCAGATCGGTCGCCGGGCCGCCGCCGACGTGTTCGCGCTGGACGAGCTCCTTCACGAACGCGACGGTCATCTCGTCGCAGAACGGCGTGTACCGGAGCGCACCGAAGAAGTCGGAGTCCTTCGCGCCCTCGAGCGGGTGCGGGAACGTGCGGCCGAGGTGCTTGTACGGCTTCTCGTACGGTCGGTCGTCCTCGCCGTCGTAGGACGACGGGTGGTCGAGCAGGCCCCAGTCGCGGCCGCGATAGACGTCGGTCGGACGCGCGTCGTTGAACCGGTCGACCCAGCGCGGCGTCGCGTCGTAGTAGTACGAGCTCGTGACGAAGCGTCCGGTCCGCGCCGAGTACCAGAACGCCTTGCCGTAGTGCCCTCCCGGGAGGATCGCGCCGCGGTCCTTGAGCGACACGCTGAACGTCCGCGAGCGACCGCCGGTGGCGAGGTGGAGCTCGTCGCCGATCGTGGTCGAGAGGAGGTTCACCGGGCTCGACCCGTACGGTGCGTCGGGCGGATCCTCGCCGAGGATCGTGTGACGCGGATCCTCGCACGAGTAGACGCGCCGTCCCTCGCGCACGTCGAACCAGTCGTTCCCGACGATGCCGTGCGCAGCCGGCGCCGCGCCCGTGAAGAGCGTCGCGTGCCCGACCGACGTGTACGTCGTCGAGTGCCGGTAGCGCGCGTTCGCGTAGTGCACCCCGTGCTCCGTCAAGCGGCGGAACCCCCCGTCGTCGGAGCGGAGCCGCATGTGATCGATCGCGTCGCCGCGCAACTGGTCGACCGTCACGAACAGGACGAGCCGGCACGAGTCGTCGCCGCGGAGGCGGCCGGCCGCGAGCAGGTGCAACGCGGCGAGGAGGATCACGATTCGCGGACGCATGGCGAGGTCTCCGATCGGGGTGAGGATGGGAAGGTCTACGCCAACTCGATCAAGCGCGCATCAAGGAAGGGGGCGGCGCGGAAGATTCGGCCGTACGCGTTCGGTCCGCTCAACGATGGCCGGCCGCCTCGTCGCGGATGTCACGGAGCTGCTGCAGGTTCCACGTGGGTAGCTCCGCAAAGCGCTGAATGGCTTCGTTCGCGGCGTCGAACGCGTCGCGCCAGCGTTGCTCCTTCGCGGCGAAACGGGCTTCGAATTGGAGTCGTAAGAAGCTGCGGTTCGGGTCCTCGCGCGCCGCGAAGCTCCGGATTCCGGCCGCGAGGCTGAGGTCGTCGAGGTTGCATGCGATTTGAGCGAGTCCCCACACGTCGCCGACGTTGCGGCGATCGAACGCGAGGCGCACGACGTTGTCGAGGCAGGGCCGGCGGTACGCCGGGTCGTCGGCACCTTCGCTCGACGCCATCCAGTACTGGAGATGCGTGAGCCAGACGTCGGGATTCCCCGGCACGTTGCCGAACATCCACCGCGCGTCCGCGAGATAGCGCCGCAGGTCGTCGGCCAGGGCCATCGCGGACCGGTAGCGGCGCGTACGTTCCTTCTCGAGAGCCTTCGCGACGATGACGTCGAGGTCGCCACGCAACGCGCGATCGATGGACGACAGCGGCGCCGGGGTCTCGTCCTGGATGATGCGGCAGGTGTCGGACAGAGACCGACCCGAGAGGTCGTAGGGAAACTGCGCGCCGATGAGCTCGTACGCCACCACGCCGAGGGTGTAGACGTCCGAGCGTGCGTCCACGGCGGCGGGGTCGGTCGAGACCTGCTCGGGGCTCATGTAGTGGAGCGTGCCGACGAGCTGCCCCGAGGAGGTGCCGATCGTCGTCCGCCCGGCGTCGAGCACGCGCGCCACCCCGAAGTCGAGCACGCGCGGCTTGCCCGCGTCGTCGACGAGGATGTTCTGTGGCTTCAAGTCGCGGTGGACGATGCCCTGCTCGTGGGCGTGGTGCACCGCGTCGCAGACGTCGACGAGGAGCTGCACCCGCTCCCGAACGTCCAGCCGTCGGCGAGTGGCGTCCTCGCAGAGCGGCCGGCCGTGCACGAACTCCATGGCGAAGAACGGCGTCGGCGTGTCGCAAGAGGAATCGGTGCCGGCCTCGTAGATCCGCGCGATGCCCGGGTGCTCGAGGCGGCCGAGGATCTCGGCCTCGACCGCGAAGCGCCTTAGGTAGGTCGGCGATGCGTATTCCGGTCGGATGACCTTCAGCGCGACGCGGCGCCGCGGGCTCTCCTGCTCGGCGAGGTAGACGACACCCATGCCGCCGACCCCGAGGACGTCGTGAATCCGGTAACGACCGACGCGTTCGGGCGTCGACGGCCGCGCTGGACTAACGGCGGTGGCCGCGTGAAGTGCGAGGTACTCGTCGATCTCGGCCGCGAGCGAGTCGGCGAGATCGGGATGCCGCGCGAGGAGAGCGTCGCGATCAGGCTCAAGTCCGGCCTCGTGCACCGCAATGAACTCGGCGAGCAACCGCTCGCGTAGGTCGGACGGTTGATCCGGACGATCCATGGTTTTCCCCGTTTTGGAGACGCCTGAAACACGCGGCAGGATAGTCGAAGCTCGCTGGCGCGGACAGGAACGTTGGGGCGGGATCGCGGGCGCTTGTCCGGCGCGGAGTGTCGCAGGAAGTGGCCCTTGTCGCGCGGGGAACGCGTTCGACGCGTCGTTGATCGAGAACGGCGACTGGATTCCAGGCTGGCTCGGCCGGGCCGATCTCTTGCTCGACGCCGGCGTCGTGTCCGCGGCCGATCTTTGGATCGCGCGAGTCCGTCGAGCAGGCGGAAGAGTGATCCGGCGGCTCGAGGAGTTCGGCCGCGACGAGCCGCCCGCCTGGTTCGAGACGCTCTGCTCGTGGTTGATCGGCGACGCGGCGGGTGAGCCGCCGCGGTCGTTTCTCGATCCCGAGCCGCCCGAGGCGGTCCGTCGAATCCGCACCGCGACGCGAGAAACGACGGCCGACGTCGGAGCGACGTTCGGGGCCAGGCAAGTCGACTTCGATTCGAGCGTTCGGCCCGCGGCCCTTTGCCGCCCATGCGCGAGTCGACTCAACCGTCCTTGCGAGGAGCTCCATCCATGAGATTCGTCTTGGGAATCATCGTCCTGTCCGCGATCTGCGAGACGACGTCATTCGGCGGGAACGCGCCCGCGCCGGCCCGGCGCCCGTTTCCGTTCGCCGTGGCTCAGCCGCTCGGCCCAGCCGCGGATCGGGTCGACCTCGTCCCCGACGCCGAGCAGATCCGCGCGATCGCGGCGCACGAACACCTGATCCTCGTCGACGTCGAGCTGCCCGGCGGCGACGTCGTGGCGTTCGACGTGCATCGTCTCGACCTGCACCGTCTCCGGTTTGGCGTGCGATGGAACGGCGAGCTCGCGCCGGATGCGTTGGAGCGGACGAACCTCTCCGTGTGGACGGGGACGGTGGACGGCGAGCCGGACTCCGAGGTCGTCCTCGGGCTCGCGCCCGGCGGCTGTCGCGGTTGGTTGCGGCGCGGCGGCGAGTTGGTCCATCTGCTCGCCGGACCCGGCGCCGCCGGTTGGGGCTCGCCGGTCGCGCGCTGGACACGCGACGCGACGCTGAAGGAAGAGGGACACGCGCTCGGCGCGTTCTGTCGCGCCGACGCGCGTGAATCGCGAGATCGGGCACTCACGCCCGCTCCGTCGGGAGCCATTGCGTCGAGTACGCTGCTCGAGTGCCGCATTGCGATGGAGGGCGACTACCAGCTCTACCAGGCGTTCGCGAACGCTGGCGCCGAGCTGACCTACGTCGTGACGCTCCTGGCCGCTGTGAGCTCGCGCTACGAGCAGCAGATCGGAGTGATCCTGACTTTCCCGTACCTGAACCTGTGGACCACGCCGAACGATCCGTGGAAGTCCCAGGACACGGGCGGTGACTCTCACGACGTTCTGTTCGAGCTGCGAAACCAGTGGGCCGGGAAGATCCCGGCCAACGCGCACCTCGGGCACCTGTTGTCCGGCGCGCCGTTGGGCGGAGGAGTGGCGTGGCTCGATGCGCTCTGCGACTCCAACTTTGGCTTCGGCGTGAGCGGAGACCTCGACGGTCAAGTCGGATTCCCGTTGGTGCAGCAACCGATGAACTGGGACTTCGTCGTGATCGCGCACGAGATCGGGCACAACTTCGCCGCGCTCCACACGCACGAGGAATGCCCGCCGCTCGACGAGTGCGCACCGTCCGCCTACTTCGGGCCGTGCCAGAGCCAGCAGACGTGCTCGTCCCAAGGGACGATCATGAGCTACTGCCAGCTCTGCCCCGGCGGGACCGCGAACATCACCACGTACTTCCATGCTGCGCAGATCCCGATCATGCGCGCTGCCGCCGAGAATTCGTGCCTGAGCGCGGCGACCTGCGGCCACGCGGCCCTCGGTGCCGGACTCGGCGGGGCCAACGTCGCCACGCTCGGCTCGGCCGATTCGCCCGAGCCGTGCCACGCCGTCTCGTTCCTGCTCTCGAACGCTCCGGCCGACGGCGTCGCGCTTGCGCTCCTGGGCACGACGCCGGAGCAGGCATCGATCCTCGGCGGCACCCTGCTCGTCGGGCTCGCGGGCGCCGCGTTCCTGCCGATCACCGTCGCGGGCGGAAGCGGCTCGTTCGCGCTGCCGATCCCGCCCGCGTCCGGATTGACGATCTACTCGCAAGTGCTCGGGTCGACACCGACGCTGCCGCTCGGCTGGTACTTCTCGAACGGGCTGGCCACCACGATCTGCCCGTACGTGCCGCCGCCGGCGCCGACGGGGTTGAAGGTGGCCGCGATGGGATCGGACTGGGTCGCGCTCGCGTGGACGGACAACGCGACGGACGAGGTCGCGTACCGCGTGGCGAAGCTCGATCCCGGTGAGAACCCGAGCAACCCCGACCAATGGGACAACGTGGGTGGCAACCTCCCCGCGAACACGACGACGTTCACGGTCGGCGGGCTGACGCCGAACGCCACGTACCAGTTCAAGGTGCGCGGCAAGAACGGATGCGGCGACTTCTCACCGTACAGCAACGTCGTGGCCGGCACGCCCGGCTGTCCGCCGCTCCCCGGACCGACGGCATTGAAGGTGGTAGCGACGGGACCGGACTGGATCGAGATTGCATGGACGGACAACGCGACGGACGAGGTTGCGTACCGCGTGGCGAAGCTCGATCCCGGAGAGAACCCGAGCAACCCCGACCAATGGGACAACGTGGGTGGCGACCTCCCCGCGAACACGACGACGTTCACTGTCGGCGGGCTCGCGACTCACGCGACGTACCAGTTCAAGGTGCGGTGCAAGAACGCGTGCGACGACCTGTCGGCGTACAGCAACGTCGTGGCCGGCACGCCCAGCTGCGGGCCGCTCCCGGCACCGAGCGGCCTCGTCGTCACGGCCGTCACGTTCGACTCGGTCTGCCTCGCGTGGAACGACCACGCGACGAACGAGGTGGCGTACCGCGTCGCGCGGCTCGACCCCGGCGAGGATCCGAGCAACATGGCGCATTGGGACAACGTGAGTGGAGACCTTCCGCCGAACACGACGACGTTCTGCGCCTTCGGGCTCGACTGCGGCGGCAAGTACCAGTTCAAGGTGCGCTGTCGGAACGTGTGCGGCGACGACTCCGCCTACAGCAACGCGGTGATCGTCACGACGCCGACGCCGCCCGCGCCGCCGGCGCCGACGAACTGCCTCGCGCAGCGCATCGGCAACACGCCGCAGCCCGACCCGATCAAGATCAGTTGGAGCTACAGCGGCCCTCCGGTAAGCGGCTTCCGAGTTGCGCGGCTCGATCCGGACGAGAACCCGGACGATCCCGCAGCTTGGGACAACGTCGGCGGCAACCTGCCGCCGTCCGTCCACGAGTACGTCGACACGTTCAACCTGACGAACGGGAAGATCTACTACTACAAGGTCCGCGCGTTCGTCGACACGCCATGCGGGAAGGTCTACTCGCCGTATTCGAACATCGACGCGGGCAAGCCCTGATCCACGGGCCGCGGTCCGGAAGCCGGGTCGCCGGCGCAACCGGACCGCACGCGTGCCGGTCACCTCGGCATCCGACGTGAGCCACCGAACCATCGAGGAGGACCCCATGAGGAGGACCCGATCGATGCGACGTCGCGAGCCGGCCGAGACGGCGTCGAGCGAGCCGGCCACGCCCGCCACGCCCGACAGGCGCGCGGTCGTCGCATGGATTCCGGAGATTCCTCGTCCGGTCTCGGCCGCGCCTCCGCCCCTCCGGGTCGGAACGACCGAGATTCCCGGCCTCGCGGCCCACGGAGAGGAACCGAGATGACGAATCCCGCCCACGACACGACCGTCGCGCCAGCCCCCGCGATCACCGTTCTGCTCGAGCGCGTTCGCCGAGGCGACGACAAGTCGTCCCTGGACGAGCTCTTGCGACGAATCCAACCAAGGGTCGAGAGTTGGATTCGCCGCGAGCGTGGCCGGGCGATCCGCCACCGCGCGGAGACCGTCGACCTGCGCCAGGACGTTCTGTGGGAGCTCACGGAGTACCTGCCCCGGGTCGAGGCACGCGACTCGAAGGGCCTCGAGCGACTTCTCCACCGCATCGTGCAGAACACGGTCCGCGACGCCTTCGAGGCGTTGATGCGCGAGCGCCGGAGGATCACGCGAGAGCGGCCGCTCGCCGGCGGGATCGTCCTGCAGCTCGACGCACCCGACGCCTCCATGAAGGCACCGGACGAGATCGCGGAGCGACACGAGCAGGAGGCGTGGCTCCGACTTGCCCTGGCTCTGCTGCGCGCCGAGGACGAGATCTTGTTCCTGAAGCGCCGCTACCAGCTCGTTCCCTATTCGGAGCTCGCCGAGGAGCTCGGTTCGACCGAGGACGCGCTGCGGATGCGATGCGCACGGATCCAGGCACGGCTCGCGAAGTCGATCCGGCTCCTCAAGGAAGGACGAATCGTCCGGGCGTTCTCGCGAGGCGCGGAGGTCGGGGTCGCCGTCGAGGCCTGACCAGGCGGCGCCCTCGCCTGGATCCCATCGACGAACGACACCACCCCGCATTCTCGGTTGCTTAGGGCCCGCGCAAGAACAACGTCGCATCCACGCGCAGCCATTGGCGGCGAGGGCAAGCGAGATGCGACGTTATTCTTGGGCGGGTCCTTACAATGGCTCGCGTTCGCCTCGAGGGTCCCGGGGTCCGATGCGGAGATGCACGATCAACTCTCGCACAGCGAGTACGCGGAGGAGCTGTTCGCGGAGTTCCTCGCCCGCTACGAACGGGACCGCACCGTTTCGTTCGAGGCGTTCGTCGCGGAGCATCTGATCGCGGCCGACGCGCTTCGACAGCTCCACGTCGAGTGGCGGCCGATCGAGGAGGCTTCCGCGGCGCCGGCGCCGATCGCGATCGACCTCGGCTACGCGCTTCGCGGCGAGCTCGGGTCGGGCACCTTCGGCACCGTCTACCGGGCGTGGGATCGGGGCCTCGAGCGGGAGGTCGCGCTCAAGGTGCTCCGGACCTCGCGCGTCTCCGTCGAGGGCGTGGCCCGATTCGTGGCCGAGGCGCGGAGCCTTGCGCGGGTGCGGCATCCCAACGTCGTTCGGATCAACGGCATCGATATCCATGAAGGCGACGTCCGCTTGAACCTCGAACTCATCGACGGGCGGACCCTGCAGGACATCGTCGAGTGCGACGGGCCCCTGTCGAGCGTCGAGGCGGCGCAGGTCGGAATCCAACTGTGTCGCGCGTTGGCCGCCATCCACGCGGCCGGGCTGGTCCACATGGACGTCAAGCCCGGAAACGTCATGCGCGAGCGCGGCGGCGGCGTGGTGCTCCTCGACTTCGGGCTCGCGCGCCCCGAGCGGGCCACGAACGACGACGTCCCGCTCGGCGGCTCGCCCCCGTTCACCGCGCCGGAGGTCTTCGACGGCCGGACGATCGGCTCGCGCGCCGATCTGTTCAGCCTCGGCGTCACCTTGTACTGGCTCGTCGCGGGCCAGTCGCCGTACCGAGCCGAGACGCTGTCGGCGCTCATCCAAGAGATCAGGGTGAACGGAGCGCGTCCGCTCGTGGACGTTCGTCCGGACGTGTCGGCGGAGCTTGCGGAAGTGATCTCTCGCGCGATGGAGCCCGTCGAGACGGAGCGGTTCGAGAGCGCCGGGGCGATGGAGGAGGCGCTGCGTGCGGCGACCGACGTCGGGCGGCGGCGGCCCGCGTGCGAACGTCTCCGCGGTCGGGTCGCGGCGCCGCTCGTCGCGATCGCGATCGTACTGCTGACCTCGATCGTCTGGTTCATGCACGCTCGGGTCGGCGGGGCACCGACCGTCCAGGCGCGGCTCGTTCGATTCGTCGGCGGCGCCCGCGTTCCGCTCGAAGACGGCGACTCGATCGCGGTGGGCGACCGCGTACGGCTGGAGGTACGCGTAGACCGACCGGTCTACGTCTACCTCTTCAACGAGGACGACCGCGGCATCTCGTGGAGACTGCTCCCCGACGAAGATGCGACTCGCCTGGCTCCCGGGGACTGGGTCGGCTTCCCGAGCGGTGGGGCGGACGGCTACTGGGAGAGCGACACGACCGCGAGCGAGGAGCGGTTCTTCCTCATCGCCGCCGAGGAGCGGTTGCCCGCGGCCGACGCGTTGGCGCGCCACGTCCCGCGTCCGTCGCCGGGAGCCCGGGTCGTGGTCGTTTCGAGTCTCTCGCGATCGGCCGCCCGCGAGCTCGCCGAAGCGCTCCCCCGCGGCGAGGACCGTGGGTTCGGAATCGAGGTGCGGGCGGACGAGGAATCTCTCGCGCCGGACGGGATCCGGTCGTATCTCGATTCCGTTCGCCGGCGATTGGGCTCGGGCAATCCGGTCCACTTCCAAACGTGGACGCTCCGTCACTGAGCACAGTTCGCCGTCAGCGCCAGTCTCCCTCGAGGATGAACGCAGCCCATGAGAGCGACGCCGAACCCGCGTCGCCTCCGCGTCGTTCGCGCTCGATCGCATCGAGCTGAGTACGCCGCAGCGCCTCCGACTTCGACAGCCGACCGGTCCAGAGGTGCTCGTAGAACGATCGCATGAACATAGCGGTGTCGGCGTCATCGATGCGCCAGAGCGACGTCAACGACGCTCGCGCGCCGGCACGGCGCAGCGCGCGGCGCAGGCCGATGATGCTCTCGCCGTTCGTCGGGGCGCCTGCGCCGGATCGGCAGGCCGAGAGCACCACGAGCTCGGCCGCGTCGAGATCGAGCCACGCGACCTCTTCCGCGGTGAGCCGCCCCGTGTCCCCGGCGTTCGCGCCCGCGAGGGCGAGCTGGCTGGAGAGAGCGCGCCACGCCGCGGTCCTTCGCGCCTGGCCGATCGCCGGCGTCGGACCATCCACCCGCGAGTAGTCGCCATGTGTCGCCAGGTGAACGTAGCGGCGACCCTTCACGGCGTCCGCGAGCCCCGCCTCGGTGGCATCCGATCCAGTGAGCAGGGCGACCCCGTCGCCGGCGTGCGTGGCGCGGAAGGTATCCGCGATCGACTCGATCTCGTGGAGCGATCCGGGCAGCGCCGCGAACGACTCCTCGCCCGACGCGGCGTCGTCGTCCGCCGCCCTCGCGCCGTAGTCGACGCCCCCGACGAGGAGGATCCCCGCCGGACTCCGCGTCGAGGCCGGCGGGAGGACCAGGTCGAGCGCCGATTGCACGTAGACGAACTCGTGGCCCTCGACGAGATAGCGCCCGTCGACGCGAAGCGCGGCGAACGGGAGCAGCGCGATAGGACCGTCCGGAACGACGAACACGCGGTGTACGCCGTCGAGGTGTGGTATGCACGGCGTCCAGACGAGCGGCTCGATCGCGCGGGTGGCATCCACGCGTACTTCGCGTCCGAATCCGCGCGCCGACGCGAGCACCTGGTCGGCGGTCGTTTCGATCGGGGCGAGCCGACCGAGGTCGATGCGGACGACCTCCCTCTGCGGGCGCAGGATGAAGACGGAGAGATACGGCGCGCCGCTTTGCGCCTCGCCGCGGTACTCCTCTACCGGCTCCCGGTAGACGACGTAGTCGAGAAGCGCCTCGTCCTCCTGCAGGCGTCCCGAGATCTCGTCCACGCTCGCGGCCAGGTCGCGGCCTGGATCGCCGCTCGCGCGCGCGAGCGATCGCTCGATGTCGTTCTTGCGCCGTACGAGGTCGATGGGAGGCGCGCCGCGCGCGGCACTTCGCTCGAGCTCGGTCAAGACTTCGGCGAACTCGTCGATGCGCTCGCGTTCGGGCCCCGTCAGCCGGCGCCGCAGGAGCTCGGACTGGTCGATCAGACCGCGCGACACGATGCCCTTCCAGCGGAGCACCCGCTCGTAGATCCTCCGGGCGGCGATGAGGTCGGGATGCGACGCCGTGACATGGAGGATCTGGTCGAGGTACGGCCGGTGGCCGTCCGCCCACTCGAAGCGCTCGGCCTCGGAGAGGGTCCACAACTGACGAACCAGGTGGCGCTCGCGGATCTCGAGGCCGCGCAGGAGGTCGGCGAGGGCGCCCGCGACGTCGCCGCGGCGTTCGCGGCACTTGGCGCGAAGGCCAAGAGTCATCGCGACGTATGGGTGCCCGTCTCCAAGCACGTGTTCTCGTACGGCGAGTGCTCGCTCGATCGTCTGCGTGGCCTCGTCGAGCCGCCCTTCGTCGACCAGGAGTCCGCCGAGGTTGTGGAGAGCCACGGTCAGCCCCGGGCTGTTCTCGCCGTAGAGCTCGGTGTAGATCGCGATCGACTCATGCAGCGCGATCTCTGCCTCCTCCGCTCGTCCGAGCCGCTTCAGGATCAACCCGTAGTTGCTGCACGTTCGGGCCGTGAGCTGGGAGGGCGATCCCGAGTTCCCTCGCAGCGCTTCCCGCGCCCGTACGTAGTGATCGAGCGCGCCCTCGAGGTCTCCTTCGGATTCGAGCAGAGCACCCATGTCGCTGATCGACGAGGCCGTCTCGGGGTGGTTCGGCCCGAGCGTTTCTCCGCGAATTCGCAAGGCTTGTTCCATCAGCGGACGCGCCTCGGACAGGAGTCCTTGGTCCCACAGGCAGGCGGCGAGGTTCGCCGTCGCGCGTCCGACCTCGAGATGGTCTTCGCCGAAGGTCGCGCGGAGGGACTCGAGCGCCGCTTCGTAAGGAGGGCGCGCGTCGTCGAAACGTCCGAGCGAACGAAGGCAGCCGCCGATCGACTGCAAGCTCCACGCGAGCGAGACGTCCTGGGGCGGCAGGAGTTCCCGCTTGAGCTCGAGCGCCGCCTCGTGGATCCGAAGGGCCAGGCTCGCCATGCCCAGTTGATCGGCGAGCTGTCCCAGATTGCTGAGCTCGATAGCGACGGAGTAAGTCCGTCCCTGCGCGTCCAGGTCGTCCATGAAGCCGCGGATCATTTCACGAATGGTGTCGGGGCGCCGCTCGAGCCGAGCGCTCTCGATCCGGCAGCGCAGGACGCTCACGTCGGGTCGCCCCGGGTGGGCGGCGACGGCCCGCGTGTACGCATCGATCGCCTTCGGCGTGTCTCCGTGCTGCGCCGCGGCCTCGGCGAGGGCCTTCAATGCTCGAAAGGCGTTCGGGTGCTGCGGGCCGAAACGAGCCGCGGTCCGATCGATCACGTCGTTCAGGATCCGTTCCGTCTCGTCGAAGCGACCCTGGCGGCGCGCCAACTCCGCGCGCGAGAATCGACACTGGTCGGCGTTCTGATGATCGTCACGGTCGACAGCGACGAAGATCCGAGCCGCTTCGGAGAGCGCGGCGTCAGCCTCGTCCAGGCGACCGAGGCCGGAGAACGCGACACCCTGGTTCACGAGGTACGTCCCGACGGTGAAGTGCTCGTCGCCGAGCAGTCCGCGCGCTATCGAGAGCGCCTCTTCGTAGAGACCGACCGCCTCCTCTCGCCGGCCGATGCCCTCGAGCACGAACGCGTAGTTGTTCAGGCCGGTCGCGAGCGAGAGGTTCGGTCCTTCGTAGATCTCGCGCTTGATCGCCAGCGATCGTTCGATCGCGTCGATCTGCTGCGCCATCCGTTGCTGGGCCGCGAAGTGCAGCGAGAGGTTGCTCCAGACGGCCGCGACGCCCGCGCGGTCGCCGACGTCCTCGAACAGCTCGAGCGATTCTCGGAAGGCGTCGTCGGCCGCCGCGAAGCGGCGCGTCTGGCTCAAGTTGTTCGCGTGTCCGAGCAGCGCGTGGGCCAGCTCCGCGGCGACTCCTCTTCGTCGGAATTCCTCGACCGCGCGGGCCGACACCGGCAGGGCGGCGTCGGGGCTTTGCGTCTCCGCGACGATGCCGGCAAGCTCGTAGAGGACGACCGGAAGCGACGGATGCGGACCCGTGTCGTGGAAGTCCGCGAGCAGGCCGCGATAGATCGCCAGCGCCTCGTCGTTCCGGCCGACCGTGTCGTACGCCTGCGCGAGGTTCACGCGCCTTCGGACCGTCTCGCGATGCCGGATGCCGAGCTGCTCTTTCGAGGCCTCGAATGCATCCTCCGCGCGCGCGACCCACGTCGTCATGTCCGACGCGTCGCGAGCGCAGGCGGCGAGCTCTTCCAGCGCTCGCGCCTCCCAATCGCGGTGAGAGAGCTCGCGCCAGAGACGAAGACTCTCGTCGAGGTGACGCCGCGCGTCGTCGAACCGCCGATTGCGGGCGCACGCCTGGCCAAGCGCGAACCGCGCCCAGGCGATCGCCTCCCGATCCTCCGCGGACTCGTCCTCGACGCGACGCAGGTTTCGTTCCGCCCGTTCCATCGCCGCCTTCCACCACGCCGGATCGGGCTCGGACAGCGGACCGGCGCCCACCTCGACCGTGTAGGGGCCGCCGTTCTCGACCGCGCAGACGTCGATCGAGATCACGTCTTCCTTCTCGAGCGAGAGGTCGAGTGCGGCGCCGAAGCCGGGCGCGGCGAGTCCAGACTCGCCACGAAGAGCGCCCGCCGCGTCCCGCGCGACGATCCACGCCGGGAAGAAGGGGCTCTCCGCGACCACGTGATAAGCGCCGGCCGCCGGCGCGCGGAAGACGTGCCGCCGGCCGCGGCGCGTCGAGGTCGCGTGGTCCATCGAGAGGTCGGGGCACTCGATCACCGAGTCGTCGGCGCGGATCTCGCCCGAGTGCGGAGCCTCGAGTTCGAGCGCGATCGGTCCATCGAACGCCGCGAGCAGCATGACGCTCGCGAGCGAGGACCGCGCGCGCGCGGTCGAAGACCTGGTGTCCTTGCGCATCGCCGTGACCTCCACGTGGTGGGCCCGGCCGCCGACCCGCGCGGCCGGGCCGGAGATCCTACTGAAAACGTCCTGGGCATGTGCGCTCGTCGCCGCGAACGCCCCGTTCTGCGCGAACGGGCTGATGACGGCGCGCTAGAGGATGAAGGTGATGCCGGTGAGGCCGGCAGGAATGACGAAGGCCGGCGAGGCCCCGTTCGGCGGCCGTCCGATCGGGCCGAGAGGAGTCGAGGTCGCTCCGGCGAGCAGGACCAGGCCGGCTCCGACGTCTCTACCATGACGCGAGTCCGACGGACGCGAGGTGGACGATGACGGAAGCGCAGGACGACGACCCGGTGCGTTCCAGCACGACGATGCTCCTCGAACGAGCGCGCGATCGCGACGCCGCCGCGCTCGACGAGCTGGTGAAGCGGCTCCAGCCGAAGATCGAGCGCTGGATACGGCGCGAGCGCGGCGACGCCATCCGGCAGCGTTTCGAGACGATGGACCTGTCGCAAGACGTGGCGATGGAACTGATCCAGTTCATCCCCCGGCTCGCGGTTCGGAACGCGAGGGTGCTCGATCGCGTGCTCTATCGCATGATCCGGAACACCATCTGCGACACCTCGGACCGACTGAGCGCGCTGCGGCGGCGGCTGACTCGCGAGCGTCCGTTGCCGTCCGACACGATGCTCGCGCTCGACCCCCCGGCGAGGAAGGTCCCGTCGCCGCCGCAGATCGCGGATCAGAACGAGCAGGAGGCGTGGAAACGGGTCGCGCTCGCGCTGCTCCCTCCCGCGGACCAAGAGCTGCTGCTGCGCCGCATCGAGTACCGCGAGCCGTGGATCGACATCGGTCGGTCCCACGACATCTCCGCCGACGCGGCGCGCAAGAAGTTCAGCCGCGTCATGGCGCGGCTCGTCAGCATCGTCAGCCAGCTCAAGCGGGGTGGGCTCGAACGCGTGCTCGCGGAGATCGAGAAGAAGGAAGGTGAGGACGGCGAGTCGGTCTAGCGAGCTCGGGCGGTCGACGAACGTCGCCGGTTCGGAGTCGGAGCACCGTCGCGTGCGGCGGGGACCAGGACCATCTCGCGTGCGAGTAGACGACTGTCGTCGCCGCGGCGTCGATCGGGGTGCGATGGTTCGTCTCGTTCGCGGGCGCGCGCCCGGCGGCGTTGCGTGCCGTCTCCCGCGACGTGAGCGCGGCGGCAAGCCCCGCGATCGGCTCGGCGGAGGTTCTCGCGCCGCGGGGGCGCCTACGCCCTCGCCGCGCGCACCCGCCCCCGGATCTCCGTCACGATCCCGTGCATGGACCGATGGTTCAGCGGGAACTCGAGGAAGACGTGGGCCAGGCTCAGGAGGAACAGCCACCGCAGGCCGAGCATGAAGTCGTGGTAGTAGAGGGCGACCGACGCGATCCAGACCACCACGACGAGCGCGAACCGGTTGCGAGGCACGTCGTGCCAGCGGATCACCGAGGTCTTCGAGAACCAGTTCAAGTAGTGGTACGTGTACGCGAACGCGATCAGGCGCATGGCGCGCCAGCTTCCCTCGGTGGTGAAGATCTCGTCGTAGGCCGCGAATGGAAAGAACGGGTTCGCGTGCGAGTTCCCCGGCGCCGGATCGTGGAGCCCGAACAGGTCGGACACCCGGCAGTTCACCTCGCCGAGTGGATAGTCCTGGCGGACGTGCGGGTCGAGCGCGTGGATCCAACCCGCGGGGGCCACGAGCAGGCAGGACGCCGCACACGCGACGAAGACCGCGAACGAGGCGTACCCGGAGCGGCTCTTCGACTTCAGCGCGCCGAACAGGATGAAGAGACCGGTGAAGACGAGCACGTGGATCAACGTCGGCACGAACGCGGCGAAGACGACCGCCGACAGCGTCGTCCCGTGGAGCGCGTAACCGACCAACGCGACCAGGCCGAGGACGGCCAGCCGCGGCCCCGTCCGCCGGCTGACGACGATCGCGAGCCCGATGCCGAACGCGAGATAGATGAGGTCGGGGTTCGATCTCGTCAACGGCTCGATCGCGTGCTCCCGCATCACGAACGGAGAGCCGAGGGTGACGAGCGCGCTCAGGACGACGAGGGGCACCCAGTCGAACCGCGCGGGCGCGAAGTAGCCGCGGTCATGCAGCCACGAGATCTGCGTGAGGTAATGGAGGGGGCCGAGGACCGCGTACGAAAACAGGAACAGCTCGAACGGGAGGAGGAACGCGATTGCGAGCGCGACGACCATCAGTCCGATGTTGAGGAGGTTGACGGCGGAGAGGCTCACGCGCGAGGCCCGGTTCGCGGGGATGACGGGCGACGAGCTTAGGCGACGGCGCGGGGGGCGGCAACGAGTGGGCGGATGGACCGCGAAGAACGCACGTGCGCGCACTCGTTCACTCGGCGGCAAGGGACACGAGTCGATTCGCCAGCGAACCGAAGGTCCGGCGGCCGTGCGACATACACCGCCGCGGCAGCAGCCGGGAGAGAAGAATCCACGTCTCCGTGAGACCGCGCGGACTCCGACACCGTTCGATTATGGATGGACCGCGGCAGGTTCGAGGCCGCGATCACGGTGTGTACCAAGAGGCGGTTCCAAGAAAGAAAGGGGGGGCTCCCCATGAAGACTTCGATTCTGCTTGCCGTTGCGCTTGCGCTGACGTCACCGGTCGCTTTCGGGAAATGGAAGCTGAGCAAGGTGATCCACATGCCACAGACGAACACCTGCTACGACCCAGGGTTCCACTCGCAGTCGGGCGCGCGCGTGGACAGCCAGGGAAAGAGTGTGTGGGGCGCCGGTTTCGCTCGCGAGTTCAGCGTGCCGGGCGATGCGTTCTGCTCCGCCGTCGCGGTGGGCATCCACCTCGAATGGTGGCGGCACGAGCCGCAGGGCATCCACGACAAGGTGGGCGAGATCGAGATCGATGCGTTCGCCGAGATCCACGGCGAGGCGCGCCTCCTCAACGCGGACTGTGCCGCCGCCGCGCTCGGCTTCATGGAGCTTCGCGTCGAGAGGGACGGCGTTCCCTTCGAGGTCCGAGCCGATCTGACTCAGTCGGTCGCCGCCACGACGCGCGAGCAGGTGGCGTCGCTGTCGGGAGGATGGACGAACGGGCAGGACGGCGGCGTGTCGTTTAGCGGTTCCATCGATTTGACCGTCGGCGTGGGCGAGGGCCGATATCCGGACTTCGACATCGACGTTCTTCTTCCGAAGAACTGGTGTCCCGTGAAGACGCTTGGCATCCTCAGGAAGTCCCGGGGGACGATCTACTGCTGGGCGGACGAGTTCTGGGGATACGAAGCGTCGGCGGAAGCGGACCTGGGAGGAATCATCGTGACCAACGTCCTGAAGTTAGATTGGCCGGAGTGCCCGGAATGAGGTTCCTTCCTCTCGCGGTGGCGGCGCTTCTGATCCTCGGCGCCGTCATCGTCGTGCGTCGGGAGGTCGCTCGATTCGACCGAGTCGGGGTCTCGACGAAGGAGGACGGCGCCGCGTCGACGAGCGACGCGGCGCCCGATCGCAACGTCCCGATCAGCGTGGAACGCGAGCCCGCCGCCGCGGCGGGCGACGGAGACGAAGAGCCGGGGACGGTCGAGCTCGTCTTCGTATCGGAGCTCGAACGACCGATCGCGAACCTCCGCGCGTCGATCCACGCGAGCGACGACCTCCCGGTGGACCTGCACGGCATGATGATCGACGCCGCGAACCTCGCCCTGGAGACGACGGCCGCGACGTCGAACGACGAGGGGCAGATGACGTTCACGGTCCCGCCCGGTACGTACGCGGGCGTCATTCACTCTGCGCACGTCCTGTGGAATCGTCGTGACCCGCGGGATGGTTCGCCGCAGCGGGTCACCGAACCGATCGCGGTCCAGGCCGGAGAATCGACGCGCCTGGTGGTGAGGGTCCACGAGGGAGTCGTCACGGGCTTCCTCGTCCTCCACGGCGCGCTCGGTGCACCCGCGAACGTGCGGCTGCTCGACCTAACCGACAACGAGCGCGTCCAAGAACGAGTGGTCGAGACCCGGGACGGTTCCTTCCAGTTCGAAGGCGTCGGCTCGGGACGGAAGCTCCTGAGCGCGGTGGCGGTGGTCACAGGGCAGCACCTCGACTTCTACGGTCGGCGCTTCGAGATCGACGCCGCGTCGCGTGCGGACCTCGGCGCCATCCAACCGATTGACGGTCCGACCAGCACCGGCATCGTGACGTTCGAGATGGACGGCGAGGACCTGTCGTGCGCGGACGTCTACGGTACGGACCAGCTTCCCGCCGTGTTGATCCTCGGGGCGCGCACGTGGGTCGAGCCGAACGCGTTCGACGTCGAGCTGGTCGACGTGGCCGTCGGCCGGCCGTTCGCGCTGCATGGCCTGCCGGCGGGGGAATGGACGATCACGGCGGGGCCGACGTTCATCGGGACGGACGAGTGGCCGCAGCCACGCGCGGGCTACGAGGTCGCGACGAGCGCGGGCGGCGTGTGTCGGGTGCCGTTCGTCGATCAGCGCTTCGCGTTTCCCGTGAGTCGTCCCGTGACGCTCGATCTACGCGTCCTCTATCCCGAGGGAGTGGCGCCGTTCCGCGCGGTCGTCCACCTTCGATCCACGCAGGGCCGGACCGCCAAGGTCGACGTGCGACCGGGGCGAGGCGAAGAAGGGGTCGCGAACGTCCGGCTGGCCGAGGGGACGTGGGACGTCGTCGCCCACGCCGACAAGGTCGGACCGAGCGAGTCGCTCTCGTGGTTCTACGAGGGTCGCATCGGGGTCCAGCCGCCGCGCTCCGAGATCGTGATCACGTTCGAGGCCGGGTGCGTCATCGAAGGCACGTCGCCCGGGCGTCCGTTGGGCTGGAGCCTGCCGTCCTGGAACGACGCCGCCGGCCGGACCATCGACCTGTGGGTCGTCGTTCCCGATGCCGGCGGACGATTCCGTCTTCACGGAGTCCCCCCCGGGCGAACCCTCGTGCCGACTTCGTCCGACGGCGTCCCGGTGACCGCCGGCCGGGCCGGAGAGACGACGACGGTCGCGTTCGAGCGTGCGCGTCGGGGTTCCTGAGCCTCTCCGCAGGAGAGGGATCGATGAGGTCGTGGACCTTGGAGTCGTCGGTCTTGCGGCCACGCCGCGCTACGACGGCGTCTCGTCGAGGAACCGACCGGCGAACCCATCGATGCTCACGCCGACGCGACCGGGGAGATGGCGCCGGGCGACCTCGACCATGCGGTCGCGATAGCTCATGTCGAGGGACGACGGGTCGACCTCCGCCATCGCGGCGGGCAAGGCGGTTCGAAGGGTCCGCGACCCGTCGGGGCTGCCGTCCCCGCCGATGAAGTGGTCCAGGACGACCGCGTCCGCGTTCTGCGCGACGCGGCGGAAGAACGCGTCGGGAGCGGCGATCGGCAGGAGCGGCGAGACCGTGATGACGACGCGGATCCCTGCGTCTTTCAGCCGGCGGGCGGAGTCGAAGCGGGCGTCGACCGAGCTCGCGGGGCTCGGCAATCCGGGGAGGCGGTCGCGGTCGCTCTCGATCGAGAGGTGGACGCGAAGGCGGCACCGCGACGCGAGCCGGTCGAGACGATCGAGCGCGGTGACGACGCGATGCGAGTGCGTCTGCACGATCAGCTCGTCCGGCGGTCTCTCGAGCATGGCGTCGAGGACCGAACGGGTCGCGCCGTACCGCTCTTCTTGGGGGAGGAACGGATCCGTCGAGCTCGAGAGGAAGATCGAGAACGACCCGCGGCTTCGCCTCGCCCACGTTCGTTCCCGTTCGATCTGTTGCCGGTAGATCGCGGCCGCGTTGTCGCGGACCTCGAGGAACGAGCCCCATTCGTCGCCGCGGAGGATCCATTGGTTGTGACGCACGTAGCAGCCGACGCCGCAGAGCGCCCGGCCGAACGAGCAGCCACGGTACGGCTGAAGCGAATGCGAGCAGACCGTCTTCAGGTAGCCGGTCGCCCGGGTCAACACGCTCTTCACGTTCGCGTGCGTGATCCTCACACCGCCTCCGCCCATTCCAGGGCGGCGGCCGAGGCGGCGAGGTCGAAGAAGACCCGCTCGGCCTCGTCGGTGGGGAGATCGATGACGCGCGCGGCGCTCCACGTCGCGGCGCCTGCGGTGTCGATGATGAGCGACGAGAGGCCGTAGCGCCTCTGGAACGGCGACTGGACGATCGCCACGGTCTGGATCCGCTCGCGCGGGATGATCCAGAGCCGGCGCGTCCACACGCCGCCGCGCGCGAGCACGTATCCGTCGAGGAGTGCGTAACGAAGCGAGCGATACCGTTTCCGCGCGAGGAAACGCGCGAGGAGCCACGCGACGGGGAGCGCGAGGAGCGCCCACCGGCTCGCGAACAGCGCGACGAGACCGACCGCGAACGTGAGGATCACGGAATAGCGGATGAACCCGCGGCGGAGCGCGAGCGGATGCACCGGACGGAGCTTCCCGAGGTCGAGGTCGAGGCCGGGAAAAACGAGTCGGGCCAGGGTCGACGCCTCGCCGATCGGCAGCAGGGGGTACAGGATCGTCGATCTCGCCTTGTCGTCCTCCGGAGAACCGGCCGACTGGACGCGCATCGTCGTGTAGCCGAAGATCCGCCGAAGCGGGTTCTCCTCGAGCAGGATCACCTGGATCCGGCGGATGGGGACGAGCGATTCGAAGCGCGTGAGGAGCCCGTGGCTCCGCCTCAGCCCCTCGGTCGCCTTCGTCAACGAGTAACCGTGGTACCGAAAGGCGAACAGCGACATCGAGACGACGCCGCCGGCGACGAGGAAGAGGAGGGTCGCGGCGGCGACGGCGATCCCGGTGGCGAACGGTCCCGAGCCGAAGACGACCTCGAGCCGGCCGGACAGCTCGCCGCGCATGTCGAAGCCGGTGTCGTCGAGCGCCTCTCCCAGCCCCAAGAGGGCGGCGACGATCACGCCCACGCGGTTCTCGGTCGCGCCAGCGAGGAGCAGCTCCCGGAACGTCAGGTTGCGGGCGACCCGTTCGGGCGGCGTCGCCGGCTCGGACTCGCGGAGGTGGGCGCGTCGGGCGAGGATCTCATCGCGGAATCGGTCGGCGACGCGCGTGGAGACGACGGAGAGGGACGCTTCGGTGTCGTCGCCGCCCGCCGTCTCGACCTTGATCGACGTGACGCGGAACAGGCGTTCGAGCGGTCCGGCGCGGAGGTCGACGTTGTGGATCTGATCGATCGGGATCGTGCGCTGCCGGCGCTCGAACAGTCCGCTCCGGATCAGCAGCCGATCGTCGTGGATGCCGAAGCGCAGCGTCGCGTACCTCACGAGCGCCTCGATCGTCCCGAACAGGGACCCGACGACCGCCCACTGGAACGCCTTGCCGAAGCTCCCGACGCCGAACGCGAAGCTGATCAGCGCGAACGGTCCGACCCACTTGATGAGCACGGTCGGAACCTGCAGCACCAGCGTGATCGGGTGCAGGCGGCTCAGAACGGCGGGAGCCGCGGCGCCGGCCGTTCCGGGCGTTGGTTCGGTCGAAGGCCCCGGATCAGACATGGGACCGGAGCGGGTCGCCCGCGTCGGCCGGCGGAATCGTCGACGCGTCGCGCAGGAGTTCGTCGCGCAGCGCCTCCGCGTCGCGTTCGCGGAGCCCCGGGATCGCCGCGTCCTCGTCGCCCGAGCCCGCCGTGTAGAGGGTGATGCTGCAGAGCCCGAACGCGCGATCGATCGGACCGGACTGGATGTCGACGTGTTGGATGCGCCGCCGGGGCACCGATCGCTTCGTCTTCCAGAACACTCCGTGGCAGGCCAGGATGTCGTGGGCGCGGATCGCGTAGCGCCAGGCTCGCTGCCAGAAGAACGGATAGATCAGCGCACGCAGGAGGAGCAGGCCGCCGAAGACGGCCGCGGCCGCTCCGGTCGGAAGCGGCCACCAGGGCGGCTTGCCGCGCCACGCGAAGTCGGCGATCGTCGCGAATCCGGCGAGGACGAGCGTACCGATGAGCGACGCGAGCATCTGGACGACCCACGCGTTCGGCGCGAGTCGACGGTACTCGAGCGCGGCGCCTTGCTCGCTCCCGTCCGTTCGCTCGCTCTGCTCCATTCCGCTCCGCTCCCTGCGTTCGGGCTCGTTCATCGTGCCGCCGCGAAGATGCACCGGGCGCGCGACGCCGTCAAGGCCGCGAGCGAATCGTGCCTTTCGGCCCCTCGCCTCCGCGGCGTCCTCCTGCACCGTCGGATCCGAGAATCGCCGATCGAAACGTCGTAGCATGAGCCGGTCTCATGGTTCGGAGTGGATCGATTCCGTTGCGCCAGCGCGTCGTGGTCGTGGGTGGTGGTGTCTCGGGGCTCTCGACGGCCGTCCGGCTGGCCGAGGACCCCGGGCGGCGTTTCGCGGTCGAGGTCGTCGCCGAGAAGGTCGGCGCCGAGGCGCTCTCCCGGGTCGCGGCCGCCTTGTTCTACCCGTACGCGGTCGATCACCCCCACATCGACCGGTGGCTTGCCGAAAGCCTGCGCACGTTCCGCGAGCTTTGCGCGGTCCCCGAGAGCGGGGTCCGCATGGCGCGCGGCGCCGAGGTCCACTCGCGGCCGGTCGATGACGCGCCGTGGCGCCATCTGGTACTCGACTACGAGCATCGCCGTCCCTCCGGCGATCGGCTGGCGCGCCGCTTCGTGGACGGCCATTGCTTCGCGGCACCGGTCATCGAGATGCCGATCTACTTGCCCTACCTGGTCGCGCGGCTGCAGCGGGCGGGAGCGGCGATCGAGCGCCGACCCATCGCCTCGCTCGACGACGTCATTGCGCCGGACGTGATCGTGGTGAACGCGAGCGGCGTCCGGGCGCGGGATCTCGCCCCGGACCCGCAGCTCACGCCGACGCTCGGGCAGGTCGTGCGGATCGCGCGCGGCGACGTCGACGAGTTCCGCATCTGCGAGGAGGAGGGCGCTCCCGTCGCGTACGTCGTGCCGCGTTCCGGCGACGTCGTGCTCGGCTCGATCGACGTCCCTTGGTCGGCGGAGAAGAACGGGTACGATCCGCCCGCGCCGCGGGACGAGGTGGTGGATGACATCATCGATCGTTGCGCCGAGCTGGACGAGCGCGTCCGCGACGCCGCCGTGCTCGAGACCTACTGCGGTCTGCGGCCCCGCCGCTTCACCGTCCGCGTCGAGGTCGATGCCGATCGCCTCGCGCGCGGCCGACGCCTGGTCCACGACTACGGCCACGGCGGGGCCGGCGTGACGCTCTCGTGGGGCTGCGCGGCGGAGACCGCGGCTCGAGTCGCCGGCCTCGCTCGCGGGTAGGAGCCGGTTTGCGTCCTCCCGGAACGACGGGGAGGGGTCGCCGCGGCGCGACGACCCCTCCCGAGTCGGGTCCGTTCGGTTCTCGTTGCCCGCCGGCGCGAGCGATCGGGTTAGCAACCGTACTCGTGTCCACACGCACAGGTCTGGTAGCGGACGAACTTCCAGTACCCGTTCTGAACGCAGACGTCGGCGAAGATCGGCGTCCCGCAGACGTTGTAGCCGACGACCCGCTTCTCGAAGACCGGCGCGACCCAGATCCGCTTGTTCGCGTACGAGTAGTGGTGGACGTGCACCGCGGGCTTCACGATCACCGTCTTCACGGTCGGGCCGTGGCTGAACGTCGTCACCTTCTTCGTGATGCCGTAGGGCGTCACGATCTTCTTCACCTTGTTGAACTCGCCGTAGCTGTTCACCTTGAACTTCTTGTCCACGTAGAGGGCGTTCGCAGAGCCGAAGGCTCCGTGGAAACCGCCGTGGAAACCGCCGTGAGAGACATGAACATGCGCGGACCCCTCGGCGGCCGCAGCCTCCTGGGTCATCGAGAATCCGGCCGTCAGAGCGGCGGCCAGCAGGAGCGCGGAGGGCTTCGCCAGGTTGAACATGATGGACCTTTCTGAGCGTCGGGCTCGGTACGTCGGTTTTCGACGGAGTGGGGGGAGAACAACCCGCGTGCCAGCGGTCGGGACGACTTGTGGTTACACCTAAACTCGCTCCGGGTAGATGGTTCTGGCATCGCCCGAGGACGCGCCTCGACGCCGGAGTTAGGTCCTGGTAACAGAACGTGTTAGATAGGTCGTCTCGACGCGGCGCGGCCGCGGCGACGTCGATCGCGAACGAGGAGACGAACTCTTGCGTTGGTGTGGGTTCCTCTGGGTGTGGATCGTCGGGGCCGCGTCGCTTTGCGCCGACGACCTCGACATGACGATCCGGATGACGATCCAGCGTGGATCGCTCTATCTCGAGGGCGCGCTCGACGAGATCGAGCAGCAGAACGAGGGGCACGAAGGCGGCCTCGAGGCGCTGGTGCTGTTCACCCTGCTCCATTGCGGCGCCGTTCCGCAGGACCCGGCGGTAAAGCGGCTCGAGGCGATCGTCACCGCGCAGGCGTCGCGGCAGGACTTCAACTACACGATCGCTTACTCGGTGCTGGCGCTGACCACGCTCGACGCGAACCGGCACCGGGCGCTGGTCCAGGCCTGTCTCGATCGGCTCTGCCGCGCGCAGCGGACCGAGTCCCCCGGGGCCGGCGCGTACGGCTACCGAGTCCCTCCGCCCGCGGTCCTCGAGAACGAGGAGGACGGCGAGGGCGACGCGCCGGCGTTCGAGGTCTCCTCCTGGGACAACTGCAACACTCTGACCGCGATCCTGGCGCTGCGGCTCGCGCTCGACCTCGACTTCGAGGTCGACCCCCGCGTCTTCGAACGAGTCGTCGACTACTACGTCGAGGTGCAAGGGCGGGACGGCGGGTTCGGCTACAGCGAAACCGATCGACCGGAGTCGTCGCTCTCGATGACGGCCGGCAGCCTTGCCGCGCTCGCGATGGCCACCGAGGTGCTCGAGCCGACCCCGGAGAACCGCGAGCGGCGCGAACGAGCGGCTATCGCCCTGAAGAAGGGTGGGCGGCGCGTGGAGGCCCTGTTGCGCTTTCCTCCGCGTACGACGGCGTGGCCTTACTTCGCGGCGTATGCGGTCGAGCGCTACGGGCACTTCAACGCGGAGGACGAGATCGGCGGGAAGGACTGGTACCGCGTGGCGGCGCGATGGATCGTGTCCGGTCAGTCGCAGGACGGCAGCTTCGGCGACTCCTCGCCGTTCGGGAATCGGGGCGGGCTCGGAGCGGGTGGCGTCGTCGGCCCGGGCACGTACGGTGGGGCCGGCAAGAAGAACCGCCTGCGCGGCGCCCAACCCGGCACGGGCGGCATTCCCCGCACGTGCTTCGCGCTCCTGACGCTGGCGCGCGTGAGTCGAATCCACGAGTCGCAGCACGGCGACGTCCGCCGGCTGCTGCAAGGCTGCGAGCCGGACGCGGGCGACGCCGAGCGCATTCAGCGCCGGGTCCTGGCCTACGCCGGGCGCGCGCTCTCACCGTTGATCGAGACCCTGAGAGTCCGCGAGGAGGACATGAAGGTGTTTGCCGACGAGTGTCTTCGCCGGATCTCCGGCAAGGACATGGGGTTCTCTCGCGCGCGCTCCGATGGCGAGCGCCGCGAGGTATTGAATCGGTGGATCGCGTACTACATGGAGCAGCGGAAGAAGGAACACAGCGGTTCCTGAGCCCGGATTCTCGGACCGCCGGGAACCGCGAAGTTCGTAACCTCGTTCTAGAAGCAAAACGTCGGACGGCTCCCGGCGGCCGGGGCGGCCCCGGCGGTTCGGACGGGTCCGGACGGCCGGGTCGGTTGGCAGAGCGAGGTCTTCCATGCGATTCTCGAGAGTGGCGTTCCTGCTGGCTGCCGTCGCGACCGGCTGCATGACCGACCGTTACGAACCGACGACGCCCGTCGCCCACGTGACCGCGGACAAGGCGCCCGACTTCCCGGCCGGTCCCGACCTCGGGAGCGCGCTGGTGATGACCCCGGCCGGCGGCGTCACGGTCGGGCAGCGGATCTCCGACTTCTGCCTCGAGATCGCGGCCAAGACCGGCTCGGCGCGCGTCGGAACCCTCCCCGCCGTCACGTACGACCTGCGCCGTGACGGTCCGTGGGTCTCGGAGCTCGGGATGTGGACGGCGCGCGAGACAGCGGCACGGCTGCGGTCGTCGGGCTATCGAGGAGACGTGCTGACTCCCACCGAGATGGACGTCCGCGTCCGCCAGAGCGGGTCGAGCAAGGCGGATCTCGCGACCGTCGCGACCGTCGCCGAGAAGGCAGGCTCGCTCGGGGTCGACGTCGTCACCTTCGGCACGTTGAAGCGCGAGAACAGCCTCGGCGTGAACGGCCGCGACGTCATCACGGTCGACTTGAACGCGCTCGAAGTCGCCTCCGGCCGGGTGATCGCCCAGACGACCTTCGAGGTCGCGAGCGACATCGACGGCAATCAGACCTTCTTCGCGCTTTCCCAGCGCGACAGCCTCTGGCTGATCGACGGTCGTTGACGAGAACCACGCACGGACGCTCGAGGGACCAAAACGATGCGACACCGACTCACTTCATTCGTCCTGTTCACGTGGATTGGCGCGAGCCTCGGCTGCAGCCCGGCCGCCTGGATCAAGGCCGAGGACGAGCCCGATCTCGTCGACGCCCGCCAGGGCGGGATCGTCGTGTTCGACCAGCTCTCCCACGTGACGCACCGATTGCTCGAGAACCACCAGGCGACGCAACGGTCGCAGGGGAAGATGCGCGTCGCCTTCATCGGCGTCGAGAACCGGAGCGCCGAGGAGATCCGTGACATCCGCGACGCGCTCTACGAGGTCATCGACACGATCCTCGTGAACGAAGAGGCGTACGTGCCGATCAATCAGCGGTACGTGGACGAGGCGATGCGCTCGGCGGGGATGCGCCCCGAGAGCCTGTTCCTGCGCGACGGCCGCGAGCGCTTCATCGACGCGGTCAGCCGCGAGGGGATCGTCCCCGACTATCTTCTCTTCGCGATCATCACGTCGATGACGTCGGTCGGCGTCAGCCAGGACCAGCGCAACTACCAGCTCACCCTGGAGCTGGTCGATGCGAACACCGGCGAGACCGTCGCGAAGGAGACCGGCCGCGTGCGCAAGGGCTTCAACAAGTAGCCCTGGTCGAGAGCGAGGGTGCGTCCGTGGACATCGGCGGTCGGAAGCGTGCGCGGATCGCACGATGGTCGTTCGCGGCGACCCTCGCGGTCACGACCGGATGCGTGAGCTGGTCGGAGCGTACGGCCGAGTTCCGCTCCGCGTACGGCCAGTCGCGATTCGACGCGGCCGAGGCGAGCATCGATCGTCTTCTCGTCGACGAGACCGGCGTCGACCCCGAGATCGTGGCCCAGCCGAAAGCGCTCGCCAGGGACTCCGAGGCGACGGACGGCGACGGCGAGATCCTCCTGCTCGAGAAGGGGATGGCGCGGCTGGGACGCGGCGACGCCGACGGCGCGATCGAGCTCTTCCGCCGGTCCCGGGACCAGCTCGAACAGCAATGGAAGACCGACGCGCTGGAGTACGTCGGGGCGAGCGCGTTCGACGATCGCGTCTTCGACTACGCGGGCGCGGACTACGAGCACGTGCTCGTCCGGGTCATGCTTGCGCTGTCCGACCTCGTCCTCGGCGGCCCGGACGCGCTCGCCTACTCGTTCCAGATCGGCGAGAAGCAGGAAGAGATCCTCCAGTCGGACTTCGGCGCGGCGCAGGGATACGCCCCGCGCGAGCGCTACCGGCGGATCGCGCTTGGCGCCTATCTCGAGGGCGTGCTCCACGAGTCGCGCCTGGCGCGGGGGGACGCGGTCAATGCGTACCAGCGCGCCCTCGCCTACCACGGGTCCAGCTCGATCCTCGAGGAGGCGATCGCCCGCGCTCGCGACGGCGTCTACGCGCCGGCCGGCGAGGGAGTGATCCACGTGTTTCGTCTCGTCGGCCGCGGACCGTTCTTCATCGAGGGGCACCATCCGCCGACCGACCTGGCGAACCATCTCGCCGGAGTCGCGGTCGCGCTGTCGACGCGGCGCGCCTCGGCATTCGTCCAGGTACCGATCAAGGTGCCGGTCGTCGCGGTGACCGACGCGGACCCGATGCCGATGAGCGTGTCGATCGACGGCGGTCTCGACGCGGCGTCGACGGAGACCCTGCTCGACGTGAACGCGATCGCGATCGAGCAGCTCGAGGCGAACCTGCCCTGGATCATCGCTCGCGCCCTCGTGCGCCGCGCGCTGAAGGCGGTCGCGGCCAGCTACATCGAGGAGGGCGTGCGCCGGAGCCAACGAAACGAGCTCGGCTTCCTCGCCGGCGCGGCGTTCAACGTCGCGGCGACCGCGGCCGAGAGTGCGGACACGCGGAGCTGGTCCCTGCTGCCCGCCGTGATCCAGGTCGCGCGCATCACCGCCCCCGCCGGCCGGCACGTGTTGAACCTCGACGCCACGTCGGCGCCGATCGTCGTCACGGCCGGCCACGAGAGCTTCGTGCTCGTCCTCCAACCCGACCCCGCCGGCCCCGCGACCGCGCTCGTCGACGTCGACTCGCGGCCCGCGGACGCGGGCCCTTAGGGTTCGCGCAAGAAGAACTTCGCATCCACGCGCAGCAATCGCCGCCGAGGGCAAGGCGCGACGACGAAGCGTATTGGTGGATACGCTGAGGAGGAGCAACGCAGCCATCGGCGGCGAGGGCAAGCGAGATGCGA
>CAZYQW010000053.1:0-26663 GCA_964649825.1 uncultured Phycisphaeraceae bacterium | reverse complement strand
TGCCAGCGACGACGATGACCTCCGGATAATCCACCAACAATCTGAATCACACCACTAGCAGCCCGTGGTGAAAGTGCTTTCGAAGCGAGGCGAGGTCATCGCGACCGAGATCGAGGCGCAGGACCGCAGGCGTACTGCCTGTACGTCGAGGATCCTGCAACGAAGAGGTCGGTCGCGAGGGCCCGCCGCAGCCGGAATGACTTTCACCACGGGCGGCCAGACGCGACCGACCGAGACCGCGTCAGCGAGACCGGGACCCGCGCGGCGACGCTACGCGGTCTCCCGGTCTTGCGTTTCCGCGAGCCAATCCTCGAGACGCCGGCGACCTTCCTCGTCCCCGATGTCGAACGACGGCTGCGCCGCGAGTCGTGGATGGATGGCGTTCGGGTCGGCGTCGCCGAAGCGGATCGAAGCGACCGCCTTTCCCAGGTCGAAGGCGAGCTGCACCTCGTCCTTGACCGAGTCCGCGCACGCGGACCGGTGGGTGACCACGACGAGGACGCGGTCGGCCGCGCGGACCGCGTCCCGCAGCAGGGTTGGCTCGGCGCGCCCCGGGTCCCGACTATCCCGATCGGTGGGCTCGAACTCGTGCTCGTCGAGGAACTCGCGCAGACCTTGGCGGACGAGGTCGGCGTCGGCCTCGGCGCGGCTCACGAACGCCCGCCGCGGACCGCGCTGGACGACGACGGCAGACGCGGGTCTCGGCGCCGCTTCACGCGGCTCGATCAGGCGCTTGGCGTCGAGGTGGACGACGCGACCTCCCCTCGCGGTGACCGCCGCTACCATGTGCGCGGTGCCGCCCGGACCGTCGCCGCCCTCGCCGTTCCACAGGGCGATGACCGCCGCGCGCGCCGCGCCGTAGCTCCAGGCGGCGTTCAGCATCCACAGGTTGCTCCGCTCCCAGGTCGACGCGTCGGGGTTCCAGGGCGGCGGTTCGAGCTCGCCGGTGAGCACGAGCGGCGGCGGCTGCCGGCAGAGCGCGTCGAACCGGGCGATCCAACTCTCGCCGGCGTCCGCGACCGACGCCGCGACGTACGCATCGCGCGGCGCGGCCAAGTAGACCCGGGTCTCGATCCCACGCGCGCGGCAGACCTCGTGGAAGAGGATGTCGCCGCCGCTCGCGGCGCCCGCGATCCCGATGATCCGAGTTCCGCCGTCCGGCGTCAGCGCGTCGACCCCCTCCTCGATCATCCGGCGCGCGAGCCCCTCCGCGCTCGCCGGGAACCGCGGCGATTCGCGTCCCGGCGCGTCGATCCGATGCCCGGTGAAGAGCAGGGTCGACACCGGTGCCTCCGCTCGGAGGTCCGGGGCCTCGTCCGCCAGGATCTTCCTCGCCGCCGCCACGTTGGCGCGGTACAGATCGAGCGCCGCGTAGAGATCGAGCTGGCGAATCTCGCTCTCCCACTCCTGCGCGGTCGCGCCCCTGAAGACGGTGAGGTACTGGCTCCCGACCCAATCCGGCCGCTCGGACGTGAGCAGTGCGAGGTGGGCGCCGGTGATCGCCGTCCAACGCGGGTCCGAGCCCCGGTGCCGCGCCGACTCCAACGCCCCGCGCACGGCGCCGACGAGGTCGAAACGCTCCCGATCGAGCCGGGCCAGCTCCCTCGCCGCATCCTCGTCGGACTCGAACTGACCGTTCCAGACGGCGGGCTGGCGCCGGGCCAACTCGAGCCGAATCCCCGCCAGCGCGAGCTGGTTCAGCCCTGAGTAGTAGTGGTTGCGATCGTGCAGGAATCCGCCGCGGTAGTGCTCGATGGCTCGCTGGAGGTACGGCGAGCGGAGCGCACGCTCGCCGCGTTCGTCGCCGTCGACGTCTCTCCAATCCTCGCGCCAGCGGACCTTGTCGTTGCTGCCGAGCAGCGCATGCGCTTCGGCGAGCTCGACCGGAGTCGAACCTGACTCGTCGAGGACCCGCCTCACCGCCTGGTCCGAGCGCGTGAGGTCGCCGAGCCGCTGGTGGATCGTGCCGAGCACGCGGTTCGCCTCGAAATCGCGAGGATCGAACTCGCACACGCGCCCGAAGGAGACGCGCGCTCCCTCCCACGCCCGCAGGGAGGACTGCGCGCGTCCGATCGCGCGCAGCCCCTCCTTCTCCCAGGACAGACCGGCGATCTCGTCGGCAAGGAACGCGAGGCGCCCGAGATCACGCTCCTTCTCGGCGCGCTCGACCTCCTCGCGAAACGAGAGCGGCAGGAGCACGAGCGACGACGCGTCCCGCGCTCGCAGGTGCGGCAGGAGCATGAAAACCGGGCTGTCGGCGGTGGCCGAGTCGAGCGTCGTGCGCAGCGCGCGCGTGAGGTCGACGCACGATGCGCCGGGGTCGGTCGGGTCGTAGGAGAAGTACCGGTCCGTCTTCAGGTCGAACGGCACCTCGTCGATGCGGGCGCGGATCAGGAACGTCCGCTTCTCGCGGAAGGCGTGGCGGATCCCGAGCTCGTAGAAGACGTTCGCGTTGTGGATCGATACGTCGGCGATGACGAGATCGGCGGTCAAGAGCCGATCGAACATGTCGGACCGGATGTTCCCCTGCTGCACGATCTCGGCCGTCGTCCGGCCCGCGACTTCGAGCGCGGCCAACGCGGGATCGACCAGGTCGCGCTCGACGCGTTCGAAGTCCACGCCGGCCTTGGTGCCGAACGGCCGAATGATGAACGCGAACGCCCTTGCCACGCGCAGACTCTCAGTCGCGGACGAACGCGAGGAACCCGTCCATCGACACCTCGCGGGCCACGGCTCGCCCGATGCGGCGCAGGTCGCCGATTGCGGCGATCGAATCGAGCTTGGCGACGGCCTTCGGATCGATGTCGCCGAGCCCCAGCCGAGCGAGGCCGTCCTCGCCGATGTCCGTGTCGTAGCGGGCGTACAGGAACGCGCGGTGCAGGTCCTCGGTGACGGGGATCGGCTCGCCGTCGCGCCGCGGGATCAAGTCGCCGATCTCCCGGTCGATCTCGGGACCGTGCACGCACCGGCCGATCATCCGGCAGTTGATGTCCTGGTCGACCGAGGCCGCGTTCATGAGCGCTCCGGGGATCCCCGCGACCTCGCTGATGACGTTGTCGTCCGGCTCGGCGGGATCGGCGCGACCGGAGAGCGAGGATCCGGTTCCGACCGAGACGAGCATCAGCTTGTCCTCGCCCGTCTCCCATCCGAGCCGATACTCCGGAAGCGTCGCCATCCGGAACATCACGAACGCGGGGTTGTTGTACGGCGTCATTCCGCCGTCCACGAAGACGAAGCTCTTGCTCGGATCGCTCTTGTCCCACTCGATCACCTCGGGCGGGAAGTAGACCGGCGCGGCCGTGCTCGCGCGCACGACCTGCCACAGCGGGATCTTCAGGTTGCAGTCCTTGCGCCCGAGGTCGTTGTACTTCGCGAGCGGGTTGGTGCTGAGCGGCCACGGCGAGTCGGTCGTGGCGTTGCGCAGCACGGCGAGGAGCAGGCAGCGCAGGTACTCGGGCTCGAGCGTCGTTCCTTTGCCGAAGATCGTCTGCAGCTCCTCGGCGAGCGGCTGCGACTTGTAGAGCGACTTCCACCGCTGGAAGAGGAACCGCTTGTCGAACATCGCGGCGCCGCGCTTCTCGTAGAACGCGAGCAGCTCGGACACCGACATGCCCCGCGCGAGCCCGGCTGCGATGATCGCGCCGGTGCTGGTCCCTCCGATGTAGTCGAAGAAGTCGCACAGGCGGAACGACTCGCCGCTGCCCGTCGCCTGCCGGAGCTGGGTCTCGATCTCGAGCAAGATCTCGAGCGCGAGCACGCCGCGGATTCCGCCGCCGTCGAGCGCGAGCATCTTCCGCGGACGCCGCGGTTCAAACCGGGGAGCGAGGGGACCCCACTTGCTCATGTCGCACCACCCTTTCGAAGGACCACGAGCCCACGTTCACCAGGACGGGACACTACTGCCGCACCGGGACGCCGTCGAGAACGCCGTTCGAGGAGCGGTGCTCGGCCTGCCTGGTCTTTTCTTCGCGGGGGATCCGAACTGGACGTGGTCCATACTTAGACTATATCTAAGTCCATGAACGTCGCCGGTACCCTCCGAGCCCGTGGCATCCAGCCGTCCGCCCAGCGCGTCGCGATCGGAAGCTACGTGCTTCAGACCGGCGATCATCCGTCCGCCGACGACGTGTTCCAGGCGGTGACGAAGTCGTTTCCCCATGTCTCTCGCGCAACGATCTACAACACGCTGAACCTGTTCGTGGAGAAAGGCTTGCTGCGATCGTTGACGATGTCGGAAGGACGGGTCGTGTTCGACCCGCGACTCGAGCGCCACCACCACTTCGTCGACGAGGCGTCGGGTCGGATCGTCGACGTCCCGTGGCACGCACTCGAAGTCGGGCGGATCGAGACCCTGACGGACTTCGAGGTCTCCGACTACCAGGTCGTTCTCCGCGGACGGTGCAAGCCGTCGCCGTAGCCTCGGCGCAACGTCGGCGAGGTGCTCCGCGTGCTCGACGCTCTTCAGACCGGCGGCCTTAGGGTTCGCGTAAGAATAACTTCGCATCCACGCACAGCAATCGCCGCCGAGGGCAAGGCGCGACGACGAAGCGTATCGGTGGATACGCTGAGGAGGAGCAACGCAGCCATCGGCGGCGAGGGCAAGCGAGATGCGAAGTTATTCTTGCGCGGGCCCTTACGCCGTGCAACTGGCAGCCGGGAGAGGCGACCCTCCCGACCGCGCCGTCTTGAACCGTGCGGGGCCGGCCGGGCTCGCTCCCGCCCGACCCGCCGGATCGGATCCGCCGTTCCGGCAGATCCGATCCGGCATCTCACGTACCCGCTCTTCCGTGCGTACATGAGGATTCGCGTTCGCCGCCTGTTTCCACGCTTGGACGACGCGTACACTCGGGCCGCCGCGGGAGCCTTCGTTGATCGACGCCAAACACCTGCCGTACCGCCGGAGCAAGTTCCAGACTCGGCTCCCGCTCGACCGCCACTACACCCGGTCCCACTTCTGGTTGCGGCGGGCCGACGAGGATCGTTTCGAGGTCGGCTTCACGCGCTTCGCCACCCGCATGCTCGGCGAGATCGTGGAGTTCGACTTCGAGGTCGCCCCCGGCGACGAGATCGGCGAGGGAGACGTCGTCGGGTGGATCGAGGGGTTCAAGGCGGTGAGCGAGCTCTACTCACCTCTCGCCGGCCGGTTCGTGGGGCAGAACCCCGCGCTCGAGTCGCTGACCGAACGCGTCCACGCGTCCCCCTACGGTGAAGCATGGCTCTACTCCGTGGCCGGCGCGCTGCCCGCGAGCAGCCTCGACGCGCCCGGCTACGCCGCGTTCCTCGACGAGACGATCGACCGGATGATGGGGACGAACGCATGAAGCCCCGCTACGTGATGATCGGCGGCTTCCTCGGCGCGGGAAAGACCACCGCGGTCGGGCGGCTCGCGGCGCGACTCACCCGAATGGGTCGTCGCGTCGGGCTGATCACGAACGATCAGAGCACCGGGCTCGTCGACACGAACCTGCTTCGCGCCCGCGGTTTCGCGGTCGAGGAGATCACCGGCGGCTGCTTTTGCTGCCGCTTCCCCTCGCTGCGCGAGGCGGCGGACAAGCTCGACCGGTCGACGCGGCCGGACGTGTTCCTGGCCGAACCGGTCGGCTCCTGCACCGACCTCGTGGCCACCGTCAGCTACCCGCTCCGGCGCATCTACGGCGACCGCTTCTCGATCGCGCCGCTCTCCGTCCTCCTCGACCCCCACCGTGCGGCGCGGATGCTCGGGCTGCAATCGGGACGCGTGTTCAGCGACAAGGTGCGCTACGTCTACGAGAAGCAGCTCGAGGAGGCGCACGTCCTCGTCGTCAACAAGAAGGACGAGCTGGCGCCCGGTCTCGAGGACGACCTCCTCGGCGCGCTCGCCGCGCGCTACCCCGCGGCACGGAGATTCTGCGTGTCGGCCCGCGACGGCGTCGGTCTCGACCCTTGGTTCGACGCGATCGAGTCCGAGGAGCTGCCAAGCGGCCCCGCGATCGACGTGGACTACGACCGCTACGCCGAGGGCGAGGCGCTCCTCGGCTGGTTGAACGCAACGATCCGCGTCGCCGCCGATGCGCCGTTCGACGCGAGCCGCTTCCTCGAACGTCTCGCCGAGCGCATGCGCCGGCTCCTCGCCGAGGCGTCGATCGAGATCGCCCACCTGAAGATGTCGCTCGACGGCGGCTCTCCTCTCGGCGAGCTTGCCGCGGTGAGCGTGGTGCGAAGCGAGGAGCGGGCCGAGCTGCGCGAGTCGCGGGACGCCATGGTCGACGAGGGGACGCTCATCGTGAACCTCCGAGCCGAAGCCGCGCCGGACGCGCTGGAGCGAGCGCTCGGCCAAGCACTCGACGAGAACCGCGCCGAGCCGTCCGCCCCGCGGCTCGCGTTGGAGCACCAAGAGAGCTTCCGGCCCGCGCGACCCGTCCCGACCCATCGGATCGCGAGCCCGTCATGACGGAGCCGAGCGCTTCCCCTCGCATCGTCTACTGCCACTGCGCCTACGCGCGGGTGATCCCCGACGCGGTGAAGTCCGAGGTCCTGCGCGGGCTGTCGTCGTCCGGCGTGGCGTTCGAGGCGGTCGCGGATCTGTGCGAGATGTCGGCGCGCAAGGACGAGGCCCTCGCGCGGCTCCAGCGGAGCGCTCCGATCCGCGTCGCCGCCTGCTATCCTCGCGCCGTCCGCTGGCTGTTCCACGCCGCCGGCCATCCGCTGCCGACCGAAGGGATCGACGTGCTGAACATGAGGGAACAGTCCGCGGCCGAAGTGCTCGACCGCCTCCTCGACCGCTCGGCCGCCGCGGACCTCGCGTCATGAACGCAAACGGTCCCCGGACGAGCGAGCGCGCGCGGATCGTGCTCTACGAGGGGCCCGGCAGCCGCCCCCTCGCCGACGAGCGACGCCTCGAGCTGCTGCGGACGTTGCTCGACGCCGGCTACTCCGTCACGCGGGCCGCACCGGGCGGCGAGGTCGCGCCGGCGGACGCGGCGCGGCACCTCGTGCTCGCCGAGCTCGGCGAAGGCGCGGCTCCGCTCGTCGCCGACAGCGACGCTCTCGCGGCGCGCGACCTGCGCGGCGTCGCCGCCGGGGACGTCGTGCCGCTCGTCGAGTCGTTCCAGACGCAACACGGCGCCCCCGCTCCCGGCGGTTGGAAGCCGTGGTTCCCGGTGATCGACTACGACCGCTGCACCAACTGCATGCAGTGCCTCACGTTCTGCCTCTTCGACGTCTACGGCGTCGACGAGCACCAGAAGATCCAGGTGCAGCACCAGGATCACTGCAAGACCGACTGCCCGGCCTGCTCGCGCGTCTGTCCCGAAGCGGCGATCCTCTTCCCGAAGTACTCGAAGAGCCCGATCAACGGCGCCGAGGTGAAGGAGGAGGACCTGAAGCGCGAGGCCATGAAAGCGGACATCAGCGCCCTCCTGGGCGGCGACCTGCACGCCGCGCTCCGCCGCCGGAGCACGGACGCGCGCACGCGATTCTCGACCGAACGCGACGAATCGAAGGCTCTCCTCGAGCGCAAGCGTTGCTTGAAGAAGCTCGGCCAGGCGTTCGACATCCCGGACGAGGTCCTGATGACGCTGCCGTCGGTCGAGGCGATCGAGGAACGCGCGCGGCGCGCGAAGGAGAAGGCCGAGAAGCGTCGCGCGCGCTCCCAGACGGTGCGGGACGAGGCGAAACCGGCGCCGACCGAGGAGCAGTGGGGCATCTGATGGCGCACCGGAGCTTGCTTCCATGATGCTCTCGCTGGCCGCCCGGATGTGGCGCTCGACCGACGCACGCCTCCTCTGGAAGATCGGCTACAACTTCGGCTACAAGGGCATGCGCTCGGTCCAGCTCTTCAAGCGCCGGCTGAAGCGGGGCCAGGTCTTCCCACCGTTCCTGTACATCTCGGTCACGAACACCTGCAACCTGCACTGCCAGGGATGCTGGGTCGACGTCCGCCACCCGCCGGCGACGATCTCGTTCGAGGAGATGGACCGGCTGATCACGAACGCGAAGGCGCACGGCAACAGCTTCTTCGGGCTCCTCGGCGGCGAGCCGTTCCTCCACCCCGACCTGCTCCGCATCCTGGCCGCCCACCCCGACTGCTACTTCCAGATCTTCACGAACGGACACTTCATCACCGACGAGGTCGCGGCCGAGCTGCGCCGGATCGGCAACGCCACCCCGCTGATCAGCATCGAGGGGACGGAGTCGGTCAGCGACGAGCGCCGCGGCGGGCGCCGCGTGCTCGGCAAGACGCTCGCAGGGTTGGAGGCGTGCATCCGCCACCGTCTGATCACCGGCGTAGCGACGAGCGCGTGCCGAACGAACATCGACGACCTGGTGAACGAGGCGTGGGTCGATCGGCTGATCGAGCTCGGCGTCCACTACGTTTGGTTCCACACGTACCGCGTGGTCGGGCCGAACGCGTCGCCGGACCTCGCGCTCACGCCCGAGCAGGTGCGGCGCGTGCGGCGCTTCGCGGTCGAGATGCGCAACACCAAGCCATTGATCTTCGTCGACGCCTACTGGGACGACAAGGGGCGGGCCCTCTGCCCGGCCGCCACCGGGATCAGCCACCACATCGGGCCCGGCGGTGACATCGAGCCGTGCCCGATCATCCAGTTCGCCGCCGAGACGATCCGCGACAACGACGGCGACGTCTTCCGGACGATGACCGAGTCGCGCCTCCTCGCCGACTTCCGCCGGACGGCGGCGGGCGCGACGCGAGGTTGCGTCGTGCTCGAGCGACCGGATCTCCTGAAGGAGGTCGTCGAACGAAACGGCTGCCGCGACACGACCGCGCGCCAGAGCGCGATGGCCGAGCTCGAGGCGCTCGAGGCGCGCACGAGCCAGCACCAGCCGGGCCACGAGATCCCCGAGAAGCACTGGATCTACCGGTTCGCGAAGAAGCACTGGTTCTTCGGGTTCGGGGCGTACACCTGACGCGGCCGTGAGCATCCGCCTCGAGACGCTGCAGATCGCGCGCCTCGCGCCGCGGCAGCTCGGCGACGCGACGCCGCGGATCGCGGAGTTCCTCGCCGAGCAATGGACCACCGACGGTGGCGCGCGCGATCGCGCGGGAACGTGCGACCTGTACTACACGGTCTTCGCCCTCGCCGCGTCGAGCGCCGTCGCCGCGGTCGTACCGACGTCCCACCTGCGCGCGTACCTCGAGTCGTTCGCGGACGGCGACGGCCTCGACGTGATCCACCTCTCCTGCCTGGCCCGATGCTGGGCTTCGATCGGCTCGCCCCCGGACGACGCCGTCCGTCGCGGCATCCTCGCGCGGATCGAGGCGCATCGAGCGGTCGACGGCGGCTACGCGGCGAGCTCGCACGCGGCGCGCGGCACCGCGTACCATGCCTTCGTGGCGCTCGGCGCGTACCAGGACCTGGCGACGCCGCTCCCCCGTCACGAGCGACTCGCCGACTCCGTGGCGAGCCTCGCCTGTCCGGACGGCTCGTTCTCGAATGACGCGGACGTCCGCGCCGGCAACACGCCGTCGACCGCCGCGGCCGTCACCGTGCTGCACCAGCTCGGCCGGGAGGCCCCCGCCGCGACGGCGGACTGGCTCCTCGCCCGCCATCACCGGGACGGGGGGTTCTTCGCGCTCCAGGGTGCGCCGATCCCCGACCTCCTCTCGACCGGGACCGCGCTGTTCGCGCTCGAGACGCTCCACGCGTCGCTCGACCCGATCCGCGAGCCGTGCCTCGACTTCCTCGACTCCCTCTGGACCGGCCGTTCGTTCTGCGGCAGCTGGTCCGACGACGTCGCCGACTCCGAGTACACCTGGTACGCGCTACTGGCGCTGGGGCACCTGGCCCGGTGACGACCGGGGACCAGCGGAAGCTCCTCGACGCGACTCTCGCCGGCGCGCGCGAGCGGCTCGTCGCGGCGCTCTCCGCGGAGGGGTCGTTTCGCGGCGAGCTGTCGTCGAGCGCGCTGTCGACCGCGACCGCGGTCGTCGCGCTCGAGCTCCTGCGGCGCGCGAGCCCGACGGACGCCACGCTCGAGCCGCTCGTCGAGCGCGCCGTCGGCTGGCTCGTGCAGCACGCGAACGACGACGGCGGGTTCGGCGACACGACCGGCAGCCCGAGCAACGAGAGCACCACGATCCTCGTCTGGGTCGCGCTCCGGTTGCGCCCCGGCCCGGTCGCGGACGCGGTCGCGACGGGCGCCGAACGTTGGATCGAACGAAGGTGCGGCGGGCTCACCCCGGCCGCGATCGCGCCCGTGCTCGCGGCGCGCTACGGGCGCGACCGGACGTTCTCGACTCCGATCCTGACCACGTGCGCGCTCGGCGGTCGTTTCGGCGCCGGACCACGCGCATGGCGGTCGTTCCCCGCGCTTCCGTTCGAGCTCGCGGCCTGTCCGCGCCGCTGGTTCGCGCGGCTCGGCCTCCCGATGGTCAGCTACGCGCTCCCGGCGCTGATCGCGCTCGGGCAGGCGCGCCACCATCACTGCCCGTCGCGGAGCCCGCTCGCGCGGCTCCTGCGGCATCTCGCGCGCGCTCGGACGCTGCGCGTGCTCGATGAGATCCAACCGGCGAGCGGCGGCTTCCTCGAGGCGGCGCCGCTCACGAGCTTCGTCGCGATGAGCCTCGTCTCGATCGGGCTCGCCGAGCACCCGGTGGTGACCCGCGCCGCCGGCTTCCTCCGCGAGACGGTACGCCCCGACGGGAGCTGGCCGATCGATACCAATCTCGACACTTGGACCACGACGCTCGCGGTCAAGGCGCTCGCGGCCGGCGGCCGCCTCGATGCCGCGCTCGATGCCGCCGACCGCGGCCGCGTCCGCGACTGGCTCGTCCGCCAGCAGTACCAGGCCACCCACCCGTACACCCTCGCCGCGCCCGGCGGATGGGCGTGGACCGACCTCTCGGGCGGCGTGCCCGACGCGGACGACACGCCCGGGGCGCTGCTCGCCCTCCACGCGCTCGACGACGACGATCCATCGATCGCGGAACGCGCCGAGGCGGGAGTCGGCTGGCTCCTCGACCTCCAGAACCGGGACGGCGGGATCCCGACCTTCTGCCGCGGGTTCGGGACGTTGCCGTTCGATCGCAGCAGCCCGGACCTGACCGCGCACGCGTTGCGGGCGTTCGCCGCGTGGCAACCCCGGCTGTCCGGCCGGACGCGAGCACGCATCGACCGCGCTCGCGTCGCCGCGCATCGATTCCTCGCGACGGCGCAGCGGGAAGACGGCCGCTTCGTCCCCCTCTGGATCGGCAATCAAGCCGCACCGAACGAGGAGAACCCGCTCTACGGCACGGCCCAGGTCGTCCGCGCGCTGGCGGCCGATCCGGCCGCCGGCGCGGCGGCCGCGCCGGACCTCGCACGCGCGGTGCGCTGGATCGTGGGCGCGCAGAACGTGGACGGCGGCTTCGGCGCCGCCCCCGGCGTCGCGTCCTCGATCGAGGAGACCGCGATCGCCCTCGAGGCGCTCACGGATGCCGTGGACGACCGGCGCCTCGACGCGGCGGAACGAGCGCGCGTCCAGGCGTCCTTCGATCCCGCCGTCCGATTCCTCGCCGAGCGAACCGACCGCGGCACCTGCTTCCCCGCCGCCCCGATCGGCCTCTACTTCGCGCGTCTCTGGTACGCGGAGCGGCTCTACCCGATCCTCTTCGTGGTCGGCGCCCTCGAAGCGCAGCGACGGCGGTGGCGCTCACCGGAATCGGTGATCCGTGCCACCGAGACGTCGTGATCCCAGCGCCTTCGTTTCGTTCGGCGGAAGCGGTATCCTCTTCGACGACTCGATTCGCGCGGCAGCCCAAACGACGCGGATCGCCGAGCGACCACGGGAGTCGGGAATGAAGTTGCGTGGCATCGTGCTCATCGTCTTGATGATCGCCGCTCTCTTGGGCGTCTCCTACTGGATCGCGGATCCGCCCCGCGATGACGGCGGGAGCGCGACGGCGGTGGAGGCGCGGCCCGCGGGAGACCAGCCGCTGGTACCCGAGGCCGCCAGCGCCGGCCGCGAACGTCCCGAGGACGTTCCACGATCGCCGGCGCGGGAGTCGGCCGCCGAGCGCCTGGTCGTGCAAGTCGTCGTCGACGGGGCTCCGGGCCCGGCCGGGGCGACGGTGAAGGTCCTGCCGTGGAACGACGGGCTCGCCGCGGAAGCGTCGACGACCTTCGGCCTTGGGGATCGAAGCATCGGCGAGGCCATCGTCGCGATGACGGATGCGGCAGGCCGCGCGAGCTTCGGCGCGCTCGCACCTCCAGCGTTCGTCGCGGTCGGTGGATCCGGCCTCGCCCCGGCCGGACGTTGGCTCGAAGCGACGCCGGACGTGCCGTTCGTGATCGAGACCAAGGTCGGCCAGGAGGTCGAAGGTCTCGTGCTGCGCGAGGGAGAGGCGCCGTTCCCGAACGCTCGGGTGGTCGGCAGCGCGTCCGTCGCGTTCCAGGCGATCACGTACGGCTGGCGGCTCGAGCCGGAACGGATCGCCGGCATGCTGATGCCCCAGGCGACCCTGACGGATGATGCGGGTCGCTTCCGGCTCTCGAGCCTGCCGATCCTCGGCGCCACGTTCACGGCGAGCCACGACGGCTACGCTCCCGAGGTCTGCGAACCCTCCCTGCCGTTGTCCGAGCCCCTCGAGATCGTGCTCTCACGAGCGGCGACGGTCCGCGGCCTCGTCCTCGACGCACGGACCGCGGCTCCCGTCGCGGGCGCCTACGTGGCCGTGTTCGTCAAGCGCGGCGACGCGTACTGGGTCGACGTCGAGAGCGGAACGGCCTCGACCGGCGCGGATGGGCGATTCGAGGTGCCGGCGCCGATCGAGTGCGCTCGCACCGGCTTGCGGGTGCACGGCGACGGGTACGCCGTCCACGCCGAGCGGCTCGTGCCGCTCGCGTACGGCGAACGCCGCGACACGGTGGTCCGCCTCGACGCCGAGGTCGTGCTGCGCGGAACCGTCCGATCCGATCGCGGGCTACCGGTGGACGAGGTGTACGTGAAGGCGTGGAGATCCGGAACCAACGACTGGGTGAACAACACGCGGACGAACGCCCGCGGTGAATTCGGGCTCGGCAAGCTGACCGCGAACGAGATCTACCACGTCTTCATCAGCAAGAAGGGCTACGAAGGCCATCTGATCCCGAACGTCTCGCCCCACGAACTCGAGGAACCCGTCGAGTGGACCCTCGACACCCTCCACGTCCTCACCGGAACGGTCGTCGCGGAGGGCGACCGGCTCGCCCGCGCCAGCGTCCGCGCCGTGCTCGAGCGCGACGGCACGGACCGAGCCGCGGAGAAGTCGGCGGACGTCTCGGAAGACGGGCAGTTCGCACTCGAGGGACTGGTGAGCGGCGTCTGGCGGATCGATGCGTTCGCGGCCGGCTTCGCTCCCACCACCCTGGCCGCGGTGCCGGTCGGCGGCGAAGGAGAGAAGCGACCCGACCTGGAGATTCGGCTCGAGCGCGGCCGCACTCTCGTCGGCACCGTGGTCGATGCCGCGACGAACGCCCCGGTCGCGACGGCGAAGGTCGCGTTGGCCGACCTCGATCACGTCGGGTACGCGAAAAAGGCGCTGCCGGTCTCCTGCGTCACGGACGACACCGGGACCTTCCGCCTCGAGGGCGCTCCCAAGGATGGAACGGTGCCGTTGCTCATCGAGCACGCCGACTACGCCCCGGAGCAGGTCGCCGTGAACGCATCCGGACAAGTCGTCCGCCTCTTCGCTCCCGCCACCCTCGATCTCGCCGTCCGCGAACAGGACGGCCGCAACGTCCGCGACGTGGTCGCCTACGTGCTGTGCGACCGCGCCGCGCCGATCGAGAAGAGGAGCGACACGACGGGACGGGCGCTGGTCAAGGGCCTTCGACCGGGACGCGCGGACGTCATCGTGGAGTTCCAGAGCACGGCCGCGGTCGGCTTCCAGCACGTCGAGCGCGAGATCCATCTCGAATCCGGAAGAACCCACGCGGTCGAGATCTCGCTCGCCGGCGGCGCCCGCATCCACGGGAAGATCGTCTCGCAGCAAGCGCTCAAGTGGGAGGACCTCTACGAAGTGTGCGCGATCCCGGAGGAAGGACAGGGCGACGTCCTGATCACCTACGTCGAGCCCGATCGAACCTACGCGCTCGCATCGGTGCCCCCCGGTCGCTACCGCTTGCGGGCGTCCGAGCGAAACCGCGCCAAGAACCGCCAGGTCGCTTGGATCGTCGAGGTCCAAGCCGGCCAACACCTCGAGATCGACTTCTCCCTCGCGGACTCCGGATTCCGCGGGCGGCTCACCGACGAGCAGGGCCGAGGGGTCGCGGTCGGCCGCATGACGTTCGAGCGCGTGGACGTCGTTCCATCCAGTACGGAAGGCACCGGCGGCACCGCGCACGGCTACGCGCGGTCGAACGACGATGGAACGTTCGAGGTGATCGGGCTCGAGGTCGGCCGCTATCGCATCGACGTGCGCGCTCGAGGCTTCGGCGACCATGCGGTGTACGCCGACGTTCCCGACCACGATCGCCTGCGCGCGCTCGACTTGACGCTGGCGCGCGAAGCGATCGTCGAGATCCACCCCCTCGACGAGCACCGAGGTCCCGTCGACGCGACGTCCGAGCTGACCGCGCTTCACCCCGATCCAACGCCGCGGACGAGGAGCCCGGGCGCTCGCGACCGCGTCATCACGTACCACGGTCTCGCGGCGGGCCCGTACCGGCTGCGCGTCGACGCCGAGGGCCGGTTCCCATGGACCGACCCGATCGCCCTCGAAGCCGGCGAGACGCGGACGGTGCGCGCGACGCTCCGGCCGCGCGCCGACGTGACCGTCCAGGTCAAGGGCGCGACGGGCGGCATCGCGTCGGCGGTCCCTTCGTTGGTCGACCTCGCCACCGGGACCCAGGTCGCCGCGTGGATCGCGGAGGGACTCCTGCAGATCGATCCGCCGACCGGCCGCACCGACGACGAGGGGTTCATCACCTTCTTCGGGGTTCCGGCCGGCCGTTATGCCGCGCTCTGCGAAGACGCACGGCGCGAGCTCGACGTCCTGCCCGCCCCGGCCGAGAACCGACTGACCCTGTTCCTCGTCCCGTAGAGTGCGCGGCGCCGTGCCGGCTGGGGTCGCGGGCGGCCCACAATCGACGCGCGGTCGTCGCCGCCGAGAATCGACCGGCGCCGTTCCTCGCCCCGTGACGTCCGGACTCGGCGCGGTATCGTGGGACGCTCGGTCATGATCTACCTCGACAACAACGCCACGACGCCGCTCGATCCTCGGGTCTGGGACGCGATGCTCCCCTACTTCCGCGACGAGTTCGGCAATGCGTCGAGCCGGCACGCGATGGGGTGCCGCGCCGCGGCGGCCGTCGAGCACGCGCGCGCGGCGGTCGCGGAGCGGGTCGGCGGCGACCCGCGCGAGATCTACTGGACGAGCGGGGCGACCGAGTCGAACAACCTCGCGATCCTCGGCGTCGCCTCGTCGCCCTACTACGCGCGGCGCGACCGCCACGTCGTCACTATCCGCACCGAGCACCCCGCCGTCCTCGACCCGTGCCGGGAGCTGGAGCGACGCGGGTTTCGCGTCACGTTCCTCGGCGTCGACGCCGAGGGGCGCCTCGACCTCGACGCGCTCGAGGGCGCGCTCACCGATCGCACCCTCCTCGTGTCGGCCATGCACGCCAACAACGAGACCGGAGTGATCCACCCGATGGAAGCGATCGGCCGCATCGCGCGGTCGCACGGCGCGTTGTTCCATACCGACGCCACCCAGTCGTTCGGCAAGGAAGAGATCGACGTCGAGCGTGCCAGCATCGATCTACTCAGCTTCTCGGCCCACAAGGTCCACGGCCCCAAGGGTGTCGGTGGGCTGTACGTCCGCCGTCGGGGCCCGCGCGTCCGCGTCGATCCGCTCCTGTTCGGCGGCGGCCACGAGCGCGGCCTTCGCTCGGGGACCCTGAACGTCCCCGGCATCGTCGGCCTCGGCGCGGCGGCCGCCGCGTGCGGGGACGAGATCCAGACCTCGATCCCCCGCGTCCGTGCGCTGCGTGATCGCCTCGAGCTCGCGCTGCTCGCGCTCGACGGCGTGGTGCTGAATGGAGCCATCGCGCCACGCCTCGCCGGGACGTCGAACCTCAGCTTCGGCGCCGTCGACGCTCGCGCGATCCTGCAAAGGATGCCCGACCTGGCGGTCTCGACCGCTTCCGCCTGCACCAGCGCCGCCCTGCAGCCGAGCCACGTCCTTGGAGCGATGCGGTGCGACGAGGCGCGGATCGGATCGAGCCTGCGCTTCTCCCTCGGCCGCTTCACCACGGCCGACGAGGTCCACCGCGCGATCGAGATGGTCACCGCCGCCGTCCGCGCGGAGCGCGGCCACGTCGCGATGCCCGCCGCTCGCGACCCACTCGACGCCCAATAGGTCGCGGCGCCCGCGCTCGCGATGGCTACAATCGGCGGCCTTCGGGTGCCCGCTGCGCCTGGAAGATCCGCGTAGAGCTGAAAGTCCCCACCATGCGAATTCCCGGACTCGTTGCCTTCGGCGCCATCGGTTGCATCCTCCACGCGGCTCCCGGCCGCGCCTCGGAGGCCGGATCCTGGCCGCAGTGGCGCGGCCCCCTCGGCACCGGCGAGGCTCCGGACGCCGACCCGCCGATCCGCTGGAGCGCCGACGAGAACGTGCGCTGGAAGGTCGAGATCCCCGGTCGCGGCAAGTCGACGCCGATCATCCTCGGCGACCGCGTGTACGTGCTGACGTCGGTCGGCGTCGGCGACGAGGTGGTCGCGCCCGACCCGGACGGCGACGCCGAGGACGGCGGCGGCCGCGGCCAGGGCCGGCGCGGGGGTGGATCCCGATCCCGGGGGATCAAGCCGACGCAGAAGCAGCAGTTCATCGTCATCGCCCTCGATCGCGCGGACGGCGCGACCGCCTGGACGGCGATCGCCCACGAGAAGCTGCCCCACGAGGGGACGCACCAGGACGGTTCGTGGGCGTCCGCTTCGGCCCTCACCGACGGTGAGGCGCTGTACACCTCCTTCGGCTCGGCCGGGCTGTTCGCGTTCGACCTCGACGGGAAGAAGATCTGGGAACGTCAGCTCGGCGAGATGCGCACCCGCAACGGCTTCGGCGAGGGGAGCTCGCCCGCCGTGCATGGCGAGACTCTCGTCGTGCAGTGGGACCACGAGGGCGACTCCTTCATCGTCGCGCTCGACAAGAAGACCGGCGAGGAGAAGTGGCGCCGGGAACGGGACGAGATCACCTCGTGGGCGACCCCGTTGATCGTCGAGGTGGACGGCAAGGCGCAGGTGATCACGAACGCGACGTCGCGCATTCGCGCGTACGATCTCGCGAGCGGGGACGTCGTGTGGGAGTGCGCGGGGATGACCACGAACGTGATCCCGTCGCCCGTCCACGCGGATGGAGTGGTCTACTTGATGAGCGGCTTCCGCGGCGCGGCTCTCGTCGCGATCCGCCTCGCCGGCGCCAAGGGCGACGTCACCGACACCGACGCGGTCGTCTGGTCCCACGACAAGGACACCCCGTACGTGCCGTCGCCGCTGCTCTATCGCGGCCGCCTCTACTTCCTGAAGTCGAACAACGGCATCCTGTCCTGCTTCGACGTCGAGTCGGGCGAGTCGGAGTTCGGCCCCACGCGGCTCGAGACGATCAGCAACGTCTACGCGTCGCCGGTCGCCGCGGCCGGGCGGATCTACCTGGTCGGCCGAGACGGAGAGGTCGAGGTGCTCGAGCACGGTCCCGAGTACAAGACGCTCGCGAGATTCACGATGGACGACGGCTTCGACGCCTCGCCCGCCATCGTCGGCGACGAGCTCTACCTCCGCGGGCGCAACCACGTCTACTGCATCGTCGAGGACGAGAAGAGCTCGGAGGGTTGAGCCCGCGACGAGACCGCTCGCCCGGCGCAGGAATCGGACGGCGACCCAACGACCCCGGGGGTTCGTGTCGTACCAGGGATTCGTTCTGTGCAGACATCTCCGACGGAGAGAGAAACGGACGCGATGAGCACACCGCTCGGAGATGATGGATCCTCCGCCGTGCAGAGGGACATCCTCCCGATCCTGGAACTGCCGCGGCGCGTACCGATCCAGCGCGCGCGACCGGTGCAGTCGAACATCCCGGCCCGGCGGGCCGAGAGAGATCGACTGACGAAGGAGGCGCGCCGCTACGTCGAGGAGCTCGGGGTCGTCCCTCCCGCGCCGCTCGACGAGCTCCGCGAGCACGCGGTGGCGGTGCGCGGCCGCGCCTGCGTCGACGCGATCTACGACGATTACCTCGCGATCCTCGTCAACAACGCGATCTGGCGCGACGCCGTGGCCCGCATCCCCCCCGAGCGCCGCCTGCTCCTGCTCCCCAAGTGCCTGCGCGTCGAGGAGCATTGTCCGGCGCCGTTCGACGAGGTCGGGCTGCTCTGCAAGGAGTGCGGCCTCTGCTCGATCCAAGACCTGTCCCGCGAAGCGGAGCGGCTCGGGTACGCCGTGCTCGTGGCCGAGGGCTCGGCGATCGTGCGACAGATGATCGAATCGGGCCGGGTCGAAGCGATCGTCGGCGTGAGCTGCATCAACGTCCTCGAGAAGTGTTTCCCCCACATGGAGGCGGCCGCGGTGCCCGGCGTCGCGATCCCGCTCCTCCAGGACGATTGCGTGAACACGACCGTCGACATGGATCAGGTGTGGGAGCTGATCCACCTGACGTCGGACGATCGCGCGTACCGGCTCGACCTCGACCACTTGAAGGCCCGGGTCGAGAGCTGGTTCACCCGCGACGAACTCGACCGAGTGCTCGGACCGCCCGGCGACGAGACCGAGGCGGTCGCCCGCGACGTCCTCGCTGCGGACGGCAAGCGCTGGCGCCCTTACCTCGCGACGTGCGCGTACCTCGCGATCGTCGGCGACGGCCAGCCGGAGGAGCCGCAGGTCGGCGATGACTTCAAGCGCCTCGCGATCGCGATCGAGTGCTTCCACAAGGCGTCGCTCGTGCACGACGACGTGGAGGACGCGGATGACGAGCGGTACGGACGGCCGACGCTCCACGTCCAGCACGGCGAGGCGATCGCCATCAACGTCGGCGATTTCCTCGTCGGCGAGGGATACCGCCTCCTCGGCGCGCTCGACGTCCCGGCCCACGTCCGAGTCGAGCTGCTCCAGACGGCGGCGGCCGGCCACGTGACGCTCTGCCGCGGACAAGGGGCCGAGCTGAGCTGGTCGCGCCGTCCGTGCCCCCTCTCGTCGACGCAGGTGCTGCGCGTCTTCGAGCAGAAGACCGCGCCCGCGTTCCAGACCGCATTGCTCCTGGCCGCGCATTACGCGGGGGCGGACGCCGACGTGCGCCAGGCTCTCGACCGCTACAGCAACGCGCTCGGCATCGCCTACCAGATCAAGGATGACCTGGACGACCACCGCGGCGACGGCGACTCGCACGACCTCGAGGACGTGCGACCGTCGCTCCTGCTCGCGATCGCGACGAAACGCGCGCGGGACGACGAGGAGCGGCGACTGATCGAGGACCTGATCCAACGCCGGCGAAGCTACGCCGAGACGAAAATCCCGCTCACGCGCCTGCTCCACGAGTGCGGCGTCATCGACAAGGCCACCGAGCTCGGCAGCGCGTACCAGGAACAGGCGGTGCGATCGCTCCGCCATCTCGAGAACCCGACGCTGAAGGGACTCCTGCGCCGCGTCGTCCACAAGATCTTCCCGCAGTCGCTCCTCGAGGGCTACTGCAGCGAGCACGAGACGCGAAACGGCGCCTCGGCGAGGAGAGTGCAGTGATTCGACCGATGACGTCCTCCGGGGCGACGCTCGTCCTGGCCATCGCGATGACGGCGCCCGCCGGCGCGAGACCCGGCGACGACTGGCTTCACTGGCGCGGCCCGCATCAGACCGGAGCATCGGACGCGACGGGCCTGCCGGAGTCGATCACGCTCGGCGGCGACGGCGAGCTCTGGACGTACCCGATCGCGGGCCGCGGCACGCCGGTGGTTTCCGACGGCCGCGTCTACTCGCTCGGCTACGAGGGCGAAGGCAAGGACCTCCAAGAGGTGCTGATCTGTCTCGACGGGACGAACGGCGAGCAGGTCTGGGAGCATCGGTTCAACGACTTCCTCTCCGACGTCATCTACGACCGTTACAGCATCGGCAGCCCGACGATCGACCCGAGCACGGGCGACGTCTTCGCGCTGTCCTCGGCCGGCGAGCTGACCGCGTTCACGGCGGACGGCCGCATTCTCTGGCAGCGCTCGATGTTGTCCGAGTTCGGACGGCTCACGTTCCCGAACGGCCGCACCGGCGCACCGATCGTGGACGGCGACCGTGTCATCATCCACGTGATCACGGCGCACTGGGGACCGGACGCGCCGGCCCGCGACCGCTTCTACGCGTTCGACACCCGGAGCGGCGACCTCGTCTGGAGCTGCACGCCCGGCGTCGGCCCGAAGGACAACTCGTTCTCGCCCCCTTACCTCGACTTCGAGAACGGCCGTCGCGTGCTGTACGCCGGCACCGGCTGCGGGAACATCGCGTGCATCGACGCTCGGACCGGCGACGCGCTCTGGCGGTTCCAGCTCACGACGGGCGGCGTGAACTCGGCCGTCGTGCGCCACGGCGACCACCTCATCGCGATCCACGGCAGGGAGAACGTCGACTCCACCGTCCTCGGACGCATGATCGCGCTGAAGCTGGCCATCGCGGCGCCACCGTCGGGCGGCAACGCGACCGTGCTCGCACCGGACACGGAAGCGTGGCGCAACGACCTCGTCGCGTTTTCGAGCTCGCCGGTGCTCGCCGGTGACCGCGTGTACGTGACCGACGCGACGGGCGAGCTCGCCTGCGTCGACGCCGCTTCCGGAACGGTCCTCTGGCGCGAGAAGCTGGCGCCGGACCAGATCCACGCGTCGCCGCTCTTCGCCGACGGCAAGCTCTACGTACCGATGAACAACGGCTCGTTCCACATCGTGAGGCCAAGCGACTCGGGCCCCGAAATCCTCCAGTCGGTCCAGCTCGAGGGGAATTGCCTGGGTGCCCCCTCGGCCGGCGCCGGCGGGCTGTTCGTCCACACCACGGCGAAGCTCTATTGCTTCGGCCGGCGTCCCGCGGAGGCGCCCGCGAGGCCGGCGGTCACGCGGCTGCAGGTCGTCCCCGCCGATCTGTTGCTCACGCAAGGCAGCCGCGCCCCGTTGCGCGTGCGCGGCCTCGACGCGACCGGCGCCGTCGTCGCGCCGCGCCTGTCCGACGTCGAGTGGTCGATGAAGGGCGACCTCGATCTCACCTTCACCGACGACGGCGGCGTCGCCGCGCCGCAGAACGGTCGGACCGGCGTCGGCGTCGCCGTCGCGAAAGCGAACGGCGTCACCGGATCGATGCGCGTTCGCGTCGTGAACCGTCTCCCGTACGTCGAGGACTTCGAGTCGATCCCGCTCCAACCCGCGCCGAGCGGCGAGGGCGTGCCGGCCGGCTTCCCCCCCTCCTCGTGGATCGGCGCGCGCGCGAAGTTCGAGGTGCGCGAGCTCGACGGCTCGAAGGTCCTCGCCAAAACGCTCGACAACACGCTCTTCCAGCGATCGATGGCCACGTTCGGCACCCCGGAGATGTCCGACTACACGATGCAGCTCGACGTCAAGTCCGACGGAAACCGCCGCAGCATGTCGACGGCCGGGCTGATCCACCAGCGCTACCTCGCGTCGCTGAAGGGCAACCATCAAGAGCTCGAGATCAGCTCGAACATGGAACGGATGAAGGAGTCGGTCCCATTCCGTTGGCAGCCGGGAAGCTGGTATACGCTCAAGACCCGGGTCGACGTCGCCGCGGACGGCAGCGGGGTGATCCGCGCGAAGGCATGGAAGCGCGACGAACCCGAACCCGAAGCATGGACGATCGAGGTCTCTCACGCCCACGCGCATCGACGCGGCTCGCCCGGTCTGTTTGGCTTCTCGCCGCAGAGTCGGTTCTGCGTCTACGTCGACAACCTGCAGGTGACCCCCAATGACTGAATCGCCTCCCAACGAACGTGCCGTTCTCGTCGTCGCCGCGCTGGCGTGCTTCGCCCCGTTCGGCACAGCCGCCGACTGGCCGATGTGGGGCAGGGACGCGTCGCGCAACATGGTGAGCCCCGAAGCGGACCTGCCCGCCCGCTTCTCGGCCGGCACGTTCCGGCCGGGGACCGACGAAGTCGACATGACGACGACCGAGAACGTGAAGTGGATCGCAAAGCTCGGCTCGCAGAGCTACGGCAACCCGACGGTCGCGCGAGGCCGCGTCTTCGTCGGCACCAACAACGACAGCTCCCGCGACTCCCGGTTCCGGGGGGACCGAAGCGTCGTGTACTGCTTCGACGAGAAGACCGGCGACTTCCTCTGGGAGCTGAACGTGCCGAAGCTCGGCACCGGCAAGGTGAGCGACTGGGAGTACCTCGGCATCTGCTCGTCGCCGGCCGTGGACGGCGACCGCGTCTACCTCGTCACGAATCGATGCGAGGTCGTCTGTCTCGACGTGGAGGGCATGGCCAACGGCAACGACGGTCCGTTCGAGGACGAGGGTCAGTACGTCGCCGGCCCCGGCAAGGAGCCGATGGAGGTCAAGCCGACCGACGCGGACATCGTCTGGGTGCTGAACATGATCGACGAATGCGGCGTGTTCCCGCACAACATCACGAGCAGCTCCGTCCTGCCCGTCGGCGACCGCGTCTGGGTCACGACGTCGAACGGCGTCGACTACGGCCACGTCGAGACCCCGGCCCCGTTCGCCCCGAGCCTGATCGTCGTCGACAAGGCGACCGGTGCGCTCCTGGGCGAGGAGGCGTCCGGCCTGGGCCAGCGCATCCTCCACGGCAACTGGGTCTCGCCGACGTACCTCCGCACCGACTCCCAGGAACTCGCGATCTTCGGGGGCCCCGACGGCTGGTGCTACGCGTTCGAGCCTGAACCCGTCGACAGCGACGACGGCCTCAAGGTCCTGAAGGAGGCGTGGCGCTTCGACGTGAACAAGCCGGAGTACCGCGTCAAGGACGGCAAGCCGCTGAAGTACGCCACGCGCAACGGCCCGAGCGAGGTGCTCGGCACGCCGGTCACGCACGACGGCCTCGTCTACGCGCTGATCGGCCAGGATCCGGAGCACGGCGAGGGCGTGGGCCGCCTCGTGTGCATCGATCCCACGAAGCGCGGCGACACGACCGAGTCGGCTCTCGTCTGGGCGTACGACGACATCAACCGTTCGATCTCGACGCCGTCGATCGTGGACGGGCTCCTCTTCACCGCGGACTTCTCGGGCTTCGTCTACTGCCTCGACGCGAAGACGGGGAAACTCCACTGGAAGCATGACACGTTCGCCCACGTGTGGGGCTCCACGCTCGTCGCCGGCGGTCGCGTCTTCGTCGGCAACGAGGACGGTGTGCTGACGATCCTCCCCGCCGCCCGGACGTTGGACGAGTCGAAGATCGATGAGGTCGACATGGCCTCGCCGATCTACTCGTCGCCGATCGCCGCCAACGACACTCTCTACGTCGCGACCCATACGCACTTGTTCGCGATCGGGAAGACGACCGATCAATGACTCGCGGCCGCGTCTCTTCGTCGGTGTTCTGGGCCTTCGTCGTCGTCCTCGCCGTCCTCCACCAGGACTTCTGGGCGTGGGATGATCGTTCCCTCCTGCTCGGGTTCCTGCCCGTCGGGCTCGCCTACCACGCCGGCTATTCGCTCGTCGCGGCCGCGACCTGGGCGGTGGCGCTGAAGGTCGTCTGGCCGACGCACCTCGAGGAGTGGGCCGCCGAGATCGATGACGGTGCGCGCCCGGGAGACCACGGGCGATGATCCTCGCCGCAACCGATTCGACCCCCCTGGTCGTCGTCGCCGGCTACCTCGCGTTGCTGATCGGGCTCGGCGTCTTCAGCCAGCGGCGATTCCGCGGCACGAGCAGCGACTACTTCGTCGCGACCCGCAGCATCGGGCCGTTCCTCCTGTTGATGAGCGTGTTCGGCACGACGATGACCGCGTTCGCGCTGGTCGGATCGACCGGCAAGGCGTACGAGCTCGGCATCGGCGTGTACGGGCTGATGGCTTCGTCGTCGGGGTTGGTGCACTCGCTCGTCTTCTTCCTCGTCGGCATGAAGCTCTGGGCGATCGGCAAGCGCTACGGATACGTGACGCAGATCCAGTACTTCCGCGCGCGGCTCGCCTCGAACGGTTTGGGGTGGCTCCTGTTCCCCGTGCTCGTGGGGCTCGTGATCCCGTACCTCCTGATCGGAGTCGTCGGGGCCGGCGTCGTCGTGCGTGGAGTGACGGTCGGCATGTTCCCCGACCTCTTCCCCGGCACGCCGAACCCCGCCACCGGAGCCATGATGTTCCCCGGCGCGGTCCCGCCGTGGTTGGCCGGCCTCGTCGTCTCGGCCGTCGTGCTGTTCTACATCTTCCTCGGCGGACTGCGCGGCGCGGCGTGGGCCAATGCGTTCCAGACCATCGTTTTCATGACCACCGGCGTGATCGCGTTCGCGCTCATCTCGAACAAGCTCGGCGGCCTCCGCGCCGCGACCGAGCAGGTCGTGCTGAACGCGCCCGATCACCTCGCGCGCGAGGGCTTGATCGGCAAGCTGCAGTTCCTCACCTACATGCTGGTGCCGCTCTCGGTCGGCATGTTCCCGCACCTGTTCCAGCACTGGCTCACCGCGAAGAGCGCGAAGACGTTCCGCCTCAGCATCATCGCGCATCCGATCTTCATCATGATCGTCTGGATGCCATGCATCTTGATGGGCATCTGGGCCCTCGGAAACGGCCTCCAAGCCCCCGGCGGCAACGTGAACGCAGTGCTGCCGCTGATGGTCAACCAGCTCCTCCACGATCCGTGGCTCACCGGGCTCCTGACGGCTGGCATCCTCGCCGCCATCATGTCATCGCTCGACTCCCAGTTCGTCTGTCTCGGCACGATGTTCACCCACGACGTCGTGGTGCACACCGCCGGGCGCGACCGCTTCACGGATCGGCAGCAGGTGTTCATGGGTAGGGCGTTCATCGTCGCCATCGTGGTCGTCACCTACGCGCTCAGCATCGTCGTGCGGCCGAGCGTCTTCGATCTCGCGGTCTGGTGTTTCAGCGGATTCGCGGGCCTGTTCCCACTCGTCTTCGCCGCGGTCTACTGGCGGCGGCTGACCAAGGCGGGCGCGGTCGCGTCGGTGATCGTGATGGTCGCGACCTGGATCCCTCTGTTCTATCGCGGGTTGTTGGCGCCGTTGCTCCATGGCGAGCCGGCGACCGAGGAGTTCCTCATCGGCGGAGCGATGCCGATCGCGATCATCTTCCTGGCCTCGGCCGTCGCGTTGGTCGTCGTGTCGCTGCTCACCACCCCGCCGCCCGCGCACGTCGTCGACCGGTTCTTCATCGAACCGCGGCCCACGCGCGCCGGCGCGACCGCGAGGAGCTGAGCGCGGCTCCCGCGGCGGCCTCGCATCGACCATCGTGAGGGCGAGAAAGCGAAGCGAATGACTCCCGACGAGGCGAAGCAGCGACTCGACGCACACGTCCGCGACACGATCGCGTGGCACTTCTCTCCCGAGACCGGCACGCCGTTCTGGCTGGACTGGGCGAAACGGGTCGGCGTCGACCCGCGCGAGCGAGTCGACGGCTTCGCGGACCTTGCGTTGCTGCCGCGATTCGAGGGCGACTGGCTGCGGACCGAGCCGCACGAGCGGTTCGTGCCCGCCGCCTACCGCGGACGTCCGTTCACGATCTTCGAGACCGGCGGCACCACCGGCATGCCGAAGCAGCGGATCGGCTGGGACGACTACCGGATCGACTACGCCGCGTTCTCCGAGACGCTCGACGACGCGGCGTTCCCGCGCGGCGGCGCGTGGTTGATGATCGGGCCGACCGGACCGCGCCGCCTGCGCCTCGCGATCGAATACCTCGCGAACCTGCGCGGCAGCTCGTGCTACTTCGTCGACCTCGACCCGCGATGGGTGAAGCGCCTCATCCGCGATCGTCAGATCGATCACGCGAAGGCGTACATGGACCACGTGCTCGATCAGGCGGTGACGATCCTGAAGCACCGCCCGGTTGCCGCGCTCTTCACCACGCCGAAGCTGCTCGAGGCGCTCGGCGACCGGATCTCGATCCCCGACGCGGGCATCAAGGGCGTCTTCTGCGGCGGCACCGAGATGTCTCCGCAGATGCTGCGCTTCCTGGTCGAGGAGGTGCTGGAGGACCGCGTCTACCTCGTTCCGACGTACGGCAACACGCTCATGGGACTCGCCGTGCACAAACCCGGCTACGAGGCGGACGGCTACTCGATCACGTACTACGCGCCCGAGCCGCGCGCGGTGGTCCGCGTGGTGCGGCCGGACGCGCCGGACGAATTGGTCGACTACGACGCGTGGGGGCGCGTCGAGCTCACGACGTTGACGAAGGAGCTGCTGCTGCCCCGATTCCTCGAGCGGGACGAGGCGATCCGGCGCCGGCCGACGGACAGGATGCCGTGGGACGGAGCCGGAGAGGTCAGGCCGTTCCGGGCGAATGAAGAGCAGATCGTGGAAGGGGTGTATTGATGGCGCGGGGCGGGACTCCGCTGGCGCGGAGGCGCTTCGCTGGCGCGGAGGCGCTTCGCTGGCGCTGCGCGGGGCTTGGAACGTGCGAGGGGTCGATGGTGGTTCGGGCGCGACGGCGGCGGAGCGCGTCGGGGGCTCTCCGTTCGCTCAAACAGTCCTCGCTGCGGGGGCTCGCTGCGCGAGCCTCCTCGCTGCGGAACTCGCTCGGCGGAGAGCCCCCGAC
>CAZYQW010000052.1:0-59421 GCA_964649825.1 uncultured Phycisphaeraceae bacterium | reverse complement strand
AACCCCCGAAGCGACTCGAGTCCGCGCTGATCGGCCTCGCGACCAGGATCCCCACGGATCAGGAGGCCGCCGCGCTCGTGCGAGCGGCGTGCTCACAAAACTGTTGAATCAACTGTCTCATTCACGTTGACACGTTCCGCGCAGCCACTTCGCGGGGACCTTCGCTCGGACCGCCATCGGACCGAGGAGGATCAAACGAGTGCGAGTTGCTTTGTGGTCGTTCATGGACCACAGGATGGGAAGGTGCGGCGCCGGAGTATGTAGATCGGTTGTGGTGTCGACGTGGTGTCTACGTAGACTTGTTGTCCGGGAGCACTGCGCCGAATGACAACGCGACTTCGCGAGCGCGGGACTTCAGATCCTCTTTCACGCGGTAGCCGATGGGGCGCTTCGACTCGACGCCGTACGCCTTCAACTTCGGAATAACGCTGCGACGGATCGAGCCCGAACCGTAACCGTCGTCGTCGCCGAGTCGACCTTCGAGCATCGTCCCCAACTCCTCCTCTGAGAGCCCCGTGCGCCCCGCGAGTTCCGCGAGGATCAGGAGGACTGTCGCCTCCTTCGGAGTCAGGTCCGGCTCGTCACATGCCGGGCTCGTGGTCGACTCCGCGTCATCCGTTGTTGAGAACGGAGATTCCCCCGTCTCCATGTAGTACTCCGGTATCGACGCGACGTCTCGATCGACTCCCGCAACGTTCGCGAGATCGCGCCAGAAGTAGCCTCGGATGTACTTCGGTGAACTCCCGTCCGAGTCCTCGGGCCACGGTCCGCTGGTTCGCTTCACAAACCGCCGAAACAGGTCGATGATTGCGGCCTGAAGCCGCGCAGCGAGCACATCGCGGTTCTCGCCGTTCGATGCCGCGATCAGCGTCTCGAAAGCCAAGCGCGCAACGGGGCCATCCGCTGGCGGTTCCTTCGGCAGTTGTCCCTCTCTGCGGAGCACGAGTCCGACGAACCGTGCGCTTCGAACCCATCGGCGAAAGTACCCACGCGCGCGCTCTTGTTCTTCGGTGGACGGGTTGTGGAGCGCGAGCTTCTGTAGGAACGTGCCCAACGCGATGCGTCGCGGACCGTCGCCGCATGCGCGCGCGGCCGAAAACGCATGGATGAGCAACGACGCGGGCGCTTTTCGCTCGTCCCTTCGCCGCCGCGCTTCCTGTTCGGCCTCCAACGCCTCTCGGCGTTCGATCTCTCGCCAGAGTTCCTCCGAGGCATCACCGGTTGCGGTGGCGGGCCGTGGCTTGTTCCGTGGCGCCATGATCGTTCTCCGAAGGCGGGACCGGCCGAGCGAGCCGGCAATGCGGAGAACGATCCAAGAACATCACCGGCCGTTCGGCCGTTCCGCCGGTCAAGACTCCGGCGGCCCGGTTGCGCGAGTGTATCGGCTGACAGTCATGATACCTAGCGAACGAGGTATCCGCCGAAGTAGTAGGTCAACCGATCACCCGGGTTGCCGCCCCCCTGATAGCGAAACACGACTTGTGACCCCGGGCGAAAGACGATCCCGGGGTTCGGTCCACGCTTCGAGATGTTGAAGTGCGCGCCCCCGTTGAGACCGAGCGAGATCTTCACGTCCGAGTTTGTGCCGATCACTTCGACGAACTCGAACTCGCCGCCCCCGCTGCGGTATATGTCCGTCACGACGAACCAACGATCGATCGGGACCGTGTATGCGATATGATCCACGGGTGGTGTGGGACCGAGCGGCAACGGCCAATCGGCCGACGCGGTGGCGATCTGCGATGGATGCGGCGGCAATGAGTCGACGGGGAACTGGTAAGCCGGGATCGGCATCGGCTGGCCCGTCGCGTCGACGACGTAGCCTCCGAGGATCGCGCCGAGAAGCAACACGCCGACGACGGCCCAGGGTTTCGCGTTCATGATTGATCTCCTCCTCGCGGCGACACCGACGCGCCGTGTATTGCTTGAGCGTAGCACCATCGGCCGGGCCGGCGAGCGGCCGCCCCGCGCGACCCCGCTCGGTTCGCTCAGCCCGACTCCCACGCCCGACGAAGAACCTCGAGGAGATCCGCCGCCAACTCGCGCTCGGTCGCGGCCGGTCCTCCGTAGACGTCGTCGACGAACAGCGCGATGAAGAGCCGGCGCGTTCGGATGTCGATCGGCACGGCGTTCCCGTTCGGGTCCTCGATCGGCTCCCCGCACAGGATGCGCTTGATGTCGCTCCAGAGCGCCGGCGGGATCTTGGTCCCGTGGGTCACGTGATGCTTCGTGAGCCGGTACAACGTGCGGGGCCACCGGGTGGCGCGGATCTCGCGGGCGGGGAGTCCTGGCGTTGGGGGGGTTCGACGACGACGGGGTCTTCTTGGCATCGGAGGTCCTCCGGAAACCGCCGCACATTTCGGGGAGGGTCCCCCCGCCCATGCCGGCGGTTCACCGTTTCTGCCGGAATCGCACGCGGAGATCAACCCCGCGCCGCGCCCCGGCTCGGTCACGCCGTCGGCGTCTTGTCCGGCTCGCCGAGCTCCTCCTCGAGATCGGGAACGGCGAGCTCCCCGGCGAGCATGCGACGCGTCCGCTCCGCGAGCCCGGGGTCCCGACGAACCCGCTCTGCGATGTCGTGGACGATCCGCCGGAGCCGCTCGTTCCGGCGTTGCTCGTCCTCGGCGTCCATCGGCTCGGTCACGTCGTCGCCTCTGCCACGGGAGCCCGCAGGATACGTGAGACCCGCATCGGGTACCACCGGCCGCCGAGCTCCGCCTCGAGCGCCGCCGCGATCCGATCGAGCGTGAGCCCGTCGGCCCGGAGAGCGCGCACGCGCGCGATCACCGCTTGCTCGTTCGGGTCGACCTCGAGCCGACGGCCGTCGTCCGCGACGCGGTAGCCGTACGGAACTTGCCCGACGCGCTCCCCGCGGTTCTTCTTCACCGCGAGCGCCGCCCGGGTCCGGGCGCCGATCACGAGCCGTTCGTACGTGGCGAACATGTCCTTCAGCGACTTGAGGAGCCACGCGTTCGGGTCGCCCGCGCCGCTCTCGTCCCCTTCGGTCGTCACGACGTTCGCCCCGTGCCGCTCGGCGAGCGCCTCGATCGCGGCCGCCTTCACGAGATCGCGGGCGAGCCGGTCGCGCTTGTGGACGATCAGGGTCCCGGCCGCGTGCGCCTCGAGGGCCTCGAGCGCCGCGAGGAGCCCCGTGCACTTCTCGATCCGGGCGCCGCCGGAGACGCCGAGGTCCTCGCACCACGCGACGATGCGGATCCCGCGGCCGGCCGCCCAAGCCTCGATCGCGGCCCGCTGAGCTTCGGGGCCGAGTTGCTGCTCGTCGGTCGACACGCGGACGTAGGCGACCGCGAGGGCGGGGTCCGTGTTCGGCTTGCGGGTTCGGCGGGTCGGCTTCATCGGTTGAGCTCCTCGCGTTGGCGTTGGAGCCCGAACTACCGTCCTCGCATCGATCGATTCGACGGATTCCTAACACCACCGTTCGGTGGCGTTAGAACACGCGGCGGTGATTCACTCCGTTCCCGGTAGGATCACGCCCGTTGTCGAGCAAGCGCGGAACGAGAGCGGACTGATTTGCGGTACGAACGTCCAAGCGAAGAGAGCCTTGCTGCGTGGTCTCGGTTCCTCGCCGACGTGCGCGACGCGGAGCGAGGAATGTCCACCAGGCCCGTCGGTGATCTGTACTGGTACAGGGGCCATCGGCGCGAGAAGTGGACCCTACTACCGAGGGTTTTCCGACGACCTCTCTCGAATGACTCGGAGGGAGGCGCTTCCATGACCCACGAGATCGACCTATGGCACCGGTTCGTGCTACAGGGAAGCCACCTGACCGGTCATCTGAACTCATGGGAAACACTCGGCATGATGCAGCACCTCGGTGTTCCAACGCGACTCCTAGACTGGACAGGATCGCTCGCGGCGGCCGTGTTCTTCGCCATCAATTCTGCGCGACCCGAAGACCAACCCTGCCTGTGGGTCCTGAGTCCGATGAGGCTTATGAACAAGGCTGTCGATGCGTCCGAACTCCACGAGCGCGAGAGACACGAGCTCATGGGTTGTGTTCCTCACTTCTCCGGGAAACGCTGCTACGACTTCGAGAAGCATCTGATCCAGCGTTCGCCTACGTGGCCCTTCGCGTATCCCGTTCCGACCGAGTTGCCTTGGGAGAATCGTCGAGTCGCCGCTCAGTCAGGTTGTTTCTCCGTTCACGGAACGAATCCGATTCCCGTGGAAGCGCAAGACGGTGCCACGTTCTACACCAGGAAGGTGTGCATACCCAAAGCGGCTGAGTGTGCCGCGTGGGAATTTACTCGGCATTCCGGAATCAACCGCTCGACGTTGTTCCCGGACCTTCAGGGTCTGTCCGATCACCTCAACGAGTTCTTCGGGTTCCTCGATCCAGCGGGCGGATGCCACAGCCGCTACGGGTATGAACTCGAGGCAATCGGGACGTACGCACTGATCCCGTCATCGGACTTGGACCGGCACGAACTCGTCGAGGTTCGGAAGAACGAACGTGGGGACTACTACTTCAAGCGCGAGGACGACGAACACGGGATCCTTGCACGCGATGCGGACTTCGGGTTCGTGGGGCCGCTTCCACCCAGAATAATCGTCGCTTCCAAGGTCGGAGACACGGATCAGTAGCCGGGCCTTTTGTGCCCGACGGGCGGCACGCCCCCAATGCCCCCAAGGGCCTGGCGGGCGACCTGCCCGGATTCACCGCAGGGTACGCGTCGACCGCGTCGGGAGCAAACAAGTCGGGAGTCGGGTCACGCAGGGGACGGCGGAGGTCGGCCGTCAACGGCCGCCGCCCCCGAGCATGAGCCGCACGGCCTCGAGGATGGCGGCGCGCCGTGGCGCGTCGAGGTCGAGGAGCCGGCGCACGTGCGAAGCGACGGCCTCGCGCTCGTTCGGGGACAGCTTCGCGAGTTCGGCGAGCGGGACGTCTCGTCCGGACGTGCTGGGGAATTCGCTGGGGTCGCCGAAGGCGCCGTCGCAAGGTGCTGCTGGGGCTTCGCTTACGGAATCGGAGAGCGGACTCATAATCCGTTGGTCCTCGGTTCGAGTCCGAGCGGGCCTACCATCGAAGTGTCTCGCGGGGGGGCGCAGGGGAGCGCGTGGAACGCCGCGATTGGGTGATTCGGAGGGTTTCGCGGTTTCGGGCCACCGCATGAGCTCGGTCGTCGAGGCCGCGGCGACAGTGAGCGGACGGTTCCCGATCATCCACGGCGTCATCGACGAGAACGTCCACATGCAGAACACGCTGCAGCTCGTGCAGGCGCTGCAGAAGGCCGGCAAGTCGTTCGACATGATGCTCTATCCCGGGAACCGGCACGGCATCCGCGACGAGAAGCAGCGCCACCGCCTCGATTCGGATGATGGCGGACGACTTCGTCGAGGACCTGGAGGAGGCGTCCGCGAACCACCGGGGGGGAGAGCCGTCGGCTCTTGATCCGCCGTCGAATCGCGTCCAAGATGGGCGCCCGTGGACGAGGGCTCCCCGCCCTCGCGACGACCGGGTTGGAGGAGCGCCCGTGAAAGACGCCACGTCGACACGCCCGAGCGTGCTGGAGCGAGCGAGCCACGGCGACATGGAGGAGTTCGTCGCGATCTACGCGCCGCTCGTGCATCGCGTCGCCTGCTGGTACGGACTGCGCGTCAACGACGCCGACGACGTCTGCCAGAACGTCATGCTGCAGCTCTTCGAGCGCCTCGCTGACTTCCGGTACGACCGCGGGATCGGCCGGTTCCGCTCCTACGTGTGGCGCGTCGCCCACGGCCACGTGGTGACCGAGCTCCGGGCGCGCGGCAGGCGCGTGACGCAGCCGCTCGAGACCGAGCCGCGGGCCCCGCCCGGCGCCGAGCCCGACCGTGTCTTCGATGAGGAGCACGCGCGAAGCATGCTCCTCGTCGCGATGGATCGCGCGCGCGTCGGGGTGAAGTTCACGACGTACGCCTCGTTCGAGGCGACGGAGCTGAACGGCTACTCGAACACGGAGGCGGCGCGTCTCCTGGGGCTGACTCCGAACGTCGTCTCCCAGAACCGCGGCCGGATGCTCGCCCGGATCCGCGAACATCTGCGCGCGATGGAAGGCGCGGAGGTCGAATGATGGCCGAGCCCGACGTCGGGAAGGGATCCGCGGGTTCCGGCGCCGGAGCGAGCGAGGAGCGAGACGCGCGCGACCCCCGTCCCCTGTCGTCGCTGAGCGACTCCGAGCTCGCCTCGCGGCTCGCGGCCGCGAGCCGCGACGACGACCCGGCCGGGCGGGAGCGCCTGGCCCGGTTGGCGGCGCGGGCGCTGGCGGGGCGGCGGGAGGCGGACGGAGGGCACGCTTCGGCGCCCGAGGACGACGCTCGGCCGCCCAAGCCATGAGCGACCCGGACGTCCGGCCGGCACCCCCGGCGATCCCCGACTTCGAGTTCGTGCGGCGCCTCGGCCGCGGCGGCTTCGGCGAGGTCTGGCTGGCGAGGTCGGTGACCGGCGTGCACCGCGCGGTGAAGATCGTGCCGGCCGGCCCGGGCGCCGAGCGCGAGCTGGATGGCGTCGGCGCGTTCGAGACGTTCGCCGAGGCGCACGAATGCCTCGTCGAGGTGCGGCACGTCGGCCGCGCGGGGGACTGGCTGTTCATCGTCATGCCGCTCGCCGACGGCTACTCCACCGGTCAGACATTCCAGCCCGACGACTACGTGCCGCGCACGCTGGCCGAGGACATCCGCCGCCGCGGCTTCCTCGACGCCTCGGAGGTCGTGGAGGTGGTCTCGTGGCTCGCGGCGGGCCTCGATCACCTCCACGCGCGCGGCGTGGCGCACGGCGACATCAAGCCGGCGAACGTCCTCTTCTTCGACGGCCGCGCGCGGCTCGCGGACTACGGGCTGCTGGCGCGGTCGCCGGAGTCCGCCGGCAGCTACGGGACCCGCGGCTTCGCACCGCCCGAGGGTGGCTCGTCGATCGCGGGCGACGTCTACTCGCTTGCGCTCCTGGCGTACAACGCGCTGACGGGTCTCTCGCCCGAGCTCGCTCCGCGCCGACCGCCCGGCTTCCCGCCGGCGAACGAGCGCGACTTCTTCGCCGTGCTCCCCGTGCTCGACGTCGCGTGCGCGCGCGATCCCGCCGAGCGGTTCCGCGGCGCGGGCGACCTCTCGATCGCGCTCGAGGACGCGGTGGGCGCCGCCCGCGGGACGGTCCGGCCGACGAGCTCCCGCCGCGCCGCGCTCGTGGGCGCGGGCCTCGTCTTCGCCGCCTGCGTCGCGGTCGTCGTCGCGCGCGCGGTGGGGCCGCCGGACGCCGAGGGGGGTCGGGCGGCGGCCGCGACCGCCCCGGCGCTCGACGCGGACCTCCAGGTCCTCGTCCGGCGGCCGGGGCGGAGCGAGGACGTGACGGTCGACGAGCGCCGGGTACCGCTCGCCGCCGGCGACGCGATCCGCTTCGAGGCGACGTTCTCGCGCCCCGCCCACGTCCTGTTCGTGGTCTTCGAGAACGACGGCGCCCCGCGCCGCGTCTGGCCGCCGGAGGATGGCGGGCCGGCGCCGCCGCCGGCGGCTCGGTTCCCGTTCCCTCCGGACGCGCGGCAGCGGCTCGTGCTCACCCGCCCGGACCACCCGGTCGTCGCGCTGCTCGTCGCCCGCGACGCGCCCTTCGACGCCGGCGAGATCGCCCGCGCGCTGGAGTCCCTGCAGGCGGCGCTCCCGCTCCCGCGCCTCCGCGACGACGAGCTCGTCCGGCTCGGGTGGACGCTCGGCGCCGCCGGCCACCGCGGGTTCGCGGATGCCCGGGAGTTCGTGACGGTCGAGAGCGGCTGGGAGCGCCTGCGCGAGCCGTTCCTCGCGGACGACGCGGCCGCCCTGCTGCTCGCCGCCCCCCAACGGACGGAGGAGGAATGAGCCACCACCGCTCGGTTTTCGCGGCGAGGCGCGCGCTCCGCCGGATCGGCTTCGCCGGCCGGGCGGCCGTGCTCCTCGCGCTCGTTGCTCCCGCCGCGACCGCGCGCGCGGACGACGCCGACGACGCGGCGATCGCCGCGCGCCGGCTCGCGGCGGTCGAGGCCGCGCTCGACCGTGGCGACGCGAATGCCGCGGCGGCGGCGCTCCAGGACGCGGCGGACCGCCTGCTCTCGATCCCCGCGAGCCGCGACACCGAGCGGCTCCTCGACCAGCTCCACCAGCACGCCGTCCGGCTGGGCGAGATCGAGCTCGGCCTGCAGGCGGCGATGCGCCGCCGCGCGTTCCTCGTCTCCGACCCCGACGCCGACCCGCTCGACGTCGCCTCGAGCATCGGGAACGTCGGGATCCAGCTCGCCCGGATGGGCCGGACCGAGGAGGCGCGGGCGTGCCTCGAGGAGGCGTGCCGCGCGCTCGAGGAGGTCGTACCGGAGGACCATCCCGTGCTCGCTGAGGCGTGGCAGAACCTCGGGCAGTGTCTCGCCTCACTCGGTCGTCGGGTCGAGGGGAGAATCCTCCTCGAGAGGGCGATCCGATCGCACTCCGGCGATCCGCGCCGGCGCGCCGCGTCTTTGCGCGCGCGGGGGAACCTGGCGCAGCTCCTGCACGACCTCGGCGACGTCGCGGGCGCCCGCGCTCTCGAAGAGAGCGTGCTCGAGGGGTTCTCCGAGGTCTTCCCGCCGGACCATCCGGTCGTCGCCTTCGCGCACGCGAACCTCGCGCGGACGCTCCAGTCGGCGGGCGACCTCGACCGCGCCGCGGCGCACCTCGAGGCGGCGCGCGCGGCGATGCAGGGGTTCCCGCCGGACCACCCCGCGCGCGTGCGTCTCGACGCGCTCGATGCGGCGATCCTCGCCGGCCGCGGGCGGCACCAGGAGTCGGCGGAGATCGCGGAGCGGGTCTTCCGGATTCGCAGCGCCACCCTACCGCCGTACAGCATCGACGTGCTCGACTCGCGGCTGAAACTGGCGATCGACCGGTTGCGTGCGGGCGACGGGGATGCCGCGCGCGAGCAGCTCCGCGAGCTCCTCGACGACGTGTCGCTCCGCCGCCCGCCGGAGGATTCGCTGGTCCGGCGCATCCGATGCACGCTCCTGAACGCCGGCGGCTCGGAGGAGGACGGGCTCGGCCCGTTGCTCGACGACGCGATCGACGCGTGGCGACGCCTGCTCACCGGCGCGGAGACCGCGTCCCGGCGTGAGCGGGAGGAGGTGTTCTGCTCGCTGGAGAGCGAGGTCCAGGGGTACCTGACGCTCGGACTTCTCGGGGCGCTCGACGCGACCCGCACCCTGGAGATCGCGGAGGCGCCGCGCGCGCTCCTCCACCTGCCGGTCTGCGTCGCCGCGCTCGCCCGCCGCCACCCCGAGCTGCGGGAGAAGCAAGACCGGTTCGATCGAGCCCGCGAAGCGCTCGCGGCCGTGGTCGCCGCGGCCGCGAGCGCTGGCGACGGATCTCCGGCCCCGACCGAGCTCGCGGCCGCGTGCGAGGCGAGCGACCGCGCGGAGCGCGCCCTCCGGCTCGCGGTCACGGAGCTCGTCGACCGGCCGGTCGACGTCGCGTCCACGCTCGCTTCCCGGCCCGACGGCGAGGTCGTGGTCGCCTACCGGTCGTTCCAGCGCGCGCGCTTCCCCGCCGACCGGTTCGACGACGGCTCCGACGCCTGGATGCTTGCGCACGTGGTCGACGACGAGGGTGGCGTGCGCCGGTTCGACCTCGGCCCGCTCGCGCCGATCGAGGAGGCCGCAGACGCGTGGCGCGCGCGGCTCCTGGGGGCGGACGGCGAGGGCGTCCTTCCCGCGAGCAACGAGGACGAGGAGCGGTTGAGCGCGCTCGTGGTCGCGCCGCTGGCCGCCGCCCTCGAGGGCGCGCGCGTCGTTCGCGTCGTCCTGGACGGGGCGCTGCACCGCGTTCCGCTCGAGCGGCTCGTCCGCGACGCGCTCGCAAAGACCGCCCCGATCGTCGCCCGCGCGCCGTCGCTGGCGGCGCCCCCGCCTCCGGAGCCGCGCCCGCCGGGCCTGCTTGCACTCGGCGATCCGGACTTCGACGCGGCGGGACGGGACACGATCGAGCGCGTCGCGGGCGCACTGCCTCCGACGACGTCGGGGCTGCGGCGGGGCGGACCGTTGTTCGCACCGCTCGAATTCACGCGCCGTGAGATCGACGAGATCGGCGCGTTGTTCCAGGACCGCTTCGGAACGAAGCCGCGCCCCCTCACCGGCGCCGGCGCGACGAAGGACGCGCTGGCCCGGGGCGCCGCCGACGCGCGCTACGTCCACCTCGCGACGCACGGCTACTTCGGCGATCCCTCGATCGCGAACCGGTTCGAGTGGGCGCGCTCGCCGCTGTCGACGTGGGGCGCGTCCGGCGCCGGCGTGGTGGTCGGCCTGGCGCCGAGCCAGCTCGCGGGGATCGCCCTGGCCGGCGCGAACCGCGGCGTGGACGACCGGTGGCGCGTGCCCGGGATCGCGACCGCGGGCGAGCTCGCGGACATCGACCTGCACGGGTGCGACCTCGTCGTCCTCTCGGCGTGCGAGACGGGGAGCGGCCACGCGCGGACCGGACTCGGCGTCCACTCGATCCAGTCCGCGCTGCTCGCGGCCGGCGCGCGCGCGACGGTTGCCTCGCTGTGGCGGGTGGACGACCTCGCGACGCGCCTGCTGATGCCCGAGTTCTACCGCCGCCATTGGGGCGAGGGAGCGCCGGTCGCGGAGGCGCTGCGCGGTGCCGCCGCCTGGCTCGCGGCCCTCCCGGAGGCCGACGCGCGCCGCGCGGCCGGCGTCGCCGGCGACGTGGAATGGAGCCGGGTCGTTGCGCGGCTCCGCGGGATCGACCTCTCGAACGTCCGCGACGGCGATGGAGCGCTTTCGACCCCCGCGCCGTTCGCGCACCCGCGGCACTGGGCCGGGTGGATCGTGAGCGGCGACGGCGGCCTCACGCCGCCGCCGCGTTGACCCGAGCTACTCGATCACCATCTTCACGCCTTGCGTCGCGGCGAGGCCGCTCGCCGCCGCCGCGTCGAGGACGAACGCCTGCAACGTGAGCATCGAGGGCGGCGTCGCCGGCGGGAGGTTCGCGAAGAACTCGATGCTGCCCTCACCGGGCGCGGCGCCTCCCAGCGGCAGCGGCACGTTGAGGACGGCCGGCGCGACGAGCAGATCGCAGTTCGGGCCGATTGGCGTCTGGGCGGTCGTCAGGCCCACGAACAGGGTGGCGACCGACCCGCCGAGGCCTCCCTCGACGTACACGCGGAGCAGGCCGCCTCCGGTCGGACACCCCTCGACCACCAGTCTCGGCACGAATCCGCCGGCGCCCGCGCAACCGGAGCCGTAGCTCGTGATCTCGCCCGGGCAGTCGCAGGTGTCGTCGCAGAACGTGGCGAGGAAGACGCCGCCGCCGGTCGTGGAGGAGTGGGGGTCGTTCCCGTAGACCGCTTCGAAGACGAGCTGACCGAGACCGTTCACGTCGAGGTCGAAGAAGTCCTGGTAGACGAGCCCGCCGTGCGGCGCGGGTAGGGGATCTCCCTGGAGGACGACCTTGGAGATCCGGTCGCGGACGTGATCGAATACGAAGATCCCGCGGACCTCCTCGCCGGTCTCCGGCAAGGATAAGGTCGCGGTGAAGTAGAGCCCCACGCCCTCCTCCGGGCCCACGCCCCCGATGTGGAGGCTCCGGAAGTCCCGCAACGTTCCGTCCAGGCAGCCTTGCAGCGTGGTGTCGAACGTGATCACCCCATCGTCGGCTCCGGCGCCGGGCGCACCGGCCGCCTCCGAGAGGAAGATGGACGACGACGCGAAGATACCGGCGGTCGGGGCGCCGACCGGTGGCCCCCCCGGGAAGTCGTACTCGACTCCGGCCGTGAAGATCTGGTACGTCTGCGTCACCAGGTAGGTGAGCCCTCCGTCGGTGCACCATGCCTCGGTGGACGCGGTGCCGAACCCGGGCGCGAGGCGGCCGCCCGGCGAGAACGGCACCGCGTCGCCCGCGGACGCGATCTTGTCCACCGAGCCCGACCCGAACGTCCGGGCGACGATACCGCGCGTGTCGAACGTGATCGGATTCACGACGTCCGCGAAGAACACCGCCGTGCCGCTCGACGACAGCGCGTAGATCCGGTCGAACACCTCGGAGCCGGAACCGGGCGCGGGATCGCCGGCCTGCGCGAACACGCAGCTCCCGACGCTCGAGAAGAGCCGCGAGGGGTGAAGGATGTAGTTCGGGCAGTCGTAGTCCGTGCCGACGTAGAGCGAGCGCCCGTCGTACGGCCTCATCGTAGGGCGTCCGCGCACCATCGAGGTTGGCTCGTCCAGGTCGTCGGCCACGTCGCCGCTGCAGTGGGATGGGAGCAGGGGCAGCCACCGCGGCGCCGGCGTCACCGCGTCTCGCGGGTGCTCGAAGAGGCCGAGTTCCTGATAGAAGCCGGCCGAGCCGCAGCTTTGGTCGAGCCAACCGAGGTACTGCGCGGTGCCGTCCTCGCTCAACCCGGTGACCCAGAAGAACCCGCCGTCGATCTCGCTCGTGAACTTCGTGGTGCACGAGCCGCTGAGGAAGCAGTCCGACACGCCGACGCCGGCGGCCGGATCGCCCACGCGGACGATCTGTCGATAGTCGTCCGTGAGGACGTCGTATCCGTAGACCCCCAGGCCGTCGGAGAAGACCACGGTCTCGGCGTTGTTGATCTCGACCCCGTTGAAGAACGGCCCGCACGGGGAGAACGGACAGGCGATGAACTGAGTCGTCCACAGGTGGTCGCTGAACGGCTGCGTGATGTCCGGGTCGGCCGGCGTCATCCCGCTCATCGCGATGACCTGGACGCCGGTCCCCAGGCAGTCGAGGACGCCGATGGGGGCGCTGAACTCGGACGTGTTGCCGCCGGCGTCCGTCAGCGTCGCCGTGACGTAGTCCGGGTTCGCGGTGACCCCGACGACCGCCTCGAACGTTCCCGGGCCCGTGGCCACCGACGCGCTGCCGAGGTACACCTCGCCCTCGCGTGCGGGAAGGCCCCCCTCGAACAGCTCCACGGTGAGCGGATAGGTGCTGAACCCAGCGACCGAGTCGATCATCCCGATCACGTGGACGTTCGCGCCGTCGCGCCACGCCTTGACGAGCACGGGGTGGTTCTGCCCGCGGTTCGGCCCCGCGTCGCCGTCGTCCGGGTCGTTGTAGGTGATCCCGTCGAGGCCGAGGTCGATTCCGATTCCATCATTGCCCGCGATCGAGTTCCGCGTGATCCGGTTGCCGTTCCCCGCGCCCGCGTCGAGGGCGCCGCCGACGCCGCCGTTCCCGGTGATGACGGTCTGCTCGAGCAGGCAGTCGTGCACGCCCGCGCCGAGCCGGAAGCCGTCGCGCCCGTTGTGGCGGAGCGCGCCGCCCTTGACGACGACTCCGGACGAGGCGCCGGTGATGAAGATGCCGTCGAACGCGTTCGAGCGCACGTCGTTGTCCTCGTAACTGCCGCCGGTCACCGCCTCGAGCCGGATCCCGTGGCCGCCGTTCGGGCGCGCGACTAGGTCGGAGAACAGCGAGGAGAACGCCGCGCCGACGATGTTGTCCTCCACGATGCCGCCCGGGGATTGGAACACGTGGATGCCGTCGAACGCGTTCGCGGCGATCGTGTTGCCGCGCATGGTGTGTCCGTGTGGGCTGCCGGAGACGTAGACGCCGAAAAGGCCGTTCGGCACCGCGGTCGCCACGTCGTCGGCCGCCACGCCGATCAAGTTGTCGCGGAGGAGCACACCGCGCGCGCCGAGGATTTCGACGCCGTGGAGCGTGTTCCCGGCGATCACGTTCTCGCGCACGTCGGCCGGCCCGACGTTCGAGCTCGGCGTGGTGATCTCCACGCCGTCCCGGTTCGGCACGGGCGTGAGGCCGTCATTGCCGACGCCGATGAGGTTGTCCCAGACGGAGGTCGCGGTGCCGACGCCCTCGATGACGACGCCGGGCCCCTCGTTGCCGGAGATGACGTTCGGGTCGACGTTGGCCGTCGGCTCCCCGAACCCGATCCGCGTCAATGCGGCGTTCCCCGCCACGCGGACGCCGACCCCGTTCGGCGCGGCCGTCATGCCGTCGGGAGCCGTGCCGATGTAGTTGGCGCCGAGGATCGTGGTCGACGCCGTGACGTTTCCGCCGGTCTCCTCGACGCGAATCCCCGCGCCGGAGAAGGAGTGCACGCAGAGCGCGTGGATCTCGCAGCGGTCGGAGCCGACGCGGAACCCGTCGCTGCCCGGCGGGCAGAGCGATCCGTCGAGCACCACGAGCGGGGCGCCGGCGTAGCCCGGCTGCGTCCGGGCGTCGACGATCGTGTCGGCGTCCGTCAGGGCGGGGAGCGCGCTCAGCGGCTGGATCACCGCGACGCCGGCGGGACCGAGGGATAGGTTGAACGAGATGAGATCCGGACCCCCGCCCGCGTTCGCGGACTGGATCGCGTCCCGCAGCGTACCGGGCCCGGAGTCGGACGTGGACGTGACGACGTGCGTGCCCGCCGCGCCGTCGACGGCGCCGAGCCCGACGGCCAGTAGCACGGTGAGAGCGACGCGACTTCCCCGAGATTCGATCATTCCTCTTTCCTCCATCGTCGGCGCGGCCGCCGCGCCGGAACACGAACATCGAGCGGCCGCCGCAGCGCGCCGCGCGGGCGCGTACGAGCGCCCGCCGCCTTCCGTTCGCGCGGAGGGGCTCGGAATGACACGAAGATGCTCGGGAGCGCCGGGTTTTTTCTCGGCCTCGTCGTTCACCGCGTCCGCGCTAGGCTTACCTGCGATCGCGGTCGGCGCGCCAGGTCGCGGCGCCGGCCTGCATGCCGGGCGACGGTCGACGATCGCCCCGCTCCTCCAGCATGCGGTGGTCGATGGTCGATCACCGGTCGCATGCGGCGACGGACACCCGGCGCTCGCGGAGGTTCGACCTCGCTTCGACGACCCGATCGTCGATGCTGCGCCGCTCGTGGTCGTGCCTCTCGGCTCGCTTGACAAAACCCGGAATGCAGAACATCATCCTTGGTCGCCGACCAACGCCGGATCGGCCGCTGAGGGGACAAGGAAGTCCGAGTTTCTCGTGCGATCGTGCGGGCTCGAGAATGGCACGGGCCCGGATCCGGTGTTCCTCGAACCTCAAAAGTGGCAGGTCACTCATGAGCAGCTTCGCTCCTTCGGATGACGTGGAGTCCTCTCCGCAAACCCGCCGGGCCTTCCTCGGCAAGCTCGGTCGCGCGGCCGCCGCAACGACGGCGGTCACCGGCCTCTCCGTCGCTCCTGCGCTGATCGGCCTCCCCGGCGCGGAGGCCGAGGCGGACGATCTGATCGACAAAGGCGACGCCAAGCAGCGCCGAGCCGAAGCGGCCAACCTGCGCTGCAAGATCGCCAAACTCAACAAGAAGGTGGGGGTGGGCGCCGTCGAGAACAACGGCGACGAGGACCTGTATTCCAGTCGGATCGGCAACTTCAGCAAGGGACTCCCGCACGACGCCAACGGCGTCGTCGATCCCGCGGCGTACGCGAAGCTCCTGAAGGCGCTGAAGTCGGGCAAGCCGGAGCACTTCGAGGCGATCCCGATGGGCTGCCCGAATCCGTCGATGCAGATGAAGCTCGTGAACCCGCAGTCGGGCCTCGCGTTCGACCTCGAGGGCCTCGACGTGTGCCAGTTCGGCATCGCGAAGGCGCCGGCGCTCGCGAGCGCCGAGGCCGCGGGGGAAATGGTCGAGCTCTACTGGGCGGCGCGCCTCCGCGACGTCAACTTCGACGACTACCCATCGAGCGGGCTCGCCCAGGCCGCGGCCACGGAGCTGACCGGCCTCAGCGACTTCCGCGGGCCGAAGTCGACCGGCACCGTGACGCCCGACCTGTTGTTCCGCGATGATCTGCCCGGCGCGTTGACGGGCCCCTACGTTTCGCAGTTCCTGCTCCTGCCGGTTCCGTTCGGGGCGGTCCGCATCGAGCAGAAGATGCGTACGCTCATGGCGGGCACCGATCACATGACCGCCGTCGTCGATTGGCTCGCGGTCCAGAACGGCTGCCGGCCGACCGCGGCGGCCGTGTTCGACTCGACCCACCGGTACATTCGGAACGGCCGCGACCTTTCGCAGTGGGTCCACATCGACGTCCTCTACCAGGCGTACTTCCACGCCGCGCTCATGATGCTCACGCCGCCGGACGCCACGGACCTGGTGACGGGCGGCGGGCTCGGCGTGCCGCTCGACGCCGGGAACCCGTACGCGCGATCGGTGACGCAGGAGGGCTTCGGCACGTTCGGCGGCCCGTACGTGATGACGATCCTGACCGAGGTCGCGACGCGGGCGTTGAAGGCGGTGTGGTTCCAGAAGTGGTTCGTCCACCGGAGGCTCCGCCCCGAGGCGTACGGCGGTCTCGTCCATCAGGTGGCGGTGGACGGCGCGCTCCATCCGCTTCACGCCGACGTGCTCGGGTCGCAGGTCCTGGCCGACCTGATCCTCGCGAACGGCACCGGCCTGCATCCCCAGGCGTTCCCCGAAGGCTCGCCGATGCATCCGTCGTACGGCGCGGGACACGCCACCGTCGCCGGCGCGTGCGTGACGATCCTGAAGGCGCTGTTCGACGAGAGCTTCGTCATCGCGAACCCGAAGGTCGTCACTCCCGACGGGACGGGCCTCGTCGACTACGTCGGCCCGCCGCTTACCGTCGGCGGCGAGCTGAACAAGCTGGCGATGAACGTCGCGACCGGTCGCAACCTGGCGGGTGTTCACTGGCGGACCGACGCCCTCGAATCGCTCCGGCTGGGCGAGAGGGTCGCGATCGAGATCCTCGAGGACCAGCGCAAGACGTTCAACGAGAGCTTCGACGGGTTCGAGCTCACCACCTTCGACGGCGAGTCGATCGTCGTCTGACGCACGGTCCGACCGCGTCGGTTCCGCCGCTCGACCACGGGATCGCTGGATCCACTTCGACGAGCTCGTGGTCGAGCGTCGCCGCCGGTCCCTTCGGCGAAACCACCCTCACGGACGTGGGGCGCGGATCAACCGGTCGACGCGGTTCGAAAGGCGGACGACCGAGGCCGAGTCGAGCGCCGCGGCCTGGAAGAAGAGCGGCGTCACGACGGCGTCGGTCAGGCTCGCCGGCACCGGGAACGCGAACGAAGCCGTCCCGCCGGCGTCGAGCATGCCGAGCACGAGCGGCGCCATCGCCGTCGGATCGAGCAGCAACGGCTGATCGGTCGCGATCACGAAGCCGGTCGCGGTCGCGAGGTACAAACGGCCGGTGGGGAGCGGGGCCCACGAGCGAGAGCGGAAAACGCTCGTCGCGAACGATGGCTCCCATCTCGAGGCGCACCGGTGCGCCGTCGGGGGTGGTCGAGTCCGAATCGACGATCCGAAGGCTGACGGAACGATCCGGGCCGACGCGGTAGCCGGCGCCGGGGAGCACGGTCAGCACGACACTCTCGTCACCTTCGATCGCGACGTCGTCGATCGGGTCGATCTGCACGCGCCGCGACGACTCGCCGGCCGCGAATGTCGAGTTCGTGCCGGCCGGCGCGAGTTCGGCGCCGGGTGTCGCCTCGCCGGAGAGCGAGAAGAAGACGGTGAGCGTCCCCGTGAGGTCGCCCGTCCGCGTGACGAGGAACGCCCGCGAGAGAGCGTCGGTCTCCTCGAGCCGGTCGTCCTCGACCGCGACGCAGACGAGCGGCAGGAGGCCCACATCGTCGTCGAGGATCCGCACGAACGCGCTCCGCGCGGCGCCGGCGCGGTAGCTCGGCGACGCGTCGATCGCCAGCCCGACGGTCTCGACGATCTCGCTCCGCACGTCGTTCATCGTCACGATCGGGATCGCTGCGTGGCCGCCCGGCGTCCGCGCGGTTTGCCCGCCGTTTGCGAATCCCTGACCGGAGTTGGAAGCGTCGCCGGTGGAATGTGCAACCGGCGCGGGGACGAGCTCCTCGCGTGCTTCGGTTCGTCCAAACGACATCGCACTCGAGAACCAAAGGAGCTTTCGATGAACAGGAACTCGGTCGGCCGCGGAACGATGACGATCATTCTTGCCGTGACGTTGGGCGCGTCGGTCCAGGCGCACACGCTCTGGGTCGACGTCCACGTCGGAAACAACGCGACGGCACAGCTCGACCGGATCCAGCGTCCGTGGAAGACGCTCACCGCCGCCAAGGCGGCGGCGGCCGCGGGCGACACGATCATCGTGCATCCCGGCACGTACGACGAGAAGAACCTGCTGAAGGACGGCGTCGACTGGCACTTCACGGTGGGGGCGATCGTCGAGTACACCGGCCGCGCGAACGGCGGGATCTTCGACGACAGCGCGACCGGCGCGAACTCGGTCGTGCGCGCGGTGATCAGCGGGTCGGGCGAGTTCCATCGACTCGGCAGCGGCTCGAGCGGCGACGTCTTCAAGATCTGGCAACCGGGCAGCAAGGTGACCGCGACGTTCTACCGCGCGACCGGGATCGCGCGCGGGCTCGCGGTGGCCGGCGACGCGTCGACCGCGCTGATCGCGTCGTTCGACTCGATCGAGACGAGCGACGGCGCGCTCGACTGCGTCGGCGGCTACATGTACGCGAACGGTCGCCGCGCCGTCTGCAACAACATCGGCCACGAGAACGACGGCGGCGTGGCGGAGATCCACCTCGATTACCTCGAAGGCGGCGCGCAAGGGATGTGGATCGCGACCACGCCCGGTCCGACGAGCCGCTACTACGTCAACCACATCGTGGGGGAGGAGAACGGGATCCAGCACGCGTGGGGCGACGCGATCGTCGTCGCCGACCTCATCGAGTCGACGACCGACGCGACGGTCCTCGCGAGCGGCACGAGCCTGCGAGTGCGCGGAGCGCGGATCGTCAACCACGGCGCGAGCCCGGCCGTCTACAACTGGATCGCCGACCTCGAGCTGCAGGACTGCATCCTCGAGCCGGGGGCCGGCGCGGTCGAGGTCGGAGGCGCGACGGCGCGGTTCCTCGGCGGTCGCAACTCGAAGGCGTTCCTCTCGGCGCAGGCGACCCTCGCGAACTTCCTCGCAATCGAGGAGCCGACGTCGAACGTGCGGATCGGCGACTTCGTGAAGCTGACCACGGGGAACGCCTACCTGCTGAACGACCATGAGGCGAGCGCGGCCGGGAGCTACACGCTCCTGGTGCCCTGAATCACCCGAGTCCAGGGCCGGGCGGCGTCGCGGAGCCGCGAGCAGAGCGCGGTCCACCCGCCGTGTCCGCGTCCACTTGCAGATTCGTGAACCGCCGCGCCGGGCTCGCGACACGAAGAGAGCGTGCCGCGGAGCCTCGCTGCGGCGTGCTCTCTTGCAAGAGGAGATCCAGCATCATGACCCGTCGCAAGTCCGAGGGGCTCGCCGCCTTCCTCGCCGCAATCGCCGTCTGCACCGTCTCGCCGTCCGTTCTCGGCCAGCCGTGTTCCCAGCCCGGCGTCGTCTCCGCCGCTCGGGCGCCGTACCCGAACTTCGAGTCGGGACCGACGCAGCCGCTCCTGCTCGCTCCGGCCCGTGACTTTCTCTACGTCCTCAACACGCCGGACCACCGGTTGGAGCGGTACTCGCTTCCCGGAATCAACTACGCCGGGTCGATCTTCACCGGTCTCGAGCCGGTCGCGATGGTGCTCGATCCGAACGACTCGAACGTCATGTACGTTGCGAACTACGTATCCGACTCGGTCGCGGTCCTCGACCTCGGCGCGCTCGACGTGACGGACGTCATCGCAGTGGGCGACGAGCCGTACGACCTCGCGATCGTACAGGGCAACCTGTACGTCGCTTGCGCGCGGACCGTCCAGCCGTCGCCCCCGACCAACACGCAGAGCCACCTGCTGGTCAAGGTCGACCTGTCGGCGATGACCACGACGAACTTCGAGATCGATGCGCACAAGCCGCGCGCGATCGAGCTGGTCGGAGACACTCTGTTCATCGTTTCGCAGAACTCCGGGAACGACTCGACGATCCTCACCCTGGCCGAGATGAAGGCCCTCGGCTACGAACAGCTCGACCTGCTGAACGGAGAGGCGGCGTTCGACTTCAATCCCGTGTTGACGTCGCCGGGATTGATCGACCTCTTCCCGGGTCCGGGGACGGGAGGCTGGTCGATCCCGCTCACGGGACGCGTCGTCGAGGACGTCTTCCGCAACGGGGAGGTCGCCCCCTGGGTGCCGTCCACCGCGTCGCTTCCTTCGTATCTCCTGCGTCCCGAGCAGTACACCGTGCTGAATCGCGACGTCATCGCGTTCGACACGACGACGGACCAGGAGGTCCGCGTCACCAACGACGTCGGCACGACGCTCTTCAACGTCCGCGCCCGGCCCGGCACCAACGAGCTCTGGATCCCGCTCACCGACGCGGACAACATGACTCGATTCGAGCCGGTGCTGGCCGGCGCGGCGGTCGCCAATCGAGTCTCCCTCGTCGACGCGACCAACGGGTCGATCGTCGGCGCGATCGACTTGACGGGAATCGTCGCGCCCATGACCGCGTACGTCAACGCCGCCGGCGTGTACGCGGACGTGAACCAGGCGCAGCCGATCGATGTCGCGTTCTACTCGGGAACGGTCGGCGGCCAACCCGTGGAGTACGCGTTCGTCGCCTGCCTCGGGACGCACAGCGTCCTCGTCCTCGACGCCGCGAGCCACGCGCTCGTGGACGTCGTTTTGACCGACCTCATGCCGATGGGCCTCGTCGTGGACGAGCCGGGGGACATGCTCTACGTGTACAGCCGCGGATCGCACCAGGTCGAGGCGTTCGAGATCGACAACGGCTACGCGTCGACCGTCCGACCGCTCGCCTACGATCCCGAGCCGACGATCGTCCGCGACGGCCGGCGGCATCTCTACGACGCATCGACTGCTTCCGGCCACGGGAACGGTACGATGGCGTGCGCGGCGTGCCACGTCTTCGGGGACGAGGACGGGCTCGCGTGGGACCTCGGCGATCCCGAGGGGGGCATCTCTTACGGGTTCCCGGACATCATGACCGGCATCTTGGGCGCGCAGGGCGCCGTCGTCGCCAATCCGTTCGAGAACGTGTTCGCGACCCATCCGATGAAAGGCCCGATGACCACCCAGTCGTTGCGCGGCCTCGAGGACGACGAGCCGTTCCACTGGCGCGGCGACCGACGCACCTTCCAGAACTTCAGGGGCGCCTTCGCCGCGCTCCTCGGCGGCAGCGGGATCACCGGCGTGGAGATGCAGGAGTACACGGAGTTCGTCAAGTCGATCCGGTACTCGCCGAACCCGTTCCAGGAGGAGAGCCGTACGTACCACGACGGCGGCACGATGGAACCTCAGGCACTGACCGGCATCGGCAAGTTCGGCATGCCGGGCCTGTTCGCGGGCGAGAGCTACCTTCCGGTGATCGTCGCCCCGCTCCTCTGCGTCGACTGCCACCACGCAGACTTCGCGGGCGGGACGGACTTCACCGGCTCGCAGACGACGATCAACTGGGACGGCCACGCGCAGCTCTTCAACACGCCGCAGTTGCGCCAGCTCTACGAGAAGGATGATCGCGAGCTGACCGGCTTCGGGACCGATCACGAGGGCGGGCAAGACGGGATTCGTGGCTTCCTGGACACGATCAAGCTCGACGGCGTCGACGACTTCGTGGAGTTCGATCCGGCCGAGCGCGACGCGGTCGGGGACTTCGTGCGGGCGTGGGACACGGGAATGTCGCCCCTGGTAGGGCGCCAGATGCACGTGAACGCGACGAACGCGACCGCGATGATGACGAGCGTGCGGCTCGCGGACTGGGAGGCCCGCGCGCAGGCCGGCGAGATCGACCTGATCGTCCGCGGAACGGTGGTCGTCTCCGGGCTCCCGACCTTCCCGCACGGCGCCGTGTGGAGGGAGGTCGTCTTGGGCGGGACGCCCAGCATGCGCTACGACTCGGACATAGGCCCGGGGTTCGCCGTGACGCGCGGCGAGCTTCTGTCGCTGATCGACACGTCGATCGAGATGCTGGTCTTCACCTGCGTGCCGCCGGGAACCGGCGAGCGTCTCGCAATCGACCGGGACGAGGACGGCCTCCGCGACTGGGAGGAGATCCTGGCCGGGTACAGTTGGGTCGATCCCGACACCGACAACGACGGCTACAGCGACGCGATCGAGCACCTGGATCCGAACGCGAGCGGCACTTCGTGCGCGTCGATCCCGAACGACGTGGACGACCCGATCATCGAGGTGCACGAGGCGCGGAACACGTTCATCACGACCTCGACGATGCACGTGATCACGAACGAACCGACCACGCTGTCGATCGACGTGACGCTGCCGGACACGACCACGCGGAACTACACGAGCTCGCAGCTCAAGTGCCGGCACGACGTGGTCATGGACATGCTGCCGCCGAACTCGACGCTTCCGTACTCGATCGTCGCGACCGATGCGGCGAGCCGAACCGGGTCGGATACGTCGACGACGAGCGAACACATCCAGACGATGGTCATGCACCTCCACGTCGAGGACCTCGACCTCACGGCCGTTCCGCTCACGTCGGGCGACGTCGACCTCCAGGCGACGATGCTGGTGAAGGACCAGGACGGCAACGCGATGCCCGGCGGCATCCGGGTCTACGTTCTCTTCCACAGCACGGACGTCCCGTCCGGCGTCGACGTGCTGGGAAGCACGATGGGCACGCCGAACCCGGTGCTCGCGGCGCCGTTGACCGACGCCACCGGGACCGCGACGTTCAACCTGACGTTCACCCCGGGGACGACCGCGCCGTACACGCTCGCGGTCAGCCCCTTGTTCATCGGCACCATCAGCCCCACCGATCCGCCGGCGCAGACGCATACGTTCGCGGACGGAGTGGTCGTGACGACGAACTGGTTCGTTGGGACGGGTGGAGCCGGATCGCCCGGACAGGCTCGCGACTACGAGCACTTCTACGACGTGAACGCCAACGCGCAGTCGAACCCGACGTCGTCGCGCCGGAAGCACTACGCGACGGTGCAGATCAACTGACGCGAGGTTCGCCCCCGTCGAGGCCGGACCGAGCCGGGTCGCGCGACGCGCCCGGCTCGGCTACGGCCCGCCGACCCGATGCTGGAGCTCGCGGTCCCGGCGCAGATGGTCATCGCCCATCGACCCACTCGGACTCGAGTCGCGCGCACGCCCTCCTATAATGCCCGCGCTCTTTCCGTGACCGGACATCATGACCACGCTCGCCCGCGCCGTCGCCGCGCTGTTCCTCCTCGTCGTCGTCTTCGGCGCCCCGGCCCTCGAGCTGGTCGCGGGTGGCCGGAGCCCGCTCCGTCTGCCCGACGACGTGACGTGGGAGAGCGTACGTTCCGGCGGGCTCACGAAGCAGGTCGAGGACGGGCTCGTCGCCGACGCCTGGCTGCCGAGGCAACTCCGGCCCCGGTATCAGGAGTTCATGCTCGACGCGTTCTCGATCACTCATCCGATCATCGTGCTCGGGAAGGACGACTGGCTGTTCCACGTCACGTCGGTGCGCGGCTTCCCGAACCGGATCGGATGGGCCGCCATCCCGCGGACGATCGCGCGCATGGCCGCCGCGGTCGGCTGGCTCGAGGAGAACGGCACGCACGTGCTGATCGTTCCCGTTCCGCGCAAGCCGACGATGCATCCCGAGAAGCTGCCGTCCCGGTGGCGCGAGTTCACTCCGGTCTACGGCGAACTGATCGACCGGCTGCAAGGCGCCGGGCTGTGGACCCTCGACCTGCGTGCGGCGCTCGACCCGTCGCGCGGCGAGACGTATCTGCGCAACGACCCGCATTGGAGCTCGGACGGCGCGCTGATCGCGGCTCGCGCCATCGCCGAGGCGGTCGACGAGCGCGTCCCGCCGGCCGAGCGGCCGGGGGAGCGGGTCGAGCTGACGATCGAGCGGCAGCCGCCGCGGCCGTTCCGGAGCGGGCTCGTGCGGATGCTCGAGCTCGAGGAGGGAAGCCCACTCTGGACCCGGTTCTCCGTGCTGGATCGAGCCGTCGTCGCGCGGCTCGCCTCGGGCGAAGCGTTCGCGGCGCCGCGCGAGCCGCGCGGTCTCGCTGTGATCGGTTCGAGCTTCTCGGACGGATTCGACATGGCGGCGATGCTCTCCGCGCTGCTCGAGCGCGAGGTCGAGAACCGGGCGCTCGCCGGCCGCGGCGGCGCGTACCGCCTGCTCGACCTCGTCGAGGAGCTCGTGCTCGGCCGCCGCGCGTTCCCCCGCGTTCTGATCTGGGAGTTCCCCGAGGAGTTCCCGTTCCACGACGAGCGTTACTTCAACGAGCCGCTCGAGCAGATCCTCGACGTGGTGCCGGGCTCGCCGTACCGCGTCGCGCCGCTCCCCGTGCGGAGCCGCCGGCTCCACGGCGTGCGCGTCGCGGCCGAGGAGGGCGATGAGCTGACCGCGCGCGCCGACCGTGCGGACGCGTTCCTCGAGTACGAGCTCGACCCGCCGCTGAGCGGAGACGGCTCGACGCTGCTCGCGTTTCGGGTGCGGACCGAGTCGCACGGCGAGCTCCGCGCGGAGTGGTTCGCGGCGGGCGAGGACACGGCGGCGGGGAGCGCGGGGCGGAAGTGGATCGGCTTCGGGCGCTGGTCGAACCTCGTGCTGATCCGGCCGAAGAGCCGCGGAGCGGCGATCGATCGGATCCGCCTGTCGCCGGTGTCGCGCCCGGACGCGTTCGTCCTCACCGCTCCACGGTGCTGGTCCCGGTGAGCCCGGTGAGCCCGGTGAGCCCCGCCGCGTGAACCTCTTCGCCCGTGCCTTCGTGTTCGCCGTCCTCGTGCTCGTCGTCGTCGGGGCGCCGCTCCTCGAGCTGATGATCGGTGGGCGCATCCCGTTCACGTTGCGCGAGCGGATCAGCGTCGCCAGCGTCCGGACCGGAGCCCTCGCCAAGCAGATCGAGCGCGCCGTGGCCGAGGAGTCGAAGGTCGCGAAGGCGCTGCGGCCGCGCTACCAGGAGTTCATGTTCCGCGCGTTCTCGATCACGCACCCGACGGTCGTGCTCGGGCGGGAGGACTGGCTCTTCCACGACGTCACGACGCGCGACTATCCGGATCCGACCGCGCGCACGGCGCTGCCCGAGTCGTGCGGATTGGTGGCGCGCGTGGTCCGTTGGTTCGAGTCGAACGGCACGACGGTGCTCGTGGTCCCCGTGCCGCGTAAGTCGACGGTCCATCCCGAGAAGCTGCCGCGCGGGTGGCGGTCGTTCACGCCGGTCTACGACGACCTCCTCGCCGCGCTGCGGCAGGCCGAGGTCTGGACGCTCGATCTCCGGCCCGCGCTCGATCCGCGCAACGGCGTGGCCTTCCTGCGAAACGACCCGCACTGGACGGACGAAGGCGCCCACCGTGCCGCGGCGGCGGTGGCGGCGATGATCCGAACGCGGTTCTCGGAGGAGGCCCTGCCGGGCCGGCGGCTCGGAGCGACGCTTCGGTTCGGCGAGCCGAGGCCGTTCGTGAGCGGCCTGATGTCGATGCTCGAGTTCCCGCGGCAGAGCCCCCTGTACGATCGGTTCATCGTCACGCGCCGGTACGCCGAGGCGTTCGACTCCGGCGGTCGCGCCGTGAAGGCGTCGAGGGTCCCCGAGGCGATCGTGGTGGTCGGGACGAGCTTCTCGGACGGCTATGAGTTCCCCCTGATGATCGGGGTGGAGCTCGATCGAGCGGTCGAGGATCGGTCGAAGATGGGGCGCGGCGCGGGCTACCGCGTCCTCGACCTCGCGGAGGAGATCCTCCTCGACCGGCGACCGTTCCCTCGCATCCTGGTCTGGGAGTTCCCCGAGGAGTTCCCGCTCGTGCGGCCATCCTACTTCCTCGACCCGCTCGAGCGGATCCTCGACGTCGCGCCGGGACGGCCGTACCGTGCGGCACCCCTCGCGTTCGAGTCGCGTCGAACGAACGGGATCCGGGTCGAGCGCGACGACGCCGAACGCCTCGTCGGCCGCACGGATCACTCCGACGCGCACGTCGAGTATCGGCTCGACCCGCCCCTTCCGGGCGACGGCTCCGTCGCGCTCGCATATCGGTTCGAGACGCGGGCGGTGGCGCGCCACGTGGTGGAGTGGGGGACCGCGGAGTCCGACCGGCCGGCCGCCGCGACGTCGCGCCCGCTGATCGGCGTCAACCTGCTGCCGCACCTGATGGTGACGCGCCTCGTGACGAGCGACGCGCGCCGGATCGCGTGGATACGCGTCCGCCCGATCGTCGGGCAGGACGCGTTCACGCTCCACGCGCCGATGGTCTGGACTCGCTAGAGCCCCGCGGGATCGCCATCGTTCGGTCGCGGTGGCGGTGTCCCGCCGCGTCGGGTAACGTGCCCGGTCTTCCGACTTTTGCGCACCGGAGCCTCGACGCCGATGCAGGGCGCCGCTCGGGTCTTGACGACCTTCACCTGCGGGACCGTGATCGCGAGCGTGCTCGGCGTCGAGCTCACCGGCGAGGCGTGGCCGGGTCGGGCGCTGGCGAACCCGAAGAGCTTCGCCACGCTCCGGGCCGGCGTGCTCGCGCGAGAGGTCGACGACCGCCTCAGGAGGGGCTCTCGCGTGGCCGAGCTCGTCGGTCCGGTCTACCACGAGCGGCTCTACCTGACGCTCGGCATGACGGCGTCGCGCGTGGCGGCAGGCGCGGACGACTGGTTCTTCCTCGCCGAGACGGTCCGGCGGCGCCCGGTCGCCGAGATCGAGGGAGCCGACGGGCCTCTGGCGCCGCTGCCGCGCGTCGCGCGTGCGATCGCGGAGCTGGCGCGCTGGCTCGAGACGCAGGGTACGACGGTGCTCGTCCTCCTCGCGCCCAACAAGGCGAGCTTCGCGCCGGAGCGGGTTGGCGGCTGGCCGGCGCGGTTCGAGCCGTGCTACGACGAAGCGATCGACGTCCTCGCGCGCGCCGGCGTGCCGGCGCCGAACCTCCTCGAATGGCTCCGCGCGTCGGACCAGCCGTCTCGCGCGTACGTTGCCACGGACACTCACTGGTCGAGCGACGGGGCGCTCGAGGTCGCGCGTCGAGCCGGCGAGTGGCTCCGCGAGCGGCGTCCCGATCCACCGGGTCCCGCGCGGGCGTGCGAGATCGCGACGCGCGTCATCGACGACTACGAGGGCGACCTGGTCCACCTCCTCGGCTTCGAGCCGGACGGGGAGCTCGAGAGAAGCTTCCGGTTCCCGCGCACGATGCACGTGGGTGTGGACGCCCGCACGCGCGAGCCGCTCGTCACCCATGAGCCGCGGGCGATCGTGGTGGTCGGCACGAGCTTCTCGGACAGCGCGGAACTTCCGTCGCTCATCGGTGCGGTCCTCGGTCGCGAGGTCGAGGACCGCGCGTACGCGGGTCGCGACGCGATGTACCCGATCCTCACCGTGCTCCAGGACGTCGTGCTCGGCCGTCGCCCGCCGCCGGCGGCGCTGATCTGGGAGCTTCCGGAGCGGCACCTCTTGAACGAGATCGATCGGGTCCGGAGCCAGGTCGACGTCCTCCTCGCGGCGACGCGCTTCGATCCCGCGTCGGCGCGGCCGCTCCATCCGCCGCAGGGTCGGTCCGGCGTGTCGCTCGACGTCGCCCGTGACGGGTCGCCCTCGGCTTCGATGCGCGGCGTCCTCGCCGCGGAAGACGGCCGGCTCGTGTACGACCTCGACGAGGACGAGCGCGGGCTCGCCCTCGCGTACCGGGTGCAGTCGATCGGCCCCACGCGGGGCGAAGTGCGCTTCTTCGGTCCGGACCGCTCGCGGGGGGAGCGGGCGGAACGGGATGGCGTGCGCTTCTCCGCCTCGGACCGCCCGCGGGGGGAGCGGGCGGAACGGGATGGAGTGCGCTTCTCCGCCTCGGACCGGCGGGTGGATCCGATCGCGATCCACGTCAGCGGCGGCTACGATCAGCTCGTCGTCGTCCCGGTGCCGGACGGCGCCAGCAGGGTCGAGATCCACCCGGTCGACGATTGGCGGCCGTTCACGTTCGGCGCCGTCGAGATCTGGAAGGCTCGCGAATGATCTTCACCAGCCAGATCTTCCTGTTCTGGTTCCTGCCGGCGGTGCTCCTGTCGTACTACGTGCTGCCGTTCCGGTTCCGATCGGCGCTTCTGGTGCTGGCGAGCTACGTATTCTACGGCTGGTGGCGGCTCGACTTCGTGCTGCTGATGCTGGTGAGCACGATCATCGACTTCGTCTGCGGCAACGCGATCGCCCGCACGAACGATCGGCTCGACGCGATCGCCGACCCCGACGCGGCCGCTGCGCGGGAGCTGGAGCGGAAGCGCCGGCGCGTGCTCCTCGTCTCGATCTGCGCGAACCTCGGCCTGCTCGGTTACTTCAAGTACATGAACTTCGGGATCGACTCCCTGAACCTGCTCCTCGCGCGGTTCGGGCTCGACGCCGTCTCGTGGACGAAGGTCGTGCTGCCGGTCGGGATCTCGTTCTACACGTTCCAGTCGATGAGCTACACGATCGACGTGTACCGCCGCGACGCGCCGGCCGTGCGGCGGTTCGTCGACTTCGCGGCGTACATCGCGCTCTTCCCCCAGCTCGTGGCCGGGCCGATCATCCGCTATCGAACGCTCGCCGATCAGCTCCGCAGCCGGACGCACACGTTCGACAAGGTCTCGCGCGGCGCGTTCCTGTTCCAGGCCGGTTTCATCAAGAAGCTGCTGCTCGCCGACACGATCGCGGTGATCGCGGACGCGAGCTTCTCCGCCTGGCAGCCGTCGACGCTCGAGGCGTGGCTCGGGACGTTCGCGTACTCGATGCAGATCTACTTCGACTTCTCGGGCTACTCCGACATGGCGATCGGCCTCGGCGCGATGCTCGGATTCCAGTTCCCGATCAACTTCCACTCACCGTACAAATCGCGCAACGTCACCGAGTTCTGGCGGCGGTGGCACATCTCGCTGTCCACGTGGCTGCGCGACTACCTCTACATCCCGATGGGCGGCAATCAGAAGGGGCCGCGGCGGACGTACCTGAACCTCATGGTCACGATGCTGCTTGGCGGCTTGTGGCACGGCGCCGCGTGGACGTTCGTCGCGTGGGGCGCGTACCAGGGCGCGTTCCTCGCGTTCGAGCGGTTCCTCGGCAAGCGTGCGCCGTACTCGCGGCTGCCCGTCGTCCTTCAGATCGCGCTGACGTTCGTCATCGTGCTGGGCGGCTGGGTCTTCTTCCGCGCGTCGTCGTTCGGACAGGCATACAACTTCCTCGCCGCGATGGGCGGGTTCTGCGGGAACCTGGATTGGACCTACGTCCGCTTCGAGATCGACCCGCTGCAGATGATCGCCCTCGTCGCCTGTCCGCTCATCGCGTTCTCGACCCCGAACTCGCAGGAGATCGTCGAGCGCGGCCGCTTCGTGCTGATGATCCTGATCTCGCTCCTGTTCCCGTTCGCGGTCTGCCACCTTTTCTTCGTGACGTATTCGCCGTTCCTCTACTTCCGGTTCTGAGCGCGTCGACGGGTAGGATCGTTTGGCGACGCGGAGGTCGAAATGGTCAAAGCGACGTGGAACGGCGCGGTGATCGCGCAGAGCGACGACACGGTGGTGGTCGAGGGAAACCACTACTTCCCCCCGGAGGCGCTCGAGCGCGCGTACTTCGAGGACTCGACGATGGAGAGCGTCTGCCCGTGGAAAGGGACGGCGCGCTACTTCAACGTCGTGGTGGACGGCAAGACCAACCCGGACGCGGCGTGGTACTACCCCGATCCCAAGCCGCGCGCGGAGGCGATCCGCGACCGCGTCGCGTTCTGGCGCGGAGTCGAGGTCGCATGACGCTCATCGACCTTTCGCACGCCATCGCGCACGGGCAGCGCGTCTACCCGCACCTGCCCGCCGCGTCGATCGTCGATCACCTCTCGCACGAGGAGTCGCGGTCGCGATACGCCGAGGGGACGACGTTCCAGATCGGCAAGGCCGAGCTGATCGGCAACCTCGGGACGTCGGTCGACGCGCCGTTCCATCGGTTCGCGGCCGGGCCCGACGTCGCCGCGCTTCCACTCGAGGCGATCGCCGACCTGGACGCGGTCGTCGTCCACGTTCCACCGGACCGCACCACGATCGACGCCGACGCGTTCGAGTCGATCCCGGTCACCGGCCGGGCCGTGCTCGTCCGGACCGATTGGTCGACGCGGTGGCAGACGCCCGCGTACGTCGATGGCCATCCTCATCTGACGGCCGCCGCCGCCCGGCTCCTCGTCGACGCGGGCGTGACCTTCTTCGGCATCGACTCGCTGAACGTCGACGACCTCACGGACGGCACGCGAGCGGTGCACACTGCGCTTCTGCGGGCCGGCATTCCGATCGGCGAGAACTTGACGAACCTCGCCGCCCTTCCCGCCGGCCGGTTCCGCTTCCACGCGGTGCCCGTGAAGCTCGAAGGCATGGGGTCGTTCCCCGTCCGCGCGTACGCGGCCGTCCGGTAGAACAGTTCCGCGTCGTCGGGATCGGGAACGGCGCGCTCCACTCGCGCCTGAGGTCACGCACGACGCCCGCCCCCGCCGCGCGCCGAGCCGCGGCGGGGGCGGGCGTCGCTCGCGTCGTCGAGGCCGGTCACTCGACGTGGATCGTCAGCGCGTTCGACTTCGCCACTCCGAAGAGGGAATAGGCGTCGACGACGTACACCTCGACACAGAGCGAAGACGGCGCGCGCTCCGTGAGGTCGACGGGGAGGAGGAACTCGCCTTCGCCGGCCGCGTGGCCGGGGAGCGGGAACGGGCCGATGAGCGTGGTGATCGGGGCGACGCTCGCGTAGCAGCCGAGCCCGAGCGGAACCGTTCCGTCGTCGCGACCCGCGGCCAGGAACGCGAGGGCACCGCCGCCGCCGCGGCAGAGCGCCGTTCCGCGACCCCGGTGTCCGGGCGGGACGGCTCGATCTTCATTCGCGCAACGGTGGGACAACGGCCTTGGTCGAACGAAAGGATTTCGGGTTCATTCGGCGAGGAGGGTCGGGGCGTCCTTTCGCTCCGGTTTGGGTGGATCCGTGGCCGATTGGTATAAGTGGAACTCGGAACCCCGAACGCCCTCGAGCGGGACGCCCATCTGGTGGACGCCCTCCGGAAGTCCCATCCCCGAGGCGCGGTCCTCAGTGTCGGTGAGGGACTCGTATGTGGCGACGCCTCGCATGGTTGGTTTCCGCCGCGCCTCTGGTCGCGCCATCCTCGGGCGCGGGTGACCTCTCGCTCAGCGCGTACACGACGGTCGACATCAGCGCGCTCGGCTTCTCGGCCGTCGGGGGCGCGGCGCTCGATCACGCGACCGGCCTGCTCTGGGTCTCGGACGCGTCCGGCATCTCCGGGGGGACGAACGACATCGCCCTGATCGATCCGATGTCCGGCGCGATCGTGCTGCAGTTCGACGCCTCCGTCGTGCCCGGACTCGAGCGCGGCCCGGACGCCCTCGCCGTGCGGCCGGGAAACGGCCACGTCTTCTGCTTCTCCTCGTTCGGCGAGGACGCGGCCGCGGAGCTCAGCCCATCGGGAGCGTTGGTGAAGAAGTTCTTCACCACCTATCAGTCGACCGCCGCCGCGTTCCTCACGACCGATGACCTCTTCCTGGTGCGCGACGTGTCGCCGCCCGAGATCGTGCGCTTCAACCTGTTCAACGGAATGCTCACGTCCACCGTCGCCATGGTCGGCTACTCGAAGCGCGTCTCGGCCGCCGATTTCGACCCGGTCACCAGCAACCTCTTCGTCTACGCCGACGAGACGAACGAGCTGCTCGAGGTCGACATCTTCTCCGGCGCCGTCATCGGCGCGACCGACCTGTCGAGCTTCATCCTCTCCTCGGCGTTCCCGACCGGCTTCGCGTTCAGCCCGGACGGACGGTTCGTCTACCTCGCGCGCGGCAACGGGATCGGCGCGATGACGCTGATCGTCCTCAGCCGCTGCGCCGGGACCGTGACCAGCTACGGCGTCGGATGCGCGGGGCTCGGCGGGTTCGTGCCCGAGCTCGTGATCGGCGGATGTCCGGCCGCCGGCGAGACGATCGCCGTGTCGTTGACGAAAGGGCTCGGCGGGTCGCTCGCGTTCTTCGTGGTCGGCCTGCTCCCGCTGAACGCGCCGATCGGCGGCGGCTGTTTTCTGAACGTCGCTCCGCTCGCGGGTCTCGGTCTGCAACCGGTCCCGCTCGGCGGCTCCGGGGCGGGGACCGGGTCGTTCTTCATCCCGGCCGTCGTCCCCGCCGCGGTCTCGGGGGCGAACGTGTACCTCCAGGGGTTCGTGCTCGACGTCAACAGTCAGAGCCCTCTCTTCGTCTCGGCCACGAACGCCCTCGCCATCGACATTCCCTGAGCCTCTCCGCAGGAGAGGCTCATCCGGGATTCAAGATTCCTAGGCGCACTGGGGGGTCGGGATCTCTTGCGCCAGGTCGCGGTCGCGGAACCGTCGAGGGGTGCTCGCCGCGAGCGATCGCCATCTAGACACGGCTTCTCGATCGTCACCGCCGCTGGTCGACGCGCCGACGAGTCGCTCTGGAACAAGTACGTCGAGCGCTACCACTACCTCGGCTACGGAGTCCCGGTCGGGCCGCACACCAAGTACTTCGTGACCCTCGGTCGCGAGCCGATCGCATGCCTCGCGTTCAGCGGTGCGGCGTGGAAGGTCGCGCCGAGAGATTCGTGGATCGGATGGCCTCCGACCGTTCGCGAGCGCAACCTGTGCTTCATCGTGAACAACAGCCGTTTCCTGATCCTCCCTTGGGTCCGGATCGACAACCTCGCGGCGAGGATCCTGGCGTTGGCGCTGCGCCGCTTGCCCGCCGACTCGGAGCGCCTCTACGCCTACCGGCCGCTCCTCGCCGAGACCTTCGTTCATGCCGATCGGCAGCGGAGACGCAGGCGCATTAAGTCTAGATCTAGAGCGAGGGCGCGCTCACGCGCCCTCCGGCTCGCGCGGTCGTGGCTCGTCCGGCGGCTCCGCGACGTCGCTCGCGTCGCCGGCATCGAACCCCGCGCACGCGAAGACCGGCAGCGGCGGGTACTTCGGATAGGACCGGTCGACCTTCGAGCGCAGGCAGAACAGGAACGTGGAACCGCGTCCGCTCGTGATCGCGCTGGCGTGGCGGCAGCGCGCACAGAGCCCGAACGAAGGGTCAAGGGGTGGCATCGGCGGAGTCCCGTTCGAGCTTGAGGAACCGGTTCACGACGACGGCGATCGCTGCCTGCGACAGCAGCAGGAGGACCGACAACGCGGCGGGGGCGCCGAGCGAGCCGCTGTAGAAGCTGTCGTAGATCTGGATCGAGATCGGCTTGTTCTCGGGGATGTAGATCAGGATCGACGCCACGAACTCGGAGAGCGCCGCGAGGAAGCACAGGAGCGCACCGGAGAGCACGCCGGGCAGCACGAGCGGCAGCGTGACGCGGCGGAACGCGACGAACCGCGGCGCGCCGAGCGACTCCGCCGCGTCGACCAGCGCGCCGTCGACGGTCGCGAGCGCGGACTGCGTCGCGCGCACCGCGATCGGCAGGTTGCGCACGAAGTAGGCGAGCGGGAGGAGGATCCAGGTGCCGGAGAGGACGCGTCCGAACGTCAGCGGCGACGGCTCGTTGAACGTCTTCAGCAGGTTGAACGCGATCACCGTCGCGGGGAGCGCGAGCGGGAGGAACGCGAGCAGCTCGACGGTGCGACGGAGAGGCTGCCCGCGGCGCGACAGGAGGAGCGCGATCAGCACGCCGACCACCACGTTGGCGGCCGCCGCGAGGAGCGCCATCTGGAACGAGTTCAGAAGCGGCGTCGTGAACGTCGAGCTCGAGAAGATCTCGCGGTAGTGATCGAGCGTGTACGTGCTCGGGAGGACGTCGTCGGCGCTCCATCGATCGCTCGCGAACGACAACAACACGATCGAGAGGTGGGGCAGCAGGAGCAGCGCGACGATGAGGATCGCGAGTCCGGCGAGGAGCGTCCGGGCCGGGCCGCGACCCGCGAGCCGCACCGGAGTGACCATCCCCTTGGCGGCCGACACCACGTCCGACCCGCTCTCGATCCGGCGCATCGGTACGAGGAGGAGGAACGCGCCGAGCGCGAGGATCGTCGACGTCACGGTGACGATCGCGGTGTCGCTCTCCTTCAGGTTCGCGATCCGGAGCGTCAGGATCTCCGCTGTCGGTGCGAAGAAGAGCGGCGCCGAGAACGAGCCCATCGAGTTCAGGAGGACGAGGATCGCCGCGCCCGCGATCGCCGGCTTCAACAGCGGCAGCGTGACCCGAAGCAGCGTCCGTACGCGCGTCGCGCCGAGCGAGAACGCCGCGTCCGGCAGCGCGGGGTCGAGCCGCTTCTGCCCCGCCGCGACGAACAGGTAGAAGAGCGGGAAGAACGCGTACGCGTGGAGCGCGATGATGCCGGCGAACCCGTCGAGGTGCCAGGAGACGCCGAACAGGTCGTGGAGGCAGCGCGGGATCAACCCGTACTCGCCGAACAGGAACTGCTTGAACGCGAGCACGCCCACGATCGGCGGCAGGAGGAGCGGAAGCACGGCGAGCGCCGCCACCGCGCCGCGCAGGGGGAACTGGACTCTCGCGACGAGCAGCGCGAGGGGAACGCCGATCACCGCCGCGCACGCGACCGAGACGACCGACAGCCACACCGAGTTCCAGAGCGCGGTGAGGTTCGCCGGATCGCCCGGGTCGAAGAACCGGCGGTAGTGCTCGAGCGTGAACGCTCCGGCCTCGGTCAGCGAGTCGATCAGGATCCGGAGCTGCGGCCACGCGACGAGCGTGAGAAGCACGGCGAGCGCGGGCACGAGGAGCCCGAGCCGCCACCGCGTCGGTTCCGTCCGTGGGTCGCCCAACCAGCCGCTCCAGTCCAGAGGCCGCGCGCGTATCGGCGCGGTGCCCGATCTTCGCGTTCCGCCGAGACCGGTCAATCGAGGATGTCGCGCGATCGCCGAATTCCCCGCGTGCGCGCGAGGCATCCCACGACGAGCGTCGCCGCGCCGGCGACGCGTCCCTCACTCCGGCTTCACCTCCGCCTCCCACCGCCGCATCCACTCGTCCGCGTGCTTCGCGGCGAAGTCGGCGTCGACGGGGAGCGGCTGGTAGGCGTACTCGGCCTGCCAGGCCGGCCGCATCTCGGCCGGAACGTCGGCGCGCACGAGGATGCGGCCGTGGCCGTTCATCAGCGATCGCCCGGCCTCGAGCGAGGTGACGAAGTCGTAGTACGCCTTGGCGGCGGCGGCGCGTTTCGGATCACGGCCGGGGTTCTTCACCAGCGCGATGCAGTCGATCACGACCGGGACGCCGCTCTGCGGGATCGAGATGCCGAACGGGTACTCGTACTCGTCGCGTTGGAAGATCGCATCGGCGAGGTTCCAGATCGACACGACGTTCTCCTTGTCGCGCTTCACCGCCTCGAACATCTCCTTCGGGATCGCGGAGTACGACTTCGTGTTCGCGTGCAGCGCGCGCAGGTACTCGAAGCCGCGGTCGACCCGGTCCTCGTGATTGTCCGCCTTCCACGCGATCAGCCACGAGAACGACCCCTTCATGCTTCCCGACGGGGGCGGATTGCGCAGCACCACGCGACCCGCGTAGGCAGGGGAGACGAGGTCGTCCCACTCGCGCGGCGCGTCACCCTCGGCAGTTCGGTCCTGGTTGTAGAGGATCACCTGCGGGATCACGAAGTGAGGCGCGAAGCGGTCCTCCGGATCGCGGTAGCGGTCATCGACGTGCTCGATCCAATCGGGGCGATACGGCTCGAGCAGGCCCTCGTTCGCGGCGACGTCGCACGTCGACGACGGCGCTCCCCACCAAACGTCGCAGCGCGGGTTCTTCGCCTCGCCGCGCAGGCGCGTCAGAGCGTCGCCCGGCGACAGGGGCTGCCACTGCACGTCGACGTCCGCGTGCGCCGTCTCGAACGCCTCCTCGAACTCGCGGCCGATGTCGGGCCCGTGCGGGGAGTAGACGACGAGCGGGACGCGGTCGTCGCGCGAGCAAGCGCTCAGCAGCACGGCGAGGGTGAGGAGCGCGATCGTTTGCGTGGTCATCCGTCCGAGTGTTCCTTCGGCAGCGAGACGAGATTGGCGAGGAAGCGGTACGCGCCGGGCACGCCGGCCCGCCACTGTCGATACCAGCCGTACGCGGTATAGACGTAGAAGCCACGGCCGTGACGCGCGACGAGGAGCCCGCCCTTTAGCGGCTCCCCGCCGGCGTCGGAGCACGCGAGGAAGAACGGCGTCGTCCCCAGGCGTACGGCGCCCGCGCTCCTGGAGGTCGAGGGTCGGTGCGCCGGCGGAAGCGTTCGGCGCGACGCCGAGGACCGCGGAGAGGACGACGAGGAAAGCCGGGGAGCGCCGCGATCGTTTCACGAAGTCGTTCCCGGCGCCGCGACGGGGCGCGATTCCGGCGGCGACCCCCGTCTCCGGCCGAGGAGGCCGAGGACCCGGGCGAAGAGCGCGCCGAGGTCGTCGAACAGTGTGTAGAAGAGCGGCACCACGAGGAGGGTCAGCAGCGTCGACACGAGGAGGCCGCCGAGCGTCGCGACGGCCAGGGACTGATAGTTGAGCCCGGTGTTCGTGCTGTTGGCGAACAGCTTCGGCAGCGCCATCGGCACCAGCCCGAACATCGTGGTCAGCGCCGTCATCAACACGGGTCGGACGCGCTGCTCGCAGCCGGTGAGCACCGCTTCGCGCCGATCGAGCCCCGTGTCCCGGACCTGCCGGATGCGGTCGACGAGCACGATCCCGTTGTTGACGACCACGCCGGCGAGCAGGATGAACGCGAGCTGCGCCGTCGAGTCGAGCGGCGTGCGGGTCACCCAGAGCGCGAGGTTCGCGCCGACGATCGCGAGCGGGATCGCGAGCAGGACCGAGAGGGGAAGCACGGCGGACTCGAACAGCATCCCCATCAGGAGGAAGACGAAGATGACGCCGACGAACTGGCCGAACTGCACCTCGGCGCGGTCCTCCTCCCAGTCGTTGCGGCCGCCGGCGTCCCGCCAGCCGTACCCGTCGGGGAATGGGTACTGGGCGAGCACGTCCTCGACCAGCCGCTGTACCCGGTAGGAGTTCTTGTCGAACGACTCGGCCTTCACCTCGAAGCTGGTGATGCCGTCCTTACGGCGGATCGACCCGAGCGACTTCTCGAACCGATAGTCCGTCAGCGACGCGAGCGGGACGGTCCCACTCCCATCGACGGGGACGTCGAGCGTCCTCAGGTAGTCGAGGTTGCCGATCTCCGGCTCCTCGTACTCGACGAGGAACGGGAGCGAGCGCGCCTCGCCGCGGTAATCGGAGAGGCGCTGTCCGCCGACGCCCCACGCGATGATCCCCTGCAGCGTTTCCTGGCTCACGCCGTACCGCCGCGCGCGGTCGCCGTCGATGGAGACGCGCAGCTCGTCGAGCCCTTCCTCGAGGTCGGTGCGCACGTTCGTCAGGTCCGGAATCTCCTCGAGGATCCGCACGAGGTCGTCGCCGATGCGCGACAGCACGTCGCTCTCGGGTCCGTGCAGCCCGACTCGGATCGATCCCTCCTCGTTGCGCTCATAGCCGACCTGATACTCGACCCCCGCGATCTTGGGCAGGTCGTTCTTCAGCTTCATCGAGAGCGCGTTGCGGTCGATCGGTGCACCCCCGAACTCGAACCAGAGATGCACGCTGCCGTCCGTGCGGCGGAACCGCACGCTCACGTCGTTGAACCCGTACTCGTCCTTCTTGGTGAGGAGGAACGTCTCGAGTTCCGCGAAGACCTCGGACGCCTCGGGCAACGTGAAGCGGCGCGGCAGCTCGACCTCGATCCGTACCATGTCCCCGTCTTCGCCGCCGTCGAAGCGGACCTCGAGGTTCCGGGACGCGTACGCTCCGAGCTGGATCACGCCGATCGTGAACAGGGTGACGCCGAACCGATGCGAGAGCACGAAGGCGAGCGCGCGGCGATAGCCGGAGAGCAGCCGTGAGCCGTGCGAGTACGCCGATGCCGCCGGGGACTCGCCGCGCCCGCGCGATCGCGAGAGGTGGATGGTGGCGATCGGCAGGAAGACGAGCGCGGTCAGCAGCGACGCGAGCAGCGAGAACGTGATCGGCGCCGCGAGCTCGCCCAGGAAGATCCGCATGTTGCGGCCGTTCGCCATGAACACCATCGGCGTGAAGACGGCGATGGTCGTGAGCGTCGACGCGACGATCGCGAGGGCGACCTGGCGCGCGCCGGATACCGCGGCCGCGAACGGGGACTCGCCCGCCGCGCGCTGCCGCGCGATGTTCTCCGCGACCACGACCGAGTTGTCGACGAGCATGCCGATCGCGAGCGTGAAGCCGGCGAGGGAGATCAGGTTGAACGTGAACCCCGCGAAGTACACGCAGACGAGGGCGGCGAGCAGCGACACCGGGATCGCGGTCGCGACCATGAGGGTCATCGAGATGCGCCGCACGAACACGTAGAGCACGAGGATCGCGAAGAACGCGCCGTAGGTCATCGACGACTTCAGGTTGCCGAGCGCGCCGACGATCATGTCGGACTGGTCGAAGTAGACCTTGAACGCGTACCCCTTGAGGCGGGGGTCCTGCTCGATTCGCGCGAGCTGCGCGTCCACTCGCCGGCAGACGTCGACCGTGTTCTCGTCCGACTCCTTGGTGACGACGCACGTGAGCGAGCTCTTGCCGTTCACGCGGCTCACCTGGTCGCGATACGACTGCGCGACCCGGACGTCCGCGACGTCGCCGATCTTCACGTTGTTCTTGATCGGGTAGGCACGGATCTCGTCGAGAGACTTGAGCGTGCAGTCGATGCGGAGCAGGAACTCGCGGTCGCCTTGCTCGATGCTGCCGGCGGGGAGCGTGAAGTTGTCGCGGCGCAGCGCCTGCACGACCTCGTAGAGGCTGACCCCGTGAGCGCGCAGCTTCTCCGGCGTGACGAAGATCCGGATCGAGTCCTGGACCATCCCCCAGATCGTCGCCTGCGCCACGCCGTCGACCGCCTCGAGGCGGGGCTGGATCAGCTCGTCGACGGTCCCGAACGGGTCGTCGACCCAATCCTCGTAGAGGACGCCGAGCCAGAAGATCGGCATCTCCTCGTCCATGTTGCGCCGCCAGATCCGGATGTCCTCGACCTCGTCGGGGAAGCTCGGCTTGGTGCGCTCGAGGCGGTCCGAGAGCTCGTTGTAGGCGAGGTCCATGTCCGCGCTCGGGTTGAACTGCACGCGGACGCGCGCGCTGTCGGCGCGCGAGTTGGAGAAGACGTGGAGGACGTCCGGCATCGCGCGGATGGTGTCCTCGAGCGGCTTCGTCACCTTTTCGAGCACCTCGTACGGGCTCGCGTTCGGGTACTCGACGCTGACCGTGAGCTCCGGCTCCGACACGCCCTTCGGGAACAGCAGGATCGGGATCCGCTGGTACGAGACGACCCCGAGCACCGCGATCAGGACGAGGACCATCAACGCGGTGATCGGCCGGTCGAGGATCACGGCGAGCACGCCGCGGGGCGAATCGGGGTTCGGAGCGTTCGGCATGCGCGACATGATACGTGCGTCCACCCCGCGATCGCGGGGGGTTTCCGCGCCGGACGACGCCAGGAAGTCGAGGCGGAGCGCGATTCGGGGGCAGAGCGAGGACGGCAGGGTCGCGCGCGGGACGTGGCCCGGGCCGCCCGCGACGTCGCCCCGCGCGCCGTCCGGGATCGCAGACGATCGGGTTTCGGGGTTCGCCGCGGGGCGTTCAGAACCGGATCGGGATCAGGTGGAAGAGCCGCAGCGTCCGCGCGCCGCCGTCGTTCTCGTACCCGTAGAGGAACGCCGTGCTGTTGGTGTAGCGGTCGCGCTCGGTGCGGCTGCGATAGAAGCCGCCGAGCACCGAGAACTCCTCGGCCCCGTCGTCGCCCGGGTCCCTCTCGTTTCGCAGCAAGTAGAAGAGCGAGTGCCACCGCCGCTCGCCGGTCGACTTCGTCTCGCGCGAGAAGAGGGGCCAGAGGACCCACGTGAACGTGCTCCCGCCGCCGCTCTCCGGCGTCGTGTTCCGGTGGTAGTAGAGCGGGAAGAGCCAATGGACGGACTCGGTCGGGTTCGTCTCGCTCGAGCCGAGCGGCCAGAGGTAGCCGGTCTCCGTCACGCTGCCGTCGAAGTTCGCGCCGCGGAAGAAGAGCGGGAACAGCGTCGACCAGCGCACGTGGTCGCCGTCCTCGTCGAGACCGAAGAGCGGCCAGACGTGCCGGTGGCGCTCCCGCACGCCATCGTCGAGCCACCACAGGAAAGGAAAGATCCAGTTCGTGGTCTCGAGTCCGTCGCGGTGGAACGTCGCGAGCGGGAACAGCACCGACAGCTCGTCCCCGGCGGGCTTCGCGTCCGACAGGTAGCGCAGGTCGAACACGGGCAGGAGCGACGTCCGCTCGCCCTCGCCGAGCGCCTCGGCCGACGAGACCAGCGGATAGAGCATGGTCTTCGAGTGGATCTCGCTCGCGTCGCGGTCGAACAGGAGCAACGCGTTCACGTGCGAGCGCTCGCCGTGGGTGTGCTGGTAGAAGAGCGGGAAGAAGTAGTTCCGCGACGAGTCCTCGGTCGTCTCGAACCGCCCGAGCGGCCAGAGCACGTCGTGGCGGGACAGGCGCTCCCGCTCGTCGGTGGTCCCAACGTAGAGCGGGGGCACCACGAACGAGCGCGTGCGCCGGCCGTCGTCCTCGACGTGGCGGCCCCACAGGGGGATGAGGTGCGTGTACTCCGAGTGCGCGTCGCGGATGCGGTAGAAGAGCGGCAGCACGATCTGGACCAACGCGTCCGGCCGCTTCGTGAACCAGAGCAGCGGGAGCAGCCGCAGGTGATGACCCGGATCGTCGCCCCCGCGGGACTCGTAGCGCCAAAGCGGCCAGAGCACGTCGACGCCGGACGCGTCGGTGGTGGGATCTCGGTCGAACCCGGCGAGCGGCGGCACGATCCACGTCCGTTCATAGCCGTCCTCGCGCGACGAGCGGCCGTAGACGAGCGGGACGAGCCAGCTCTCACCGTCCGCGGCGTCGCGCCGGAAGTAGAGCGGGAACAGGTGCGTCCAGATCGAGGGCGTCCCGTCTTCGCCGGCGTCCGCGATCCGCGCGAACAATGCCGCCCAAGGGACATCGAACAGACCGACCGCGCGCGTCGTCGTCTTGTCTCCCTCGCGCTCGTGGCGGAACAGGTCGAAGACCGGCGCGAGCGACAGGAGCCGGAACCAGCTCGTCGCCGGCGCCCCCGGTGCCTGCCGGGCGGCGTCCGGCTCGCGCGTCGTGGAGTCGACCACCGCGAACACGCCGCCGAGCACGCTCAGCAGGTCGACGTGCGTCGACTCGGGCCGACGGTCGCGGCAGAAGCCCGAGAGGAGCGGCCCCAACGAGAGCACGCCGAGAGACGACCGCTCGCCGTTCTTCGCGCGGTCGTACGTGACGAGCGGCCAGGCGAAGGAGTCGGTGACGGACGGGAAGTCCTCGCCGCCGTACTCGCGATGGCCGTATACCGGCCAGAGGTGCGTGTTCCGCTCGCTCGGCGAGCGGACCGAATGGAACAGCGGGAACAGCGTGCGGCGGATCTCGTCGCGCGGCGCGTCGTACGACTGCCAGTAGAGGACGAGCAGGTCGAGGAACGACGATCCTGCGCCGTCGTAGTCGTGATAGTAGAGCGGCAGGAACCGCGACGCGCCCGCGTCGCCCGCGCGGTGGAACTGGATCAACGGCCAAAGGACGTCGACGGTGTGGCCGGGCGGGGACTCGGAAGTCTCGTACCGCGCGAGCGGGAGGAAGTTGAACTTCTCATCGACGCCCTCGCGCGGCGTGGTGGTGCAGCCGCCCGCCGCGACGGCGGCGACGAGCGCCCAAAGCACGGTCGTCCACGTTCGTCTCATGTCGTGTTTCCCGATCCATGTGATTCGATCGCGCGGCGGTACGCGGCCAGCGTCTTCGTGGCCGCCGCGCGCCACGAGTAGCGCGCGGCGAGGGCCGCGCCGCGCTCGATCCGTGCCGTTCGCTCCGGTGCGTCCTCGCTCGCCGCGAGGTCGGCGAGCGCGCCCGCGAGCGCCGCGTCGTCGTCGGGATCGACGAGCCGCGCCGCGTCGCCCGCCACCTCGCGCGCGACGGGAACGTCGGCCGCGATCACCGGAGCGCGGCAGGCCATCGCCTCGAGGATCGGGATCCCGAACCCCTCGTTCCGGCTCGGCAGCACGAACGCGCGTGCGCCCGCGTAGAGGAGCGGCAACGCGTCGTCGGAGACGAACCCGGGGCGGATGATGCGGTCGCGGTGGCGCGCGGCGTCGATGGCGCGGTCGACGTCCTCTGCCCCGTGGCCGCGCCCGCCGGCGAGCACGAGCGCGAGGTCGGGGACGTCCGCCGCGACCTGGTCGAACGCGCGGATCAACGGCGTGAGGTTCTTGCGCGCGGAGAGGAGCCCGACGAACAGCGCGTACGGCCGCGCGATCCCGAGGGGCTCGAGCACGGCGCGGACGCGGTCGGCGGACGCGGGCCGGAACCGTTCCTCGAGCCCGTGGTGGATCACGTCGAAGCGGTCGGCCGGGACGTCGAACCGGCGGCGAAACGCGTCCCGCGTCGCGGCGGAGACGCAGATGATCCGGTCCGCGCGTTCGGCGATCCACTCGTACGCGGCGAGCTTCTTCTCGCGAAATCCCGCCGTCGCGATGTCGGCGTGTTCGGCCGGCGCGACGTCGTGCAGCGTGACGACGGCGGGGAATCCGCGCGCACGCGGGAGCCGGGCGTCGAGCCCGTGGAAGACGTCGGGCCGGCCGAGCCACCACCGCAGCCCACGATCGACGAAGTAGCGCACGCGCGCGTTCGCTGCGTCCGGGCGGTAGCGGAAGCGGTGGCGCTTCACGCGCGACGCGCGGAAGCCGAGCACGAACGTGTCGTCGGACGCGACCTGCAGCATCGCGTCGATCAGGCAGACCGCGTAGCGCGCGACGCCCGTTCGCTCGCGCTTCGCGGTGCAAGAGGCGTCGAGCGCGACGCGAATCACGGAGACGGCCGTCGAATCGGGTCCCAACACGCTCATCGGTGCGAAGGATAGCGATCGAAACCGGCGAGGGATGCGGCCGGCCGATCGCGGGTGGGGCGTTCCGCGGCCGCGCACGGCGCGCTGGTCCCGGCTCAGCGCGCCGTGCCACCCCGCGGCATGCCGCAGTGGTTGCAGTAGACGTTCGTCGTCTTGATCCCGAGGGTCTCGCGGGTGTCGAGGAGCCGCTTCACCTCGTCCGGCTTCAGCTCGTTCACGCGGCCGAGCGTGTGAGCCATGTACGTGATCTTGGCGTTGTGCTCGATCTGCTCGAGCTTCTTGTACGCGTCGAGGAGGTCCTTGCCCACGCAGAGCGCGCCGTGCCGCTCCATGAGGATCGCGTCCGAGCACCGGACGAGGTCGCGGATGGAGTTCGGCAGCTCGGGCGTGCCGGGCGTGCCGTACGGCGCGGTCGGGATCGCCCCCAGCGTGACGACGAGCTCCGGGATGATCGGCTGCATCAGGCTCTTGCCCGCGATCGAGAAGGCGACCGCGGTCGGCGGGTGCGCGTGGACGACGGCACGCACGTCCGGGCGCTCCTGGTAGCAGGCGACGTGCATGAGGATCTCGGTCGACGCGCGCCCGCCTCCGAGCGGCGTTCCGTTCTTGTCGGTCCGGACGATCATGTCGGGCTGGATCAGGAACTTGATCGTGCCCGACGGCGTCACGAGCAGGGTGCCGTCGTCGAGCCGCACCGACATGTTGCCGTCGATGGCGCCGATGTAGCCGCGCTCCCAGCACAGCCGGGCGATCTCGGCGATCTGTCGCTTCAGAGTCAGCAGGTCGGTCTCGGACGTCAACCGTCGTCCCCCTTGAAGAACGTTCGCGCTCCTGCTACCTCGATCTCGTCGATCACCCCGACGATGACGGTCCGCACCGGCGCTCGATCGTCACCGTACAGGGTCCGCGCGCTGGAGCCTTCCTTCATCACCAGCACTCGTTCGCCGATCCCGGCTCCGACCCGGTCGGCCGCGAGGAGGATCCCCTCCGATCCCGGCGTCAGGTCGATCGGATTCTCGGCGCGCACGAGGAGGAGCGGCTTGCCGTCGTAGAACGGGTGTTGGACCGGGGCCACGACCGTGCCGACGACCGTTCCCACGATCACCGCGGCCTCCTCGCGATCTGCGTCATCGGGCCGCTCCGGTTCAGGGCTGGTAGACCTCGGCGGAGAGGCCGCCGCCGCCCAGCACGAGGATCGTGCCGTCGTCGAGCGCGGTCAGGATCGGCAGGAGCCGCGCTTCGACGAGCGACCCGGTCGGCTGGAACGCGCCGCCGGTCGTGAACACGTCGGCGTTCTGGGACTGCGCGAAGTCGATCGTGGTCCCGCTGAACGTCGCCTGGAAGCCACCGGCGATCAACGCGCCGCCATCCGCGAGTCGGAGCGCGCCGGCGCCGGCGCGACCCTGGGACAGGCCCGGGACGGTCGAGAAGCTGCCGCTGATGATGTTCGGAGTGAAGACCTGGCCGTCCGCGAGGGTGCCGATGACGATCTGCGTGATGTCGCCCGTGACGATCACCTGGGAGAAGTCGAGCGAGAGACCGCCGGCGAGCAGCACCTTGCCGTTGCCGACCTCGCACGCGGCGTGCAGCAGGCGGGGTCCGGAGAAGAACGCGGGCAGGCCGAAGCTCCCGGTCGACGGGTTGTACGAGTAGGCCGTGTTCGAGATCGTGGGGATGTTCAGGATCGGGATCACGGTCAGTCCACCGGCGACCAGCACGCGCCCGTTGCTCATCGCAGTCGAGCTGTGGAGCGCGCGCGGCTCGAGCATGTTCGATCCCGGCGTGAACGCGCTCGTCGACGGGTCGAACACCTCGGTGCTGGCCTGGACGCCGGTCAGGAGCGAGAGGAGGTCGGTCAGCGAGACCGCGTTGAACCCGCCGGTGATCAGGACGCGACCGTTGGCCATGAGCGAGGCGCCGTGGCCGGCGCGCGGCTGGTTCATCGTGAGCGTCGTGGTCTGCCCCGTGGCGGGGTCGTACACGGCGGCCGCGTTCGTCGGCTGCCCCATCAGGTCGAGACCGCCGGTGAACAGGATCCGGCCGTCGGCGAGCGCCGTCGACTGGCCGAGGACGCCGACGCCGAACGTCGCTCCGCCGATCTCGAACTCCTCGAGGTCGGGGTCGTACCCCTGCGCGACCGGCCCGCTGCCGCCGACGACGAGCAGCTTGCCGTCCGCGCCCTCCGCCACCGCGCCGCCGACGACCGGCAGGTCAGGAGCGTCGAGCGTCGCCTCGAACGTCCCGGCGAGGGCCGGCGTGAGACGGACGAGGTTCGAGCTCGCGTCGATCGGGTTGCCGGCGATCGCCTGGAGCGAGATCGTCAGACCGAGGAAGAACGGATCGTTCGGGATGACGAACGACGCGCTCGCCATGCCGGCCGCGTCGAGCGCACCGAGGAACCCCGGCACGCCGACCGCGATGTTCACGAACGTGAGCGACACGTCGAGGGTGACGTTCGGGTTGACGACGGTCGGAGCCTCCGCCACGTCGAACAGGATCAGGTACGGCTGGCTGGCGCCGCCGGCCAGGCGGAGCGTCGTCGTCTTCAGGGCGGCGCCCCCCTCCTTCGTCAGGACGAGTCCGGCGCCGAGCGCGAGCTGGCTGGACAGTGCGGCGGCGAGGATCCACGCGATGCGCTTCATGTGGCGAGCTTCTCTTGTCGGGGTGGGTTCTGGGGAGTCTCTCGACCCGGGCGATGAACGTCCCGAGATTAGCACGGGGCCTGGGCGGCCCGCGGCGGATTCTCCTTCTGGAGATCGCGTGGGTGGATCCCTACGCTGGCGCCGATCCGCGCGAGTCATGGGAAGCCAGTCCTCGATGAAGATCCTCGTCACGACGTCCGCCGAAGCCTCGAAAGCGTCCGCCCTCGCCGTCCTGGTCCCCGAGGGGGTGGTCCCCGACGTGCGGGGAGCGGTCGGCAAGACCGCGCAGACCCTGACCCGTCGCAAGGAGTGGAAAGGCAAGTTCCGCGACGGGCTCCTGGTGTACGGCGCGGGCGGCACGGAGCGGGTGATCCTGGTCGGGCTCGGCAAGGAGAAGGAGATCGACGCGGAACGGATCCGCCGCGCGGCCGCGATCGCCCTGAAGCAGTTCGGCCGCCTCGAGCAGAAGACGCTCGGGATCCGACTCCAATCGTCGCACGTCGCGGCGGTGGATGCGGCCTCGGCCATCGCCGAAGGGCTGGTGATGGCGTCGTATCGAGTACCGACCGCGACGAAGAAGAAGCAAGACGACCCGTATCGCGCCGCGACCGTGCGCGTCGACGCGGGGACGCACCGCGCGGCGTACGAGAGCGGCGTCGCCCGCGGGGTCGCCATCGGCGAGGCGTCGAACCTCGCGCGCGACCTCGGTGACCTCCCCGGCAACGTCCTCACGCCGACGAAGCTCGCGCAGCGCGCGAGCGCGATGGCGAAGGGCGCGGGGCTGACGGCGAAGGTCTACCGCAAGCCCGACCTCGAACGGATGAAGATGGGCGGCATCCTGGGCGTGAACCTCGGCTCGATCGAACCGCCCGTCCTCATCGAGCTCTCCTACCGCCCGCGCAGCTTCAAGAAGACCGTCTGCCTCGTCGGCAAGGGCCTCACGTTCGACACCGGCGGCATCTCGTTGAAGCCGTCCGCGAACATGGAGGAGATGAAGTACGACATGTGCGGCGGCGCCGCCGTGATCGGCGCAATGGCCGCGGTGGCGCGCCTGAAGCCGAAGGTCCGCGTCATCGGGATCGTGCCGTCGACCGACAACATGCCGAGCGGATCGGCGCAGAAGCCGGGCGACCGCCTGGTGACCGCGTCGGGTCTCACCGTCGAGGTGATCAACACCGACGCCGAGGGGCGTCTGATCCTGTCCGACGGTCTGCACCACGCGACCACGTTCGACCCGGACTACATCGTCGACCTCGCGACCCTCACCGGAGCCTGCGTCGTCGCGCTCGGCCACGATGCGGCGGGTCTCTACGGGACGGACGACAAGCTGATCCAGATGCTCAAGAAGGCCGGCGATGAGGCCGGCGACCACGCCTGGCCGATGCCGATCTTCGACGGCTACAAGGACGACATGAAGTCGGACGTGGCCGACATGAAGAACATCGGCAAGCGCGAGGGCGGCGCCGGCTCCGCCGCGTGGTTCCTGTCGCAGTTCGTCGACGGCTTCGCGTGGGCGCACCTCGACATCGCGGGGACGGCGTGGGGGCAGCGGAACCGCGACTACGTCGGCGGCAAGTGCGCGACCGGCGCCGGCGTCCGCCTGCTCGTGCGGTTCCTCGAGTCGCTCGGCTGATGGCGGGGCGGCGCTCCGCGCCCGAGCCACCCGAGCGGAGCCGCCTCGCCCCGAGCGTGCCGGCCGGGCGCCGCCTCGGGGCTCACATGTCGATCGCGGGCGGGCTCGCTCGGGCCGTCGAATCGGCGTACCGCGCCGGCTGCACCGCCCTGCAGATCTTCACCAAGGCGAACCACCAGTGGGCGGCGCGGCCGCTCGACGACGCCGAGGTGATCGCGTTTCGGGCGGCGTGCGATCGCTACGACGTCGCGCCGGTCGTGGCGCACGCGAGCTACCTCATCAACCTCGCATCGCCCAACGACGAGCTCTGGCGGAAGTCCTACGACGCGTTTCTCCACGAGCTCGACCGCTGCGATCGGCTCGGGATCTCGCACCTCATCTTCCACCCCGGCGCGCACGTCGGCGCGGGAGTCGACGCCGGCGTCGAGCGGGTGGCGCGGGCGATCGATCGCGCGCACGAGGAGCGGCCGAAGCTCGCGACGCGGATCACGATCGAGAACACGGCGGGCCAGGGAACGTGCGTCGGCCATCGGTTCGAGGAGATCCGCGACATCCTCGCGCGGGTCCGACACGCCGCTCGGGTCGCGGTCTGTTTGGACACGTGCCACCTGCTCGCGGCCGGGTACGACATCCGCGACCCGGCCGGGTACGCCCGTACCTTCGATGAAGTCGATCGCACCCTCGGAGTCGAGCGCATCGAGGCGTTCCACCTGAACGACTCGAAGAAACCGCTTGGCTCGCGGGTCGATCGTCACGAGACCATCGGCGAGGGCGAGGTCGGGCTCGACGCGTTCCGCTGTCTCATGAACGACGAGCGGTTCGTCGCGACGCCGATGATCCTCGAGACGCCGAAGGGGACGGACGAGCTCCGCGCCGACACGAGGAACCTCCGGGTCCTGGTCGACCTCGTCCGGCCGGCCGCGGGACGACGCGTCAGTCCGGCTCGGGGCTCGCGGCGCGCGCCCTCTGAAGCCGCTCCTGGTACCGGCGCGCCTCGGCGAGGCGTTGATCCTCGATCATCAGGTTCATCATCTGCCCCAACGCGGTGACCGAGTTCGGATCGATCTGCAGGGCGCGACGGAACTGGCGCAGGCTCTCGCGTCGATCGAGCCGGACGGCGGCGATCGCGCCGAGCCCCTCGTAGGCCGTGACCGCGTCGTGGTCGAGATCGAGGGCCGACTCGAACGTCGCTTGCGCCGCGTCGAAGTCCTCGAGGAGGATGAGGGTCTCGCCGAGGTCGCAGGTCATCGCGACGAGGACGTCACGGAGCGGCTCGGGTGGGTCGACCGACGCCGGGTCGCCGCGCGCGGCCGCGAGCGCGTCCTCGTACGCCTGCCGGATCGACGGCAGCGGGTCGACGCCGCGACGGTCGCGGATGGACCGGAGCAGCCACTGGCTCATCGAGCGGTAGTGAAGGAGCATGCTCGGCGTGCGGACGCCGGCGATCCACGCCCGCCGGTCGTACTCGACCGCTCGCCGCGGATCCCCCTGGACCTCGTGGAGTCGTGCGAGGACCGCCAGCGTTTCACCCGGTGCGTCGCGCCCGGCGTCGAGGTGCGCGAGGAGCGCGTCCTTCGTCCGCTCGAGCCGATCCGCGGCGGCGGCGCGGAGCTCGCGGGCGCCGTCGGGGTCTCCGCGCTCGGACCTGGCGTCGGCCTCGTCCAGAGTCCGCGCGCTCTCCGCGACCGCGTGCCGTGCCGCATCGATCGACGCCGTCTCGACCGGCGCGCCGTGGCAGGCGACGAGGAGTGCGAGGAACGGGAGGGCGCAGGCCGGCCCGAGCGGACGCTTCATGGATGAAGCCTACCGTACTCTCGTTGGCGTCCGAACTCCTCCGCGTTCGCGGGAGCTCGACGGCGTGGCGCGGCGCCCCCTTCACCGGTTTCACGGCACGATCGAGACCAGGAGCCCGTTCGTCATCGACGTCCCCTGCGTCGCGCCGGGGTCGGAGACGAGGTATTGGAGCGCGACCGTCACGCCCTCGAGGCCGCGGACGTCGGCGCCGGGGATGGCGAGCGTGCCGTCGCCGGGCAGCGCGTGGATTCCGCCGACGGTGAGCGGAACGACGACGAGCGGACCCGCGAGGTCGACGTGGACCAGGCCGCCGAGCGCGGGGATCGGCATCGGCGCCGGGAGCCCGACGAAGAGCAGGCCGAACGCCCCGCCGACCGCGTTCGCGATCGCGATCGAGTGTCCCCCCGTCCAGCACGAACCGTTCGCGCCGGTGAGCGCGGGGACGAACCCGCTGCTCCCCGCGAGCCCGGCCCCGAACGGCTGGAACTCGACCCAACACTCCGCGACCGCGACGACGTCCACGAACCCGTTCGAGTCGGTCGGACCGAGGTTGGTCGCAGCGGTCGAGAAGAGCACGAGCCGGGCGTCGGGCGTCATGGTGGCGAAGTAGCTCCAGTTGTTCGCCTCGCTGCCGTCCTCGGCGACGCTGACGCGCCGCGTCGTGCTCGTCCACAGGTCGCGGATGAAGACGTCCTCGACGCCGTTCGTGTCGCCGGGGACGAGGTTCGTGGAGAGTCCGTCGAACACGACGTACCGTCCGTCGCTCGACACGATGGGGTTGTAGCTGCCGGCGTCGCCCTCCACGCCGGCGGAGCTGACGCTCACGCGGGTCGTCGTTCCGAGCGCCACGTCGCGGAGGAACGAGTCGGCGACGCCGTTCGTGTCGTTCGGCACGAGGTCGGCCGCTTCGCTCCAGAACCCGATGAAGCGCCCGTTCGGAGAGATCACGCCGATCGCGCTGCTCCAACTGTCGCCGTGCGCTTCTCCGCCCGACGACGAGACGCTGACGCGAACGGTCTCGCCGGTCACGAGATCGTGGCGGAACATGTCCGAGTTCCCGTTCACGTCACCGGGCACGAGGTTCGTCGCGGAGGAGAGGTACGCGACGTGACGTCCGTTCGCGGCGACGTACGGAAGCCCGCTGTGATCGTCGCCTTCGACGCCGCCCATCCCGACGGAGATGCGCGACGTCGTGCCGGAGACGACGTCGCGGACGAACGCGTCGGCCTTGCCGTTCGCGTCGGCCGGGACGAGGTCGGTGGCCAGGCTCTCGAACGCGACGTACCGGCCGTCGGCCGATACGGTCGGCAGGTACGAGCCTTGATCTCCCGGGCCGCCGCCGATCGCGACGCTGACCAGGATCGTCGTCCCCGCCGCCCGGTCGTGGAGGAAGACGTCCGTCGCGCCGTTCGTGTCCCCCGGCACGATGTCGGTCGCGGCCGACGTGAAGGTGACGAATCGCCCGTCGAGAGAGATGACGGGGCAGTACGACGGTCCGTTCGCGTCGCCGCCGAGCGCCGACTCGCTGATCCGCGTCACCTGTCCGGTGTCGCGGTCGTGGAGGAAGACGTCGAGGGCGCCGTTCCCGTCGCCCGCGACCAGGTTGCTCGCGGCGCTGTCGTACGCGATGAGCCGACCGTCGCCGGAGGCGCAGATCGTGCCGTGGGCGTTCCCGTTCCCTGGCTGGCCCGAGGAGGAGACGTTCAAGAGCTCGACCGTCGACGCCGAGGCGTGGGTCGATGCAAGCGCGAACGCGGGGAGGACGGCGATGACGCGGTGAACGCGGCGAGTGATCCGAGTGAATCGAGCGACCCGAGTGACCATGGGGAGACCTCCGATGAGCCGGACAGGGCTACTCCCCGGATCCGGAACCGCGCGCGAGCGTCTCGGTGGATCCGTCCCGGATTCTCGGAGCACGAGGATGCCGCGCCCAAGACGGGAAACTTGCTGTCGCACGGACCCTTACGGGTCGCGGATCGAGAACGTGTCCCCCTGCGCGACGTCGCCGGTCTCGAGCCCCTTCTTGAACCAGCGGACGCGCTGCGCCGACGTCCCGTGCGTGAACGAGTCGGGCGTCACGTAGCCCCGCGACTGCTTCTGCAGCCGATCGTCGCCGATCGCGGCGGCCGCGTTCAGTGCCTCCTCCACGTCGCCGGACTCGAGGATCCCCTTCATGCGCTCGGCGTGGTGCGCGAACACGCCGGCGAAGAAGTCGGCCTGGAGCTCGAGCCGCACCGACAAGTCGTTCGCGTCGCCGGTGCCGGCCGCCTGCTGCTGGCGGGCCACGTCGGCGGAGGTTCCGAGCAGGTTCTGGACGTGGTGCCCGATCTCGTGGGCGATGACGTACGCCTGAGCGAAGTCGCCGGACGCGCCGAACCGCCGCGAGAGCTCGGCGAAGAACTCGAGGTCGAGGTACACCTGGGAGTCGGCCGGGCAGTAGAACGGGCCCACCGCCGCGCTCTGGAATCCGCAGGCAGACTGCACCGCCCCGGAGAAGACGACGAGCCGCGGCTCCTGGTAGCGGCGGCCCGCCTCGCGGAAGAGGTGGCTCCAGACGTCCTCGGTGTCCTTGAGGACGACGCTCGCGAAATCGAACCGCTCATCCGGCACCGCGGTGCCGGATGACGAGTCGGCGACCGCGCCGGCTCCGTCGCCGCCGCCGAGCAATCTCAGGAGCGCGCTCGGATCGCCCCCCATGAACCAGACGATGGCGGCGATGACGAGGGCGCCGACCCCGAGTCCGCCCGCCCCCCCCGGCCCGAGCCGCCGCCCGCGGCGATCCTCGACGTTGTCGCTCTGCTCTCGACCTTTCCAGCGCATCGTGGCTCCTTCGTGGCGTTCGACCGTCCCCCTCGAACGTCCGCGGAGGCGGGCGCTCAATCCATGTGCGCGACCGTCCGCTCGTCGTTCATCCGGAGCGTGGCGGAGAGCCGCTGCGAGACCTTGCCGAAGACCTTCTCGTAGACACGAATCGAGCCCTTGACCGAGACGCGCTTGGCGAAGTCCCACCAGAACCAGTTCTTGATCCCGGTGTAGCCCTGCGCCTGGTTGTAGAGCTTGTTCTGCTCCGACACGAGGACCTCGGAGTGGAGCATGTAGATGACGGTGAGGAGCGGCGAGAGCCACTTCACGCGGATGAGGCGGCGCATCGTCGGCGCCATCCACGGGTTTCGCACCACGATCGGGAACAGCTTGTGGAAGTTCTCGAACTCGTGACGGTTGGCGAACGAGATCGGCGTCGTGCGGTTGAACTTGGTCGAGAACTTGTCCCACTTGTCCGTGGCGTAGCCCATCCCCTCCGTCATCTCGTTGACGTCGGTCATCGGGTACGGCTGGAGGAGCGACGCGAGCGGGTGGTCGACCTTGCACTCGATGTTCAGGTCCAGCGTCTCGAACTCGTCCTCGATCGTCGAGCCGGGCGCGCCGATCATGTTCAAGGAGCCGAGGCGGATGCCGTGCTGCTTGACCCACGTCGCCGCGTTGACGAGCTGCTGTCGCGTCGTGTTCTTCTTGTAGACCTGATTGCGGATGTGGTCGTTCGCCGCCTCGACCGCGATCCGTGCGTAGATGCAGCCGGCCTTCTTCAGGAGCACGACCTGCTTCTCCTGGACCATGTTCGCCATCAGGATGCAGTCGAACGGCAGCCCGATCTCCTTCGGCCAGCGTTCGGCGAACTCCTCGAGCCAGTTCATCTTCAAGTTGAAGATGTCGTCGACGAAGTGCACCATCCGGAGCGGATACTTCTTCCGCACCTCGTTCACCTCATCGATCATGTGCGAGACCGAGCGCTTGCGCGTGTACTCGACCTTGTTCGCGCCGTACACCTTCCGCCGCCACGCGTGGTGGAAGCAGAACGTGCAGTCCATCGGGCAGCCGCGCATCGAGACGAACACCTTCCGGTGCGTCTCGGCGTAGAGAGGAGCGGCCTCGTACACGACGTCGCGGTCCGGGAACCCGAGCGCCTCGAGCTCTTCCGTCGTGATGAGCGGCGCCTGCGAGTTGATGGCGAGTTCGCCGTCGGCCTTCTTGAAGACCATGTTGGGGCAGGTCGAGACGTCCTCGCCGGCTTCGAGGCGCCGGAGCAGCTCGACGATCGCCTTCTCCCCTTCGCCACGACAGAAGGCGTCGACCGGTCCTTCCTTGATGAAGTCCGGAACGAACGTCGGGTGCGGCCCTCCGTGGACGACGAAGCAGTCCGGCAGGACCGCCTTCACCTGGCGCGTCAGGTCCATGTGGTACTGATGCATCCCCGTCGTGTACGACATCGCCACGACGGCCGGGGCGTAGCTCCGGAGCTTCGAGATCCAGTCCTTGTCGGGAAGGAATAGCGCCTTGGTCTCGTGCCCGGCGTTCTTCATGGCGCGCGACAGGTACATCACGCCCAACATTTCCTGGGGCAGGAACTCGACGATGAAGAGAACTCGCATGCGGTTGCCCTGCCTGGAGAACGGCCCTGGATCCTGAGGTCGGCTTCGACGCGGGCCGACCGCTCGCGCCGTGTCGACGCGAAATCAGACGTTCGCAGACCGTTGAAGAAGACCTCGGCCGCGAGGACCCTCGCCTCGCACCCAACGCACTCATTCAACGACCCGTCAGAGTTATACCCTCAAATCAGTCCGTCGCAACTGGATCCGTCGCCGCACGGGGGGCATCGCCGGCCGCGACCGCGACGAGGAGCCGCTCGAGTCGGGTGAACTGGCGCTCGCGGTCGAACGTGTCCATCTTGGATCGGGACCGCTCGGCGTAAACCCTTGCCGTCGCGACGTCATCGAGGAGTCGGCACAGGCTCCGCTCGATCTCGCCGACGTCGTTGAAACCGACCAGGAGACCGTTCTCCTCGTGCCCCACGAGCTCGGGGTTGCCGCAGACGTTCGAGCACACGATGGGGGTGCCGAGAAACATCACTTCGAGCAGGGTATGGGAGAGACCTTCGTAGCGGGAGTTCAGGGCGAAGACGTCGGCGGCGCGGATCCAATGCAGCGTCTCGTCGTGCGGGCGGTTCCCCACGAAGTGGACGCGCTCGGCGACGCCGGCCTCGTTCGCGACGCGCTGCCAGTTCTCGAGCTGGTCGCCGTCGCCCACGACGTAGAGATCGACGTCCGCGGGGAGCCGGGCGAGGGCGCGGATCAGCCCGTCGACCCCCTTCCAGACCATCAGACGACAGACGGTCACGACGATCCGGCGGCCGGCCGGGACCGAGAGCTTCGCCCGTGCCTCTTCGCGGGTGATGTCGAACCGCTTGGGGCCGTTGTAGACGTTCGGGATGAAGTGCACCTTGCCGGGATCGATGCCGTGCCCGATCACGATGCCGCGCAGGTACTTCGAAACGGCGACGATCGCGTCGACGCGGCGCCACCACCACCGTTGGAGGAACCGGGTCACGGCGACCTTGAGCCCGTACGATCGGCCCTGGAAGGTGTCGATATCGTCCCGCGTCCACCCGTAGCGGTGAGCGATCTCCCAGCTTCCGTCGACCATGACGCGGATCGCGACTCGCTTGCCGCGGAGCTTGGCGGCGAGGACCGCAAGGAACGCGAGGTGTTCCTGCACGTAGACGAGGTCGACGTCCTTGGCGTGCTCGAGGATCGCGAAGAAGGACCGGAGGTAGCGCCGCGGCAGCGACACGCGCGGGATCGCGACGACCGGGAACGGATAGCCCTTGGGGTTCTCCTCCTCGCAGAACGCCACCACCTTCACGTCGTGGCCCTTCTCCATGAGGAAGCGCGCGATGCTCGGCACGTACACGGCGGGACCGCCGAGGTCGGGGGGGAACACGGGAGTGGTGATCAGGATGCGCAAGGGCGTCGCCCGGGGCCGAGTTTCGCGTCCGAGGACCAAGCCGGGCAGTCTACCGGCGCGGGCGGAGGGACCGCAACGCCGGCGCCCGCTTGATTCGAACGCGGGCGGGCGTTAGGGTCCCCACCCTGCGAGGTGGCGTAGCCAAGCGGTAAGGCAACGGATTGCAAATCCGTCATTCCCCGGTTCAAATCCGGGCGCCACCTCCATATAGATACCGACGACGATACGGCGACACCGCCGACGACATCGACGGATACCGACGCACGCGATCACTGGCATCGGCGTCCGGGTCGCTCGTGCGAGCTCTCGGGGGAGTGGCGGAACTGGCAGACGCACGGGACTTAAAATCTCGAGTCTTCGGACGTGCGGGTTCGAATCCCGCCTCCCCTACCACCCGCCATCCCGGTTCCGGTCTCGGGGCGGCTTCGTCCGATGGTGCCGCGACGCCGAGCGGCGTCGAGTGAACGAAGGCACGCCGCCGACCGATCCCCGGCGAAGGGGACGCTTTACGGAGGTCTGCCGGATCAGTACAAGCAGACGGGTCGTCGACCGTTCCCGCCCTCGCGCGGGAAGGTTTCTCGGGAAGGGCTTTCCCGTCCGCGACGTACAACAGCCCGCGGCGATCGAAACGAGCGCGGAGACCCGACGTGAGAATCCTGTTGACCGGTGGATGCGGCTTCCTCGGCTCCCATCTCGCCGAGCGTCTCGTCCTCGACGGGGACCATGTCGACGTCCTCGACGACATGTCGACCGGATCGCTCGACAACCTGGCGGGGCTCGCGGTGCGAGCGCGAGTCGTTCGCGCGAGCGTCCTCGACCGGCGCGCCGTGGAGCGCGCGGTCTCGCGCGTCGACCGGGTCGTCCACCTCGCGGCGCCGGTTGGCGTCGATCGCGTGGCGGCGGCGCCGGACCGGACGTGGGACGCGATCGTCCTCGGCACGTCACGGGTGCTCGACGCCGTCGCGCGCCGCGGGGTGCCGGCCGTCGTCCTCTCGTCGTCCGAGGTGTACGGGTTCGCGCCGCCGTCGCCGGTCCGCGAGGAGGACGTCCCCGCCTCACCCGACACGATCGAAGGGACCGCGCCGCGACTCGCGTACGCGCGCGGCAAGCTCGTCGCCGATCGTGACGCGCGAGCGCGGGCGGCGGCGGGGCAGGCCGTCCTCGTCGTGCGCCCGTTCAACGTGGTCGGCGCGCGGCAGCGCGTGGACGGCGGCGCGGTGTTGCCGCGGTTCGTCGCGTGCGCGCGCGCCGGCCGGCCGATCCCGCTCTACTTCGGCGGTCGACAACGACGAACGTTCATCGAGGTGCGCGACTTCGCGGCGGTCATCGCGGCGCTGGCGCGGTATGAGCGGTGGCCGGTCGACGCGGTGAACGTCGGCGGCGAGGAGGAGTGGACGATGGCGGCGCTCGCGGAGCGCGTCAACGAGCGCCTCGGCGCGAACGTTCGGATCGAGCCGTCCGAGGCGCCGCCCTCGCGCGGCGGAGTCGAGATCGCGCGGCGCGTTCCGTCGTTGCGGCGGCTTCGGCGGCTCGTGCCGGGGCGCCCGCTCCGAACGATCGACCACGCGATCGACGCGCTCGCCGGGCGTTCGTCCGGAGCGGGCTCGATACGAATCGGCGCGACCACCGCGGCCGCGTCGCGCTGACTCGTCGGGCGGATGTGCGGCATCGCGGGAACGTTCATCCGGCGGGGCGAGGCACGACCGGACGAGGCCGCGGTTGCCGCGATGCGGGACGCGCTTCGTCATCGCGGCCCGGACGGCGCGTCCTCGTTCGTCGATGGCCGGGCCGCGTTCGGGTTTCGGCGGCTTGCCATCCTCGACCTCTCGCCGGCCGGCGAGCAGCCGTACCGCACCGACGACGGCGCGATCGTCGCGATGACGAACGGCGAGATCTACAACCATCGCGAGCTTCGCGCGGACCTCGAGCGTGACGGCGTCCGCCTCCGGTCGTGGAACGACGCGGAGGTCGTCCCGCACCTCTACGCGCGCCACGGCGACGCGTTCCTCGAGCGGCTGCGAGGGATGTTCGCGATCGCGCTGCTCGATCGGCCACGGCGCCGGCTCCTGCTCGCGCGCGACCGCGTCGGAAAGAAGCCGCTCTACTACCGCGCCGAAGGCGACGTGATCGACTTCGCGTCGGAGGCGAAGGCGCTCGTCGCGGCGCGTGGCGCGCGCGGGCACGACGCGGCGGCGATCGTGCGCTACCTCACGTTCGGGGTCGTGCCGGGCGAGAGGTCGGCGCACGCCGGGCTCGCCCGCGTGCCGGCGGGCGGTCGCGTTACGTTCGACGAGGAGGGCGTCGACGTCGCGCGATGGTGGACGCCGCCCGCGCTCGAGCCCGACGATGGATCCGCGGCCGAGCACGCCGACGCGCTCTTCGACGCGCTCGTCGCGGCAACTCGCGATCGGCTCGACGCGGACGTCCCGCTCGGCATGTTCCTGTCCGGCGGCATCGACTCCGGCCTCGTGCTCGCCGCCGCGCGGGCGGCCGGCGCCGCGGAGCTGCCCACGTTCACGGTCGGCTTCGCCGATCCCTCCCTCGACGAGCGCGCCGCGGCGGCGCGGACGGCGGCGCACTTCGGCGTGACGAACACCGCGCTCGAGGCCCAGCCGCGGCCGGCGGAGGTCGTCGCCGAGGTCGCTCGCACGTTCGACGAGCCGTTCGGCGACTCGTCGGCCGTGCCGACGATGGTGCTCGCGCGGCTCGCACGCCGGCACGTCGTGGTCGCGCTCGGCGGCGACGGCGGTGACGACCTGTTCGCGGGCTACCGGCGTCACCGCGCGGTCCGGGTCGTCGAGCGGGCGCGGGCGTTGCGGCCGCTCGCGAAGGTGCTCGCCGGCGGCGCGGGAGAGACGGCGAACGGCACGGCGGGCCGCGGCGCGTGGGGCCAGTTTCGGAGGTTCGTGACCGCGCTGGCGCTCGAGCCGGACGAGGCGACGCTCTACTGGACCACGCTGTTTCGCGCGCCGCTGCGCGCGCGCTTCCTCGCGCTCGAGCTGCTCGAGGCGGCGGGCGGCGTCGACCCCGAGCACGAGGCGCTGGACGCGATGCGCGCGAGCCGCGGCGGCGCGCTCGACCGCGCCCTGGCGCGCGACTTCGGCTCGTACCTGCCGGACGATCTGCTCGTGAAGGTCGACGCCGCGTCGATGGCGCACGGGCTCGAGGTGCGGTCGCCGTTCCTCGATCCGCGCGTGATCGACGTCGCGGCGCGGCTGTCCGTCGGCGAGCGCGTCGGGTGGTGCGCGTCGAAGCGGCTCCTGCGGCGCGCGGCGCGCGAACGGCTGCCGCGTGAAGTGGCCCGCGGCCGCAAGCGCGGCTTCGGCGTGCCGCTCGCCGCGTGGCTTCGCGGCCCGCTGTCCGGTCAGGTCGACGACCTCCTGCTCGGCGAACGGTTCGCGGCGCGCGCCGTGCTGCGGCGCGGCGCGGCGCGCGAGCTCGTGGCGCGGCATCGATCGGGCCGCGAGGACTGGTCGTCCTACCTTTGGGTCCTGCTCGCCCTCGAGGCCTGGTTTCGCCGCTACCTCGACGGGGACGCGTCGTGACCATCCGGGTGGCGCGCATCCTCGGCCGCGCCAACGTCGGTGGGCCGGCGCGGACCGCTATCGCGTTGTGCCGACGCCTCGAAGGGTTCGAGCACCTGTTGATCGTGGGGGAGAGCGGGCCCGGCGAGGGCGACCTCGCGGCCGGCGTGGACGACGTGGCGATCGCGCGCGTCCCCGGACTGCGACGCTCGATCGGCCCGGGCGACTGGTTCGCGGCGCGCCGCGTCGCCGCGATCCTCGAGCGCTTCGCGCCCGACGTCGTCCACACGCACGCGGCGAAAGCGGGGACGGTGGGTCGGCTCGCGGCGGGTCGGCTGGCGCGGCGGCCGCGCGTCGTGCACACCTACCACGGCCACGTCCTGAGCGGCTACTTCTCGCGACCGGTATCGAGCGCGTTAGCGGCGCTCGAGCGCTGGCTCGCGCGGCGCACCGACGCGCTCGTCGCGGTGAGCGACCGCGTGGCGGACGAGCTGGCGACGCGTCACCGCGTCGCGCCGCGCGCCGCGTTCCGTGTCATCGAGAACGGGATCGACCTCGCCCTCTACCCGGAGGTCGACGCGGCGGCGCGGCGCGACGCGCGGCTGCGGCTCGACGCGCGCGGCGACGCGGCGCGTCACGTGCTGATCCCCGCGCGGCTCGTGACGATCAAGGACCACGCGACGCTGCTCGACGCGATCGAGCACCTTCCCGAGTCCCTCATGCCGCTGGAGGTGCATCTCCTCGGCGACGGTCCGCTGCGCGCGGACCTCGGGCGTCGCGCCGCCCGCGTGCGCGACGGCGTTCGGGTGCGATTCCACGGCTTCCGCGACGATCTCCCGCGCGTGCTGCCGGCCGCCGACGCCGTCGTCCTGCCGTCGCGGAACGAGGGGATGCCGATCGCGTTGATCGAGGCGATGGCGCTCGGGTTGCCGATCGTGGCGACCGCGGTGGGCGGCGTACCGGACCTGATCGACACCGGGACGCATGGTCTCCTCGTGCCGCCGCGCGACCCCCGGTCGCTCGCGTTCGCGCTCGCGCGCGTGCTCACCGACCTCCCTCTCGCCCGCGAGTTCGGCGCGGCGGCGCGGGCTCGTGCGGAGGAACGGTACGCGCTCGGTGGAGTGGTCGACGCGCATCGGCGGCTGTACGAGGAGCTGGTCGAGCGCGGAGACTGATCTAGTGGTGTGATTCAGAGTTGTTGACGTTTCTCCGGGGCCCTCGTCATCGCTTGCTGCGTTGCTCCTCCTCGACGTATCTCGAATACGCGGTCGTCGTCGCGCCTTGCCAGCGACGACGATGACCTCCGGATAATCC
>CAZYQW010000051.1:0-134010 GCA_964649825.1 uncultured Phycisphaeraceae bacterium | reverse complement strand
CCGGCTGCGGCGGGCCCTCGCGACCGATCTCTTCGTTGCAGGATCCTCGACGTACAGGCAGTACGCCTGCGGTCCTGCGCCTCGATCTCGGTCGCGATGACCTCGCCTCGCTTCGAAAGCACTTTCACCACGGGCTGCTAGTCCTCCTCGCGATCGCACCACCCGTTCTCGCGCAGACCGACGCGGAGACCCTCCGCCAGCGCCGGGTGACACCGATCGTCGAGGTCGTACGGAAGGTCGGCCCGGCCGTCGTCAACATCCGCACCACCGGAGTCGTGGAGGTTCGGGATCCGTTCTTCCGCTTCTTCTACGGGCCGAACCAGCAGACGCAGAGCCTCGGGTCGGGCGTCGTGATCGACCCCGACGGCTACGTCGTCACGAACGCGCACGTCGTCTTGAACGCCAATGAGCAGGTCCAGGTGACGATCGGCAACGGCGAGTCGACCGCCGCCGAGGTGATCTGGATCGACGAAGGGAACGACCTCGCGCTTCTGCGCATCCGGGAAGGGGCGCCGCTTCCGGCCGTCCGCCTCGGCACGGCCGCCGACGTCATGATCGGCGAGACGGTCGTGGCGCTCGGCAACCCGTACGGATTCGACAACACCGTCTCCTACGGCATCGTCAGCGCGACGAACCGTGCGCTCACGACGCCGACCGGCGCATCGTTCGTCGACTTCATCCAGACCGACGCCGCGCTCCATCCCGGCAACTCGGGGGGACCGCTCGCGAACATCAACGGCGAGGTGATCGGGATCAACACCATGGTGCAGACCGGCACCGAGGCGATCGGCTTCGCGATCCCAGCCGACCGCGTCAAGAAGATCCTCGTCGAGCGATTGACGAACTTCAGCCAGATCAACGGGGTCTACCTCGGCGCCCGCATTCGCGCGAGCGAGGCCGACGAGCCCCTCGTCCGCTTCGTCGAGGCGAACAGCCCCGCTGCCTTCGTCGGCCTCGCGGCCGGCGACGTCGTGCGCGCCGTCGGCGACCGCCCGACCCCATCGGTGTTCGACTTCAACAAACGGATGCTCGACAGCCGTCCGGGAGACGAGATCGCGCTCGAGATCGAGCGGCAGGGCGAACGAAAACGCGTCCAAGTGCGCCTCGGCACCTACAGCCAGAACCCCGAGGAGATCCTGTGGCGAAGGCTCGGGCTGCGGGTCGCCGACCGTGACCAGTACAACCGGCGCTTCAACGCGGTCGCCGTCGTCCAGGTCCAGGCGGGCGGTCCGGCGAACTCGATCGACCTCCGTCGCGGGGACCTGATCTACAAGGTGAACGGCGCCGCGGTCGAGTCGTTCGAGACGTTCTACTTCGCCGTGACCGAGGCGACCGAGGACCTTCTACGGGTCGACGTGCACCGGCGCGACCCGCGCAGCGGACGGAGCCAGCTCTACGAGGGCGAGATCTCGCTCCGGCCGTTGAAGAGCGCGTACTGACGTCAGCGCGCCGCACGGGCGGAGTCCGGGCCGAGCCGCGCCAGCGTGTCCGCCACCGACCGCACCGCCACCAGCGCGCGAGCCGCCTCGTTCGCCGACAACCGAGCCGGCGCCAGCTCGGCGCACGCCCGCAGCCGCGTCTCCTCGAAGACGGCGCGGGCGCCCGGCGCCGCGCCGAGCAGCGTCATCCGACCGAGGCCCGCCGCGATGAGGAGCTCGTCGACCGGGCCGGCCCGGCCGTCCTTGGTCGCGCCGGGACCGACCGCGCCGCCGTAGAGGACTCGCCGCGCGAACCGGCCGTCCCCGAGGCGTGCCTCGCCGAGAAGGAAGCCGGCGAGGCGAATCAGCGCGTCCCGCGTACGCGGGGCCGGCGACGCGAGCTGATGGCGGTAGAGCGCCTCGCACGTGAGGCCCGCGCTGACCCACGGCGACACCACGAAGTCGGCCGGCTCCCCCGGCGCCGGGCGATCGATCCGGAAAAACCCGGCGGCGTCTTGACGCGCCACGAGCCGGTCGACGAGGTCCTCGGCCGCCTGGTCGAGACGGGGATCCGGATCGATGCAGCGGAGGTCATGGATCGCGAGCAGGAGCCAGGCGAAACCGCGCTCGTACTGCGCGTGCCGCCCGTCGCGCGCCACCTCGAGCACGGCTTCCTTCAACCGGACGGCGGCGCCGGCGAGCTCGTGGTCTCCGAGCACGATCGCGCCGAGGACGAGCCCCTCTGCCCATACGTGCCCCGCCTCGAGCTCGAGCGAGCGATGCTCGTCGCCATGCATCCACGGAAACCCCGCGGGCGTGCCGACCTCGCCGCGCGAGACGTCGTAGGTGACCCAGTGCCGCAGCATGTCCCGCGCGAGCATCAGGTGACGCGCGTCCGACGTCGCGAGGTACCGGAGCAGGAACGCGGCGGCCGGGTCGTACTCGAGGTTCGCCCAGCCGTTCCGGTAGCGGTAGTCGCCGTAGTTCGGATAACCGCCCGAATGAAGCACGGCGCGGTCGACGCGCGCCAAGAGCCGCGCGACCGGCTCGCCCGGCGCGTCGGTCGCGAACGCGCCGATCGGAGAGCGCCCCGGTAGGACCGTAGGGTCGCCGGGGGCTCGCAGGGCGGGGGTCGATTCGGTCTCCAGGTACTCGATCGTGCGACGGCGCGATGAGCGCGACGGCACGGCCAGCTCGAAGTCGACCCGCGCCGAGAAATCGTGCTCGAGAATGAACGGTCCCGCATGCAGCACGATCCGCAGCACGCCGGACGGGAGCCACTCGATCATGCGCGGCGCGTTCGGAGCCAGCCGCGAGACCGCGACTCCGATCGATCGGCCGGACCCGCCTTCGACGATCAGGCCCACGCGCGAAGCCTCGTCGAGCGGGACGCGTCCCCGCGGCCCCTCGGCGTGGACGGTCTCGCCGTCGAGCGCCACGACGGTGACCGGACGCGTCACGCCGCTGAACGTCGCACCGTCGCCGCCGAGGACGGTCACCCGCGCGCCCCCTTGGACGTCGACCGGGATCGAGAGCTCCAGGTCCTCCACGAGTCCAAGGTCCTGCGTCGCGTCCACGTGAAGGCGCCCCCGCAGGACCGGCGCGTCGGCGAACGCGGTCAGCTCGAGCCGGTACGCAAGCCCCGTGTCGCCGCCGGCGCCGACGAGCGATCCCACGACGCCGACCGTCGCGCCAAGCGGTCCCGCCGCGCGGAGCCCGACGGCGCGTGCCTCGTCCGCCGCCGAGGAGTACCGTCCGTCGAAGGACGTGATCCGCAGCTCGACGGGGCGCGCGTCTCGACGCGAAGCGCGGCCCGACTCGAGGCGAGGCAGAAGGTCGCCGCACGCCCCGATGAGCACCCGCATCGCGCCGGTGTCGATCGCGACGCCCGCCGCCTCCGCGGAGACGAGCAGGGTCGGCGCCGCCCCGAGCGCACGACCCGCTCGCAGCGAGAACGTCGCTCCGCTCCGCGCGAGCGCGTCCGGCACGCGCGCCGCGATCGACGCCGCCCGCACCGAGTCATCGTCGTACCGCGCGATCGCCGAGAGCTGCGTCCAGTACGTGCGTCCGTTCCGGTCGGCCAGCCCGCGCTCGTCGCGCGCGAACAGCGCGCCGCGGGGGAACGTACCGAACCCCTCGACGATCCCCTCCGAACGAGATGGGACGCCGACCGCTCCTTTCCGCAGGACGAGCTCGCACGGACCGACCTCCGCCGCGGCCGGCGCGCCCGCGGTTCCGACGGCGGTGGCGAGGATCCATGCGACGAGGGGAGCGTTCATGCCCTGAGGACGAGGGCGAAGGCGTGCGGTTGCATCGGAAATCCGGTCGCCGCGGAATCGCCGGGGCCGAACGAGCGGCTTGCCGCGCGTGGAATCGGGGATACAATGCCACCACACGCCCCAGCTCACGGGAACCTGGATCGAGGACATCGAGATGCGCGAGTTCTGGCAGTTCCTCATGGAGAACAAAGCCTGGTGGATCACGCCCACCGTGGTCATCCTGGTCGCGCTGGTCGCACTGATCGTCATGACGAGCAACGGCAACATCGCCCCGTTCGTCTACTCGCTCTTCTGATCTCGGCCCCCGCTCGCCTCTCGTGACGCGAGCGAGCCGCCGCCGCCGCGCGCTGTTCGGCGGCTCCTTCGATCCGATCCACCGCGGCCACCTCCACGTCGCTCGTTCAGCGTGCGCTCGCTTCGACTTCCCGAACCTCTCCTTCCTTCCCGCGTGGCGCGCGCCGCACAAGGCGTCGCGAGACATGCTGGCGGTCGAGGACCGGCTCGCGCTGCTCCGCCTCGCCGTCGCCGAGGACCCCCGCTTCGACATCGAGGAGTACGAGATCCGGCTCGGCCGGCCGTCGTACACGTTCGACACGCTCTCGCACCTCGCCGCGATTGCCGGTGACGAGGTCGAGCTCTACTTCCTGATCGGCGGCGACTCGTTGGTCGATCTCCCCAAGTGGTATCGCGCGGCCGAACTCGTGCGGACGTTCACTCTCGTCACGGTCCCGCGCGACCCCGACCTCGACCTCGATCGCCTGCTCGAGCCGGCCCGCGTCGGGTTGGGCGAGCCCGCGGCGGAGAAGCTGCGACGCTTCGTCCTTCCCGTCGCGCCGCTGCCGATCTCCTCGACCGAGATCCGCGCGCGCGTTCGCGCCGGACGCCCGATCGACGACCTCGTCCCGGCGCCGGTCGCCGCGGAGATCGCAGCCCGCCGGCACTACCTTTGAGATCAAGGCGGCTCCCCTACGCCGGGGGACGGGGCGCCCGGGACGAACGCGCCGCGGCCCCGGGCGCCGCGTCGACCACCATCGTCCCGGCCAGGATGTCGCCGAGGCGCTGCCGGCGGCGGGTGAAGATGGCCAGCGTCAACCCCACGAACCCGAGCGACGTGACCGCGTCCACGAACAAAAGCGCGGCTCGCGTCGCGCTCGCCGCCACGCCGGGAGGACTGCCGTCGATCGTCACCACGCGCAGGCCCAGCATCGCCTTCCCCAGGCTCCGACCCGTGAGCGCTTCGCTCGTCGCCGCGAACGAGAACAGGAGGATCCAGACAAGGAGCTGGCCGTCCGCGCTCAACGCCACCTGGATCGGGTCGGAGCGGTCGGATCGCAACCAGGTGCTGGTGTCGCCGAACTGGGTCAGGTAGGCCACCTCGACCGGGCCGAGAGCCCACACGAACCAGACGCCGAGCGAGACGAGACCGGCGAGGGTGACGTCGAACAGGAGCGCGAGCACCCGACGCGCGAGCGACGCCGGCGCCGGTCCGAGCTCGCTCGCGTCGCCGGCTCCGCCCGCCGCCCGCGTCGCTTTCGCCGGCGTGCGTCGCCCGGCGAACAGTCCGACCACGACGAGCAGGACCATCGTCGCCAGCAGCGGCCGCTCGAAGCGCAACCACCCCGACGACCACGCCGCGAAGAAGATCGGTGGCGGCTGCTGCGTCTCGTCGGACGCCTTGATCGCCCGCATCGGTCCCGCCGTCCCCCAGAGGACCAGCGTCTCGTCCTTCTCGTGGACGACGCCGAGCGGGACCGCCGCGGTTCCTTCCGGCAGCTCGAACGACCAATCGGCCGCTTCCAGGGTGTCGTCGTCGTTCAGGCTGGCGACCACCAGGCGCCTTCGACCGTGGTCAAGGTCGACCGACGTCCAGATTCGGCGGGTCTGGTCCGGCCGCGATTCGATCACCAGCCCGCGCCCCCGGTCCCGGAGCGCGGTGCGCCCCGTCCAGCGCACGCCGTCCTTCCCCACTCGCGCCGTGAACAGCTCCCGGTCGTTGCGGGCCACGAGGAGCGGCTCCTCGCCGTTCTGCTCCGCGAGCGCCGCCTCCGAGAGCTCGAGCGGCGCCGCGCCGACGGGAACGTCGACGGACTCGACGCCGTCGAAGCGCTCGACCGTCAATCCGCCGGCCGCGTCGAGCGCGACGACGAGGGCCTCGTCGTTCCAGCGCGCCGCGGCCCGAACCGTCGCCGGGCCCGGCCGCTCCACGAACCGATCGAGCTCGAACGCCCGCCCCGCGCCGTCCGACGGACGGCGCTCGCGGATGAACGCCACCCCGCCGTCGACGAACAGCACGAGTCGCCCCGCCACCCGCGTCATCGCGCGCGCGGAGAGCTCGAGCCGGCTCGTCCCGATCGGCATCCCCGTCTCGTCGATGCGCACCAGCGTCACGACGTCGGTCTCGCCGTCCGCGCCGATCATCGCGACCACGGCCTCGCCGGCGACCTCGCTCGGCGCGCGCGCGAGCCGCGAGACGGCGGGCGGCCGGAACGACAATCCGTACGCGAGCACGCCGACCTCCGCGGCGACGAGGAAGAGGATCGCGGATCGAATCGGATCCCTCAGGAGTCGAAGTGGACCCCGGCGCGATCGTCGAGGTGCGGCACCGGAGCATCGAGGATTCCGTAGCTCTCGAGCAGCGTGCCCTGGGCCCGGTCGAGGGCGGCGATCGCGACCTGGTAGTCGAAGAGCGCGCGCAGCCCGGCGTCGACCGCCTCGCGCCACGCGCGCTCGGCGTCGCGCACCTGGAACGTCGTCGAGTAGCCGACCTCCTGCCGCTTCTGCTCCGCGCTCCACCGCTCCGCCGCCAGCCGCACGGCCTCGCGCGCGGCGTCGATCTCCTTCTTGCGGTTGCGCACCTCGCGCACCGAGTTGCGGACCTCCTGGATGACCTCGTTCTCGAGGTCCTTGTATTCGAGCAGGGCTCGGATCTTCTGGAGCCGCGCGATCGACGCGTCGTAGCGCGCCGTCCGGTTCCCGATCGGCATCTCGAGCAGCACGGTGCCGCTCGCGGAGTAGAAGTCGTCGTCGTAGTTCAGGACCTCGCCCTTCGAGTCGGCGAGCTGGCTGAACCGCAACGTCGCCGTCACGTCGAGACGCGGCAGCAGCGCGTTCTCGGCGATCACGATCTGCAGGTCGTTGTTCTTCAACAGCTCGCGGAGCCGGCGGAGCTCGGCGCGCCGCTCCAGACCCACCGCCGCCGCGACGGGCCAGTCCGGAGGATCGATCGCCGCTTCGCGCGCCTCGGTCAGCGGGATCAGCTCGACGTCCCACTCTTCCTGGGAATCGAACGGGAAAATCAAGCGCTTCAGCTCGTCCGCCGTGCGCCCGATCTCGTTCAGCGCCTCGATGCGATCCTTCTGGCGGCTCGCCAGGTCGGACTCGGCCTCGATGACATCGATCCGCTTGAGCTCGCCGACGTCGTACTTCTTCTGGTTGATCCTGACCAGGCGCTCGGCCTGCTCGACGAGGAACTCGCGCGTCTCCAACGTCCGGCGGGCGAAGTAGAGGTCCCAGTACGCGATGACGACCTCTTGCGCTCGCGTCGCCCGGTTCGCCTCCAAGTTCTCCGACGCGCCCACCATCTCGTTCTTCGCCTGGACGACCGGCGCCTTGTTCACGGTCGTGCCGAAGCCGCGCAGGAGCGGCTGCGTGAAGGCGACGCCGACGTCCGAGCGATACTCGGGATTGAACCCGCCGAACGTCCCCGCGCTGGTGTCGTTCTTCGTCCAGTTGGCGTCGACCGTGTACGTCGACCCGTTCAGCAGCATGCCACGAAAGCCAGTGTTGAGATCCCAACGATCGGTGGTGATGCCTTCGACCACGACCTCCGTCTCGGTCGGCGCGCCGTCCGCCCCGAGCGACCCGGTCGCGAGCTGAGAGGCCTCGGGGACGATCGACTTCGAATGCGTCCCCTCGAAGAACGCGACCGTGTCGAACGTGCCGAGGGTGCGCCCGACCTCCGCCTTCGCGATCTGCACGTCGACCTCGTCGATCCGCAGCGGCACCGAGTTCTGCTCGCCGAGATAGATGCACTGGGGGAGCGTGATCGGCATCGACTTTCGCACCGGCGCCGCGGCGGCGCCTTCGTTCGAGCAGAGAAGCAGCGTGAAAACCAGCAGCACCGACATCGAGCGACTCCCGCGTTGTTCGTTACGCACCACCACCCAGCGCCGGCCCCACGTCGTCCGGCACCGTCGCGCCGCCGCCGGACGCGCCCGGCTCCGCGTCGAGTCGAACGCCCACGTCGGCCAGGAGCCGGCCGACGCGCTGCCGAAACGTCGCCGACAGGTTGCGTCGATAGACCGCGACGATCCGCGCCTTCTCCGCCGGTCCGAACAAGCCGCGATGCACCTTCACGAACTCGTCGAGCTCGGTGAGCGCGTTCCAGCGCACGAAGAGGTCCTCGTCGCCGAGGTTCTTGATCAGCACGTCCCGGATCCGCTCCGCCCGCTCGGCCGGATCCTTCACCGCGTCGGCGACGATGAACTCCTCCAGGACCCGCCGCTTCGCCGCATAGTCCCGCTCGCCCTCCGCGACCCGCCCGATCGACGTGAACCGGTCCCCGCCGCTGTACGGCTCGAGAAAGAGGAGGTAGGTGTTGTCCCGGCTGAACTCGCCCGGCGCCGCCAAGAGCGTGACCGACCGCTCCTTCGCCCCCTTCAGGACGTCGAGCACGTCGAACCGCGCCACCGCGACCCCGTTCGCCAGCGACACCACCGACTGGGCCCTTGCCTCGACGACGAGAGTCGCCCGCTGCAGCGCGTCGCGCCCGAACGTCGAGAACTCGTACCTCGGCGCCGGCTTCGCGCTCGGCGACGGCAGATCGCCCAGCAACAAGAACGTCAGGACCAGACCGCTCCACATGCCGCCGGATCTTACGTTCTCCCGCTCCAGAACCAGCCACTTTCGAAGTTCGCCCCCCCTCGTCGAGGAAGGTCGAGGAAGGTCGAGGAAGGTCGCCGAACCGATCACGGCCCGCTGGCCTTCAGCGGAGCCGGTGCGGTGGCGGCACTTCCAAGGATCGGGTCAGGGCATGCAGACCGGCGAAATCGAGGATCGGCTTCACGAGGTGGCAATCGAACCCCGACCGACGACACGACTCGCGGACCTCCTCCCCGTCCCGTCCGGTCAAGGCGACGAGGAGGGTGCCGTCGCCGTATCGCCGCCTCCACTCGGCGGCCAGCTCGAAGCCGTTCGTCTGGTCCAGGACGAGATCGAGGAACGCGAGCTCGAAAGTCACCGACGATGCGAGGGCGAGCGCCGACCTCGCGTCGGCCGCGACGTGGACCTGGTGTCCGTCCGACCGGAGCAGGAGGGCGAGGACCTCCGCGGAGTCGACGTCGTCATCCACGACCAAGACGGTTCGCGTCATACGCAGGGCCGGTTTCCGGGCGAGGTTGGGCCAGTCCCTGAAACGTGCGTCGCTCGCTCGACGCCGGGATCGACGGATCAGGAACGAATCTACCTGTGGCTCTCGGATCGAGCATCGACACCGTGTCGCGCCGAATCAGAATATCTTCGGCCGGGGCCTTGGCATTCGTTCTGATAGAGTGCCACGGATGCCTCAATCCGACGGCCACTCTCGCTCATCCACCAGCTTGGTCGATGTCCTCGACCGGGTTCTGGACAAGGGTCTTGTCCTGGCGGGCGACGTGCGCGTTTCCCTCGCCGACGTCGAGCTCTTGACGATCCGAATCCGACTCCTCGTGTGCTCGATCGACAAGGCGGAGGAGATTGGGTTGGACTGGTGGAAGTCGGATCCGGAGCTGTCCAGCCGCTCGCACGATCTCCTGTCCGAGAACAAGGCGTTGCTCGAACGCGTGCGAAAGCTGGAGAAGCGGCTCGGCATGCCGGCAGCCGACGCGGAGCCGAAGCAGCTCCCGAGACGAGCGCAAGGCAAGAAGAACACACGGCGATAACGAGTCAACGATAGGAGCACCGGATGCCCGTCGAAAGAGCCTCAGGCGGAACCAGCCTCATCGACGTCCTCGACCGAGTCCTCGACAAGGGGATCGTCATCGATGCATGGGTGAGAGTTTCTCTGGTGGGAATCGATCTCCTGACGGTCGAGGCGCGTGTCGTCGTGGCATCGATCGACACATACATCAAGTTCTCCGAGGCGGTCGGTCAGATCGCGCCGGTCTCGCGACCCGCGCTCGAGGCCCGAACCCACGGAGACCTCCTCGCAGAGAACGCCCAGCTCCGGGCCCAGCTCGAAGTCGTGGCGAGCGCGACCGAGTCCACATCGACTCGCAAACGGAGCACAAGGACCCCTCGGAACTGAGGGGAGCCGCGGATGTCCCGCCAGAGGAGCTCGGTCCGGCACGGCCACCACCTGCGTCGGCACTCGGTCACGGCCGAGGCGCGGTTGTCGTTGGTGAACTCGCTGATGTCCGAGAGCGACATCGTCGGGTGCGCCCACAACGTGCTCCGTTGGCTCGGCAGCCACGCCGACGTCGAGGTGAGCCTCTGCGCGGTGGTCGACTTCCAAGAGGGATCACTCATCGGTCTCGTCGGAGACGGGGTTTCCCACGTCCGAGTCGAGTCCTTCTCGCGTGACCTGGACGTGCGGGACGACCCGCTCGTGCTCGCCCTCTCCGGACGGGAACCGGTCCTCTTCACGCCCGGCCGTCGCTCGTGGGAATCGTTTCCGGACACTCCGCTCGGAACGGTCGCGTTCCATGCCGTTCCGCTGAATCATCCCGAGGCGAGGGATGGAACCGCGCTCGGCCTCCTGCTCCTCGCGGGAATCGAGGGGCCCACTGGCGAGGAGGTGCGCTGGGCCGCGAACCTCCTCGGGATGCGCCTGCTGAGCCGCTGCTACGGCGACGCCCGCCAGGCGGAGCGACGCGCCCTGCGGGAGAAGCAGCTCCTGAGCAGCGTGATCAACGCCGTCACCGATCCGATCATCCTGACCGACGCCGAGGGTCGGATGCTGTTCGCGAACCTCCACGCCGAGACCCTCCTCACGATCGGAGAGGAGAGCAGCGAGGGGCGAAGGCGCGCGGTGGCTCTCAACAACATGCTCTTCTCCGCCTCGCTGTTCACGGCGACCGAGCACGGCGGTCCCGTCCGCCGCGAGCTGCTCCTCGTCGACCCGAGCGAGGGCCAGGACCTGCTGTTCGAGGTCCTCAGCACGACGATCCAGGATTCGCAACAGAACGTGGGCGGCATCGTGAGCGTGCTACGGGACGTCGGGGACCTCCGGGCGGCGACCGAGGAGATCCAGGAGAACTACCGCAAGCTGCGGGTGGCCGAGGCCGAGGTGCGTGCGGAGCGCGACCGCCTCGACTTGATCATCAACTCGGTCGCCGATCCGGTGCTGGTCACGGATCCCGAGGGCAACCTCGTGTTGATGAACCCGCCGGCCGAACGACTGCTCTGGGCGAACGGCGACGCGCAACGGCTGGTGCAGGCGAACGACGTGCTGTTCTCGTCGTTCATCTCGAACCTCTACACGACGCAGACGCTGCGCTGGCGAGAGCAGCTCGAGCTCTCCGACCCCTCCACCGGCCAGCCGCTTCCGGTGGAGGCGATCGCGGGACGCGTCATCTCCAAGGGCGAGATGGCCGGCGTCGTCACGATCCTGCACGACCGCAGCGAAGCGCTCGAGAAGGCGCGGCTGTACGAGCAGGTCAAGCGCCACTCGGACGAGCTGCGCGAGAAGATCCGCGAGGCCACGACCGAGCTGAGCCAGCAGAACGAGCTGCTGCGCAGCCAGGCGATCGCGCTGGAGCAGGCGTCCCAGGCCAAGTCGCAGTTCCTCGCCAACATGTCGCACGAGCTGCGCACTCCCCTCAACGCGATCATCGGCTACACCAACCTCTTCCTCCAGGGCGTCCTCGGCCACCTCGAAAAGAGGCAGGTCGAGAAGATCGAGCGCGTGGACGCCAACGCGCGCCATCTCGTGTCGTTGATCAACGACCTGCTCGACATCACGCGGATCGAGTCCGGCCGGATGCCCGTGTACACGCAGGCGTTCGAGCTCCCGGAGCTCGTGAGCGAGGTGACGAGGGAGCTCGAGCCGCTGGTCAGCCGCTCGCGGCTGACCGTCACCTGCGACGGGCTCACCTCCCTGCCGCCCGCCACGAGCGACCGCCAGAAGGTCAAGCAGATCGTGCTCAACCTCCTCTCGAACGCGATCAAGTTCACGCCGGAGGGATTGATTCGAATCCACTGCGCCCATGACCGGATCCACGACACGTTGGAGGTCACCGTGGCGGACACGGGCATCGGAATCCCGGCCGATCAGCAGGAGCAGATCTTCGAGGAGTTTCGGCAGCTCGACGATTCCAGCTCGCGACAGTACGGCGGCACCGGATTGGGCCTGGCGATCTCCCGCCGCCTCGCGACCCTCGTGGGGGGGACCATCACGCTGGCCAGCAGCCTCGGTTCCGGTTCGACCTTCACCTTGACCTTCCCGCGTGAACGCCGATGAACGACGTCGGCAGCCACCCCCTCGCGTTAGTCGTGGATGACTTTCCCGACGGCCGGGACATCACGTGTTGCGTCCTCGACATGCTCGGCTTTCGCACGGTCGAGGCGAGCAACGGGCACGACGCCCTCGAACGGGCGCGCCGGCACCTCCCCGACCTCATCGTCCTGGATCTCGCGTTGCCGGGCATCGACGGCTGGGAGGTGGCCCGTCGATTGAAGTCGGATCCCGTGACCCGGTGGATCCGGATCCTCGGGTACACCGCGCACGCCGAGACCGAACGTCTTGCCCGCGCGCTCGAGGCCGGTTGCGAGATCGTGCTGACGAAACCGTGTCCGCCGGCGGAGCTGGCGGACGGCGTTCGACGGATCATGCCCGAGATACCATCAATCGCACGGAGGAGAGGCGATGGCTAGCAGCCCCCGCAAACGGCCCGCGCCGTCTGGGTCCAAGAGCGGCAAGGGGTCCGGGCGCGGAAAGTCCGCGGGCGACGGAAGCGCGCGTCCGACGCCGCGTCGATCGGACCGGAAAGCCCCCGAGGAGCCGGCCGCGAAGGACGTGAAGGACGTGAAGCGGGCTTCCAGCGCGAAACGATCCGCGCCGGCGGCACGGACCTCGTCGCCGGCTCGGGCCCGCCGCCCGTCCTCGGCGACCGAGACGGAGCACGGCCCGGCCGAGAACTTGACCGCGGCGCCGGCGCGACGGTTGCGAACGGGCGACTCGCTCCGGCCGCGCCCCGGAGAAAGCGGCAAATACGTCTACTGCATCATCCAGAGCAAGGAGCCGGCGTCGTTCGGCCGAATCGGCATCGGCGCCGACCCGACCGAGGTGCACACCGTCTCCTTCGAGGACATCGCCGCGGTGGTGTCCGACACGCCGATCGAGGTGTACGACCCGACTCGCGAGAACGTCCTCGCCCACGAGCGCGTCAACGAGACCGTGATGCATCACCACACCGCGATCCCGATGTCCTTCGGCACGGTGTTCAAGACGGGCGACGACATCGTGGAGCTCCTTCGATCGGCCTACGGATCGTTTCGCGACGTGCTCCAGAAGATGGAGAACAAGCTCGAGTTCGGGTTGAAGGTGCTCTGGAATCCCGACGAGATCATCCGCGTCGTGGAGAAGGAGGACGAGAGCCTGCGCCGGCTTCGCGAGGAGATCCTCAAGCAGCGGGGCTCGACCTACTTCGCCCGGATGCAGTACGGCCGGCTCGTCGATTCGCTCCTTCAGGAGCGTTCGGAGTACTACGTGCGCGAGATCTTCGAGACGCTCCGCCCCGTCGCCGTGGCGTCCCGCAGCAACAAGCCGATCGGGGACCGCATGATCATGAACGCGGCCTTCCTCGTGTCCCGCGACCAGGAAGCGGACTTCGACGCGAAGGTGAAGGCGATCGGCGCGCGCCATCCTCAGCTCACGTTCAAGTACACGGGTCCGTGGCCTCCGTACAACTTCGTCAACATCCGTCTCAAGCTCGAGCGTGCGAGGGAGTCGGAATGATCCTGATCGACCGCCTGTTGGCCGGAGGGGTGCGCTTCGTGTTGAACACGCTCGCGAGCGTCGCCGACCAGGAGCTGAACGACTCGGATCGCCTCCGCGAGGATCTGCTGGCCGCGCAGATGCAGCTCGAGCTCGGCGAGATCAGCGAGGACGAGTTCGCCGCCGTCGAACGCGACGTGCTGGCCCGATTGCGGCAGATTCGAGAGGAGGAGGTCGAGTCGCGGGAGGCCCTCGACATCCGCAACGTCGAGGTCTCCATCGATGCCGACCTCGGCGAGCGATAGCGCGGTCCAGTTCGTCGCCGCCCCACCACCGCGTCACGGTGCGTCTCGATGACCGCCGACACCGCGACCTACGTCTATTGCCTCGTCGCTCGCGACGGCCCCCCGCCGCTCGCCGATGCACCCGAGGGGATCGAGTCGGCCGGGCGGTTGCGCGTCCTCGCCGCCGGGCCCGACCGGTGGCTGGTGGTGGCCGACGCGCCGCTCGCTCGCTATAGCGCCGAGGGAATCGAGCGTGGTTTGCGCGACGTCGATTGGGTGTCGCGTCGCGCGATGGAGCACGAACGCGTGGTGGAGTCGTTTCTGGACGTCGGGACCGTCGTGCCCATGAAGCTGTTCACGCTCTTCTCGTCGGATGCGCGCGCCGTCGCCGACGTTCGTCGGCGACGGACGGCCATCGATCGAGCGTTGCATGCGATCGCGGGTCGCCGCGAATGGGGCGTGCGGGTGCTCCACGATCCGACCAAGACGCCGCCGGCGTCGCACGCACGAGGTTCCTCGGCGGAGCCGGTGGAACCGCAGGACCGGGGCGCCCCCGGCACCGCGTTCCTCGAGCGCAAGAGGCAGGAACGCGACGCGGCACGACGCGCCGGATCCGACGCGCGCGAGAAGGCGCAGGCGTTCATCGCGTCCCTGTCCACGCACGCGGTCGACGTTCGGCGTCGCGAGCCGGTTCCGGGCGAGCCGGTCGGCCGCCTCGTGGCGGACGCAGCGTTCCTCGTGCCCGAAGAGGCCGGAGACGCGTTTTGCAGCGCCGTTCGAAGCCACGGAACGGCCCTCGCCGCGGTCGGACTGGACGTCGTGCTGTCCGGTCCGTGGCCCGCCTACCACTTCATCACGGAGGTCTCGTGACCGAACGAACGTTCGACCTTACGACGTCCCTCGGGCTCTCCGATCCTCCGGATACCTCCCTCCTGGATATCGTCGATCACCTGTTGGACAAGGGGTGCGTGTTGACCGGCCAGCTGGTCCTCGGGCTGGCGAACGTCGACCTGGTCCACGTGGAGCTCTCGCTGCTGGTCAGCGCGACCGATCGGCTGTTCCGGAGCGAGGACGACGGGGCGGACACGTGAGCGCGTTGTACATCTATGCGGTGCTGTCGGAGCGGCCGACGATCGGCACGCGCCGCGGCGTCGCGAACGAGCCTCTGCGCATCGTTTCCGCCGCCGGCCTCGCCGTCGCGGTCGGAACGATCGAGGCGCCGCCCCCGGTCGCCCTCCCGGAGCTGCGTCGCCACGACGCCACGGTGCGCGCGCTGGCGGCGCGCGTCGCGGCGCTCGTGCCCATGCGCTTCGGGCAGATCGTTCCGAACGCCGACGCGCTCCGCGAGTGCGTCGAGCGCTCCTCCGCGCGGCTGAGTCGACTCCTCGAGGAAACCGCGGGAAGCGAGCAGTGGACGATCCGCCTCTTCCGCGCCGGCGCGGGACAGGACTCGAGCCGACCCCGACCCGAGGACGTCGGCGGCGCCGCCTCCCCGGCCGCGATCGGGCCGGGGACTCGCTACCTCCATGAGCGCGCGAACGACCGGAGGCGCGCGCAGGCCGTCCCCGCGTCCCTCGCGCCCGTGCTCGAGCCCCTGTCGGCCGTGGTGAGCGCGGAGCGGCTCGAGAACACGGAGACGGGACCGGTCCGGACGAGCGTCTACCACCTGGTCCGAACCGCCCTGCGCGACGACTACCTCGCGCGATTCCACGCGGCGAAGCGCGATCTCGCGTCGTCGCTGTCGGTCACCGGGCCGTGGCCGCCCTACGCCTTCTCCGGAGGAGGACTCGCCCCGTGAACGCGAACGACCACCACCCCAACGTCTTGTCGATCGATGAAGCCGGAATCGACGCGATCCGTGAGGAGATCTCGCGCCACGCCCAGTCGCTCGGCAAGGCGCGCTGGAACGCCGATCCGGACGACGTCCGTCGCTCCGTGGTCAAGCTCGTGCTGACCTTGATCGAGTTCGTGCGGCAGCTCCTCGAGCGGCAGGCGCTGCGACGCATGGAGCACGAGACGCTGACCCAGGAACAGATCGAGGCGCTCGGCCTCGCCCTCATGCGTCTCGAAGAGACGGTCCAGGAGATCGCCGAGCACTTCGACATCCCCCCCGGCGAGCTGAACCTCGACCTCGGTCCGCTGGGTCGGCTCATCTGATCGGAACCCGCCGCCGCGCCTCGTGGTCTCGCGCCGTTACCGCGATCTTCCCACCCGCTGCGGAATCGACAGCGTCATCGCAAAGACCGCCGTCTCGTACAAGTCCCCGCCCATCGCCTGCACCGGATCCCACTCGAACTCCGCGCTCCACGACCCGTCCTCGGCCTGAGAGGAGAGCAGGATGCGCGTCGCTTCGTCGTTCCACGTCTGCCAGTCGCGGGCTCCGCGCCGGTAGACGTCGAGGGCGGCGAAGAAGATCTTCGTCGGTTCACGGAGCTGCTCGACCGCGAGGTGGGTCAGGAGCAGGTCGAGCGGCGGCTGGTAGCGGTCGAAGTCGTTGACCTCGTCGAAGAGCGAGTCGAGCGCCGAGGCGCAGGCGAGCGCGCAGAGGTGCTCGCTGGGCAGGAGGACACGACCCGTGGTCGGATCGATGTCGACCAGCTTGGCGACGAACGACTGCGCGTCCTCGGCGACGCGGTCGAGCTGGACCTCGGTCGGCACGCCCGCGGCCCGCGCGGTCTCCAGCGCGAGCGCGACCCACGGCGCGGTGATGTTGTCCGCGTTCTGGCGCTCGCGGAAGTTCCGCCGCCAGCCGAGGATCTCGAGCCGCTCGAGCGCGTCCGCGATCAGCGCCTCGTCCTGCTCGCCCTTCGTGAGGACCCAGTTCTCGACGAACGCGAGGGTCGCGACCGCATGGTTGAAGACGACGACGTCCGCGTCGCCGCGCACCGCGCCGAGCGTGCCGTCCTCCGTCCGTTGCGATCGAAGGTAGTCGAGCCCCCGCTGCACGTGCCGGCGATAGAGCCCACCCGGCACCCCTCGTTCCGCGTTGGCGAGGTACGCGAGCACGCAGAGGGCCGTGGCGCCGACACGCGCCTCGCGCTCGCCGCCGAACGGCTCGGGATCCCACGATCCGTCGTCCTCCTGCTGATCGGCGATCCACTTCATGCTGCGTACGACGGCTCGATCGACCGGAGTGCCGCGGACACGCGTGTCGAACCGATCGCGCATCAGGAACCGCATCCGGACGAGCTGATTGTCCCGCTCGATCGAATCGCGCACCGCCTGCGCCACCTCGACCGAGAACGGCTCGAGCGGCTCGTCGGGCTCGTCGATCGGCGGGAGCGTGGACGGCGGCGGCTCGATGACGTCACGCGGCATGGGCGGGACCATCTTCTGCAGCTCCGCCACTTCGTGCTTCGGCGCGTCGAGCGGCGCGGGGACGGTCACGCGGGCACGTTGGTCTCGCGGGTCGTCCTCGTCGTTCGTGACGTTCGGAAGGCGCGCGGACTCGTCCGCGGGAGGCCGCGCCGCGTCGCCCTCGCCGAGCAGCGTGAACGCGGTGATCGCGATCATCACCGCGGCGGCGGCGAGCGTGACCTGCACGCTGGTCGACGTCCGGATCCGGTACGAGACGTACGCGGCTCGTGCGAGTGCCCGGTCCTTCCAAGCCGCCGATCGCAGCAGCTCCTCCTCCTCGACGCGGAGCTGGCGTTCCACGCGGTGGCGGAGCCGCGGCCGGAACTGGTGGCTCGCCTCGGCCGCGGACGCCTCGCGCACGAGCGTGAGCAGGCCGCCGATCTGCGCCATTTCGTCCGCACACGCGCGACAGACCCGCGCGTGCTCGCGCAACGCCGCGTCGAGCGCGGGGGTGGCCTGCCCCAGAAGGACGTGAACCACGTTGCCCTGAAACTCCGCGCACTTCATTTCCGCTTCGGCTCCTCCACACCCAGCAAGCGACGCAGGTTCGACACCGCCGCGTGGACGCGCGACTTCACCGTGCCGACCGGAATGCCGAGCACCTCGGCCACCTGCTCGTACTTCAGACCCTGGCCGCCGGCGAGCGAGAGCACCGAGCGCTGACTCTCCGGCAGGCGCAGGAGGGCGGCCCGCAGCCGCTCCTTGTCCTCCTGATCGACGACCTCCACCGGCGGCGCCGGCACCTCACCGGCGACGAGATCGGCGACCGCCGGGAGCCCGGCGTCGGAGTCGTCGGCCGACGGCTCTAGGGACCGTTCGGCCGGCCGGGCTCGTTTGCTGCGAAACACGTCGATCCAGTAGTTTCGTGCGATTCGAAAGATGAACGTCGATGGCGCGGCGTCCGGCGAGTACGCCTCCCGGGCACGGAACACGCGCATGAAGACCTCTTGCGCACAATCCTCGGCCATCTGCCGGTCGCTCCCTTGACTGCGAAAGTACCCGATCAACCGCCGTTCGTACCGCTCGACGAGAGCATCGAACGCGGCCAGGTCGCCCCGCTGCAGTCTCATGAGCAGCTCGGAGTCGGGTCGATTCATGCGCGCCCTGCTGCTCCCGAACGTGCGCCGCCGGATGCGGTTCGGTCGATTCTCGATCGGCCCGGCAAGACGCTCGAAAGGGGCTCCGATGGGTGGCTCGACCCGGCGCCTCGACCTCCGTCGACCCCGATGAGAGCGCTTCCAACCCGTGTTTGGTCAATGCTTTTGGTCAAAGCACCTCGGTCAGGCGGCGCACGAGCTGGTCGAGGCAGTGACGCGTCGCCCGCCCGAACGGAGAGTTCCAGTACGCTCCGGTCTCGAAGTCGACCCGTGACGGGGGGCCGATCGCGGTCGTTCCCCGCACCTCGGATTCGCCGCGCAGCGTGCCCTCGAGCAGAACGCGGTCGCCCGCTCCGCGCACGACGTAGGTCATGGCAACGACGGCCCGCCGCACGGGATCGGGCGCGTAGGCCCGGTCGTAGACGACGCTCTCCGCGGCATCTTCATCGACGATCGACGTGATCGCCGTCTCGACCCGGACCGTGGCCTCGTCCTCGACGCGGAAGCGTCGCGTCCGCCCGAGCAGGGTGGCGAACATGGCGTGGGTCGGAGCGGCGAGTTCGGCGGCGAGCGCCATCGCCGAGTCGTTTCGCGTCGGGGAGACCGCGAGCGCGCGCCGCCCGGGCGCCGGGAGCGATTCGATCGGAGGCGGGAGCGTCGTGTCCGGCCCCACGCAGGCGGAGATCCCGAGGAGGGCAAGGGCGACGAACGGCAGCTTCACGCGTTTCATGATCCGGTCCGTTCCGTGTCGACGTCCGGCCGCTCGGCGCCCGCGCCCGGAAGCGCCGCGAGGAGCGCGCCGCCTCCATCCAAGACGATGCGCCGGCGCTCCTCGTCGACGTGCTCGAGGTGGATCCGGACGGCGCCGGGCCGATCGAGCTCGCCCGCGAAGCGATCCGCCCATTCCACCGCCACCACGTGCCCCGCCGCAAGGAAGTCGGAGAGCCCGGTCCGCTCGAACTCCTCGGCCTCGCGGATGAAGTACGCGTCGAAGTGATCGAGCTCGACGCGGCCGCCGCCGTAGCAGTGGAGGATGTTGTAGCTCGGACTCTTGACCGCGCGCACGTCGATGTCGAGCCCGCGCGCGAGGCCGCGCACGAAGCACGTCTTGCCCGCGCCCAGTTCGCCTTCGAGCCGGATCAGCTCGCCGCCGGCGAGGCGGCCGGCGAGGCACGCGGCGAGCGCCTCGGTCGCTTCCGGGCCGGCGGTCTCGACGGTGACGATCATCCGTCGCCTCGGTCGGGGGCCGCGGGTCGTTCGGGTGCGGCGCGGCGGTCCGGGGACGGACCGAACCGATGCTCGAAGCCGCCGGCGGCGATCGGAACCTCGCCGTGCGCCCCCGACAGCCGCACCCCCTGCGCCCGCTCGACGATCCGACCGATGCGGCGACATCCGGGCCCGAGCACGGGATCCTCATGGATCGCCGGGTCCGCGTCCGGGCTCGCGACGAACAGGAGCTCGTAGTCCTCTCCGTCGTGAAGCGCGTGGTCCAGAGGCGGGCGGCCGTCCTCGGCCGCGATCGTCAATGCCGCGTCCGCCAGCGGAACGTGCTCCGCGTCGATGACGGCGCCGACGCCGCTCGCGTCGCACAGGCGGTGGAGGTCCGTCGACAGCCCGTCCGACAGGTCGATCATCGCGTGGACGTGGTGTCGTTCGTTGAGCCGAAGCCCCTCCGCGACGCGCGGCTCGAACGACAGGTGGTGTCCGAGCGAGGCGCCGCCGAGCGGGCCGGTGACCCAGACGCCGTCGCCGACGACGGCTCCGGAGCGCAGCACCGGCGGCCGTCCCCGTTCGCGCCCCGTGAGCATCACGTCGACGATCAACGGGCCGGGCGACCGCTTCGTGTCGCCGCCGGCGAGCGTCACCCCGTGGCGGCGCCCCGTCTCGAGCAAGCCGCGGGCGAGCTCGATCGCGTCGTCCGGGTCGACCCCCGGCGGCAGAGCGATCGACGCGAAGGCGGCCCACGGCTCGGCCCCCATCGCCGCGATGTCGCTGAGGCTCTTGGCCATCGCCTTCCGGCCCGCCGCGCGGAACCCGCACTCGGCGAGCACGACGTCGATCCCATCGATCAGCATGTCGACGGTGACGACCACGTCGCGACCCTCGGCCGCCAGCACCGCCGCGTCGTCTCCGATCCCGACGTGCACGCCGGGCGCGCCGCGAACGGTCCTCTCGATCCACGCGATGAACTCGGTCTCGGTGAACGGCATGACCCGCAGCCTGCCGCACGGCGGGGCCCGGTTCAAGCGGGACGAACACGTTCACGACGACCGGCCCGCGCCGCAGCCCCGCCGGCGTTCAGAACGGGAGGGCGGCGATGACGCGACCGACGACTCGTTCGGGCGAGATCACCGCCCCGGCATCGCGCGCGAGAGGATTCTCGGCGAGGACCAGCCGCTCGTTCGCGCCGAGCGGGATGCGCGCGATCACGCGTTCCGGCGCCGGGTACCAGACGTCGTCGCGGGCCCGGCGGACCCGTCCTTGTTCGACGTCGACCTCCAGGGCGTCGCCCCCCGTCGCCACGAGTCGGCCGATCGCGATCCGGCCCGTCGCGTCGACGTACGCGACGGCGTCGTCCCGCTCCACCGCCGATCCACGCGAGATCACGAGCCGCTGCCCCGCGCCGTACGCGAAGACCGGCGACGGTCCGGGAGGGACCTCGACGATCGAGAACTCCCGCAGGCCGACGAAGAGCGCGACCAGGAGGGCCGCGTAGAGCGTCAGACGAATCGGCCGGATCCACCGCCGCGGCGAGGCCGGGCGCGTCACGCGAGCACCTCGTCGATGCGGCGCCGGAGCGCCCGGGTCGCGGCGGCCGGATCGGACGCCTCGGTGACGGCGCGCATGACCGCGATGCCGCAGGCGCCGGCCCGCAGCACGGCCTCGATCCGCCCGGAGTCGATCCCGCCGAGCGCGACGACCGGCTTCTCGATCGTCGCGACGCCCGCCGCGAAGCGGTCCACGCCGAGGGCGTCCCGGATCCCGGCCTTGGACGGCGTCGGGAAGACCGGCGAAAGCGTGACGTAGTCGCTGGCGGCGACGGCGGCCGCATCGATGGGGTCGTGCGCGGAGAACCCGATCCGCAGGCGGTCGCCGTACCGGGCCCGGACCGTGCCCGGCGCCTCGTCGAGATGGCCGAGGTGCACGCCCTCGAGGCCGAGCTCGAGCGCGAGGTCGGCGCGGCCGCTCACGAGGACGAACGCGCCGTGGTCTCGCGCGACCGCTCCGATCGACGCGAGCGCATCGCGAAGGTCCAGATCGCTCATCGATCGCTCTCTCACCCAGACCGTCGTGGCCCCGCCCGCGAACGCCGCGCCCGCGAGCGACTCGAGCTCGCGTCGTTCCCCTCGGCCTGGCGTGACCACGACGAGCCGCAACCGTCCGCCGAGCGCGTTCACGACGGGGACGGAGTCTCCGGCTCGTGCTTGGCTCGGCCGTTGCCGTTCACGGAAACGCCCTCGATGAAGACACCGTCCGCCGAGAGGTCCTTCTCGACGCTCGTGAGGTCGGCGTGGTCCTCCACCACGATCGCCGTCGGCGACAGCCGTTCGGCGCCGACGCCGCACGCCGACAGCGTGCGCAGCACGCGATCCATGATCTCGCGGTTGCGGCCGCGCAGGACCACCATCCGCTTCGCGCTCACGAACCGGACGTGCCCCGCCCACTCCTTGATCGAGTAGACGACGTTCTGGGGGATCGCCCCGCGCGCGTTCTCGGACAGGACGCGCAGGATCTCGGCCACGTCGTTTCCCTCGGCCACCGCCTTCTCGATCGACGGGGCGGTCACCTTGTACCGATAGACGGAGTCGGAGCTTTGCCGCTCCGCGAATCGGTCGAGCCGCGTGATCAGGTCGTAGGTGTCCCCCTCCTCCGGGAAGAGCAGCACCTCGAAGTCCGGGTTGACCATGAGCGGGCGGCCCGCCGCCGCGAGGTCGGCGGGGAGCTCGCGACCGAGCGCGCGCGCCCCGAGCGGAGTGAGCCGCACGGCGATCGACGTGTCGCCGTGGCAGCCGAGGTCGACGAGTCCGAGCAGGTAGAGCCGGTCCCGAAGCCACTGGAAGAGCGACTGGGCGAGTCCGGCCGCGTCGCGCATGACGGCGGTCGGAGCGTACTGATACCGGTTCTGGAACGCATCGCGGACGTGATCGACCTCGAGGCGCGAGACGTACGCGTTGCGAGCCGCGAACGGCAGCGCCATTCCATCGTGGAACTTGCCGACCTGCTGCGTCCCCAGGAGCGCGAGGAGCTGCTCGCGCAGCCGCGAGGCGTGGAACAGGTCGCCGTCGCGCAACGGCTCGTCGAACGCGAAGTCGAGCAGCACGCGGAGCTTCTTGCCGAGCCGCTCGGTCTCCCACTTGCGCCCCTTCACGGTGATGTGCAGCGAGCGATCGGGCCGGCGCTGGACGAGCTTCGTCGTGACGCAGAAGTCGTATACGTACTGGAACGGGTCGAACCCGACGAACTCGGGCTTCTGGGTCAGGATGAACTGCTCGGCGAGCTTCTTCGTGACGGTCCGGTAGATCTGTCCGTTCAGCGTGAGCCGCACGCGGTTGTGCGCGACGAACGAGAGGAAGTTGGAGATGTCCGAGATCAGGTCGACGCCGCACGTCTTGACGTCGGCGACGTTCTGCGCGGGATCCGGACCGACGTCGCGGCGGTAGACCGCGATCACCTCGTCGAAGATGACGAGCGTGTCGTCGAAGTGGTTGATGCCGTACTCGCCCAGCGCGAGGTGGCGCACCGTGCCGAGGTACGACTCTTCGAACGCGCGCTTGAAGCGACGGCGGTCCCACCTCGGCTTGGTCCCGCGCAGGCGGTCGTACAAGGACTTCGGCGCGAATCCGCCGGTCTCCTGGACCACGGCGGCGAGGGCGTCCTGAACGTCCGGCTCGAGCGCCCGGATCCGATGGACGATCTCGGCCGGTTGGCAGAGCTGATGGACCGCGACGTCGAGGTCGGAGAGCTCCTTCGGCTCGCTGAGGACGCGCGCAAAGTGATCGAGCTCGCTCGCCCCCACGTGCTTCAAGTACGCGCGCAGACTGAAGGTGTCCTTGAGCGGGCACTCCTCGTCCCACAGGAACGCGTGCAGCACTTCGCCCAGGTCGTTCGGGACCGAGAACGCGACGTGATCGTCCGACCCGTTCGTGCGGTCGCCGATCTGGAACACGAAACCGCGTTTCTGCAGCGCGTTCAGCGCCGCCTCGACCTCGTACTGGCTCATGTAGTTGAAGAGCCGCGAGCGCAGGACGTTCTCGCGCGTCACGGTGAACGCGCGGTCGCGCAACAGGAACTTGAGCAGGTCGACGAGCTTCTTCGAGAGGAACTTGAGGCGCTTGCGGACGGACTCCTCTTCCGTCATTCGCGTCACGAGCGAGTCGATCAACTCGTCGGACGTCTTCGGCGCCGGGCCGCGTCCATCCCAGAACGCGAAGAACTCACCGAGTTCGGATCTCGATCGCTCGCGCAGCAGGCGTTCGAGGCAAGGGGCTCGTGGTCCATGCAGTTGATCGGTCATCGTCTAGCAGTCCGCCTCCGGCGACGGAAGAAGCTGGTCGACGTCGCAGATCTCGTAGGAGTACCCCTGTTCGGTCAGGAAGAGCTGCCGATGGTTGGCGAACTCCGACTCCTTCGACTCGCGCGTGACCAGGCTGTAGAACCAAGCCGACGTGCCGTTCGACTTCGGGCGGAGGATGCGCCCCAACCTCTGAGCTTCCTCCTGACGCGATCCGAAGGTCCCGGAGACCTGGATCGCCACCGATGCATCTGGCAGGTCGATTGCAAAGTTTCCCACCTTAGAGACCAGAAGCAGGGGAATCTCCCCTTCGCGGAACATCTTGTAGAGTCGCTCGCGCTCCTTGTTCGGCGTCTTGCCGGTGATGAGCGGCGCCTCGAGCCGGGCGGCGAGATCGTCGAGCTGGTCTATGTACTGACCGATGACGAGCTTGCGCTCGTCGCGATGGAGCCCGAGCAGGGTCTCCACCACCCCGACCTTGGCCGGGTTCTCGGAGGCGAGGCGGAACTGGGCGCGGGCGGAGCTGTTCTGGTACCGCGCCTTCATCTCGTCGGGGATCGGCACCCGGACCTCGATGCACCGCGCGTGGGCGATCCATCCCTGCCGCTCGAGCACCTTCCACGGCACGTCGAACTTCTTCGGACCGATCAGGGAGAAGACCTCGTCCTCCTTGCGGTCCTCGCGAACCAGCGTCGCGGTCAACCCAAGCCGGCGCGTCGCCTGGATGTCCGCCGTCACCCGGAACACCGGGGCGGGGAGCAGGTGGACCTCGTCGTAGATCACGAGCCCCCACCGCGCCGCCGAGAAGAGATCGAAGTGGACGAACGGATCCGACTTCCGCCGCCGGTACGTGAGGATCTGGTAGGTGGCGATCGTGATCGGCTTCACGACCTTCGTCTCGCCGGTGTACTCGCCGACGTCCTCGGGCGGGACGTCGGTCTTGTCGAGCAGCTCCGACCTCCACTGCCGCACCGCGACGACGTTCGTCGTGAGCACGAGCGTCCGCGCCCCGACGCGGTGCATGACCGCGAGCCCGACCACCGTCTTCCCCGCGCCGCACGGCAGGACGATCACCCCGGACCCGCCGCGTTCCGACCCGCCCGCGTAGAAGACATCCGCCGCGTCCGCCTGATAGCGGCGCAGACCGAACGGCGCGCCCGCCCGCGTCGTCGCGCGGAAACGGACTTCGTACGGGTCGCCCACCGAATAGCCGGCGAGGTCCTCGACCGGATAGCCGATGCGGATGAGCGCCTGCTTCACTTCGCCGCGCTGCGCGGGCGGCACTTCGATGCGATCCGGGCCCCGCACGGGGCCGAGGTGCGTCTTCACCGCCTGGTTGCGAGCCACGTCGCGGAGCAGCGCCGGGTCGGGCGACGACAGCACGATCGCGTCGCCGTCACGTTCGAGCCGGAGCAGCCCGAACTTGCGGATGTTCTCGTGCACGTCCCGCTCGACGTTCGGCGGGACGGGATACCGGGATCGCTCGCGGAGGAACTCCAGGATGGTGCCGGCGTCCAGCCCGGCCGCGGCCGCGTTCCAGATCGACAGCGGCGTGATGCGGTAGGTGTGGAAGAACTCCGGCGACTTCTCGAGCTCGGCGACGCGGGAGAGGAAGTCGCGCGCCTCGGCGAACCCGGGCGCGTTCACCTCGAGCAGCACGGTGCGATCGCCCTGGACCGTGAGCGGCTTCTCGGCCGGGAGACGTGACGGGCCGTCGCTCATGCCGTCTTCTCCAGCGGCGGGCGCGGCGGCGGCGACAGGTCCGCCAGCAAGCGCCGCCCGGTCCAGGACGTCGCGCAGCGGGCGACCTCCTCGGGGCGTCCCGCCGCCACGATGCGCCCGCCCTCCTCGCCGCCCTCCGGTCCGAGGTCGATCACGAGGTCGGCCGAGCGGACGACGTCGGGGTTGTGCTCGATGACGAGCACCGTGTTGCCGGCGTCGACGAGCCGCCCCAGCACGTCGACGAGGAGCAGCACGTCGTCGCAATGGAGCCCCGTCGTCGGCTCGTCGAGCAGGTAGAGGGTGTGGCCTTGCCGCACCCGACCGAGCTCGGCGGCCAGCTTGACGCGCTGCGCCTCGCCGCCCGACAGCGTCGTCGCGGACTGCCCGAGGCGCAGGTAGCCGAGGCCGACGTCCTCGAGGAGCGCGAGCGGGCCGTGGACGCGCCGGTGCTGCTGGAAGAACTCGGCGGCGGCCGAGACCTCCATGTCGAGGACCTCGGCGATCGAGCGGCCCCCGTAGGTCACCGCGAGGGTCTCGCGGTCGAACCGCTTCCCGTCGCACGCTTCGCACGGCACGTACACGTCGGACAGGAAGTGCATCTCGACCTGGACGACGCCCCTCCCCTCGCACGCCTCGCAGCGGCCGCCGGCCATGTTGAACGAGAAGCGGCGCTTGGTGAACCCCTTCATCCGCGCCTCGGGCGTCGACGCGAAGATCGCGCGGATGTGGTCGAACACTCCGGTGTACGTGGCCGGGTTCGACGCGGGCGTCGGGCCCAGCGGCGACTGGTCGACCACCGAGAGGCCGGACAGGAGCGACGGCACCGTCACGCCGCCCAACGCGCGGCGATCCGGCCGCCGGTCCTGGAAGTGCGCGCGCAGGGCGGGTTCGATCACGTCCATCACCAGGGTCGACTTACCCGAGCCGGACACGCCGGTCACGCACGTGAACGCGCCCAGCGGGATCGCGACGTCGACCGATTGCAGGTTGTGGAGCCGCGCCGCCACGACCTGGACCGCGGGGCCGTCGATGGGACGTCGCCGCGCCGGGGCCGGGATCGACGCGTCGCCGCGCAGGTAGCGACCGGTGAGCGATCGCTCGTCCTTCGAGATCGCCTCGACGTCTCCGGCCGCGACCACGCGCCCGCCCAGGTGCCCGGCGCCCGGCCCGACGTCGACCACGTAATCGGCGGCCCGGATCACGTCCAGGTCGTGCTCCACGACGAGGATCGTGTTCCCGAGCGCCTTCAGCCCTTTCAGGGTATCGATGAGCCGGGCCGTGTCGCGCGGATGAAGCCCGATCGTGGGCTCGTCCAACACGTACAGGACGCCGGCCAGCCGGTTGCCGAGCTGGGTCGCGAGCCGGATCCGCTGGGCCTCGCCGCCGGACAGCGTCTGGGACCGGCGGTCGAGCGTCAGGTAGCCGAGGCCGACGTCGGAGAGGACCTCGAGGCGGTTCGAGATCTCGGCCACCAGGTCCTTCGCCACGATGCGGCGCGATCCCTCGACCGACAGCGTTCGGAACCACTCGAGCGCCTCGTCGACCGTGAGCGCCGACAGCTCGTGCAGCGTTCGATCCCCCACGCGGAACGAGCGCGACAGCGGCCCGAGCCGTGCGCCGGAGCAGTCCGGGCAGACGCCCTCGGACATGATCGGCGCGAGCCGGCTCCGCCACCACTTGCCCTCCGCGGCGCCGCGATACTTGGCCTCCACGTAGCCGAGGATGCCGTTCCACTCGAGCTGGTAGTTGTACTCGCGGCGAGCGTTCCGGGTCTCTCGCACCATGTGGATCTCGATCGGCTCGGGGTGCCCGCGGAGGATCGCGTGCTGCGCCTCGACCTTCAGCGATCCGAACGGCTCGTGGACGTCGAAGCCGAGCCGCCGCTCGAGCTCCTTCACGACCTGGACGAACGGGTAGTACGGCTTCGCCAGGTCGAAGTCCCACGGCGCGACGGCCGCCCCCTCGAACAACGGACGGTCCGGATCCGCGATGAACAGGTCCGGATCGCACCGTTCGACCTGTCCGAGCCCGTCGCACCTCGGGCAGGCGCCGAGGTGCGAGTTGAACGAGAACATGCGCGGGTGCGGCTCCTCCGTGACCGCGTGGCCGTGGCGCGGACAGGCTGCCGCCCGCGTGTAGACGCGTTCCTCCTCGCCGCCGTTCGCGTCGCGCGCGACCACCACGCCGCGGCCGACCCGGAATGCCTGCTCGAACGCGTCTGCGACGCGGCCGCGCGCGGCCGCCTTGAGGCCGACGCGGTCGACGACGAGGTCGATCCGCCGCGCGCGCGCCAGGTTGCTCGGGAGCGCCTCGTCCAACCGCAGCTCCTCGTCGTTCCGCAGGTAACGCGCGAAGCCCTGTTTCCTGAGCTCCTCGGCGAGGTCGCGGAACGCCGCGGGCCGTTCGAGCGCGAGCGGCAGCCGGAAGTCCGCGCGGTAGAGAGGCGCCAGGATCCGAACGCGCCGATCCGGCCACGCCTCCAGGAGGTCCGCCGCCGCCTCGCCCGGCGCGTGCTTGACGAGCTCGACGCCGCAGTCGGGACACCTCGGTGCGCCAACGCGCGCGAACAGCACGCGGAGGTAGTCGTGGATCTCGGTCGAGGTCGCCACCGTCGAACGCGGATTCTTCGACGCCGCGCGGCGATCGATCGCGATCGCCGGTCGCAGTCCCTCGATCCGATCGACCGGCGCGCGATCCATGCGCGACAAGAAGCGCCGCGCGTAGGTCGACATCGACTCGACGAAGCGTCGCTGCGCCTCCGCGAAGATCGTGTCGAACGCGAGCGAGGTCTTGCCCGATCCCGACCGTCCGGTGACGACCGTCAGCGCGTCGTGAGGGATCTCGACGTCGACGCCCTTGAGGTTGTTCTTCGTGGCCCCGAACACGCGGAGCGCGCGCTCGTCGCCTTCGCCGGTCTCGCGCACGACCGGACTCTGGTTCGGAACGACCGGCTTCAGGTACTCGTTCAACAGACGTCCCGTCCACGTCTTCTTGCTCCGCATCGCCTGGCGCGGCGTGCCGCTGAAGATCACCTCGCCGCCGCCCTTCCCGCCCTCGGGTCCCAGGTCGATGAGGTGATCGGCGACCTTGACGACGTCGAGGTTGTGCTCGATGACGACGACGGTGTTGCCGCAGTCGACGAGCACCTGCAACGCGTGGAGGAGCCGCTCGATGTCGGCGAAGTGCAGGCCGGTCGTCGGCTCGTCGAGGATGTAGAACGTGCTGCCCGTTCCCGGCCGCGCGAGCTCGGTCGCGAGCTTCAGGCGCTGCGCCTCGCCGCCCGACAACGTCGTGGCCGTCTGCCCGAGCTGAACGTAGCCGAGCCCCACGTCCCGCATCGTCTCGAGGATGCGCGAGAGCTTCGGATGCGCGGCGAAGAACGCGCACGCCTCGTCGATCGTCATCTCGAGGACGTCGCGGATGCTGCGCTCCTTGAACACGATCTCGAGGGTCTCGCGGTTGTAGCGCTGTCCGTCGCACGAATCGCACGGGATCTCGACGTCGGCGAGGAACTGCATCTCGACGACCCGGACGCCGGCGCCCCCGCACTCCTCGCAGCGTCCGCCCTCGACGTTGAACGAGAATCGACCCTTCTTGTACCCGCGCGCCTTCGACTCCGGCATCGACGCGTACAGGTCGCGGATGTGGTCGAACGCGCGGCTGTACGTCGCGGGGTTGGAGCGCGGCGTGCGGCCGATCGGCGACTGATCGATCTCGACGACCTTGTCGACGTGCTCGATTCCCTCGATCCCGTCGTGCTCCCCCACCACCTCACGCGCTCCGTGCAGCCGTCGCGCCAGCGCCCGCTTCAGCACGAGGTCGATCAGCGTCGACTTGCCCGAGCCGGAGACACCAGTGACGGCGACGAAGCACCCGAGCGGGATCGTCACGTCGACGCCCTTCAAGTTGTGCTGCCGGGCGCCGCGCACCACGAGCGCGTGCCCAGACCCCTTGCGCGTGGTGGGCGGCATCGGGATCGAGAGCTCGCCGCGCAGGTAGCGCGCCGTCGTCGACCGCTCGTTCGTGAACACCTGCGCCGGGCGGCCGGCCGCGACGATCTCGCCGCCGTGGATCCCGGCGCCGGGGCCCACGTCGACGAGGAAGTCGCACTCGAGCATCGTGTCGCGGTCGTGCTCGACGACGATGACGGTGTTGCCGCGGTCGCGCAGCCGCTTCAGCGTCTCGATGAGGCGGTGGTTGTCGCGCTGGTGCAGTCCGATCGATGGCTCGTCGAGGACGTAGAGGACGCCCTCGAGCTGCGACCCGACCTGCGTCGCGAGCCGCACGCGCTGTGCCTCCCCCCCCGACAACGTGCGCGCGCCGCGGTCGAGCGGCAGGTAGCCGAGGCCGACGTCGACCAGGAAGCCGAGCCGAGCGACGATCTCCTTCACGATCTCGCGCCCGATGCGATGCTCGGCACGATCGAGCTTCACGCTCCGGATCCAACCGTGGAGATCGTCGACCGTCATCGCTGCGAGCTCGGTGACCTCGCGGTCGCGGAACCGCACCGCGCGCGCCTCGGCGCGCAACCGGGTCCCCTCGCAGACCGAGCACTGCCGCCGCGCCATGTACCGCTCGAGGTGCGGCGTGCGCGTCACGCGATAGAAGCTCTCCATCGTCGGGATGATCCCGGGAACCGGCTTGTTGTCCTGCCCCTTGATCGTGCGGCCGCGCTCGTCCTCGTACTCCCACGCGAGACGGACCTTCTTGGTCCCCGACCCGTGGAGGAGCACGCTCTGCTGAGCCTCGGTCAGCGTGTTCCACGGCTGGTCGAGCCGGAAGCCGAACGTGCGCGCCACCTTCTTCAGCGACTCGGGACCGAGCCGCGAGTACGAGAGGTAGCCGGTCTTCGTCATCGTCGCGATCGCGCCGCCCGCGATCGAGAGCTCGGGGTTCGGCACGATCAGCTCGGGATCGAAGCGGCGCGTCTCGCCGATCCCCGAGCACTCCGGGCAGGCGCCGTACGGCGAGTTGAACGAGAAGAGGCGCGGCTCGAGCTCGGGAAAGTCGATCTCGCAGTCGGGACAGGAGAGGCGGGCCGAGTACGCGACGTGCTCGTCGTCGATCAACGCGCCGACGTTGCCGTCGCCCAGCTTCAACGCGGCCTCGATCGCCTCGGCGAGACGGTTCGCCTTGTCCTTCGCGAGCACCAGCCGATCGATCACGAGCTCGATCGTGTGCTTCTGGTAGCGCGAGAGGCGGATCGGCTCGTCGATGCGCCGCACCTCGCCGTCGATCCGCGCCCGAACGAACCCCTTCAGGCGGAACCCGTCGAGCTCCTTGGTGTACTCACCCTTGCGCCCCCGCACGACCGGAGCGAGGACGTGCACGCGCCGCCCGTCGCCGGCGGCGAGGATGCGGTCCGCGATCTGGTCCTTCGTCTGGGCGGAGAGCGCCCGGCGGCACCGAGGACAGTGCGGCGTCCCGAGCCGAGCGAAGAGGAGGCGCAGGTGGTCGAAGATCTCGGTGACGGTCCCGACCGTCGACCGCGGGTTGCGGTTGACCGTCTTCTGATCGATGGAGATCGTCGGAGAGAGGCCCTCGACGTGGTCGACCTTCGGTTTCTCGAGCGTGCCGAGGAACTGCCGCGCGTACGCGGAGAGCGACTCGATGAAGCGCCGCTGCCCCTCCTGATAGATGGTGTCGAACGCAAGCGACGACTTGCCGGACCCCGAGACCCCGGTGATCGTCGTGAACGCGCCGCGCGGCAACCGAAGGTCGACTCCCTTCAGGTTGTGCTCGCGGGCTCCCTGGACGACAATCTCGCGCTGCGTCATCGATGAGGTCGTCGCCGGCTGGCGATTCGTTCGTCCCTTTCGCGTTTCTCGGTCGGCGGGAAAGCGATCGATCCTACTCCGCCCGTCGAGACCAATGGAAGAGGATCTCGGTCAAACGAAGTGGACCCCCACGGCGGACGGTTCACGGTCGAATCACGGCCGAAACGCCGCGTGGTCCTTGAGTCGACGGGATCGGTTCAGTTGAATGGGACGATCACCGTACGGCCCCGGAAGGCGATGGCGTGACGACGACGGAACCGGTTCCGAAGCTCGACAAGTTCGACGTGAAGCCGCGACTGCTCGAGAAGGTGATCGTCGTCATGCCGGCGTACAACGCGGCGGAGACGCTCGAGCGAACGTACCGCGACATCCCGATGGACCACGTCCACGAAGTGATCCTCGTGGACGACGTCTCGCGCGACCGCACCGTCGAGATCGCGCGCTTGCTCGGCATCACGACGATTCGGCACGAGCGCAACGGCGGCTACGGAGCCAACCAGAAGACCTGCTACCGATCGGCGCTCGAGCACGGAGCGGACATCGTCGTCATGGTCCACCCCGATTATCAGTACGACGCGCGCGTCATCCCCGCGATGGCGTCGTTCCTTCGCCTCGGGACGTGCGACGCGGTGTTCGGTTCGCGGATTCGAACGCGCCGCGAGGCGCTCGACGGCGGCATGCCGTGGTGGAAGTACCTCGCGAACCGCGCGCTGACGATGACCGAGAACGTCGTCCTCGGTCAGAACCTCGGCGACGCCCACACCGGCCTGCGCGCGTACACGCGCGAGGTGCTCGAGACGATTCCGTTCGAACGGAACTCGGACGACTTCGTGTTCGACTCGCAGTTCATCAGCCAGCTCGTGCACTTCCGGTTCCGCATCGGCGACGTTCCGGTTCCGACCCGCTACTTCGAACAGGCGTCCTCCATCAACTTCCGCCGCAGCGTCAAGTACGGGCTGTCGACGCTCGGCGTGCTCCTGCAGTTCACGCTCCAACGGCTTCGCCTGGCGAGCTTCGGGATCTACCGGACCAAGAGCGCGACGCCGTCGTGATCCGCGCGGCCGCGTTGCTCTTCCTCGTCCTCCTCGTCGCGAAGACGACGGCGGCCACCAAGCTCGACCTGTTCGGGGACGAGGCGTTCTACTGGATGTGCAGCCAGCGCCTCGACGTCGCGTTCGCGGACCATCCGTTCATGACGGCGGCGCTGGTGCGCGGCGGGACCGAGCTCGCCGGCGCGTCGTCGCTCGGAGTGCGCGCCCTGTTCCTCGCGCTCGGCGCGCTCCTGCCCGTGCTCGTCTATCTGCTCGCCCGTCCGCTGGTCGGCCGCCGCGACGCGCTCCTGGCCGGCGCGGCGAGCCTCGTCGTTCCCGCGACCGCGCACCTCGGCGTCCTCGCGCTTCCGGACGTGCCGCTGCTCGTCTTCGCCGCCGCCGCCCTGCTCGGGTTCGAGCGGGCCACGCGAACCGGCGCCTGGCCGGCGTGGATCCTGGCCGGAGCGTCCACCGCGCTCGCGTTGGCCACGCACTACCGCGGCGTGCTGATCCCGTTCGCGTTCGGTCTGTACTCCGCGCTCACGCCGGGAGGACGTCGCACGCTCCGGACGCTCCGCCCCTGGGTCGCCGGAGCGATCGGGGCGACGGGGTTCCTGCCGGTGCTCATCTACAACGTGCGGCTCGACTTCGCGCCGCTGAGGTTCCAGGGCGTCGAGCGTCACGCCGGCTTCGACGTCGACGGGCTGCTCGAGCACCTCCCGCTGCAGGCGGCGGCGGTGACGCCGGCGATGTACGTCGCGCTGATCGCATCGATGATCGTCCTCCTCCGTCGCGGATGGTCGGGAGACGATCGGGCCGCGCTGCTCGGAACCTTCGCGGTCGCGCACCTCGGACTCTTCTTCGTGACCAGCCCGATCGCCGACTCGTCCCACGCGACGATCCACTGGCCGGCTCCCGGCTACCTGCCGCTCCTCGTCTATCTGCCGCCGTTCCTGCGGGAGTTCGTCCGGAGGAAGCCGACCAGGACGCGCCGCGTGCTCGCCGCGCTCGTGCCGGGGATCGGCCTCGCCGGCGTCCTGGTGGTGCTCGTCGAGCTCGCCACGGGCGTGTTCTCGTTCGGCCCGCTGCATCGCCCGTTCGCCGGCTGGGCCGACGCGGCGGCGGCGTGCCGCCGCCACCTCGATGCGGCATCCCCGCAGCAAGACGGCCGGCGGATGCTCGTCGCCGGCGACTACCTTCTTGCCGGCAACCTCGACCTGAAGCTCCACGGCCTCGTCGACGTCTACGTCCTCGACCATCCGAAGAACCACGAGCACGGGCGCGCGGCCCAGTTCCCGCTCTGGGACCGCGACGAGGAGGCGCTGGCCGCACGGAAAGGCGTGACGGCGCTCGTCGTGCTCGACAAGGATCAATCCCGCGTCCGTGACTGGCCCGGTTGGCTCGCGCACGTGACGGCGCTCTTCGACGAGCTCGACCCGCTCGAAGAGGTTCGCGCGGAGGGGCGCCGGGAGGAGCGGCCGCGGTTCTACCTGTTTCGCGGCGCGCGTTGACGACGCGGGCGCGGCGGGCGGCCGAGGCGGCCGCCGCTCGCGTAGAATCGGCCGCGCGCTCCCTTGCCACGGATGGAGGAACCCCCACGTGTTGCGTCGCCGCCGCCCCGCCCTGATCGTCGTGACGTGCCTCTCGGCCGTCGTCCACGCCGGCCAGATGAGCCATCAGAACCCGCCGCCCCCGGTGGTGTGCCACGAGCTCGAGCTCGATCCGCCGGGTCCGAACGAGTTCTACACGGGCACCTCCGCGCTCGACATCGACGGTGACTGCATCATGGACGTCGCCTACTTGATCGGCTCGCGCGTCGAGGTCCTCCTCGCGCCGGGGCTGTACGAGGCGCTGATGACGAACGTGGCCGACGGACGGGACATCGCGGTCTGCGAGCGCGCCGGGCGCGACGATCTCCTCGTGGTCGGCGCGGCCGGGCTGTCGCGGGTGGCTTGGAACGAGGCCGGCGCGATCGAAGCCGACTTCTGGTCGACGACGCCGCTCGCCGCCGACGAATGGTGCGACGTGACCGTCCTGCGCACCTGGAGCCGCGATGCGTCCTCGGTCCACGTGGCCGGCCTCCACTCCAACGGCAAGTGGATCCTCCGCGGACGGCTGGTCGGAACCGTCTGGTTCGACGCCGACCCGATCGAGGTGCCGCCCGTCGTGACCGACTTCGACTTGGTGGACTGGGACGGCGAGATCGAGGTCACCCATCTGCCGGACGCCCGCGCTCCCGAGATCGCGTGCCGCACCGCGTCGACCGTGTTCGTGTGGGATCCGGAAGGAGACCCCGTGCTGGTCGGCATCTGGAGCACCGACGTCGTCGTCCCCACCCGGATCGCCCGGATCCGGCAGGCGGGCTGGACGCGCGAGTGGGTAGCGACCCTCGCCACGTCGGTCATGAACGGGCAGCAGTACCTCGTCGCCACCGGCGCCGGCGATCCGCCGTCGATCGCGGCGCTCGGGAGCAGCTACGCGTTCACCACGCTGGGCACGGGCGACTTCGACGGCGATGGCAGCGACGACGCCGTCATGAGCTCGGCCGCCTCCTGGCAGCTCGCGTGGGCGCGGAACGCCGGCGGGGGCGCAGGTCCCGCCGCGTTCGCCGCCTCGAACCTGGTCGTTCGCTCGACCGGCGCAACCGGCAGCGCCGCGGGCAACCAAGCGACGCCGGCCGTGGCCGACCTGGACGGCGACTCCGACGCGGACGTCGCGTTTCCGCAGCTCGCCTCGAGCACGATGTGGGTGTTCCAGGAGCCATCGATCCACTCCGGCTCGCAGCGGCCGACGCTGCGGTTCGAGGAGTCCATCGGCTCCCCGGCGGTGGGCGCGCGGGTCGATTCCGGGCAGCGGCTCAGCTTCCTCGTCGAGCCGCCGGTCGTCGACGCCGGCGACCACCTCGAGGTGGTCGCCTGGCGCGTTCCGTCGGCGGCCTCGCCGATCCTCGACTCCACTCCAGTCACGACCCAGCGGTTCGACCTCGCGTTCGTCCTCGCCGGTGACGTCGTTCCCGTCGAGTTCGTCGTGCCCGGCGGACCCTCCCTGGTCGACTCGTCCGGAAACCCCTCGACCCTCCAGAGCATCGTGTACGTCGTGCTGCAGACGTTCGATCTCGACACCAGCGGCGATCCGGTGTGGAGATATCCCGCCCTTGCCGTCGTCATCGAGGCGCAGGGAAGCGGGAATGGAACGACGCCGAACGCGTTGTTCGTCGCCGAGCACGGCAACGAGCTCGCGTTCGACGTGTTCACCGGATTCGCGGGAGCCTCCTCGTTCCAAGGTGGCGGCGCCGACGGCCAGGACGTCGGATCGGGCAGCGACGTGCTCTGCCTCCCGGCTCCGATCAACGATCCGCCGCGGCGCTGACGGCCGCCGGCGGGCTCAGAGCCCGCGCTCGCCGAGGCCGTAGACGTACGACAGCGCCCAATGGATCGGGTCGGACCGCAGCGGGTCGGCCGCGATCCGAGTGCGCGCCGACCGCGCCGCCTCCGCGACCGAGCCGCCGTGCGCGAGCCCGCGGTAGAGCTCGACGTCGAACGCGGTCGCCGCGTCGAGCCGCAGGTCGAAGTCCGACATCACGACCGCGCGCGCACCGGCTACGAGGAACGCGCCGCCGAGGTCGGACGCGCCGGCGTCGCCGATGCGCTCGACTCCGCTGCCGGTCCGGCAGACGGAGAGCAGGACGAGCGGCGGAGCGCGCAACGAGCGAACGCGCTCGACGGTCAGCCAGCCGTCGTCGCGCGGAGGTTCGGCGGTCAGCGCGATCATCGGTCGCAGCTCGCGCGCCGAGTCGACGACGCCGTGCGCGACGACGTGGAGGAGGTCGACGCGCCCCGGCGTCGCCGCCTCGATGCGCGCAATCGTCGCGGCCTCGCCGCGGTAGACGCGCACGGCGCGGCGCGGAAGGGCCTCTTCGATCGCGTCGACGAGCTCGCGCGGCAACGTCAGCGCGCCGGACCCCGGGATCTTCTCCGCGGTGGATTCCGCCGGCCGCGGCGCCCCGATCAACCAGATCTCCCCCGTCCCGTCGCTCTTCCCGTCCTCGCGTCGCGCGCCCGCCGCCGCGACCGACAGCGACGGCAGTCGCGATACCGCGTGGGTCAGACCGAGGGGGCGGCCATCAACGACGGGCAGCGCTTCGCAGACGAGCCGGCCGAGGGCATCGGCCGTGACGAGCCGGACGTGACGCCACTCCCGCAGGCGCTCGCGCACTTCATCCGGAAACAGGTTCGCGGACAGCCAGCCTCCGTGACGTTCGAGGTCCTCGCGGCGTCGCTCGCGTCGCCCCGGCGACAGCGTCGAGGGCGGGAGCGTCAACGCGGCGTTGAACTCGCGAATCTCGCGCTCCATGCGCGGGCGCGGAGGAAGACGCGCCCGCACGATGCAGTCGCGATCGAACGCGAGGACGGTCGACGCGGCGACGCCGCCGACGAAGACGATGCAGCCCGCGTCGTCTCCGGTCAAGGCCCGGCGCACGTCGTCGGCGCCGAGCGAGGGAGAGCCGCACGCGCGCCACAACACGCCGAGCCGGTCCGCCTCCAGCAAGACCTCGAGCGCCTCGCGCGGAGTGCCCGTCGCGACGAGCTGATGCAGCACGCCGTGCGCCCGCCGGTAGCGCAGGAAGCCGACGCCGGCCGAGCGCTCGACGCGACGCCACTCCGAGAGCAGGTCACGGAACACGCCATGCAGATTCTCGCGGGCGGAAACGGCGCCGCGGCCGATCCGCTCGGCGTGGTCCGCCGCGAGCGAAGCGAGCCAGGCCCGCTCTTCCTGCGGGAGCGCGCCGAACCCTCCGCGCGAAGCCTCCGCCTCGATGAGCGCGAGACGGGTGCCGGCGGCGTCGAGGTCGTCGCGGAACAGCTTGAGCTCGATCAGCTTCACGCCGGCCGCGAAGCGATCGATCGCCTGGGCCCCGTCGCTCGCGAGCGCACCGGCGAGCGCTCGTTCGGCCCGCAGCAACCCGGCGGCGCGCTCGGCTCCGGGCTCGAGGCCGCGCGCGAGCTCGAACCAGGCGGTTCCCGAGAGCACGGTGATCGTGGCCCGGTTGCGCGCGATCCGCTGGGCGCCGATGACTCCGCCGACCGTTTCCCAGTCCAACGCGAGCGCGAACTCGTCCAGGCCCTCCCCGGCGTCCCGGAACCGGCCCACCGCCAGCCGGTGGCGCGCCTGCGCGAACCGCGCGTTGAAGAGCGCGCCGAAGTTGCCGCGCCCGTCCGCGACGTCGGCGGCGGAGAGCTGGACTGCGGCCTCGATCGCGGCCTCGGCGCGGTCCGGCAGCCCCAGCTCGAGGAGCGCGAGCCCCTGCGTCGACAGGAGCGGCGAGCGGTACCCGTCGCTCAGCCGCGGCAGCGAGCCCAGCGCGCGTTCGACGCGCTCGACGGCCGCGACGAACTCGCCCTCCGCGACGTCCGCGCGCGCGATGCCGTGCTCCGCGATCGCGACGTAGTCGGAATGGCGGCCGCGCGCTTCATCGTCGAGGCGCGCCGCCGCGTCGATCGCCTCTTGCCCCAGGGCGCGGACCCGGCCCCAGTCCGCGGCCAGCTCCGCGGCCACGAGGGCGCGCACCCGCTGGACGACGACGCTCGCCGGGTCCTCGGCCTCGTCGAACGGCGCGGCGCCCGGCGACGGAGCCAACGCGATGACGACGGTCAGCGCCGCCGCGCGCGGGCCGATGCCACCTCGTGCAGCGCGCCCGATCCGTCGAACCACTGAACCTCCCATTCGATCTCCGCCGGCCAACGTGCGACCTCGCGGGGGTCGGGTCGCCACTCGGTCGCATCGAGGTGCGGCGATCGCCCGCCGGGCACCTCCTCGCCGCGAGCGTCGAAGACGGTGACACGGAACGTCCCGCCGTTCAACGACGTGCCGAACGAGAACCGCGAGAAGTCGGCGTCGTCTCCGTTCGGGTCGAGCGAGTAGATTCCCGTCGCGCCGAGGATCACGTCCCGTCGTTCGTCCGGCGGCGGTCGCTCCTCCGGATCGGTGCGTCGCCCCGTCCGCGCGACGAGAAGAACCACTGCGGCCGCGACGAGGGTGGCGATCGCGACCCGGCGGATCCGGCGCTTCGTGCGGGCTTCGGCCACCCGGTCGTCGACGAAGCGAGCCACGAGGTCCTCGCCGGGCTCGCCGGTGCGATCCCTCGCGTCCGCGATCAGCCGGGCGCGCTCCGTCGCTTCCGACTCCAACCTCCGCCGCAGCTCGAGCAGCGACGCGAGTTCGGCCGCGAACTTCGCGTCCTCGCTGGCCGCGATGACCTCGGCGGCGCGCTCGTCGAGATCGTGGTCGAGGACGCGCCGGAGGAGCTCCGCGTGGTGCTCGTTCATCGCTCCGCCCCCGTGCCGCCGTCGACGCACCGTTCGAAGCGGCGCCGAAGCCACTCGATGCCGCGATAGTACCGCGTCTTCGCGGTGCTGGTCGCGATCCCGAGGCAGCGGCTCATCTCTTCGAACGTCATCCCCTCGAAGTGCTTCAACCGCACCAGCGGCGCGTCCGGCGGGCCCAGCTCATCGAGGAGTTGGTCGAGGTCGCGCGGCTCGACGTCCTCGGGTCCGCCCGCCGCGATCGGGTCGCGACCGGCGATCGCGTCGACGACCCCGCGACGCCGCCGGGTGAGCCGGGAGCGGTTCCGGACCTCGTTCTCGCAGAAACGGTAGAGCCACGCCTCGAGCGAGCCCTCGCCGCGGAACTGGTCGAGCCGGCTCCAGACGTGGGTCATCACGTCCTGGCTCGCGTCCTCCAGGTCGTGGCGCGACCACCCGAGCGCGCGGCGCGCGTTCATCGCGGCGAGGAGGCGCGGCACGTAGAGCAGCCGCGTCGCGAGGCGCTCCCCCGCCGGTCGGTCCCCCGCGCGGGCGGCGCGGATGTCCCCCAGGTCGCGGCGAGCCGCGTCCAGGGCCGTCATCGGGTCGCTCGAGGATCCCCCGTCCGGAGTCGACCGTCCGGTCGCGGGGCGGCCGGACGGGGTCGGGCCGGCCTCGTCCGGCCCGGCCGACCGGGTCGCTTGGCGATCTCGTGCCGCCGCGTGGGGTTCGCTCGATTCGGGGGCCACATCGGCACTCTACCCCGCGCGGCGGCGGTCACCCTCGTGCGCTTACGGGCAGACGGGGCTCGAGCAGAAGAGCGCGTCGATTTGGGGGTTGGTGAGCGGCGTGTTGCCTCGCTTCACCTTGGTCGCGCTCTGGAAGCCCCCGTACTGCGACACGGGCTGCGGCTGGAAGAAGCACTCGCTCCCGTTCGGGATCGACCCGCCGAACAGGGAGTCGAACACGAACGCGGTCCGGTTCCCCACGATCAGGAACGAGCCGCGGATCTCGACCACCTCCGCTCCCGAGATCTGTACGTGGTCGCGATCGGCGTTGGGATGGTTGACCCCGTGGTCCTGGATGATGACCTTGTTCGTCGTGAACCCGTTGGGGTTGGTGTAGATCCCGTGGGCCGGGTTCTCGTCGGACCAGACGACGATCGAGCCCTGCTGGCCGGCCTGGATCCCGTTCGTCGTCGAATGGTTGTCGCGGAGGATCACGACGCCGAGGTGGCCCGCCACCGTGAAGTCCGACCCGCCGTCGAGGTCGATGTTCGTGGCGGTGTTTCCCTCGATGAGCAGGTAGCCGAAGCCGCTCGGACCCGGGTTGTCGTTCGACCGGTTCACGATTTGAACCATCGTCCGCGTCGATCCCTCCATGGTGTTGTGCATGAAGAAGCTGTTTCCTTGCGGCGAGTCGGCGTAGAGGCAGTGCTCGTGCATGTACTCGAAGTGGTTCGCGCGGAAGTCGAACCGGCAGCGGCCGTGGAGCCGCGCCCCCCACTTCGGGTTGCCGGTGCCCCTCAGGAACTCGCAGCCGTAGATCTGGATGCGCGCGTAGCCGCCGCCCGGGAGCGACGGCTCCTGCGATCCCTTCGGCGTGCTCACCACCGCGTTCGCGAAGGACTGCGGCAGGATGCGGAGGCTCTCGACCCGAAACCGTTTGACACCCGGCGTCGGGGTGCCGTTGTTCAGGTTCTTCATCACCGCGAACGACCGGATCTGGTCGTTCGGGTACCCGCTGACCCCGCGGATCGCGACGTCGATCGGGTCGTTCACCCACTCCGCGCGGTACGCCTTCAGACCGGCGTCCCCGCCGCCGATCTGCATGCCCTGCCCGGCCGGGATCGCGCCGTGGACGTCGAGGACGACGATGTCCTGCTTCGTGGCGTAGACCGCTTCGGCCGCCTCGATGGCGTCGATGAGGGGGTAGCCCGAGGTCGAGGTGACGAACGGGCCGCCGACCACCTGGTAGCCGGTCGGGAAGACATCGATGTCGGTCGCGCCGAGGGGCTGGTAGGGCGGAGCCTGGAACGCGCAGTCGGGCAGCGGCCTGGGCACGGGAGCCGGAACGCTCGCCGAGGCGAGGCCGGACAGCAGGGCGAACGGCAGGAGCGAGCGCGCGAAGTCACAGTTCATGAGGTTCTCCTTCGGTCCGCGGCCGGTCGCCGCGGAGTCATGGGTGCGAGGCACTGAACCTCTTCCATGTCGCGAGCCCGCCCGGCGGCCGGCGCAAAACGGCCGATCCGGATCGAAAGGCGCGAGCGAAAACGTTTCCCTCGTCCGGCCCGCGATCAGAATCGAGTTCCGCCACCTCTCCCGCGGCACCAGCCGGGAGACTGACCTGGATGACATTATAAGTCGATTTGCTTTAATTACTTAGGATGCTCATTCCGAAGCCGCGTCGCAGGATTCTTGTTGGCACCCAGTTCGCTCTTCCCGTCGTGACCGGAACCCGGAGGTCACGATGGATCCAGGAATCGTCCACTCCGCGGCCGCCCTCGATCTCCTCACGAAGATCCAGGACGCCCGCGCCCAGAACCTCGCGAACGCTTCGACGATCGGCTACCGCAAGCGGATCGCGTCGGCCGACGCGTTCGCCTCGTCGCTCCGGGCCGCGGCCGGGCTCACGCTGCCCGACTACCGCCAGGACATCGATCACTCGCCGGGCGACCTCCGCGAGACCGGACAGCCCCACGACCTGGCGATCGAAGGACCCGGGTTCTTCGCGCTCGAGACCAACGCCGGGGTGCGATACACGCGCAACGGCAACTTCCAGCTCGACGCCGAGGGATTCCTGGTCGCCGCGGACGGCGCCCGGGTGCTCGGAGAGGTGGGCCCGATCCAGGCCGATCCGGGTCGCGGGCCGTTGAACATCGATCCCACCGGCAAGGCGACCCAGGACGGCGAGGAGCTCGCGCGCCTCCGGATCGTCGAGTTCAAGAACCTGCCCCGCCTCGTCCCGGATGACGCGGGCCGATTCTCGGAGGGGCCGCAGGCCGAGCCGTTCGACTCCGTCGACGCCAAGGTCCGGCAGGGCTACCTCGAGAACGCGAACGTCAACGTCGTGGACGAACTGGTCCAGATGATCTCCGGCTTCCGCGCGTTCGAGGCCGCGCAGAAGGCGTTGATCGGCATCGACCGCATCCGCGGCGAGGCCGTCGGGATCCGCCAGTAGGACGGCGGGAGGAGGCGACCCATGATGAAAGCACTGTTCACCGCGGCGACGGGGATGAAGGGCCAGCAGCTCAACGTCGACGTCATCTCGAACAACATCGCGAACGTCAACACGAACGGCTTCAAGCGGAGTCGCGTCAACTTCCAGGACCTCCTCTACCTGTCGCTGAAGGCGCCGGGCGACGCCGCGCAGGGCCTGCAGACGCCGACCGGGCTCGAGGTCGGCAGCGGCGTCCGCGCCGTCTCCACCACCCGCGTCTTCACGACCGGCGTCCTCGAGGGGACCCAGCGTCCGTTCGACGTGGCGATCCAGGGCGACGGGTTCTTCCAGGTGACCCTCCCCGACGGCACCACCGGCTACACCCGCGACGGTGCGTGGCACGTCGACTCGCAGTTGAACCTCGTCACGTCGGACGGGTACCTGCTGGAACCTCAGTTGACCATCCCGGCGAACCTCTCGAGTCTCACCATCGGGGCGGACGGGACGGTCTCGGTGATCACGACCGACGACGAGACGACGTCCTCGCAGATCGGCCAGATCCAGCTCGCCCGCTTCGCGAACAGCTCCGGCCTGCAGGCGCTCGGCAACAACCTGTGGCGTCCGTCCGCCGCGTCGGGCACCGCGCAGACCGTCAATCCCGGCTCGGACGGAACCGGCACGCTGGTCCAGAACTTCCTCGAGCGATCCAACGTCGACGTGGTCACCGAGCTCGTGAACCTGATCGTCGCGCAACGTGCGTACGAGGTGAACTCCCGCGCCATCCGGACCGGCGACGAGATGCTGAGCCAGGTCAACGGGCTGATCCGTTAGGAGGTTCGATGATCGTCCTCGCCCTTCCCCTCCTCGTCCTCGCCGCGGGCGCGCTCGCGCCGGATCCGCTCGACGTCGAACTCCTCACCGACGCGGCCACTCCCGGGACGCGCATCCGACTGTACGACGTGGTCGGGGCGGAAGCACGCGAGCTCCTCTCCGACGAGCTGCTCGACGTCGACCTCGGCCGGTCGCCGTCGCCGTCGGCGGGCCGGCTGCTCACGCGGCGCGCGATCGAGCTCTCTCTGCCGGAGAACTCCGTTCGCCTCGTGGGCGCCGACGGCGTCACCGTGCGTACGTTGACCCGCCGCGTCGACCCGGACGAGGTGGTGGCCGAGGCACGGAAGTACCTCGTGCGCGAGCTCGGTCTGTCGAACGACGTCGAGATCGACGTCTCGAAGCACCCGTTCGAGGCCGAGGTCCCCCGGGGGCGCGAGACCTTCGAGTTGAAGCCGCGCTTCCGGTCGCGGCCGGTCGGCGCGGGGGCGATCGGAGTCCTGGTCGACGTCGTGGTCGACGACAAGCTCCAGGTCGTGCTTCCGACCGCGTTCCTCGTGCGAACCTACGCGACGCACCCCGTCCTGGCCCGGACGCTGAAGCGCGGTGAACGGCTCACGCCGGAGCACGTGCGCACCGCCCGCGTCGAGACCACGAGCCGCTTCGGCGTGGCGGCCGCGGCCGACGCGACCGAGCTGATCGGACGCGTCGCGCGCCGTTCCCTCACCATCGGCGACGTCCTCCAGGAGCGCGACTTCGAGCTGCCGATCCTCGTGCGCCGCGGCGAGGCCGTCACGATGGTGTTCGCCCGCGGTGCCCTCCGCGTCGAAGCGTTCGGACTCGCGCGCGACGACGGGATCCTCGGTGCCACGATTCGCGTCGAGAACCTGATGACCCAGAGGAAGCTCGTCGGCCGCGTGGTCGGCAACGGCCTCGTCCAACTGAACCCCTGACCCCGATCGGAAGCGACATGCCTCGAAACCTCCTCGTTCTCGCCTCGTTGCTCCTGGCGTTCGCCGCCGACGCGAGCGCGCAATCGCTGTGGCAGCGCGGGCGCGGCCACCAGGTCGCGCTGATCGCCGACAACCGGGCGCGCCTCGTCGGCGACATCATCACGATCGTCGTCGAGGAGCGACAAGGCGTCACCAACTCGGAGAACGTCAAGTACGAGAAGGACTCCAGCGCGAGCGCCGCGATCCCGTCCCTGAAGCCGGTGCAGAGCCTGGCCGACGACATCTTCCCGATCGACTGGTCGTACACGCGCGACTTCGAAGGGAAGGCGGACTTCCGCAAGCAGGGCGACTTCAGCGCGCGCATCACGTCGACGGTGGTCGACTCCCTGCCGAACGGGAATCTCGTCGTCGAAGGGCGCCGCAAGGTCGTGATCGACGGCGAGGAGAAGTGGATGACGATCTCCGGCGTCGTCCGCGCCTTCGACGTGGAAGCGGACAACTCGGTCGCGTCGTCCCTGGTCGCGAACGCCACCGTCACCTACCAGTCGTGCGGTCCCCTGAAGCGCACGACGGAGCCCGGTTGGCTCGAGGTGATCCTCGACTTCATCTGGCCCTTCTGACTCTGACTGCCCTCTCCCCGGAGACCCACGGTGGCCCCGATCCTCCTGCTCTCGCTCCTGTTCCAGGCCTCGGCCCTCGCGCCCGCGGCGCCGGCGCGCCCGGCGGTCCGCATCGGCGACGTCGCCGACGTCAAAGGGATGCGCACGAACGCGCTCCTGGGCACCGGACTGGTGGTCGGCCTGAACGGAACCGGCGACAGCGCGCGCGCCACGCGTCAGGCGCTGCAGAACCTGCTGCAGAAGCAGAGCCTGAACATCGCCGCGGGAGACCTGAAGGACGGCAGCGCGGCCCTCGTCATCGTGACGGCCGTGCTGCCGCCGTTCGCGCGCGAGGGCGATCGGATCGACGTGTCGATCGCGGTGACCGGCGGGGCGAAGAGCCTCTTCGGCGGGACCCTCCTGTTCACACCGCTGGCCGGCGCCGACGGAAACGTCTACGCCGTGGCGCAGGGTCCCGTGGCGATCGGCGGCTTCCAGGCGGCGGGGGCCGCGTCGAGCGTCACCCAGAACCACCCCACCGTCGGGACGATCGTGGGCGGCGCCACGATCGAGGCCGACCTCGACAGCCGCTTCGTCTCCGACGACCGTACGTTCGACTTCCGCTTGCGCCGGCCCGAGTTCGAGACCGCGCGCCGGATCACGGACGCGCTGAACGAAAGCCGACCCGGCATCGCGAAGACGCTCGACCCGTCCATGGTCAGGGTGACGATCCCGCCCGACGTGGAGCGCTCGCAGTTCGTCGCGCTCGTGGCCGAGCTGTCGTCGATCCCGGTCGAGCCGTTCGTCCGTGCCGTCATCATCATCAACGAGAAGACGGGCACGATCATCGCGGGCGACGGCGTTCGCATCTCGATGGTCGCGATCGCACACGGCAACCTCACGGTGACGGTGGCCGAGAGCCCCGTCGTCTCGCAGCCCGCCCCCTTCTCCTCCGGCACGACGACGACGGTCCCGCGGACGGAGCTCGACGCGACCGTCGACGCCGGCAACGGCGTGTCGATCGTGTCGGACACGACGACGCTGCAGGACCTCGCGGCCGCACTGAACGCGCTCGGCACCACGCCGCGCGACCTGATCACGATCCTCCAGATGATGAAGCAGGTGGGCGCGCTGCACGCCGACCTCGAGGTGCGCTGATGGAGATCTCACGTGTCCTCGGCGACGTCGCCATCCCCCTCCCGCGCGTGGTCGCCGAGGCGGAACGGGCCACGCGCTCGGCGGTTGCGAACAACTCCACTCCGACCGCTCAATCGAGCGGCCCGAGCGTCGAACAAAGAGACGCGGGGCGCGTGGCGACCGAGTTCACGGCCGTCCTGCTGAAGTCGGTCGTGAAGGAGATGCTCGATTCGGTGGCCGAGGACGGGGAGGGCCCGTTCGGCTCGGGGCCCGGCTCGTCCATCTATCGGGGAATGGCGGAGACCGCTCTCGCCGACGCGCTCGCCAAGAACGGCCTCCAGGCGATCGCGAAGCAGGTCGAAGCCGCGATTACTCAGGGCAAGTCATCGAGGAACGAAACGTGACCGAACTCTCCCGAACCGTCGAACGACTCCGCGAGCAGCTTCTGATCGCGCTGAACGTCGAGGAGGAGCTCACCGAGCGGCTGCGCTCGCAGGGCGCGGCGCTCGCCGGCGGCTCGCCCGACGCCATCCTCGCCGCGAGCCAAGCGCTCGACGCGGTCTACTCGGAGCTGAAGCGCGTGTCGTACGAGTGTCGAGACGCGTTGTTCGAGCTCCTCGAGGTCGAGGGGCTTCCGGCGTCGACCGCGCTTCCCGCGGTGATGAAGCACCTTCCCGCCGAGCAGGTGGAACGGATCCACGAGCCGACCCGGCGGCTCCGCCGGACGCGGCGCGCCGCTCGCGAGCTGTCGATGCAGAACGCGGCGGTCGCTCGATCCTCGCTCGACGCCATCGCCACGGTTCGAGGCATCGTGTCGTCGTCGCTCGCGGAGTCGGGCTCCACCGCGATCCGCACGTCGCTTTCACGCCTCGACTCGCACGCTTAAAGAAGGAGGAGAACCATGGGAGTCGGATTCGGAGCCGGTCTACGTGCGCTGATCACGGCACGGACCGTGATGGACGTCATCGGCCACAACCTGGCCAACCAGAACACCCCGGGCTACTCGAGGCAGATCGCGCTCCTGGCGACGACCAACCCCGCCATCGGGCCGCGCCTTACCCAGCTCGGCACCGGCGTCGAGGTCGTCGACATCCGCTCCGTCGTCAACGAGTCGCTGCTCGCGCGGATCCGGACGGAAGCCGGCCTCGCCGGGCGCTTCGCGGCCGAGACCTCGGTGTTCGACCAAATCGAGTCGCTCCTCGGCGACCTCACGGAGAACGGGCTCTCCGCGCGCCTGCAGGACCTGTTCAACAAGGCGACCGAGGCGGCGACCACGCCCGAGGACCTCACGCTGCGACAGAACTTCCTCTCGTCCGCGTCCGAGCTCGCGCTCGGGTTCCGCCAGCGGCTCGAGGGTTTCGCGCAGCTCCGGTCGACGAGCATCCTCGACGCCCAGACGATCGTGAGCGAGGTGAACCAGCTCCTCACCCAGGTGAGCGAGCTGAACGGCAAGATCCAGACCCAGCTCGCGGTGGGCACGACTCCGAGCGACCTGAAGGACCTGCGCAGCGCGTCGCTCGAGAGGCTGGCCGAGCTGATCGGGGCGCAGGCTCAGCACCTCGAGGACGGCACCGTCAACGTGTCGATCGCGGGGGCCACCGTCGTGTCGGGCGCGTCCGTCCAGACGCTCAACGTCTCCATCGACACCGAGGTCGGACTCCGCGTCACGGCGGGAAAGTCGCTCGAGCTGAAGAACTTCGATGGCCGCCTCGGCGGCCTCCGGAGCATCCTCGCCGGCGACCTGAACGACCGCGTGGACGACCTGAACGAGCTGGCGCGAAACGTGATCTTGCAGGTGAACCGCACCCACGCGCGCGGCGTGCCGGCGACCGGGCCGTTCCAGAACCTCTCGTCGACGTACGGCACGTCGATCCCCCCGGGGATCGATCCGTTGAAGGTGACTCTCAAGGACGCGGGGCTCCCGTTCGAGATCAAGAACGGCGTGCTGTCGATCGCGGTGACCCACCTCGAGACCGGAGACGTCACCCGTCACGAGATCACGATCAGCCCGGGCAGCCAGACCGTCGGGGACCTGCTGGACTCGCTGAACGCGATCCCGCAGCTCTCCGCGTTCATCGACGGCGTCGGCAAGTTGAAGCTCAGCTCGACCTCGGCCTACGGGTTCGACTTCTCGCAGCGGCTCGACCAGAACCCGGTGGAGGGAGGCACGTTCGGCGCCGGAAACGCCGCGCTCGTCGGATCGACGGCGTTCCCGGTGGCGCTGGCGCCGGGCTCCCAGCTCACGATCGCGGTGGACGGCGGCGCGCCCCAGACGGTCACCTTCAACGCGGTCGACTTCCAGAACATCGCCACTGCGACCGCGGCCGAAGTCGCCGCCGCGATCTCGGCGCAGGTCGCCGGCGTGACGGCCAACGTGGTCGATGGGAAGCTCGTCGTCGCCTCCGGCACGACCGGTTCCGCTTCGAGCCTCGCCGTGGCCGACGGCGTCGGGTCTCCCGCCGCCGCACTGGGGCTGCCGGCGTCCGCGACCGGGACCGACGTGCCGGTCGCGGTGACGGTGACGGGGTCGAGCAACCTCGAGTCTTCCCAGGCGTACACGTTCAAGCCGAGCGGAGACGGCGAGATCGGCGTGACGCCCGGCCTGACCGTCGACGTGTTCGACGAGAACGGCGCCTTCCTGACGTCGCTGCCCGTGGGCGAAGGGTACGAGCCCGGCACTCCGCTGGAGTTCCTCGAGGGCGTGTTCGTGGCGTTCGAGCCGGGGGAGGTCGAGGGGAGCGCCGGGCAGTACTTCGACCTGACCGTCCCGGGCGACACCGACACGTCCGACATCCTGGCCGCCTTCGGGCTGAACGCCCTGTTCCAAGGGACCGACGCCAGCTCGATCGACGTCTCCGCGCTCCTCGAGGGCCATCCCGAGCTCGTGGCGGGCGCGGCGCACGGCGGCCCCGGCGACGGCGGGAACTTCCTCGCCCTCGCCGCCGTCGGCGACCTTGCGCTCGACGACTTCGACGGAGCGTCGATCAACGGCTTCTACAACGCGTTCGCGGCGGAGGTCGGGAGCGCCGCGGCCGGCGCCGAGTCGTCCCTCGACGCGACCGGCCTCGTGCTCTTGACCCTTCAAACCCAACGCTACGCCGAGTCGGGCGTGAACCCCGACGAGGAGCTTCTGCTCCTGGAGCGGTTCCAGTCCGCCTACGAGGCCGCCGCCCGATTCCTGTCCGTCCTCAACTCGCTCGACGACGTGTTGCTGCAGATCTGACCCCGGGAGCCCCAAAGTGACGTTTCGCATCACGCCGCTGATCCAGTTCGAACGCATCCAGTACGACCTGACGCGTGCCTACGCGCGGCTCGCCGCCGCGCAAAACCAGATCTCGACCGGGAAGCGAATCCTCTTCGTGTCGGAGGACACGGCGTCCGCGTCGAGCGCGCTCAACGTCAGGAACAGCCTGTCGAAGGCGTTCGAGCAGCGCGAGTCGGTCACGTCGGCGCGATTCGCGTCGGACACCCAGTCGGCCACGTTGGAAGAGGTCTCGTCGCTCATCATCCAGGCCCGAGCCACCGGTCTCGAGGCGGCGGCCGGCACGAAGAGCCCGACCGACCTGGCCACGCTGGCCGCGGAGATCGACGGCATCCTGAAGCAGATCATCGGTCGCGCGAACACGCACTTCGACGGCCGCCACATCTTCGCCGGCTCGAAGATCGGCGTCCTTCCGTTCAAGGAGACGACCGCGTCGGGGTTCACCGCCGGCGTCACGTACCTCGGCGACGACATCGCGCGCCAGGTGCGACTCGGCCCGGCCGAGGTGAAGAACGTCGACCTCACCGGCGCGGACGCGTTCCTCACGTACCAGCGCGGATCGACCTCGATCGCGAGCCAGATCGGACTCGAGCCGACCCCGGGCGCGAACGACACCGTCGTGGGGACGAAGAAGATCTCCATCACCCACGTGTCGACGACGTTCGGCGACGGCCTCGGGGCCGGCGGCGCCGACTCCGTGAGCGGCCTCGCTCCCGGCGCGTCGAGCGCCAACGACTCCATCGTCGGCCCCGCCGGAGCGCACAAGCTCACCGTCTTGAACGATCCCCTCTCCGGCGGCCCCACGATCTCGCTCGACGGCGGCCCGCCGGTGTCGTTCACCGGCACCGAGACCGACCTGAAGCTCACCGGGGACGGTGGCACGGTCGTCCACGTCGACGTCAGCGCGCTCGCCCCCGGGTTCGAGGGCGTCGTCGACCTGCAAGCCGACGCGACCATCGCGATCGAAGGGGGGGCGCCCCAGGCGCTCGCCTTCAGCGGCGACTACCTGCTGAAGGACGGCGAAGGGCGCGTGGTCCACCTCGACACGAGCTCCGTCGACCGGGTCGGCGACTCGCTGGCGGTGTTCCCGGGCACGGAGACGGTCTTCGACGTGTTGATCGGCCTGCGCGACGAGCTCCTCGGGAAGACGGGGTTCCCGTCGCAGGGCTACGTCGAACGCGTCCAATCCCGTCTGCTCGCGCTCGACCGCAGCCATGACGGGGTCCTGAGCGGCCTCGCGGAGCTCGGTGCACGCAGCGAGTCGTTCGACCGGATCGCCAACTCGCTCGCCGTGTTCGAGCTCGCCCTCGAGGAACGCCGCGGTCAGCTCGAGGACACCGATCTCCTCGTCGCCAGCCTCGATTTGAGCAACGCCGAGAGCGGCTACGAGACCGCGCTCGCGGTCGCGGCCCGCATCAGCCGAGGACCGTCGCTCCTGGACTACCTGTAGCACCGGTAGAGCCTGGGCTCGGGCGTGGGTACGGGAAACGCGGGTCGCCCCCGGGACGCCGCCAGGTGGTCGGAACGGGATCGCGCCGCCGGGGCACGCGCGACCGGACGGCGGCGAAGTCGATTGGGGAGGAGTCGGGCGGGTCGATCAACCCTTGACGGAGACGATGGTGAGTCGACCCGGAGCGTAGCCCCGAATCATCACCTCGACGTCGAGCCGGGCCGCGGGGTTCGCGAGGTACGGCCTCAGCTCGCCCGTCACCCCGCCCGGAGCGGACAGGATCTCCGCGAGCTCGAGCCCGCGATCCGAGCTGTCGAACCAGCGCTTGCCGACGTTCAGGACCTCACGGAGGTTCTCTGCCAGCGAGTCCGGCAGCGCGCCGGCCTGGACCGCTTCGTTGACCACGCGCGGCGGGAACAGCGACAGCGCCGCGGCGATCCCTCCCGCCGCCGCCAGGTCGGCCGCGACGAACGCGCCGAGCGCACGATCCGCGTCGCGATACGTGGCGATGATCCCCTTCAGCTTGACGAGGTCCAGCTTGTTGGCCTCCTCGACTTCGACGTCGCGTCCGAAGAGCGCCGTCAAGACGCTCGAGATCGCCACAGACTCCGGAACGGTGCATGCCGACGCCATCGTTCGATCCTTTCTACCCGGCCCGATCCGTTCACTTCGCCATCACGGGCCCGAGCGCGTCCTCGAACGCCTCGTTCGTGAACGGTTTGGTGATGAAGAACGAGGCGCCATTGTCGGTCGCCTCCTGTTGGACGACGCTGCTCGCCTCCGACGTCACGAAGCCGAACGGAACCTCGACCCCCGCTTCCTTGATCTTCTTCAGCAGGTCGATGCCTCGCATCTCGGGCATGTTCCAGTCGCTGAGGATCAGGTCCGGCTTCTCCGCCTGGATCGCGTTCCACGCCTCCTGGCCGTTCGATGCCTCCTGGAACGTGTGGCTGCTGTAGCCGGCCGCCTTGAGCGCACGGATCACGATCATTCGCATGGCGCGACTGTCGTCGACGACGAGGATCTTCATGTTCAAACCTCCGATCCCGCCGGCGCGGCGGTCGGGCTGTACACCGTCAGGACAATGACCTCCGTACCGCACTCGAACTCGATGCGACAGCGCAGGCGCGAACGAGGAATGACCGTCTGGTAGCCGGCACCCTTCACGACGGACGGCAACGAGAGCGACGCGTCCGCGTGCAGGGTCGACTTCAGGTTCCCTCCGATCATGTTGGCGATCTCGCCGATCGCGTCGGAGATCTCCTCTTCCGAGCATTCCGCCGGGTCCGTGCTGAACATGATCGACGCGACCGTCCGCGCGAGCGAGTCGGAGCACTCGAAGCTGAGGGTCATGCACTCCTCGGCTCCCGAGATATGGACCATGCTCGTGACCGTCACTCCGCCGAGCGGAGCCGGCGACGACGACTCCCCCGAACCCTCTGAATCCCGGGGAGTGATATCGATCCCGAGGAAGGACTCGAAGACTCCCTGCGTGATTTCCGTCACCATCGAGCCGGATTGTTCGGCGATCATTGGCTCACCCTTGTCGAGCTTGATAGAAGGTCACGGCGCCGAAGCGCCTCGGCTGGAACGCGGCGCCGTCATCGATCGCGGTCTCCGCACCACCGAGGATCAGGTAACCGTCGGGCCGCAGGACTCGTCGGACCTGCTCGAAGATCGTCTTGCGGGTCGGCAAACTGAAGTAGATAAGGACGTTTCGCAGCAGGATGACGTCGAACCGCGGCAGCACCGGAAACGGCGCGCACAGGTTCAACGGCCGGAAGTCCACCATCGAGCGGATCTGCTCGCTGATCTGCCAGCGGATTCCGCTGCGCTCGAAGTACTTGAGCATCAGCGACGTCGGGAGACCGCGGTTCACCTCGATCTGCGTGTACTGGCCCTTGCGTGCGTACTCGAGCACCTTCTCGCAGTAGTCGGTGCCGAGAATCTGCAGCGACGCGCCGCCCAGGGACGGCTTCAGCTCGCTCAGCATCATCGCCGCGCTGTACGCCTCCTGTCCGGTCGAGGCCGCCGCGCTCCAGACGCGAATCTGCTTCTCGGCCGCGCGCGCCTTCACGAGCTCGGGAAGCACGGCCGCGGAGATCGCGTTGAACGTCGCCGGTTCGCGGAAGAACAACGTCTCGTTCGTCGTCATCGCCTCGCAGATGCAGCGAACGAGGTCATGCCGGCGAGGCTGCTTGACCGCTTCGACGAGGTGACCGACCGACGCGAATCCGGCCTGCGCGGCCACGGGCGTCAGCCGGGCTTCGATCAAGTAGTTCCGGCTCTCGTCGAGGACGATCGACGTCTCACGAAGGACCAGCTCGCGGATGGTCGCGAAGTCGGTAGATGAAACCGTCATCGTGGTCATCTCACGCCCGTCGGTTGCTGGTCGTTCGACACCGTTCCCCCGATCGCGGTCGCGATCCGGTCCGCCACGCGGTTCAGCGGCACGATTTCATCCGCGCATCCGGACGTCGCGACCGCACCCGGCATCCCCCAGACCACGGACGTCGACTCGTCCTGGACGATGATCCAGCCCCCGGCGTCGCGAATCGACCGACAGCCGTCGGCGCCGTCCCTCCCCATCCCGGTCAGGATCACGGCGAGCGCGCTCGGCCCGAACGTCCGCGCGACGGATTCGAGCATTGGATCGACGGAGGGGCGACAGAAGTTGATCGGCGGGCCGGCATCGAGGTGGATGCGCCGCTCGCGATCCTTCACGACGACGCTCATGTGGTACCCGCCGGGCGCGACGAGCGCGACTCCGGCCTCGAGCGGCTCTCCGTCCGCGGCTTCGCGGACCGGAAACGACACCGCCGACGCCAACCGAGCCGCGAGTTGGGCGGTGAACTCCCGCGGCATGTGTTGGACGATCAGCATCGGGACGGTCAGCTTGCCGCCCAGGCGAGAGAGCACGTCGTACAGCGCACGCGGGCCACCCGTCGACGTGCCGATCGCGACCACCTGGGCGGGACGAGGCCGCGGCGTCCTCCTCCGGCACGCGGCCGGCGGCGCGACCGCCGCCGTGTGCGCCGGGGGAGGAACGATCGTGGCGCGCCGGGCGGGGTCGAGCGAGCGGATCCGCGGCAGCAGCTCCGCCTTGAGGATCTCGACCGCCTCCTTCGCACTGGAGACGCCGGTCGGCTTCGCGAGGTAGTCCGCCGCGCCGGACGTGAGCGCCTCGATCGTCTCGGCAGCACCCCGCCGGGTCAGGCTGCTGAACATGATCACGCGGACCTGCGGGAAGCGAGCGCGCATCTCCCGCAGCGCCTCTATGCCGGTCATTCCCGGCATCTCCACGTCCATCACCACGACTTGCGGGCGATGTCGCTCCACCATCGTGAGCGCGCCCGCCCCATCGTGCGCCGTGCCGGCGACCTCGAGCGACGGATCCGATTCGATCGTCGTTCGGACGGCGTTCCGGAAGACGGCGGAGTCGTCGACGATCAGTACCCTCGTCCTCGGCTCCGTGGTCATGAACCCACACTGCGAAGCAACGCGAGCTTCTCGACGAGCGCTTCGCGAGTGAACGGCTTCATCAGGTACTCGTTCGCTCCGGCGTCCATCGCCGCCCGCACGCGGTCGAAGTGCGCTTCCGTCGTCACCATGACGATCTGCACGTCCGACCACGCGGGGTTCGCTCGGATCTTCTGCACCACCTCGATGCCCGACATCAACGGCATGTTCCAGTCGAGAAGGACGAGGTCGAACGGGCCGGAGTCGGTCAGCTTCTGGAGCGCGTCGACGCCGTCCTCCGACTGCACGGCCTCGTGGTCGAGGTCCGTCAAGAGCCGCGAGATGATCATCCGGATCGCCTTGGAATCATCGACGACGAGCGCACGCATCCTTATCGGTCTCCAATCGGGCCATCGGTCGAACCGACGCCGAGCGCCGCCGCCGTCGCTTCTGCCGTCGAACGCTCGTCGGTCTCGAGAACGCGGCACACGTCGATCACCAGCAGCAGCCGCCCCTCGAGCTTGTGGACGCCGCGGACGACGTCGCGGACCGACGCGCTCAGCGTCTCGGGAGGCCGCTCGAACGTCGAGGCGTCCACCTCGACGACGTCGTCGATGCGATCGACGAGCAGACAGACGCCACCCGAGCGGGACCGCATGACGACGCTCATCGCGAACTGGTGCGGTTCGCGTTCCGGCAGGCCGAGCCGTCGCCGCATGTCGAAAGCGGTGACGATCTGCCCGCGGAGGTTGATCAGACCCTTGACGACGCTCCGGGCGCGCGCCACGTGGGTCAGCTCCGAGTGCCGCCTCAACTCGGAGACCTCCATGACGGGTATGCCGAGCAGATGAGGCCCGACCCGGACGACGCAGATCTGCTGGACTTCGTACCCGCTCACGATTCGACTCCTATCGCGAACGCCTCGAGCGCACGTTCACCGGTCGCGGCCTGGACGACCACCGGGACGTCGAGAACCTCCGTCACGCGTCCTTGGATCACGATGCTCTCGATCACTCCCGGCCGCGCGGGCTCGCTTCGCGACGTGACCGGCGCCTGGGTGATATCGATGATCCGGCGGGCGACGAGCCCGACTCGTCGCTCGCCGTGGAAAACGACGATCGTGGGGATCTGGTTGCCGTCGGTGAGCACGGATCGCTTGTCCGTCACCGAACGCCAGGAGGATCGTCCCTCGAGCACGTCCGCGATCAGGATGAGCGGCATGATCTCGCCGCGGTACTGGATGACCGACTGCTCGCCCGTCCACTCGACGTCCTCGAGCGGGAGTTCCTCGAGCCGCGCCACGTGCTCGAGCGGGACCGCCATGCGGTGCCGCTCGTCCAGCGTGAAGATCACGAGCGACTGACCGCCCGCGGCTTCGGTGCTCACCTTCGTGACGGCGGTCGAGTTCACGCGCTCGTTCATCAGCCGGCGCTGCCGCCCGATCTCGATGACGTCGAGGATCAGCGAGACCCGCCCGTCCCCCATGATCGTCGCGCCGGCGTAGATGCGCGCGTCCTTCAGGTGGTTTCCCAGCGGCTTGACGACGATCTCCTCCGTGTTGCGGATCTCGTCCACGACGATCCCGAACAGGCAGCCGTCGGCCTGGACGACCACGACGTTCGAGTCGGCAACCGTCGTCGGGTCCGGCTCGCGCGACTCGATCTCGAGCACCTCGCTCAGGAAGACCAGCGGCAGGAGGCGCCCGCGCAGCCGAAAGACCGGAGCGTCGCCGACCATCTCGATGCCGCCCGCCTCGCCGCGGTCCGAGAGGCGCACCAGCTCGACGAGATTCACCTGGGCGATCGCCAGGCGCTCGCCGCGACAGGACACGATGAGCGCGGGGATGATCGCCAACGTCAGCGGGATCTTGATCCGAAGCGTGGTGCCCGATCCGAACTGGCTCGACAGCTCGACCAGACCGCCGATCTTCTCGATGTTCGACTTGACGACGTCCATGCCGACGCCGCGGCCGGAGATGTTGGTGACCTGCGCGGCGGTCGTCAGGCCGGCCGCGAAGATCAGGTTGATCGCCTCGCGCTCCTCCATCGCGAGCGCCGCCTCGGCCGTGATGAGCCCCTTCTCGACCGCCTTGGCCCGGACCTTCTCGGCGTCGATCCCGCGGCCGTCGTCCGTCACTTCGATGATGACCTGTCCACTCTCGTGGAACGCCCGCATCAGCAGGCATCCCTCCTCGGGCTTGCCGGCGCGAAGGCGATCCTCCGGCTTCTCGATGCCGTGGTCGATCGCGTTTCGAACGATGTGCGTCAGCGGGTCCTTCATCGACTCGAGGAGGGACCGGTCGAGCTCGGTGTCCTTGCCTTCGAGCTCGAGGCGCGCCTTCTTGCCGCACGCGTTCGACAGGTCGCGAACGACGCGCGGGAGCTTGTTCCAGATCTGTTGGATCGGCTGCATGCGCGTCTTCATCACCGCCTCCTGCAGCTCGGAGGTGACGATGTTCAACTGCTGGAAACTCTGCTTCTGCTCCGGTTTGCAGCGCTGGAGGATCTCGTTGCGGGCGAGCACGAGCTCGCCCACGAGACGCATCAAGTCGTCCAGCAGGTTGATCGTGACGCGCACCGACGAGTTGGAGACAGAGCTGCCGCCGGAGTTGCCCGACTCCGCCGACGCCGCGGGCCTGGCCGCCGCGGGTGGTTGGCGCGCCGGTGCCTCGGGGACCGAGGCCGGTCGGTGAGTCTCCACCGGCCGCTCGTCATCCGCCTCGGGCTCGTCCTCCGCGTCCTCCGCGTCCGCCGCGGCCTCCGCGGCCGTCGCGGGCGGAGCCGGCGCGATCGGGCTCGGCGCGGCCGCCCCCCGGCCACGCTGCGCGAGGTGGGTCAGCTCCTCGACCACGTCCTCGTGCGCCTCGTCCCCCTCGGCGCCCGTTCCTTCCACGTTCCGGAGGACCTTGCGGACCGCGTCGACCATGTGGAGCAGCCCGGTGATCGTCGCCACGTCGACGGACTTCGCGCCGTCGCGGAGGAGGCTCAGCAGAGTCTCTCCCACGTGAGCGACGTGCTCGAGCTTCTCGAACCCGAGGAAGCCGGACGTCCCCTTGATCGTGTGGATCACCCGGAACAGGCGGCCGATCGTGTCCGGATTCGCCGGATCCTCCTCGAGCGCGACGAGGTCCTGGTCCACCTGGTCGAGCCCCTCGGCGCTCTCGATGAGGAACTCGGTGATGATCTCGTCCATCTCAGCTGACCCGCCCTTCGTTGGAAACGTGATGGGACTGCTCGGCAAGCAGGACCGCGTCGCCTACTTCGGCTCGCCGCGCGGTTCGCCTTGAGACCGGGATCGCGACGAATCGACGGACGGCGCTCGCGTCCGGCGACCTGGTCCGGGTCAGACCTTGAACATCGGCTCCACCTCGCGCGACGACTCGCGCGCGGGTCCGGGGCTCCGGTTCGCGGCCGGGCTCGACCTCGACGACACGGTGGTCGAGCCGCCGTTCGCGTTCCACGGGGAGGCGAGCTCGTCCGGTTGCCCCTCCGACCAAGAGGGGGCCTGGGAACGCTCGGAGCAGTGGAACTGCGAGACGAGGTGCTGGAGAGTCGCCGCCATCCGTGCCACCTCCTCGGCCGCCTGCGCCGCTTCCGCCGCGCCCTGATTCGCTGACTCGGACGTGCGCGCCGCGGATTCCATCAGCGACGAGATCTCGCTCGCGCCGCTCGCCGCGCTCTGGACCGACCGTCCCATGTCGTTCGCCACGGCGCTCTGCTCCTCGACGGCGCTGGCGATGCTGGACTGGCGTTCGTTGATCTGCTCGACCACCTGCGAGATCCGCTCGATCGCGTCGACCACCTTCGTGATGTGGTCCTGCACGCCCTCGATGCGCCGGCCGATGTCGTCGGTCGAGACCGCGGCCTGGTTGGCGAGCTCCTTCACTTCGTTCGCCACCACCGCGAACCCTTTTCCGGCCTCGCCGGCGCGCGCCGCCTCGATCGTCGCGTTCAGCGCGAGGAGATTCGTCTTCTGGGCGACCGCGGTGATCGACTGCAGCACCTCGCCGATGTGCGCGCTTCCCTGACCGAGCTGCTCCACCGTCTCATTCGCGTTCCGCGCCAGCGAGGCGGCCTGGCTCGCCACGGTGGACGCCTCGGCCGCGTTGCTCGCGATCTCTCGAATCGCCGCCGACAACTGGTCGACGTTCGACGCGACGCTGGTCACGTGCGCACTGACGCCCTCGGCCGCCGAGAACGCCCGGTTCGACTGGGACCTCCCCGTCTCGCTGCTCTCGGTGAACTGGCGGCTCACGACGGCCAGCTCCTCCGCCGCCGCCGCGAGCGAGCCTGCGTTCTCCCGAATCTCCGACACGGTGTGGTCGACCTTCTCCACGAACGTATTGAAGTTGCGGGCCAGCTCGCCGATCTCGTCGCCAGCGGCGTAGTCGACTCGTGCCGTCAGGTCCCCGTCGCCCGCCGCGACCTCGCGGAGGCGGGCGGAGACCTTGGCGAGCGGACGGCGGATGCTCGTGCCCAGGAAGTGCATCGTGACGACGAGGATGAAGATGCTGAGGATGATCGTCGTGATCGAGGCCGCCTCGGTGGCGTCCTGATCCGACTCCGCCGCCGCGACCTCGGCATCGTTCTCGTCCTCGATCAGCTCCGCGACCGCCCCCGAACGACGCTCGACCTCGGCGTAGGCCGCCTCGAAGTCGTCGAGCCGTTGCTTGACCAGGGTCTCGTTCGACGTTGCCACGTCGGCGACCGCGGCGGCCGCATGCGTGTACCGCACCCACAGGGGATCCAACGGCTCGAGCGCGTCCCCGACCTTCCCCGTCAGGGCAAGATCACGGTTCAGGGCCGCGACGTTGGTGATGGTGTCGAGGTGCCGGTCGAGCGCGGCTCGCTGCTCGAGGCGGTGGCCGTCCTCCTGCGAGCGAAGAAGCGCGAGGACGTCACCGTGCACCAGGTCGAGCATCAGGTCGGCCTCCAGGTGGTTGCGGAGGGCGTCTCCCGTCACCTCGACGGAATGGAGGCGCCGAATCATCTCTTCAAGGCTCCAGACTCCGATCCCCCCGGTAACCAAGAGGAGCACGGCGCTCAGGCCGGTCATGAGAAAGAGCTTCTGCCGGATCGTCACGGATCGCACGGTCGTCGTCTCCAATGGCGTGATGAAGGGACCCGCTGCGAGGATCCCCACAAGCTGCGTGAACACGTGGTCGTTCATCGGCAGACTCGGGGTCACGCCTTGACGGCGCGGGCGGCCGAGCACCGCGTACGTCACCCCACCTCGTCCGGGAACGACGCAAACGTGCTCTTCGAAAGGGCCAGAAAAACTTGTTCGATTTCGGCCCCCAAGTCCGCGAACTCCATCGACCGATAACGTTCCAGGTAGGCATGCAGAGCCGCTCCGCGGGGGAGGCGGCTCGGAGAGGTCTCTGAGAATGGGGAACCAAATGATCGACATCGATGCGCTCGTCGAGACGGTCGGCGCCCTTGCGCCGTTGCCGCAGAGCTCGGCGAAGCTCGTGCGGCTCCTGGCGCAACCCGGTTTCGACGTCGGCGCGGTCGCGGAGGTCATCGAGCGCGATGCGGCGCTCACCGCGCAGATCCTGAGGACGACGAACTCCGCGCTGCACGCGGCCAGCATGCCGATCACGACCGTCCGCAAGGCGGTCGTTCGTCTCGGCTTCGGCCCGGTGCTCTTCCTCGCCGTGTCCGCCGCCGCGACGCGCGTCCTGAAACGGGCCGTGCCCGAGTACGACATCCGTGAAGGGGAGATGTGGATGCACTCCGTGATGTGCTCCCTCTCCGCGGAGAGTCTCTGCCGGCGCGTGCGCGGCCCGCTCCCGCCGGAAACGGCGACGGTGGCGCTCCTCCACGACATCGGGAAGCTCATCCTCGCTCGGTTCCTGTCGCCGGCCGTCGTTTCCGTCCTGCACGAGGCGACCAAGGACCGGCAAGGTGGAATCGACTACCAAGCGGAGTTCGACGTGCTCGACCTTCAACACTCGGACGTCGGCGCCCTGGTCGCGCAGCAGTGGAAGCTGCCCGAGACGATCGTGCATGGGATCCGTCTCCACCACGATCCGAGCCTGGCTTACGATCAGGCTCCGGAGAACCCGCAAGGCATCGGCGCCCGCGACTTCGGTCGCATGTGCGACGTGGTTCACCTCTCGGACTGCATCGTCCATCGGATCGATGCCGCGACGCAGGTCGACCCGCCGGACTGGAACCAGATGTCGATCGACCACGGGCTCGATCCGGGCTCGCTCGAACGACTCGAGATCGACGTGGCCGTTCTCCCCGAGGTCGCCGCGGAGGTTCTCGAGGGGGCCGCCAACGCGGCGTGAGCGCCGGACGTTCGGCCCGCGAACCGCCCCCCCTTCACGGCTCCCGCACGGACGTGATCCGGACCCCGTAGAAGTCGTCGATGACGACGATCTCACCCTTCGCGACGCACTTGCCGTGGACGAACATCTCGACCGGAGCATCGGCCGACTGATCGAGCTCGACGACGACGCCGGGCGACAGCTCGAGGATCTGCTGCACCGTGAGGGTCGTCCTCCCGAGCTCCACGGAGACCGGGACGCTGAGATCCGAGACGCGGTCCAGCGACGCGACCTTGTCCGTCGAGACCCCGGTCGAGCGCACCTCGGGAAGTTCGGCGCGCGCGGCGGAGCGGGAATCGGAATCACCCTCGTCGGCGACGTCGACCGAGACGTCGGCGTCCATCGGCTCGTCGGGAAATCCCTCGTCGTTCGTGTCCGTCTCGTTGCTCATCCGCCCACCTCGCCTTCGATTCGACTCAGAATCCGCACCGCGTTGCGCCCCGACGACCGTCCCGGCTGTCCCATGAACTTCTCCTTCGACCCGACGAGCAGCTCGAGCGGCTCGCCGACCCGGCGATCCAGGACGAGAACCTCGCCCGGCTTCAGCGCCATCAGCTCGCGCATGTCGACGTACGCGTTCCCGAGGCGCGCCGCGAACGTCACGTCGAGCGCGCGCACGAGGTTCTCGACCTCGGTTCGGTCGACGGGCTTCGGCACCACCGGTTCGCCGTCGTCGACCTCGAGCAGCGGCGCGAGCACGGCCTCTCCGGCGAGCAACTCCACCACTGCCTCGCGGGGGCCCTCCCGCAGCGTAACCGAGAATCGCGTCACTCGATCCGAGCCCCGCATGAACCGGCTGCGTCCCTCGCCCCGCCGGTCATCGTCGATCGTGAACGGCTCGCGGTCGTCACGAAAGACGCCGCTCGACTCCCTCACGAGCGAGGCGACGAACGTACGGAGCGCCGCGCGGCTGACCGGGCCGATCACGTCCACGTCGATCGGACGGATCGCAGTCGTCTCGGCGTCCTCCTCCTCCCCGGCCGAGGCGGCCTTGTCGGCCCGCGGCTCGTTTCCGAGGAGGTGGTTGATCATGTTCCATTGCAGCACGTGGTCGAGGATCAATACGCACCGGTCGTCGTCCGGGGCGACCAGCGGGATCCACCACGGCTTCTCGGCCAGGCGCTCGACGGCGTCCGCGAACGGCATGATCTCCACCGAAGCGACGTCGGCCTCGACCGGCACGCGCAGGTAGTTCGCGAGCGCGTGACCGATGGCGAACCCGAAGCGGTTCGCGATGACCTTGAGCGCCTTCTGGTGGATCCCGCGCGGCCGGGTGGGTTGGCGGAAATCCTGCGGATCGATCCGGGGCTCGCGATTGCCGCGCTTGCGCCGGCTGATCAGGACTCCTTCGGGATGGAACTCCTTCGACATCGCTCCCCTCCCACTACTGGATCACGAACTCGGTGAAGTAGACCCCGGTGATGCGGCGGGGCGCGTCCTCGAACAGCGTCCCGTTCAAGTGGTCACGTATTCGAGTCTGGGCGAACTCCTTCGCCGAGGCGCCGTCCAGGTCGCTTTCCTTGAACGACGACAGAACCTTGATCAGCGCGTCCTGAACGCGCGGGAGGAGTTCCTCGATGCTCTCCGCCTCGTTCGCGCTCTGGGTCGTCTCGAGCTCGAGGCTCAGCGTCGACTGGAGGAGGCGGCGACCATTGCTCTCCGCGAGGTTGACGAGCACTTTGGGGACCGGGACGAGCACGGTCAGCCGTTCCTCCTGCTCGTCCTCGTCGTGGACCTCGGCGTGCGTATCCGGGAACGCGATGACGCCCACCACGGCCGCGCTCCCGATGCACACCACGGTTCCCACCACCAGGAGGAGGAGTCCTCTTCCTCGTGGACCCGGCGTCGTTGGGCCGGCGTCCTCGGTCTTCTTCTGTTCTTCCGTCACGGCTTCGAGTCTCCGGAAACGTCCTGCTCGGGATGGAGGATCGCCAACATCTTCTCGGTCACCATCGATGCAAACTTGGGGGGCATTGCAGCGAGAATCTTCGCCGACTCGCGCGGGCTCACGAACGTCAGGATCGACGCCGCGCGCTCCGCCGGTTTCTCCTGCAGGAGCGCCGCCGCGGCCGTCGCCGGCATCTTCTGGACGTCCTCCGCGAGGCTCTTCAGGTTCGCGATCTCGGACTGCTTCAAGACGAGCACGTCCCCCATGAGCCGCTGCGCCTTCGCCGCTGCATCGTCCGCGAGTTCGTCCTGCTCGACCGAAACGGACTGCGACCGCTCGCGAAGCTCGTACTCGCGGCGGTTCAACTCGTCCCAGCGCCGGTTCAGGTCGGCGCGGACGATCTCGAGGTCCTTCTCCTCACGTCGCACGCGAGCCACCCGCTCGGTGAGCTCCGAGCGCGCCGCCTCGAGCTCCTGGAAGAGCTGGCGCGTCTCGCTGCCCGAGAACGGCGACGGCAGCGCCACCGACGGGAGCATGATCAGCGGCGGCGCGTCCGGCATCGCGCTCCCCGCTCCGGAGCGCGCGGGCGCGCCCCCCGGGCCGGGCGTCTTGACCTGCAGCTCGGCGTGCAGCCGGTCGAGGTCCGACAAGTCCGACTCGCGACCGATCAGCGGTCCGAGGTACGCGGCGGTCAGCTTGCCTCGCAGACCGAGCGTCCCGACGAGGCCAGCGGAGAACAGGAACACCGCGCCGCACACGAAAGCACCGATCCGCGCCGCGTTCTTGACGGCGTTCTTCTCGGCCATCGATCACTCCTCCTCGGTCCGTTCGAACGGAGCGCGCTCCGCGCTCACGAATCTGAAGATCGCCACCTCGTCCATCTCTCGCCGTTCGAGCCGCCGGCGCTCGGCCGCTTGCTCGCGGGCTCGCGTCTCGTCGACCCGTTCGAGGGCGCGACGGTCGCGCCGAGCGATCAGGTACTCCTGCTCCGCCTGGACGCGACGCCGAGCGGCGGCGGCGGAGTCTCGAACTCGGGCCTCGACGACGCGCTCCATGCCGAGCACGCGATCGTGGCGACGGCGGAGCTCGCCGCCCGTGCAGGCCGCGCTGGTCATCGTCGCGAGGTTCCTTCGCGCCGCCGCGAGCTCGTCGCGTGCGCTCGACTCGCGGTTTCGGACGACCTCCTCGTCGCGAAGCGCGCGACCGAGCGCCTGCCGGCGCACTTTCTCCTCGTGGCCGCGCAGGCCGATGAGTCGCTGGAGCGTGCCGCGGGCCTTCATTCGTCGCCTCCGGCGAGCTTCTGGAGGAGGCGGACGGTCTCGGTCCGAGGGGTCGGCTTCCTCAGATCCTGACGAAGGAACGCATCCATGCGCGGCATCAACGCGATCGCCCGATCGACCTCCGCGTCCGCGCCCGATCGATAGGCGCCGACGTCGATGAGGTCCTTGTGGTCGCGATAGACGGCGAGCGAACGGCGGAAGCGGTTCGCCGCCTCGCGTTCGCCTTCGGTGACCAGGTTCGGCATGAGCCGGCTCACGCTCGCGAGCACGTCGACGGCCGGGTAATGGCCCCGTTCGGCGAGCGAACGCGCGAGGACGACGTGGCCATCGATCAGCGAACGGATCGCGTCCGCGACCGGGTCGGTGAGGTCGTCGCCTTCGACGAGCACGGTGTAGATGCCGGTCACGCTGCCGCGCTCGAAATTGCCGGCGCGCTCCACCAGCTTCGGCAGCTCGGAGAAGAGCGACGGCGGGTATCCCTTGGCGGTCGGCGGCTCGCCGAGAGCGAGGCCGATCTCGCGCGACGCCGCGCCGAACCGGGTCAGGGAGTCCATGACGAGCAGGACGTCCTTGCCCACGTCGGAGAACGACTCCGCGATCGCGGTCGCGGTGAACGGCGCCTTCTGCCGCTGCAGCGGCGGCGCGTCGGACGGCGCGGCGACCACGACCGACCGCGCGAGCCCTTCGTCTCCGAGCGACTCCCGCACGAAGTCGTACACCTCGCGCCCTCGCTCGCCGATGAGCCCGATCACGGTCACGTCGGCGCGCGACCGCGACGCCAGCGCGCCGAGCAGCGTGCTCTTTCCGACGCCCGCTCCCGCGAAGATCCCGATGCGCTGCCCCTTTCCGAGCGTCAGGAGGCCGTCGATCGACCGCACGCCGGTGACGAGCGGCTCGTGGATCGGGCGCCGTTCCGCCGGCGACGGCGCGGCGCGGTAGACGGAGACCCGGGGTCCGAACTCGACCGGCGGACCACCGTCGAGCGGGTGCCCGATCCCGTCGACGACGCGACCGAGCAGCGCGGTGCCGGCGGGGACGGTGAGGCGCTGAGACAGGGAGCGCACGCTCGCTCCCGGGCCGATGCCCCGCAGGTCCGCGAGCGGCATCAACACCGTGGTGTCCTCCTTGAAGCCGATCGCCTCGGCGTCGACCTCCTTCCCGTCGCGCGTCTCGATCGCGCACAGGTCGCCGAGGTGCACGTTCAGTCCGCGGCACTCGACGGTGATGCCGATCACGCGCGTGACGGCCCCCTCGGCGGTGAACCGCCGGTAGCGCGCGAGCCGCCCGCGAACCGGACCGAAGTCGAAGATGCGCTCAGCCCGCATCGGAGCCCTCCCCCATGCCGACGTGGTGGCGCAACCGCTCGATCTCCCGCAGGAGATCGACGTGCACCCGCCGCATCTCGCACTCGAGCTCGCACGTCCCCGGCGCGAGCGACGCGTCCTCGAGGAAGCGGAACCGTTCCGGCTCGTCGAGGCGCTCCGCGAGGACGCGTTTCAGCGTCTCGAAGTCGTCCGGCGCGACGCGCACGACCACGTCCTTCCGACCACGCAGCCCCTCGCACACCCGTCCGATCGCCTCCTCCACGGCGCCGGCGAGATCGACGCGGCCCTCCGCGACCGCGGCGCCGACGACGCGCTCGGCCATCTCGACGGCGAGGCCGACGATCTCGTCCGACAGCTTCCGCAGCTCGGACTCGATCCGCTCTCCGAGCCGATCGACGGCCGCATCGACCCGCCGTACGAGCTCGTCGAACCGGCGCTGTTGATGCGCCCAGTCCGGCGTCGGCTTCTCGGTCGGGCCCGGCGGCGGCTGCGCGGCGGCCGGGGCCGGCGGGGCGACGGGCTCGGGAGCCGGCGGCGCGCCTTCCGGGGTGGGAGGGACGGGGGGCTCGTCGCTCGACGTCGACTCATCGGTCGACGCCCGTGCGGCGCCTTTCCTTTTCTGCCGCCGAGGGTCCTCGAGCCGCTCGTGGAGCCGGATCGCGGACGGCGGAACGACGAAGCGGACGCGGAGGTCAGCCGACAAGGTCGTCCTCCCCGCTCGCGGAGAACGTGATGTCGCCGCGCTGGATCAGATCCCGGGCGACCGCGGCCATCTCCTGCTGCGCCTGCTTCACCTCGGAGAGCCGGATCGCGCCCATCGTCTCGCCTTCCTCGCGGACGCGATCCTGCGTGCGCTTGGACACGTTCCCGAGCAGGAAGATCGTCGCCTCCGGGGTGGCCCCCTTGAGCGCGGTGGCGAGGAGCTTGGTGTCGACCCCCGACAGGAGCTTCTGGACGTCGCGCGCGCCGATCTTCATCAGGTCCTCGAACGTGAACATCTGCTCGCGGACCTTCTGCGCGAGCACGGGATCGTTGGCCTCGAGGTTCATCAGGAGGTTCTGCTGGACCTCCTCCGGGAAGCGGTTCAGGATCGTCGCCACCGCCTTCAGCTTGTTCCGCTCGGGGCCGCGCGCGCCGGTCGTCTTGACCGCGCGCGCTTTGTGCACCGCGGCCTCCAGCACGTCCGTGATGAGCTCCTCGGCGGGGCGCTTCATCGCGATCATCCGCTCCACGAGGTCCTGTTGGAGGTCGCCGGGCAGGCGCGGCAGGACGCCGGCCGCCGCTTCGGCGCCGACCTCGAGGAGGACCAGCGCGACCGCCTGGCGATGCTCGCCGGTCAAGACGAACGCGAGCGACTGGTCGTCGAGGCGCTCGAGCTCGGCGCGCGCACGTTCGCAGCGGTCCTGAGACCCGACCTGATCCGCGATCGTCTCGGCCTCCGGGCCGAGCGCCTCGTTCAGGAGGTGGCAGATGTCCTCGGTCGCGAGCGCGGATCCCTCGCTGGTGAGCATCGACTCGCGGAACTCCCGGTGGAGAGCATCCTGCGCGGCGCGGGTGATGAAAACGTCGGTCATGCCGGCCAGCGACTGCGTGACGGTCTGACGATCGACGTCGGGCAGCCGCTTCAGCAGGCGCGCGGCGGTCGACCGATCGAGCGTCAGCAGGAACGACGCGACCTTCTCGGCTCCGGTGGACGGCATCAGTTCGCCTCACCCTTCAGCCACGACCGCAGCACGCGCGTGGCGGTGCCCGGGTCCGACTCGATGGTCGACCTCACCGACTCCTTGAGCGAGGCCCCGCTGAAGATCTCTTCGACCGCCTCGGGCTCGACGCGCTCGGCCGCCAGCGCGGACGTCGGGCTCGGGATCGACGCCACGGCTTCGCGCGCGACGCGCTTCGACTCGGCGCCCCTCAGCATGCGGAACAGCAGGAAGAGCGCTCCGAGCACGCCGGCGACCTGCACCACGCGCTCGAGCACCACCTGGACGATCCACGGGACGCCCTCGTCCACCGGCGCCTCGACCACGTCCCCGACGGTGAACTCGTGCACCATCGAGCGAAGCTGGTCGTCGCGCGTCTCGTCGAACAGGACGGCCGCCTTCACCAGCTCCTCGATCTCGCTCAGGCGATCGTTGTGATCGGCGTGCACGACGAGACTGACCGCGAGGCGGCGGACGCGTGGCGACTGGATGTCCTGGCTCGTCACCCGACGACCGGTCCCGTACGTCGTCGTGGTGGTCTCGTCGTTCTCTTCCGTCGGCATCGGTCCGCCGCTCGACGCCGCCACGCCGCTGATCTTGGCCTCGGTGCCGGCCGGACCGGCGGACGACCCCGCCGGCTTCATCGTGCGGCTCTGGACCGTCTCCGACAGGACGGTGCCCTTGGGCTCGAACAGCTCGGAGGTCTCACGGATGTTCTGGAACTCGACCTCGACCGCGACGCGAACGTCCGCCTTGATCTGCATCCGGTCGAGCATCGCCTGCGCGCGCTCGCGACGCACCTCCTCCTCGCGGACGCGGAACTCGAGCTGCTTGTCGGCGGCGGCGGCGAGGGTGTCGCTCTCCCCGTCGGTGAGCAGTCGGCCGCGACCGTCGACGACGCGGACCTCGTCGGCGGGCAGGCCCTCGACCGCGCCGGACACGAGGTGCGTGATGGCGCGGACGTTCTCGGCCGAGAGCGTTCGGCTCCCCCGCGTGTGCACGATCACCGACGCCTTGGGGCGCGTGTCGTCGCCGACGAACGGCGAGCGCTTCGGCCGGGAGATGTTGACCGCGGCACGCTCGACCGCCTCGAAGCTCTCGATGTTCCGGGCGAGCTCGCCCTGCAGGGCGCGGCGGTAGTTGATGTTCTGCACGTAGTCGGACACGCCGAAGGTCGAGTTGTCGAAGAGCTCCCAGCCCTCGTTGCCTCCGCGCGGCAGCCCCCCCGCCGACGCGTTCATCCGCATCTCCGAGACGCGGTCGCGCGGCACGTAGACGGAGCGCCCGCCGTCGCGGACGTCGGCGACGACACCGGCGTCCCGCACCTGCTCGACGATCATCGCGGCGTCGGTCGGCTCCAGGTTCCCGAAGAGCAGCGCGAAATCGGGCCGCGTGGCCAGGTAGATCGACGCGACGACGCCGACGACCGCCACGACCCCGCTGAGAGAGGCCATGACTCGTTGGCTCGGGGTGCCCCCGCTCCAGATCGCCACGAGCTGTCGCCACAGCTCCTTCAATTCAACGTCTCCTCGCGCCATCGCGCGGCTACTGCCGGCCGTCGGTTCGTGGTCCCGACCGTCGCCGGCTCCTCGTTCGCGTCACTCGTCGCCCTCGTCGTCGTCCCCGGTCGGGATCGATGACGCCTACACCGGCATCCGCTGGACCTCTTGGTAGGCATCGATCAGCCGGTTCCTCACCTCGAGGAGCAGCCGGAACGACAGATCCGCCTCGGTCATCGCGACCATCACCTCATGCACGTCGGTCGGTTCGCCCTTGGCGAGCGACTCGACGAGCTGATCGGACTCGTGATGGGCCTGGTTCGCGTCGACCATCAGTCCCTTGAGGACCTCTCCGAACGACCCGCCGCCGGCGGCGGGCCGGGCGCTCGCATCCAGGTCACGGGGGGGCCGAATGCCCCCGATGGGTTCGATGCTCATCGCTACCTCCCGATCTCGAGCGCCGAATCGACCATCTGCCGGAACGCCCGGGCGACGCGGAGGTCGGCCTCGTACGCGCGCATCGCTTCCATCATGTCGACCATCTCGAACACCATGTCGACGTTCGGCATCGCGACGTAGCCCTCGTCGTCCGCCATCGGATGGCCCGGGTCGTGGACCCGGCGGAAGTCGGACTGGTCGGTGACGATGTCCGCGACCTCGACCGACGGCACTTTCCCCTCGAGCCCGCCGGTCCCGTCCAACACGGTCTTGAACAGGATCTCGCGGCGCCGGAACGGTCCGCCGTCCTCGCCGCGGAGCGTGTGGACGTTGGCGATGTTCCCCGCGATCACTTCGAGGCGCCGCCGCTCGGCCGTCATGCCGGCGCCGGCGATGTCGAGGGCACGAAACGCTTTCATCGATCCCATCGGTCTAGCCTCGGCCGCCGGTCATCGCATCGCGCATCAGGCGCGCCTGGTGGGACACGTCGCGCGAGAGCAGGCGGTAGACGATCTCGAGGCGCGTGAGGATCCCGATCTCGTCCTCGGGGACCACGTTGTTCCCGTCGGCGCTTCCTTCCGACCGGTCGATCGTCACCGTCGGCTCGAAGCTGCCGCCCTTGATCGCGCGTTCGAGCTGGTCCTCGAACTCGACGTCACGCCGCTTGTAGCCGGGCGTGCTCTGGTTGGCGAGGTTCGATGCCACGACGCGGTGCCGGACCGCGAGTCCGTCCATCGCACGAGCCACGAGCTGGATGTGTTGGTCCGTCACGACTCTGCTCCCTTCAGCACGGGGACGCGGCGGCGCGGCGGTCCAACGTGGATGCCGAGCTCGCGGTACCGCGCGATCTTGTTCGTGAGCGTGCGCGGAGTCACGCCGAGGATCCGCGCCGCTTCCTTGCGGCTGTTGCCGGTGCTCTCGAGCGTCTTCAGGATCAGCGCTCGCTCGACGTTCTCCAGGCTGAACCCGACGTTGCGCGACACGTCCGGGCCGGACTCCGGCGCGCGCACGTCGACGTGCTCCGGCTCCAGGACCTCGGCCGAGTCCAGCACGACCGCGCGCTCGATCGTGTTCTCGAGCTCGCGCACGTTGCCCGGCCAGGAGTACGAACGCAGCACGTCGAGCGCCCGCTCCGAGATCCCGCGCACCCGCGCGCCGTTCTCGCGCGCGTAGCGCTCGAGGAAGTGCCGCGCCAGCGGCTCCACGTCCTCGCGCCGCTCGCGCAGCGGCGGGATGCGGAGCTGCACCACCCGCAAGCGGTAGAACAGGTCCTCGCGGAACCGGCCCTCGGTGATCTCCTTCTCCAGGTCGCGGTTCGTCGCCGCGACCGCCCGCACGTCGCAGGACAGCGTGGTCACGCCGCCGACGCGCTCGAACTCGCGCTCCTCGAGCACGCGCAGGAGCTTGGCCTGCAGAGCCGGGCTCGTCTCGCCGATCTCGTCGAGGAACAGTGTCCCGCCGTCGGCAAGCTCGAATCGTCCGGCCCGCCGCGCGACCGCGCCGGTGAACGCGCCCTTCTCGTGACCGAACAGCTCGCTCTCCAGCAGCGATTCGGCAAGGGCGGCGCAGTTCACGCGCACGAACGGCTTCTGGTGCCGCGGGCCCTCGTTGTGAAGCAGGCGAGCGAAGAGCTCCTTGCCCGTTCCGCTCTCGCCGGTGATGAGCACGGTGGCGCGCGAACGGGCGACGCGGATCGCGGTATCGACGAGCTGCTGAAGCGACGCGCTCTTGCCGATCAGCGAGAAGTCGTGGCGCGGCTTCAGGCAGGGCCGGTCGGCCGCGGGCTCCGCGACCATCCCGTTGGCCTCGACGCGCTCCAGGACGTCCTCGATCCGCTCCGGCGTGAGCGGCTTCGTGAGGAAGTCGAGCGCGCCTTCCTTCAACGCCAGGACCGCGGTCTCGACCGAACCATACGCGGTGATCACGACCACCGGTACGTCGCGGCCGGACGCGCGGATCCGGCGCAGCAGGGCGAGCCCGTCGTCGCCCGGCATGCGCAAGTCGGTGATCACCAGGTCCGCGCTCTCCTCGCACAAGAGGCGGAACGCCTGCACCGCGTCGCTCGTGGCGCGGACGTCGATCCCCTTCATCTCGAGGAACTCGGCGAGGAAGTCCCGCGACAGCGGATCGTCGTCGGCGATGATGGCGCTTCGGATCATGACGCGTTGGCTTCCTTCGAGTCGGTGTGGAGCGGGAGCACGAGCACGAACGACGCGCCGGTGCCGAACCCCCGGCGAACGTCGATGGATCCGCCGTGGAGCTCGGCGACGCGGTGGACGAGGGCCAGACCGAGCCCCGAGCCTTCGGTCTTGGTCGTGAAGAACGGTTCGAACAGCCGCGTGACCGCCTCGTCCGCGATCCCCGGACCGGAGTCCGTGACGGCAAGCTCGAGCCGTCCGCGCCGGAGCCGAGCCGAGAGCACGACGCGGCCGGGCCCGGAGCACGCCTCGATCGCGTTCTGCACCAGGTTCGCCAACGCCTGCTGGAGACGGGAGCGGTCCGCGCGGACGACGAGGTTCCTCGGGCTCACGTCGATCGAGACATCGATCTCTTGGCACCGTGCCGTGCCGGCGCGCGCGACGCTCTCGTACGCCTCGCAGAGGAACGCCTCCGCGTCGAAGTCGTGCACCTTCATCGGGCGCGGATGCGCGAGGAACAGGACGTTGTCGATGATCTCGTCCGCGCGCTCGACGCCCTCGCAGATCCGACGCGCCCATCGAAGCGGCGCCTCCGGCCCACCGTTCGACTCCTGCTCGAAGTGGCGCACGAGCATTCCCGCGAACCCGCGGATGCCGGACAACGGGTTGCGGATCTCGTGCGCGATGATGGCGGCGACCCGGCCGAGCTCGGCGAGCCGATCGAGCCGTTCGACCTCGAGGCGCAGCGCCTTCAGCTCGGTGCGATCGGTCAGCACCTCGACGAGCCCCAGCTCCGTCCCTTCGGCGTCGTGGACCGGCACGACGCTGACGTCGACGATCCGGGATCGCCCGCCGACGCACAGGACGCGCTCCTCGGTCGATCGCGGGCCGCCGGAGAGGACGAGCAGCGGCTGGTCGTCGTCGTCGGCCATCTCGTCGGCGGAACGGCCGATGAGGCTCGTTCCCTTGCGGCCGAGGATCGCCTCGGCGGCGGGGTTCGCCATCAAGAGCACGCGATCGCGCCCGGCGACCACGACGCCGCACGGGATCGCGCGCAGCACCGCGGCGAGGGATCCCGAGAGGTTCTCGAGCTCGCCGACCTGCGCCTTGAGGCGCGCGTTCGCGTCCGCCAGCTCGCGGTCGAGGCGCGACGCGCTGCCGCGCAGGCTCTCGTACGCGGAGCTCAGTCGCTCGGCGACGTCGGTGAACGCCCCGAACGCCTCACGAAGTTCGGCGGTGCGGTCGAGTCCGGTGTCGATCATCGTTCCTTCTCTCCGGTTGCGGTCGGCGGCGTGTAGAAGCCGGCCGCCAGTCGTTCCATGCGCTCGAGCTGCCGCGCGACCCCTTCCTTCAACGTCGGTCGATCGTTGATCCGCTCGAAGCGTCCGAAGACGTCGCGCGCCTCGTCGAACCGCCCGCGCTCGAGCAGGGCCGAACCGTACGCGTAGAGCGCCTCGGGCGTCACGCGGCCGAGGTTCAATCCCTCGATGGTGCCGATCACGACGTCGATCTCGCCGTCCTGGAAGGCGATCACCGCCTCCCGGGACGGGAAGCGCGAGCGTCCCTGGAGCTCCATCCTCGGGATCTCGACTCGCGTCGGCGGATGGAGCACCTCGTTCTGCGGGGCGCTGAGGACCGAGGACTTCGCCGACGGATCGATGGTCGGCGCGCGGAGCTCCATGAGTTGCAGCCGCGCGCGGAGGGAGCGAACCTCGTGGGAGAGCTGCCGCACCTGCGTGGCGCGATCCGAGCTCACCCCGAGCGCCTCGAGCTCGTCGTCGACGCCTTCGATCGCGTCGAGGATCTGCATGCTCTCGGCATCCCGGGTCGCGAGGGCGTTCGCCGTTCGCTTCAGGTCCTCGACCTGCTTCTCGAGGACGGACACGACCGCCTCGTGAAGCCGGGGGTCGAGATCCGCCACGTCTTCCTTCGCTCCCTGCGTGGCTCCCGCGCCGGCATCGGGCGCCGGCTCCTCGGGTACCGGCGCCGCCACCGGGTTCGCAAGGGTCTCCTCGGGCGCGTCGTCGAGATCGATCTCGATCGGCGCGGGGACCGCCTCGTTCGCGGCTGCATTCGGCTCGGCGGTCGCCGGCCGCGTCGCCGGCGGCGGACCGAGGACCGGCGCCGGAGGCGGCGTCTCGCCCTCGAAGGGCCCTCCGGCCAGGAGACACAGCGCGGTCGTGACCAGGCGAATCATCGCGATCTCTCCTCGACGAGCGCGGACTTGTCGCCGAACAGGAGCCGGCGTGCCCGCTCGAACTCGCGCATCTCCTCGAGGCAGTCGGCCCCGAGCTCGATCAACGGGTCCTCGACGCGCGCGGGAAGCTCGGCATCCTCGAACAGGCGGCGCACCACCGACAGCGCCCGCGTCGGTTCGCCGGCGCTGAGCAGAGCTCGGGCGATCCCCATTTCCGCGTCGACGCGGACCGACTCGAAGCGGAGGTTCTCCTGGAACAGGAGTCGTGCCTGCTCCGGCTCCCCGGCCTCGAGCGCCAGTTCCGCCGACCGAAGCGCGAGCCGGGCCGCCTCGTCGTCGTCGCAGAGCTGCTCCGCCTCGAACAGGTTCCGACGCGCCCGGCGATCGAGCCCGATGCGCGCGTAGACGTCGGCCAGCACCTGGAACCCGCGCCGCCTCACGGTGGTTCGAGCATCCGCGTGCCGCACCGCCGCCGTCGCGAACAGGAGCGACTCCGTCGACCGACCGAGCCGCTGCGCGAGCTGCGCGAAGGCGATCAATGCCATCGGCGACTGGTGATCGATCTCGATCGCCCGCAACGAGTGATCGAGGATCCTCGACGCCGACTCGTGATCGGGGTTCCGCTGCTCGATCATCGCCCATGCGAGCACCGGGCCGAGGGCGGAGCGGCCGATCGGGGCGGCCCGCCAGATCTCGTTCACGAAGCGGATCGCCGACTCCGCGTTCCCGGTCTCGACCATCGCGAGCGCGGCCTCGCCGATCGCGGCCAGCGTCGGCTCCTCGATGGTCTTGAGCTTGAGCAGCGGATCGCGGAGGTCCTCGATCTCGCGGAACCGTTCGCGCGCGAGCAACAGGACAAGGAGGCGCCGCAGCGCCTGCTCGCGCATCGACTCGACCGGACACCGATCGAGGAACGAATGCAGCACGCGCCGGGCCCGATCCCAGTCCCCCAGCTCGGCGAACTGGTCCGCGAGCAGGAGCTCCGCCCCCTGCGCCGCCTCGGAGGTCGGGAAGCGCGTGAGCAGCGTCTCGTACGCGGTCGTCGCGGCGATCGGGTCCTTGCTTTGGCGGCCGAGCTCCGCGATGCCGCGCAGCGCCTGCGCCGACACCTCGCCGGCCGAGCGCCACGTCAGCGCCCGGTTGTAGAACCGCTCGGCAAGGAAGCGCTCGTGGACGCGCGGGCGCGTCTCACCGGGCAGCGGCGGCGCCACGACGCGGTAGGTCCCGCGATCGACGGAGAGGTCGACGCCGGCCGCCGCCACGAGCAGGTCGACGATCAGCTCCACGTCCCGCTCGTGGAGATCGATGGTGACGACGGTCGTCTGGAGGATCGGCTCCGCCGAACGCTCGACGGCGATCGTCACGACGTTCAGGGCGGCGATCCGCTCGAGGATCGCCTTGACGTCGACGTCCCGCGCGCGAACCGTCAGCACGACCTCTCCGTCCTGCCGGGGGTGATGGACCACCTCCGGCTGCGAGGGAATGAGTCGCTCCGGATTTCCGGCGACCAGAGCCAGGACGAGCAACGCACCGAGGATCAACGCGGCTCCTCCCCGAGCGACTTCTCGTACTCCGAGCGCAGCACGTCGGCGAGCAAGGCGTACGCGTTGACCGCGAAACGAGTCTCCTCGTACTCGAGGCCGTCGTGTCGCAGCAGGAAGTCGGCGGCCATCCTCCTCGCACCGGCCGCGTCCCCCACCTGGAGTCGTTCCCGGGCGAGCTTGAGCTCACGAGGGAGGCCGGGTTCCGCGTCGGCGGAAGCGGCGGGCCGGGATGCTTCGTCCGCGGCCGCCTCGCTCTCGTGCGACGGCTCTTTTTCGGACGAAACCGCGTCCGGCTCGCTCAAGCGACCGTGAGCCCCGCCGAAGAACAACGCGAGTCCGATGCCCTGGCCGAACCCGGCGGCGAGGACCAACAGTGCGATCCACGCCCCGCGAGGCAGCTTGACGCGGCGCAACATGGACCCCTTCTCGGCGACGGCCTCGGGCGCGTCGTCGGGCGAGGGGACCGCGTCGAACGGCGGTGCGGCTGTGTCTCGCTGGTTGGCCATTTCTTCCGTCTCTCGAGCCGGACGCGGTCACGCGCCCGGCCCGGGTCGAACTGCATTTCGCATTCGACACGCGGACGCCGACCACTTGAGGCCATTCGGAAAACAACGCCCTCGCAAAGCGAAATCGCTTCCTCTTCAGCCCTCGAACGGGGCGCCCGAGAAGAGTCCTTCCCTTCGTGTCGCAGTTCGCTCCCGTCCGAGTCCGACTTCGGAAGCGGCTCGATTCTTGCCGATGAAGTCCGGTGAGACTCGGATCGTTCGAAGGGAACCCTGCGATGACCTCCATCTCTCTCTGCGTGATCGCGAAGGACGAGGAGGAGCTCCTCCCCCGCATGCTGGAGTCGGTCCGCGGCGTCGTCGACGAGATCATCGTCGTGGACACCGGCTCCACCGACGGCACGCGCGAGGTCGCACGCCGGTTCGGGGCGCGCGTGATCGACCACTCGTTCGCCGACGACTTCTCGGAGGTCCGGAACGTCTCGCTCGCCGCGGCCACGATGCCGTGGATCCTCGTCCTCGACGCGGACGAATGGCTCGAACCCCGCAGCCGCGCCGCCCTCCGCGCCGCCGTTCGCGCCGACGACGTCGCCGGGTACTACCTGCGGTTCGAGAACGACCTGGGCGACGGCCGCCAGCACGTGTGCGGGATCGCGCGCCTGTTCCGCAACGACCCGTCGATCCGTTTCCGCTACTTCATCCACGAGCAGGCGATCCCCGACCTCCTCGAGTACGCGCGACGCACGGGACGGCGGCTCGCGCCGCTCGACGCGGTCGTGATCGGGCACGACGGTTACCTGAAGGAGCGATGCGCCGATCGGGACAAGGACCGTCGCAACGAGCGACTCTTCCTGCGCCAGGTCGCGGCACACCCCGAGCACGCGTACTCCTGGTACAAGTTCGGCGACTTCCTCCGCCGCCTCGACGGCCGGCTCGACGACGCCCGAGCCGCGCTCGAGTTCGCGGCCCGGCTCCTCCGCGCGATGGACCCGGAAGAGGCGAGGATCCTCTCGTTCGCGAGCGAGGTCTTCGCGCTCCTCGCGGTCGAGCACGACCGGGCCGGCTCGCCGGAGCTCGCCCTGCCGCTCGCCGAAGAGGGTCTGGCGCGCTTCGGCGAGACGCCGAACCTGCTCTTCGTGCTGGGGCACCTGTTCGCCAAGTTCGGCCGGCACCGCGACGCGTTCCACGCGTACGCCCGCCTCCGGACGTTCGAGCATCGCCTGACCGCCATCCCCCCCGAGCCCGGGATCACCGGCCCGGTCGCGTTTCTCGGCCTCGGCCGCGCCCTCGTCCTCCTCGGCCATCGCCGCGCCGGCCGGCGCTGCCTGGAGAAGTCCCTCGAGGCGAACCCCGCCCAGGTCGAGGCCCGCATCCTGCTCGCCCGCCTGAAGCTCGAGTCCGGCGACGTCGCCGGCGCGATCGATCAGTACCGCACCGCCCACCAAGTCTGCCCCGCGGACGGCGGCGTGAACGTGCGGCTCGCCGCGCTCCTGCTTCACGAAGACCGGCCGGCCGAAGCCCTCGACCTCCTCGACGCGGCCCGTGCGCTCGGCATCGACCCGACGGTGGTCGAACCGAAGCGGGCGGAGGCACTGGTGATGATGGGAAGGCTCGACGATGCCTACCTGGCGCTCCTCGAGGCGCCCGAGTCCCCCGACGCGCGCTCCGGCCGCCTCGTGCTCGAGGCGACGGCCACCGGCCGCTTGCCCGTGGCGCAGGACGAAGCCTCGCGCCGGTGGCTCCGTCGCGTCTCCGCCGCCCTCAAGCCGGCCGCGACCTGATCGTCACGGCGACATGTAGAACTCGAAGACCGAGCGGTTCGGCTCCGCCCCCGTGAAGTCCCACTCCTCGGTGTTCTCCCGGACCACGATCTCCGTGCTGAGCTGCGTCCGATACTCCATCCCGGGCCGGCGAACGGCGGCAACGATGGCGTGCACCCGCCGCGATCCCAGGTCGTGCGCGGAGACCAGGTCGGAGCCGCGCGAGAGGTCGAGGTGGAGGCGGATCCGGCACCCGACGTTGAAGCGCCCCACCGCGGCGCCGAACTCCTCGATGAAGCGCGTGCGGTCGTGACGCAATCGGTCGCTGCGCCGGCCGAACAACCTCTCCGCCGGAAGCCGGAGGACGACCCCGCGCTCGTGCTCGAACACCTCGACGTTCTCGCGTTCGTTGCGCAGGAACCACTGCGAGATCGATGCGTCGAGGAACTGAACGATCCCGTTCAGGCTCTCGAACGGCCCGGGGTCGGAATCGCGGCGGCCCTGCGGCCACGACTGTCCAATGACGTTCGGCCGATACGTGTCCGCCTGCTTCCCCTGCGTCTGCGTCCCGCCCGTCCCGACGTACGAGAACGCGAACTGCACCGAGTTGGAGAGCTTCTTCAGCTTGTTCTTGTCGACCTCGGAGAGTGCGTACAGGATCACGAAGAACGCGAACAGCAACGTGATGAAGTCGGCGTAGGAGACCAGCCAGCGCTCGTGGTTGACGTGCTCCTCGTGCTTGTGCTTCTTCGCCATTCGTCCCTGACGGAGGCTCAGGCCGCCTCGGCTCCCTTCTTGCCGTTGTCCTTCTCGTCGCCGAGCATGATCTCGAGCTTCATCTTCAACGACGACGCCGGCTGGCCGTCCGACATCGCCACGACCCCCTCGGTGATCATCTCCGCCAGCGCGACCTCCGCCCTCGCCCGCGCCTTCAGCTTGCCCGCGAACGGAAGGCAGACCAGGTTCGCGCAGCCGACCCCGTAGATCGTCGCGACGAACGCGACCGCGATCCCCGGTCCCAGCTTCGACGGATCGTCGAGACTCTGCATGACGTGGATCAGACCAAGCACCGCCCCGAGGATCCCGATCGTCGGCGCGTACCCGCCGCCCGCCTCGAACACGCGCGCCGCCGACTGATACCTCTCCTCGATCTTGCTCGCCGCGAGCTCCAGGCGATCTCGAAGCTCATCCGACGCCGCGCCATCGATCAACATCCCGAGCGCCTGGACCAGAAAGCGATTCTTGACCTCCGGCAGCTTCCCTTCCAGCGCGAGCATCCCGTCACGCCGGGCCACCTTCGAGAGCTCGACGATCTCCTCGACCAGCGCCGGCCCATCACCCACCGTCGGCTTGAAGATCTTCCCGATCAGAGACTTCGCCGCCTTCAGCTCCTCCGTGCTCGACTGCAGGAACACCGCCCCCAACGTCCCACCGAACACGATGATCGCCGCCGTCGGGATCAGGATCGCGGTCATGTGGATCCCTTCCATCGCCGCGCCGCCGAACACCGCGAAGGCGCCGAGGACGATCCCGATGAGCGAGAAGAGATCCAAGCGCGTCATCTCCCAATCGCAGAACGTTCCGCGGATGCCAAGCCACCACGGCCGGAACCCGTCTCCCTTGTCGACCATCCCCCAACCCGACCTGAAGCCCTTCCACTCGTTTCCCCCCGGGACACCGCAAGCCCCTCTTCCGGGGCAAAGGACGAAGTCCTCATCCACGCCGGGCCGCGCTTCTCGTCATCGTCGAGGTCCGGGGGAGGCGGGGCTCCAGGGAACTCGCCCACCGTTTCCGTCTGGCCGGCGATGGACGACCGGCACGTAAGCCCGCGCGGACGTCACGACCAACGCCCCTTCGGATCCATCGGAAATCCCCGCGCATCGAGCGGGCAACCTGTTCCCGATCACGGTCGGGCCGAACCACTGCGACTTCATGGTGGTGACGCACGACCAGGCGACCCCGAGACGGTTCCGTACTCGGTCGAGACCCGCTGTCCCCCGTGTCCATACGTTGGGGTTGCGCCGTCTGCTATCCTCCACCGCATGACGGATCGACCAACGCGTCCCGACATGACCTCGCGGGTCCTCAGGCCCGGCGACGAGCGAGAGCACGACGACGGCTGGTCGGACTACACGATCGAGCAGCGCATCGAGGCGGTGTGGGAGCTCACCTTGGCGTGTTGGGCCTGGAATCGGGAAGACGATGGTGAACCGCGACTTCAGCGATCTATTGTCCGCATTCAACGAAGAGGCGGTTGAGTTCCTGGTCGTCGGTGCCCATGCGCTCGCAGTGCACGGACATGTCCGCGCGACGAGGGACCTCGACGTGTGGGTGCGACCGAGCGCCGAGAATGCCCCGCGGATCCTGCGCGCCCTCGCGGCCTTCGGCGCGCCCCTTCACGATCTGACCGAGCAGGACCTGCACAGACCGGGGATCGTGTTCCAGATCGGGGTGCCGCCGGTGAGGATCGACGTCATCACCGACATCGACGGCGTCGAGTTCGACGCCGCTTGGCCCGAGCGCGTCGAAGCGAAGCTCGGAGATCTCGTCGTGCCCGTCCTCTCCCGCCACCACTTGATCGTGAATAAGAAGGCAGTCGGCCGGCTGCAGGATCTGGCGGACGTCGATCGGCTGGAGCGAAACGCAGACCGCGATTCGAAGGACACCTGATCGGCTCGGCGTCCGCAGTCGAATCGCGGACCGTGCGGTCGCTCAGTTCAGAGCAACACCCTTGCAAGAGGCGTTGTTCGCTCCTCCCGGATTCGATGCCGCGAAGCCGCCGCCGTGCTGGCCGGGACCGAAGCCATTGTTGCCGGTCTGCGCCGGGCTCGTCGCACCCTGTGCCTTCACGTTGTCGTGCGCCGACGTACCGATCTGCGCCTCGGCGTTCCCGCCGTTTCCGCCGCTGCCGCCGCCGTCGTTGCCCATCCCGATGACCAGGTCGGAGCTGTCGTCCACGGTTCCGAACCCCACGGAGACCGTTCGTTGCCCCTTCGTGAACCCGGCCGAGATCAGGCGGTCGCGGAGCGACCTCGCCTTTCCGCCGAGGTCGTCGGTGGGAGGGTCGCCGGGAGGGCAGGCGCTCGGACTCGGTCGGAATCGACCCCGATCCCGACGAGGATCGCACGGACGTCGTCGTCGCGGCGAACCGACCGGGCGCTCGCCTGAGCAGCGGCGGAAACCCGCGAAGGCCGTCGCCCTGACCCGATCAGGAAGCTGAACCGAGTGTTCTCGCCATCGCGTCGGCCCGTGCACCGCCGATGACGTCACCATTTGAAGGGACGATCCAATTCGGGAATCAGCGCACGATCGGCAGTCAGCGTAATACCGCGGGCCTGGCGCGGCTTCCGGCGAATGAACCCTCGCTGTTCGAGCCGGACGAGCATCGAGTTCACCGACGGCGCCGTCAGGTTGAAGAACCTCTGCATGTCCGCGTGCGTTGGCGCAACCATGCCGTGGTTTCGCGTCATGTATTCACGGATGTAGGCCAAGAACTGGCCCTGCTGACGCGTCGGCGAGCCCGGGGATCGCGAACGACTACCGTGTGGCTGCGGAGGCATCGCCACCATCATCGCGTCGACTGCCTCCACCGCACGCTCTATGGCCGACTGGACCTCCAACGGCGTCTCCTGCATCATCACTTCGTCCTCGAGCGTCTCACGCAACCGGTCCACGGTGGATCTCACCTTCGCGACCGCTCGTTCGACTCGCTGTGTTATGGCGCGTGGTCCGCGGCTCGGCATGGCATTCCTTGCTTACCTGCATTTCGTGGTGGAGCGGCCGAATCGATCCATCGCCGCAACTCGGCCGAGTGTAACTCGGCGCTCCTCGGGAGAACGGGACTCACGACCCCTTGCCATCGCTCCCGATCTCGAGGACCTCCTCGGTGGGCGGACGCCCATTCGAGCGCGTTCTCTCGTTTGGGCCAGCGCGCCCCGTCATGGCGTTCACCATGCGACGCCTCGGCGCCCCCCACGACACCCCTCTTCCAGGGGCAAGGGACGAAGTCCCCACCCATCCAGTCGCCGCAGGCGCACCTCCTCCGGGGCAAGGGACGGAGTCCCCACCCATCGGACGCCGCAGGCGCACCTCTTTCTTCTTTCCCCCGAAGACCCCACGCACCCTCCCCCGCAACGCGCACCCCCGATGCCTCCGTCGAAAGGGAGCGGCGGTGTCGGTTTCGGGAAGCAGGCAGGGAGGAGGTGAAGCGTCCCACTTCAAACGGCACGCATCCTCCTTCAAACGCCGCGTCCCCTTCGAACAAAACGCGACGTGCCACGGTCGATGGTACGCGAACGCTCACTCCTCCCCCTTCACCGGGCCCCCGCCCGCTTCCCGAAACCGACACCGCCGCTCCCTTTCGTGTCGCCGCCCCCGCCTCCCCTCCCGCGCCCCCCACCCCCCCCGGCACCCCGCGTCTTCCCCCCGCCATCCGCAGGATTCCTTCTCAAGCGATCCGCAATCCGGACGAATCATTGGCGTGAAGCCGGACCGGGATCACCCCTCGAGACGCTTCCGGGAAGGCAGCACCGATTCGCTGCCGGCCAAGGTGGAACCGAAACGATGGCAATTCGAATCAACAACAACATCGCGTCCCTCACGGCGCAGAAGAACCTCTCCGAGGTCACCGACCGGCTGCAGGGCAACTTCAAGCGTCTCTCCTCGGGTCTCCGTATTGCGACTGCGGCCGACGACGCGGCCGGGCTCGCGATCTCCGAGCGGCTGCGCTCGCAGATCCGCGGGCTCGATCAGGCGTCCCGAAACGCCAGCGACGGCATCTCGCTCGTCCAGACGGCGGAAGGCGGTCTGAACGAGGTGTCGAACATCCTCGTCCGCCTGAAGGAGCTCGCGGTCCAGGCGAACACCGGCACGGTGTCCGACTCGGACAAGGACACGCTCCAGACCGAGCTCTCGGATCTCGTGGCGGAAATCGACCGGATCGCGCAGCAGATCGACTTCAACGGCATCAACCTCCTCGACGGCTCGTCGTCCTCGGTCGAGTTCGCGGTCGGGATCGGCGCCACGTCCGGCGTCGACACGATCTCGGTCTCGCTCGACTCGATCCGCACGTCGGGCCTCACCGACGGTACGACCGCCCTGAGCGCGATCAACATCGGCTCGAGCGGCAACATCAGCAACGCGCTGTCGTCGATCGACGCCGCGATCGACACCGTGTCCGAGTTCCGTGGTCGCCTCGGCTCGACCGAGAACCGCCTCGGAGCCGCCATTTCGAACCTCGCCACGCAGGTCGAGAACCTGACGGCCGCCGAGTCTCGAATCCGCGACGTCGACGTCGCGAAGGAGACCGCCGACCTGACGCGGAACTCGATCATCCAGCAGGCTTCGCTGTCGGTCCTCGCCCAGGCGAACCTCCAGTCGCAGTCGGCCCTCTCCCTCCTCCAGGGTTGATCCGTAGCTGATTCTCGAGACGGCGCGGCCCGACGCCCATCGCGCGTCGGGTCGCACCGCCTCTCCGAACTCGTCCGAGCCCTCATCGGAGGCAGCCGTGGCCGGTCCTCTCATCTCGTTCGCGGGCATCGCGACCGGAATCGACACCAAGTCGCTGATCGCGGCCCTCGTCGGCGTCCGGAAGAAGCCGATCAACCTGCTCGACGCGCGACGGACCGAGTTCGAGCAGCTCCGCACCCGCTACAAGACGCTGCAGTCGAAGCTCGACACGCTCCAGGACGCGGCCAAGGAGCTGCAGAAGTCGAAGGACTTCCTCGCGTTCAAGGCGGCGTCCTCCAACGAGAGCATCGCCACCGCGACGGCGACTGGGGCCGCGGCTCCCGGCTCGTACTCGCTCGACGTCGCTCAGCTCGCCACCGGGGAGACCGAGGTGTCGACGGGGTTCGACGACTACGACACGACCGCCGTCTCGTCCTCGACCGAGGAGACGCTCCAGATCACGATCGATGGCACGACCACCAACGTGACGATCGACGCCGATTCGACGCTCGAGGAGATCAAGGACGCGATCAACGACGCCGACCTCGGCGTGAGCGCGACGGTCATCAACGATGGCTCTCCCTCGTCGAACTACAAGCTCGTCGTGAGCTCGGACACGACCGGCGAGGACCAGGCGATCTCCTTCTCCGACGACCAGGGCGGGGCCGGGATCGCCCAGGCGTTGAACTTCACCGAGGAGCAGAGCGCGCAGAACGCCGTCCTCGAGGTGAACGGGATCGACATCGAGCGCTCGACGAACGTGATCGGCGACGTCGTCGAGGGAGTCACGTTCACCCTGCAGTCCGCCGGGAGCTCGACGGTCACCGTCAATCCGGACTTCGCCGCCATCAAGGGCGACGTCCAGAAGTTCATCTCCGCCCACAACGACGTCATCAGCTTCATCAACAGCGAGATCGCGGTCTCGGAGATCACCGAGCAGGGCGGAGCGTTCAACGGCGAGTCGACCGTGCGCTCGCTCAAGAACACGCTGCTCTCCCAGTTCGCGTCGGCCGGCTATCCGGGCGGGAGCTCGTACTCGACGCTCTCGCAGGTCGGCATCCAGTTGAACGCCGACGGCACGCTCAAGTTCGACGCGGCCAAGTTCGAGGACGCCGCGTCCGGCGCCCTCGACGACCTCACGACCCTGTTCACCCAGAAGGGTGACTTCTTCAGCCAGTCGGGGTTCCAGATCGTCGACGTCCCGGACTCGATCGCGTCCGGCACCTACTCGATCGGCATCACCCAGGCCGCGTCGAAGGCGAGCGTGACGGGCACGGGCGTCGTGACGGGCACCGGACTCGCTCAAGACGAGACGCTGACGATCGACACCGGCGCGAAGACGATCCAGGTCGATCTCCTCGCCGGCGACGACATCGACGCGATCGTGGGCAAGGTCAACGCCGCGCTCGACGACGAGGACGTGGAGATCACCGCGTCCGACGACGGCGGCGCCCTCTCCCTCACCGCGGACGAGTACGGCTCGGCGCACGGATTCACCGTGTCGTCGAGCGTGGGAGCGATCACCGACGCCGTCGGGTTCTCGCAAGGCGGCGACGCCGCGACCGGGCAGGACGTCGCGGGCACGCTCGACGGCGTCGCGTTCACCGGCGAAGGCCAGAAGATCACCGCGGCCAGCGGTTCGAGCCTCGCGGGCGTCGAGGTCCTCTACGTCGGCGGCGAGACCCCGACGGCCGAGCTCACGGTCGGCCCGGACGGGTTCTTCCTCAAGTTCGACGAGATTCTCGAGGGCTTCCTGAACCCGGTCGGCGGCGTGATCGACAACCGCATCGACTCGCTGACCACGACGATCGACGACATCGACGACCGGATCCTGTCGCTCGAGCAGCGCGTCGACCAGTACGAGCAGCTCCTCATCAAACAGTTCGCCGCGTTGGAGGGTGTCATCGGCAAGCTCCAGTCGCAGCAGAGTGCCCTATCCACGTTCTCCTTCGAACTGCCCTCGAGCTGACGCATGCCCGACGCCATGACGAATCCCTACTCACACGCATCGACCTATCAGCGCGACGAGATCCTGACGGCGTCGCCCGTCCGGCTCGTGGTGCGGGTTCTCGGCGGCGCGATGACCGCGCTCCGTCGCGCCCGACTCCTGTTGGCCGCCGGCGAGGGGCCGCGGGCCCGACACGAGCTCGGCCGCGCGTACGGTCTCGTCGCCGAGCTCCTCGGCGCGCTCGATCGCAAGGCCGGCGGGGAGATCGCCGCCCGGTTGAACTCGCTCTACGAGTACATCCTCACTCAGCTCCTCCGGCCGGGCACCGCGCTCGACCTGGAGCGGATCCAGCTCGCGGAAGAGCTCCTGCGACCGATCAAGGAAGGTTTCGACACGATCGTGGAGCAACAGGCATGACCCGTTCCGAACGGCCCGATGCGATCTCCCGTGCGTTCGACGACCTCTTCGCCGCCGTCCACGCCGCGCGCGTCGAGGACCCCGCCTCGGTCGAGCCGGTCGTCGACCGGATGGCCGACCTGAACCTCACCCTCGCCCGGACGCGGGTTCCGCCGGCGGCGCACGCCGCGGCGCGCCGCCGGCTCGACGACGCGATGACGGCGGTCGCGAACCTGCTCCAGGAGCTGACGGACTCCAAGGACGAGATCGGACGCACGATCACGGAGCTTCGGTCGAGGCGGCGTCTCGCCGCTCCCGTCGAGGTGGCGGGCCGCCGGAGGTTCGACGTGACGAACTGACGATCCGCGTTCGACCGAGCGACCGAGACAGGGGATCGCCGGAATCGGTCGCGCGCGGAAGAGGAAAAGACTTCTCGTTCCGCTCAAGAACGGGATCGATTCTTGCCGACCACATCGCGTGGACCGGTGAACGGACGCACTTCGTCCGAACCCGCCGTCCACGGGACGTGGCCAATGAAGAAGCGCAGCCAGAAGTCGCGCGATCCGAAACACCGGGTCTCGAGCCAGAACGAGGAGTTCCCGCCCCACGCGCCGGCGCCGGCGGCTCGCTCCGCGCGAGTCCGCTCGCGGCACGGCGACTCCCCGGCGCGGGGCAAGGGTCGGCTCGAACCGCTGATCTGGACCCTGGCGATCGCGACGGTCCTCGGCGTCACGGCCGGGATCGTGTCGATCCCGGACGCGGAGCCGCGAGCGTCGGCGGCGAGCGTGACCGGGACGATCGATGATCCGCCGGCGCGGCCCGCGGCCGCGACGGCGGACGGGGTGCCCGACATCGCTCCGTCGCTCGGTGGTCTCTGGATCGCGGTCATCGTGTTCGGGGCGATCGGTCTCGTCGCGGTCTACGCCATCAAGGGAGGGATCCGCTTCCGACCGAGCAGCGGGGTGCTTCACGTCGTCGACACGCTGCCTCTCGGCGGCCGGCGGCTCATCCACCTGGTCCGTTGCGGCGACCGGAAGTACCTGATCGGCAACTCCGAGCGAGGGATCCAGTACCTGGCTTCGATCCCCTGCGGTCCGGAGGAACGCGACGTCGAGGAGCGCGCCGCCGCCTACCCCGACTCCGAGTTCGACGCCGACGCCGAGCCGACGTTCGCCGCGTTCCTCGGCCGCGGAGGCGCGCTCCGATGACGCGGATCCTCCTCGTGTTCCTCGTCGGGCTCGGGGCATCGACCATCGCGCGGGCCCAGGTCGGGCCGGCGACGCCCATCCAGGAGCCGGTTCACGTCTCCGAGGCCGGGGGGGCCGGGGCGGGGGATGGAGCGGCCGGCACGGGTGGGGACCTCGAGGCGACGCTGAAGGACCTCGCGGCCCCGATCCGCGTGCTCATCCTGCTCTCGTTCATGATCTTCCTGCCCGCGATCCTCCTGACGCTGACGTCGTACACGCGGGTCATCATCGTCCTCTCGTTCGTCCGCCGCGCGATCGGCGCGCAGGAGCTGCCGCCCAACCCGATCCTGATGGGGCTGGCCCTGTTCATCACCGGCGCGATCATGGCGCCGACCCTCGGGCGGGTCCACGCCGCCGCGGTCAAGCCGTGGCAGGAGGAACAGGTCAGTCTGTTCGACGCGGTCGGCCGGGCCGGGGACGAGCTCCAGACGTTCATGTTGAAGCACACGCGCGAGGACGACCTCGCGCTCGCGTTCGAGCTCGCCAACGAGCCGCCGCCGCGGTCCAAGGAGGACGTCCCGTTCTTCGTCACGGTCCCGGCGTTCGTGCTGTCCGAGCTCAGGACCGCGTTTCGGATGGGCTTCATCATCTTCCTTCCGTTCCTGCTCATCGACCTCGTCGTCGCGGCGGTCCTCCTGTCCCTCGGCATGTTCATGCTGCCGCCCACGATGATCGCGATGCCGCTGAAGATCCTCCTGTTCGTCCTCGTCGACGGCTGGTCGTTGATGGTCCAGTCGCTGACCCTCTCGTATGCGAGCGCGTGACACGATGGAACCCGGCTACGCACTCGAGCTCGTGCGCAAGACGCTGATCACGGCGGTGACGGTGGCGGCGCCGCTCCTCGCCGCCGTCCTCGCGATCGCGTTGATCCTCGCGATCCTCCAGACGGTGCTGAACCTGCAGGAGCAGACGCTGACCGTCGTCCCGAAGATCCTCACGGCGGTGGTCGTCACCATCGTCATGGGTCCGTGGGCGCTGCAGACGCTCATCGACTTCGCGACGGTGCTCCTTCGTGACGTGCTCGCGCAGCGGATGTGACGAGGACGTGACGCGTGGACGCATGGATCTTCGAACGGTTCCCGGTGCTTCCGTTGGTTCGGATGCTGGCCGTCGCGACCGCGTTCCCGATGATCTCGGGCCCCGGAGCGTCGCGCAACATCCGGGTGACGGTCGCGCTCGTCTTCGGACTCGCCGTGACGCCGGTGCCCGCCCCGCCGTCGACGACGCTCACGCCGGAGGCGACCCTGGCCGCCCTTCCGTTCGAGATCCTGATCGGCTTCACGATCGGCTACTCGTTCGCCCTGCTGTTCCAGGTGCTCGCGATCGCGGGCGACTTCCTCGGCCAGGAGATGGGACTGAACACGGCGAGCCAGATCGATCCGATCTCGGGGCGCTCGGTGCCGCTGCTGGCGCAGCTCTTCGAGACCGTCGGGCTGGTGCTGTTCGTGGAGTTCGGCGGCTTCGCCCTGCTCCTGCGCACCGTCAAGGACTCGCTCGTCACGTTGCCGCCGGGCGCCCTCATCCAGCCGCTCCTGGTCTCGGGCCAACTCACCGAGCTCACGGTCTCTTCGATCCGAGCGGGCATCGCGATCGCGCTGCCGGCCGGAATGCTGCTCCTCGTCCTCACGATCTTCACCACGATCACCGCGCGCGTGCTTCCGCGCCTGCACATCTTCGACTTCGCGTACGCGCTGCGCATGATCGGCGCCATCCTGCTCGTGGCGCTCCTGCTGCCACGCCTCGTTCCCCACATGCTCTCGTTCACCACGCTGATGCACGAGCGCCTTCTGGAGACCCTCGTCGCGAGGTGAACTGGAATGGCTGAGCAGGACCAGGAACAGAAGACCGAGGAACCCTCGGAGAAGCGCCGGCAGACGACGCGCGAGGACGGACGGACGGCGAAGTCGTCCGACCTGTCGTTCGCCGTGATGCTCGTGGCGGCGGCCGGGCTCTCCCTCGTCTACTCCGACCGGGTCCGCGTCGCCTTCGAGGCGCTCCTGAACCCCGCCCTCGGGACGATCGCCCACGGTACGACGGGCAGCGAGTTCCGCCTCGGCCTCATCACCATCGAACGGGCCGTCGTCGCGGTCGCGCCGTTCCTGATCACGTTCACCGTCCTGGCCGTCGTCGCGTCATTCGCCCAGATCGGGGTCTACTTCATCCCGGAGAAGCTGCGCCCGCGGCCCGAGAAGCTCCTTCCGCAGCTCTCTCCGACCAAGTTCGTGAACGGCAAGAGCCTGATCGAGACGCTCACGTCGATCCTGAAGCTGGTCCTCCTCTCCGCCGCGTTCCACGCCGCGGTCCGACCCCACGTCGAGCTGGCGTTGACCAGCGACGCGCTCGAGACCATCGTCGCCGAGGCCGATCAGTTGATCTTCCGCCTGCTGCTGTACGTCGGGCTGATGCTCCTCTTCATCGGGCTGCTCGACTTCGCGATGAAGCACCGCAACCTCGAGAAAGAGATGCGGATGACCAAGCAGGAAGTGAAGCAGGAGGCCAAGGACGCGCAGGGCGATCCGGAGGTGAAGGGGAAGATCAAGCGTCGTCAGCGGCAGCTCGCGTACCAGCGGATGATGGACGCCGTGCCCGAAGCATCGCTCGTCGTGACCAACCCGACGCACTACGCGGTGGCGCTGAAGTACGAGTCCGGCATGGCGGCTCCGGTCGTGCTGGCGAAGGGGAAGGACCTCGTGGCGCAGCGCATCAAGGAGCTCGCGCGGCTCGCGAACGTGCCGATCATGGAGAACCCGCCGCTCGCACGCGCCCTCCACGACACGACGCAGCCCGGAGACGAGGTGCCTCCCCACCTCTATCAAGCCGTCGCCGAGGTCCTCGCGGCCGTCCTCCGCACGCGCCGTAGGATCGGGAGGACCGCGTGATGGCGCCGCCGACCGGCAGCGGCCCCCGCGGCGAGCTCGCGCTCGTCCTGGCGGTGGGCCTCATGCTCACCCTGCTCATCCTTCCGCTGCCGTCGTCGCTGCTCGACGTCCTGCTCGCGGGCAACATCACGCTCTCGCTGCTCGTGCTGTTCACGGTGCTCGCGACGCCGGCGCCGCGCGAGTTCACGTCCTTCCCGTCCCTCCTTCTCTTCCTCACCCTGTTCCGCCTGGGGCTCAACGTCGCCTCCTCGCGGCTCATCCTCCTCAAGGGGGACGCCGGCGACGTGATCGAGGCGTTCGGGAGCTTCGTCGTCGGTGGCAGCCTCGTGGTCGGCATCATCGTCTTCACGATCCTCCTGATCGTCCAGTTCGTCGTGATCACGAAGGGCGCCGGCCGTATCTCCGAGGTCGCGGCCCGCTTCACCCTCGATGGCCTGCCCGGCAAGCAGATGGCGATCGACGCCGACCTGAGCGCCGGGATCATCAACGGCGAGGCGGCCAAGAAGCGCCGCGACGACCTCATGAAGGAGAGCGAGTTCTACGGCGCGATGGACGGCGCATCGAAGTTCGTCCGCGGCGACGCGATCGCGGGCTTGATCATCACCGTCGTCAACCTGCTGGGAGGCGGGATCCTCGGCATGGTGCAGGGCCTCGATCTCTCCGAGGCGATCCGAAGGTACTCGATCCTCACGATCGGCGACGGGCTCGTCGCGCAGGTCCCGGCACTCATCATCTCGATCTCCGGCGCGCTGCTCGTCACCAAGTCCTCGGCCGACGCGAACCTCTCGTCGGAGCTTACGTCGCAGCTCTTCTCGCGGTCCCGCACGTTCAAGCTGGTGAGCGGCGCGTCGTTCGTCCTGTCGCTGATGCCGGGCCTGCCGGTGGTCCCGTTCCTGCTCCTCGCGCTCGGCATCCTCGGCCTCGGCCGCGTCGCGCGTCGCCGCGAGGACTCCGAGGAGTCGCGATCCCACTCCGAGACGGTGCTACCGACCCATCGCTCCGAGAAGGAGGAGATCGAAGAGCTCCTGATGGTCGACCGCATGCTGGTCGAGGTTGGCTACCGGCTCGTCGGCTTGGTGCAGGGCGGGCCGAGCGGCGGGTTCCTCGACCGGATCTCGGCGCTGCGGAAACGGTTCGCGGCGGACCTTGGCATCATCCTGCCGCCGATCCGCGTGCGCGACTCCGCGAGCATCGATCCGCGCGCGTACCGCATCCTGATCGGCGGCGAGCTCGTGGCCGAGGGCTCGCTCTCGCCCGGGTGCGTCATGGCGATGGCCCCGGGCGTCGACGCTCCGCCGATCCAGGGCGTCGTGACCCGCGACCCGACGTTCGGCCTGCCCGCGTACTGGGTGCGCGAGGAGCTGCGCGACGAGGCAGAGAACAAGGGCTACACCGTCGTCGAGGCGGCCGCCGTCCTTGCCACGCACCTGAGCGAGACGATCCGGCGGCACGCGCACGAGGTGTTGACGCGCGACGACACGCAGGGACGCATCGAGCAGCTCAAGTCCGAGTCCCCGGCGCTCGTGGACGAGGTGACGCCCGGCAAGCTCACGCTCGGCGACGTGCACCGCGTCCTCCGCAACATGCTCCGTGAGGGCCTGAGCATCCGGAACCTGGGTCCGGTGCTCGAGACGCTGGCGGATCACGCCGCACGCACCAAGGACGCCGACGTGCTGACCGAGTTCGTTCGTGAACGCATGGCGCGGTCGATCTCGGCGTCCGTCATCGACGCGCGTGGAACGCTCACGGCCATCACGATCGACCCGGGACGGGAGCAACGGCTGACCGAGCTCGCCACCGATCCCGGACAACTCGGCCACGCGATCCGAATCACCACCGATGAGATCCGCAAGGCGGCGGCGCCGATCATCAGGGCGGGCAAGAACCCGGCCGTGATCGTTCGGCCGACGCTGCGCCGCCTCCTCGCGATCCCGCTCCTCGAGGAGCCCCCAGTCATTCCCGTCCTCTCCTACAACGAGATCACGGGCGTCAAACGAATCGAACCCGTCGCGGTCGTCGGTGCACCGGAACCGGCTCTGGAGGTCACGAGATGAGGTTGAGGACGATCATCGGCAACTCCGTTCCCGACGCCATGCGTCGCGTTCAGATGGAGCTCGGACCCAACGCGTTCGTGCTCGAGACCCACTCCGAGAAGGGTTCGACGCGAATCGTGGCGGCCGACGTCGAGCGCGAGGAGCCGGCGGAGGGGTTGATGCGCCTGCGCGCGGAGCTCGCCCTCCTGCGCCACGAGCTGGTCGAAGGTCGATCCCCGGCGCAGCGGCCGGCGTCCGAGATCCAGCCGCGGCTCCGTCTCGTCGAGGCGCGGTTGACCGAGCAGGGCCTCGCGCCGTCCCTCTTGACGCGCGTGCTCACGCTGCTCGCCGCGGCGCCCGAGTCGGAGGGCGACCCGATCTCTCCGGTCGAGAGCCTCTACTGCCGCAACGCAGTGGCCGGGCTGGTCCCCGACCCGGGAGCGATCAAGGAGCAGCGCCCGCGCTGCTTCGCGTTCGTGGGACCGCCCGGGGCGGGAAAAACCACCACGATCGCGAAGGTCGCCGAGCAGACGCGGAAGGAGAACGCGTCGCTCGGCCTGATCACGCTCGACTCGATGCGGCCGGGCGCCGCCGAGCTGCTCGCGAGCGTCGCGGAGCGACTCGGGATCCCGTTCCGTTCGGTCCGCGGCCCCGATTCGCTGGACCGTGCGATGCGCGAGTTCGAGAAGATCTCCGTGGTCCTGGTCGACACGATCGGAGTGGCGTGGCGCGAGCGCGCGCCGCTCGACGCGCTCCGCGAGCGCCTGCCGCCGAAGCGCGGGCTCGCCGTTCACCTCGTCCTCCCCGCCCACGTCGAATCGACGTCGCTGCGGAGCACGGCGCGGGCGTACCAGGACCTCTCGCCGGCCGCGATCGTCTTCACGCGAGTGGACGAGACCGAACGGCTCGGGAGCCTGATCAACCTGCCGGCGGAGCTCTCGATTCCCGTCGCCGCGTTGACCTACGGAACGTCCCTCGCCGGCGACCTCGCCGCCGCGTCCCGGATCCTGCTCGCCGACCTGGTCCTCGGCCGCCGTAACAGCCAGCTCAAGAAGACGGAGACTTGAACCGAACCGCGAGAATCGTGTTGCGCGCGTTCGCCGGCGGATTCGCGCTCGGGCTGCTGCTGGCGCTGTCCTTCAACGTCCGTGCCGAGGTCGCGCTGCAGCGCGGCCTGTTCTGCGGAGTCCTCCTCGGCGGCGCGGGGTTCTTCATCGGAGCGCTCAACCCGCCCGCGAATGGTGCCGAAGAGAGAGACAACGCCAAGCCAGGTGAACCCGAGAGACGATGACGAAGCCGGGTCTGGGAGACCTCCTCGACGACGCCGCTCGCGACGAGCTGGCCGTGAAGCACCTCGACCTCGTGGGGCGCGTGCTCGGCCGCCTGCCGTTCCCCGTCCCGTCAGCGCTCGACCGGGACGACCTGATCTCCGTTGGATCCATGGGCCTGCTGCGCGCGGCGCGCTCGTACGAGCCGACGCGCGGCGCTTCGTTTCGCACGTACGCGTACATCGCGATCCGCGCCGCGATCCTCGACGAGCTGCGGCGCTTCGATCCGCTCCCGCGCGGGGCGCGCGGCCCGTTGAAGGCCCTGCGCCGATTCGAGATCGAGTTCCGCGCCGGCCACGGGCGCCTGCCCACCCCGTCCGAAGTCGCGGACGAGTTCACGATCGAACTCGCCGACGCCGAGGGCTTGATCGTGCGCGGCGAGGAGGACCGGCTCCTGCGCATCCCGCAGTCCGGCGCAGACGAGGTGTTCGATCCGATCGACACGTCCGGAGAGGAGCCGAGCGAGGGCGCCGAACGGCAGGAGGAGATCGAGCTCGTCGAACGGGCGATCGTCGGGCTGTCCGAACGGGAACGGCAGGTGGTCGTCCTCTACCACGCCGAGGGCTTGTACCTGAAGGAGATCGGCGAGCTCCTCGGAGTCACGGAATCGCGCGTCTGCCAGGTCCTCGCGTGTGCGCAACGCAAGATCCGCGCGAAGGTGCAATCGAACAAGGAAGCACGAACATGACCCGAACCGACCGACCACGAACGAGCACGATCAAGCCCGGTGCGATCCTCCGCGAGCTGGAAAGCAACGTGGGGCGGGATGCCGCGTTTCCCTCGTTGACCGAGGAACGGGCGCCGGCGCAAAGACGTACCCAGGAGGAGGAGCCGGTCCTCGAGATCGAGCGGGCGGATGGCCGCGTGCGGCGCATCGTCGCGATCTGCGGGTGCGGCCGGAAGATCGAGATCCACTGCGACTATGACGCGCCCGACGGTGGTTGACGCGTCGGCGACGAGAAGGAGGAGCAGATGAGAGCTTCGCAGGCCGCCGGTCTCGCGACCGCGCTGATGCTGACCGGGTGCCTGGCTCCGCGCCCCCCCGCGCCGCACAGCGTGCCCGAGGCGGATCCGAACCCGTCCCTGACGTTGGCGGAGCAGACTCGGACCGAATCCGCCGTCCAGGCCGTCGCGAGGACCTCGCTGCTCGAGGACAACGAGCACCTGCGTGAGCTTCTGAACAAGGCGCTCACCGACAAGCAGAAGCTGGTACGAGCGATCGCCGAGCTCGACGAGACGAGCGCCGAGCTCGAGAAGCAAGCCATGGACAAGGACGACGCGATCACCGCCCTCTCCGATCGCATCGCCACGCTGGAGGCTCGGGTCCGCGAGCTCGAAGGGCAAAAGGCCACGCTCACCGAGGCTCGCCGGACGCTCGCCGAGATGTACGCGGTCGAGAAGCGCCAACGCCTCGCCTTCGAGAAGGAGCTCCTCGAGCGAGAGATCGCGGAACGAACCCTCGGAGGGGGCGAGGAGCCATGACGCGGATGCTGGCGCTCCTGTTGATCGCGTCCACGTGCGGCTGCTCCTTCGCCGAGTTCCGGCGCCACGTTCCGGCCCTCAGCGCCGAGCCGCTCCCGCCTCCGCGCGCGTTTCGCGACGCGAGCGTGACGTCCGGCCACGTGCGGCGCGTCCTGCTGCTGCCGTTATGGGACGAAAGCGACTTCGGCTCCGGCGCGGACGTGGTCAACACCGCGGTGCTCGAGGAGATGGCCAAGCTCCAGCGGTTCCGCGTGGTCATCCCTTCGCCCACGGACGCCGCGCTGAACGCGAGCGTCGGGCCGGACGGCACCGGCCGGATCCCCGTTCCCACCATCATCGACCTCGGTCGCCGGTACGGCGTCGACGCGGTCCTTTTCGGCTCGATCGTTCGCTACCGGCCGTACGACCTCCCGTTGCTCGGAATGACGGTGTCGCTCGTCGACGTCGAGACCGGACGCGTGCTGTGGTCCGCGCAGGACTTCGTCGACTCGTCCGACGTGCAGGCGGCTCGTTCGCTCGACGACTACTACTACGACGTGGCGGCTCGTTCCGACACCGTGTTCGGCCGCGAGGTGCTGCGATCGTCGCCGCGTTGGTTCACGCGCTTCTGCGCGCAACGAATCGTGCGGACGCTCCTCGAGAATCCTCCAGCGCCGGCCGAACCGGCCGAACCGCGGGCCACGACGGCGTTCCTTCCGTTCGAGCGGAACACCTGAGGGTTCGCGCACCAATAACTTCGCATCCACGCGCAGCAATCGCCAACGAGGGCAAGGCGCGACGACGAAGCGTATTAGTGGATACGCTGAGGAGGAGCAACGCAGCCATCGGCGGCGAGGGCAAGCGAGACGCGAAGTTATTGTTGCGCGGGCCCTGAGGGCCGCCGGGTCGGCGGCCAGCGGGATCAACCCGCCGCTTCATCCCCCGCGTCCAATCCGCGTTCCGCGTCGACCAGACGCTCGGCCGCCCGCCGGATCGCGGCGGGATCGTCCGCGCGCCGGAGAAGCTCCTCGCGCTGCTCCTCGATCGACTGGGCGCGCGTCGAAAGTCCTTGACGAACGGCGTCGACCACCTGCGCGATGCGATCGCTTCCATCGGTCTGGACCCGATCGGACTCTTCCCCCCGGCCGGGCGCTCCACGGTGCTTCCTGGCCTCGGACGCCCCTTGCGCCCGACGCGTGTCGGCCGCTCGATTCAGCCCGGCCTCTCGTGGGTCATTGGTTCCGCGGACGTGCATGGCTCTGACTCTCCCGTTGAAGGGCCCTCTCCATATTTCGGCTGTTCGGGGCGCCACTTGAGCCAATAACCGTGGATGTTCGTCTGCAACGGGAGGCTCGACCGCCGATCAGAGTCCGCCCGGCGTGCGCGTCCCTGCACCGCTTCTTTCCCTCGCGGTCGGAAACGATTTCCGCCGCGCAGCGGCCGGCCGACCGCGAACTCCGTCGCAACTCCCGATTCCGATCGATGTCGGGGCACGATGCGCAATGGCACGTTCGTTGCCTGACCCCGGTTCGCGCGGAAGACCTGCGCACTCGCCGTCGCTCGTCACGAGACCCGCCGGCGACGGCAACGCGAGACCGAACCCCGAAAGGGAAGGACCGTGACTGACCTCATTCCGAGCACGCCGAGCACGACGGTCCTCTTCGACGGGATCTCCAAGATCGCGTCGCCGCGCCCGACCGAACGATCGGGGCCGCGCGAGAGCGAGCGTGGGGACTCGGAAGGAGGGTCGTTCGAGGCGACGCTGGAGCGCGCCGAGCAGCCGGAGGCGCCCGCGACGCGCTCGGCGGAACCGCGCGCGCCGCGGGGGCCGGCGGACGAAACCGGCGATGGCGAGGCGGACGCGCAGGGGGACGCCGACGTCGCGCCCGCTTCCGACGGTGCCGCGACGACCACCCGCGTCGTGGCCTCGTCGCTCGACGTGGCGTTCCAGATCCTCCGGACCGAAGTCGGGCTCGCCGCGCCCCGTGCGGCCGCGCGAACGGCGCCGGACGCGGCGACGCCCGGCGATGCGTCGGGTGCGCTCACGTCGCCGGTCCTCGGCCGACCACGAGGAGAGGCGCGAGCGACGGTGGCGGTCGATCCCGGCGCGGACCTCCGACTGGAGGTCGAATCCGCGCGGCGTGCGCCGGCCGCGCCGGCCGAGGCGCCCGAGCGACCCGTCGAGGCGTCACCCGCCGCCGAGCGGAACCTACGGCCGGAACGGAACCGGGAGGGTCGGCCGGCGCTCCGCGCGGAGCTCGCGGCGAACGTCGCCGAGGCCCGCGAGAGCCGACCCGCCTCCGAGCCGACCGCGCTCGCGGCCGAGACGGCGCGGCTCGCGGCGGCGACGGTACGTCCCGCGTCGGAACGCGCGATCGACCCGACGCTCGTGCGGCGACCGGAGGACGGCTCGCCAACGGAACGACGCGACTCGAAGTCGGCGTCGCGCGACGGCAAGTCGGAGACCGACGGGGTGCAACGGGACGACCGCGCCGGCGAAGCACGGACGGCACGGCGGGACCAGTCGACGTCCGAACGCGACGCGAGCCGCGAGCCCAAGCCTTCCGTCGCGGCGAAGCCGATCGCGCCCCACGTCGCCGCGCAGAAGGACGGCGCCGGCGGCCCGCGCGGACCGGTCGAAGGCGGCGAGCCGATCGTGATCCTCTCCGACGCACGACCCGCCGCCACCACCGCCGCGCCCGCCGCCACCGCGCCGGGCAGCTCGCCCGTCCCCGTCGAGACGATCCTCTCTCAGGTGCGCGTCCAGGTTCGCGCCGGCGTGAAGGACCTGCAGATCCGTCTCGATCCGCCGGAGCTCGGTCGGCTCCACCTCCGTTTCCAGGTCGAGGGCGGTGCGGTGCGCGTCAGCGTCATCGCGACCCGTCCCGACGTCGCCGCCGCGCTGAAGGCGGACCTCTCCGCGTTCGTAGGCACGCTGCGAGAGGCTGGCATCGACGTCGCGTCGCTCGACGTCGACGTGGAGAGCCGCGACTCAGGAGAGTCGTTCGCGGAGCAGTTCCAGGACGCACACGAACGCGGCGAACGCGCGCGTCGGGCGGCGGCCCGCATCCACCCCATCCACCCGACACCGACCGAGCGAGCCGCCGCCACCGAGCTCGACGTGGTGGCGTGAAAAGGAGCCCATCGTGATCTCGAGCATCAACAGCGGATCCCCCGTGCTCGACGGCTACGGCTACTTGAGCGGTTCGGAAGGCCTCGAGAAGAGCGACAGCGACCAGTTCCTCCAGTTGCTCGTGGCCCAGCTCAAGAACCAGAACCCGCTCGAACCGCTCGGCAACGAGGAGTTCATCCAGCAGATCGCCTCGTTCTCGTCCCTCGAGGAGACCGCGAAGCTGAACCGGCAGTTGACCGACCTGATCGACATCCAGGAGCTCGTGGCCGGACAGAACGCCTTCACGCAGTCCGCGAGCCTGGTCGGGAAGTTCGTGGAGTACACGGACCCAACCACCGGCGAGAAGGCCTCCGGGCACGTCGACGCGGTCCATCTCGAGAACGGCGCCTTGCTGCTCGAGATCGGCGGCGTGTCGGTCCCGGTCGGTGCCGTGACCGGCATCATCGACGTGGACGCGCCGGATGACGCGACGGATGACGTTTCGGACGGCGTGGCCGAGGACGACGACGCGGCGGCCGCGGACGGCGCAGACGATGCATCCGACGAAGAAGACGAAGCGAACGGAAACGGATAGCGAGTACGGACCCTGACGGGAGCCAACCGACACAATGAGTACTTCACTTTTCACGGCCCTCTCCGGGCTCCGATCGTTCGAGTCCTGGCTCGACGTCATCGGCAACAACATCGCGAACGCCAACACGACCGGGTTTCGTGGCAGTCGAGCGTCCTTCGGCGACCTGCTCTCCCTGACGCTCTCGCCGGGTTCAGGGCCCACCGATACGGTCGGCGGCAAAAACCCCGCGCAGATCGGGCTCGGGGTCAGCATCAAGTCGATCGACCAGGACACCAACTCCGGCTCGCTCCTTGCGACGGGCAGGAACCTCGACCTGACCGTGTTCGGCTCGGGCCTCTTCGTCGTCAGCGACGGCTCGCGCGACTTCTACACTCGCGCGGGGACCTTCGGCTTCGACGCCCGCGGACAGCTCGTCGAGCTCGGCACGGGCTACCTCGTCCAGTCGATCACGAAGTCATCGATCGTCGTCGCGCCGAACGCGATCGCGCCGCCGAACCCGACGTCGGAGATCACCATGAAGGGCAACCTCCCGGCAAAGGTGACGGGGCCCCTGAAGGAGATCGTCAGCACCGAGTCGCCGTTCCAGACCGGCACCGCAGCCGAGATCACGGGAACCGCGGCGCAGCCCTTCGCGTTGACGAACGCCGACTCGATGACGATCCAGGTCGACAGCGGTCCGCCGCAGACGATCACGTTCGTCACCACCGACTTCGCGAACATCGCCACGGCGACCGCCGCGGAGGTCGCGGCGGTCATCAACAACCAGACCTCGGACATCACCGCGGCCGACGTCGGGGGCCAGCTCGTGATCACGTCGAACGCGATCGGCAGCGAATCCTCGCTCAAGATCACGAACGTCACCAACTCGCCCGCCACGACGCTCGGCCTGACCACGGTCCTCGTCGCCGGCACCCAGTCGCAGGCCAACACGAACACGGACCTGAACGACCTGGTCAGCAACTCGACGGACTACGTGGTGGGAGACGGCATCGACGTGACGGGATCCCTCGCCGACGGCACCCAGTTCGCCGGCACCTTCACCTACGGCGTCGACGGAACCACGCTGGAGTCGCTGCGCGCATTCACCCAGAACCTCGTGACGGACGGAACCGTCGAGATCGACGTCCAGGGGAACATCATCGTCACCGCGGACGCGGCTGGCGAGGCATCGTACGCCATCAAGCTCACCGACTCGCCCGGGAACACCGGGGCCTCGGACTTCACGGACAACGAGTTCATCGTGACGCAGCAGGGGACCGACCCCGACCAGGTCAACACGGCGATCACCGTCTACGACAAGAACGGCGAGGGCCACGTGCTGTCGATGACGTTCGAGCGCGTGAACTCGAACACCTGGAACCTGGTGGCCGACCTGCCGGACGGGGGCGGCACGGTCATCGATGCCATCGTCGACAACATCCGCTTCAACGAGGACGGCTCGCTGCAGAGCACGGGCGACACGAACCTCGAGATCCTGTTCGCGAACACCGGTACTCAGGCCATCTCGCTCGACTTCGGCAAGGACATCGACGGCGTCACGCAGTTCGGCGGACCGGCCACGGTCCAGGCGATCGAGCAGGACGGGTACACGGCCGGGACCCTCGCGGACATCGTCGTGACCGAGAGCGGAGAGGTGCTCGGCGTCTTCACCAACGGGCAGACCCGCGGGTACGGCGAGATCGCGCTGGCGAACTTCGCCAATCCGGGCGGTCTGAAGCGAGAGGGCGGCAACCTGTTCTCCGACACCGTGAACTCGGGCGTCGCGCAGATCTCGGCCGGCGGCGGGCCGGGCGGCACGATCCAGGCCGGCGTGCTCGAGACGAGCAACGTCGACCTCGCCGAGGAGTTCGTCCACATGATCGAGGCGCAGCGCGGCTACCAGGCCAGCGCGCGGGTCGTCCAGGCGTCCGAGCAGCTCCTGCAGAGCCTGCTCCAGAACATCTGATCGGCGCCCCGCGGCCGGCCGGTTCGTTCACGACGGCGTCCAGCCATCCGCGAGCCGCTCGCGGACGGCTTCGTGGAGCACGCCGTTCGTGGCGAGGATCCGCCGGCCGAACAGCCAGTCGTCGCCGTTCTCGTAGTCCGTCACGCGGCCGCCCGACTCGCGGACGAGGAGGGCGCCGGCCGCGACGTCCCACGGTGCGAGCTGGGCCTCGAAGTAGAACGCGTACCTGCCCGCCGCGACGTACGCGAGGTCGATCGCGGCCGAGCCGCAACGGCGGAAGCCGCGAACGTCCAGGATGAACCGGTTCAGGTGCTCGACGTTGTTCTCGAGGTTCGAGAGCTGGTGGCGCCGGTACGGGAATCCGGTCGCGAAGATCGCGTCGCCGATCCGCTCGCACGTCGCGATCCGGATCGGCTCGCCGTTCCGCTCCGCCCCCCCGCCGGCCGTCGCCGTGAAGCGCTCGCCGAGCGACGGCGCGAACACGACGGCGACCGTCGGCGTGCCGTGCTCGAGCATCGCGATCGACACCGCGTAGAACGGATGTGCGTGGGCGTAGTTCGTGGTGCCGTCGAGCGGATCGATCACCCAGCACCGCGGCGCCGCCGCGACGCGCTCGGCGAGCGACACGCCGGTCGATGCCCCGTCGACGACCGGCTCCGCCTCGTCCTGGGGCACGTGCAGCACGACCGCGGCGGCGCCGCCCGACAGCTCCTCCTCGGCGAGCACGAGGTGATCGGGGAACGTTCCGCGCAGGTTCGAGACGATGAGCCGTTCCGACTCGAGGTCCGCCTCGGTCACGATGTCCCGCCGTCCCTTGAACCCGATCGCGGCCGGCCCCAGTCGACCGAAGCGCGATACCAGCCGCTCGCCCGCGGACTCGGCGACGTCCGTCGCCACGGCGAGGAAGCGCCGCCGTGCCGCGATCGCGTCGCTCGCTTCAGACATCGGCGAGGTCGACGAGGAGGCGGCAGATCCGATCCATCAACGACTTCATGGTTCGGTTCGGACCCGAAAACCCGTTGAACACGATCGCGAACGCCAGCACCTCGCCGTGGTCGGTCTGAGCGAACCCGGAGAGCGCCGAGACGCTCGCGATGTAGCCGGTCTTGGCGCGTACGCGGCCGCGATACGCAGCATCGGAAAGCCGATGCTCGAGCGTTCCGTCGACTCCGGCCGCGGCCAGGCTCGCGAGGAACGCGTCGCGAAGGGGCGAGCGATAGAGGCGATCGAGCACCCTCACGAGCTGGTCCGGCGACCAACGGTTCTGCCGCGACAGGCCCGAGCCATCGACCGAGCGCCCGTCGCCGACCGGGATCTCGAGCCGCACCAACGCCGCGGCGACGGCGCGTGCGCCGGATTCGAACGATCCCACGCCCTCGAAGGCCGCGCCCGCGCGCTTGAACAGGTGCTCGGCGGTGACGTTCGAGGAGTCCTTGTTCATCCGGTGGAGCGCAGGAGCGAGCGGCGCTTCGACGCGCGCGAGCTCTTGCCGAGGTTCGCTCGCGCCGGCGTCGCCGATGGTCCTTGCCTTGCCGTCCACTTGGACGCCGGCGCGGCGGAGCGCGTCGGCGACGACGACGGCGGCGGCCCGGGTCGGGGCGGCCAGCGGCACGCGGACAGGATACGGGCGGCTGCCATGCGGAGTCGAACCGCGAACGGTGACGGTGCCGATCGCGACGGGAGTCGGAACGTGGATCAGGTGCTTCGACTTCGCCGGTCCGGTCGTGACGATGCCCGACACGGGAAACGAGGTCGACTCGGGATGGATCACGACCGTCGCCGGCGACCCCGGAGACGCGCCGGGCGTGACGGCGACCGCGATGCAGTTCTCGTTCAAGGAGAAACCCGAAACCGGGGCGCCGTACGCCTTCCCCTCGTGTGCGTCGCTCCAACCGGTCGGCGTGAACACGTCGTCGAAGATGCGGTCGTCGATGACGACGTCACCCGTTACGCGGGTCACTCCCGCGGCCCGGATCGCGCGAACCAGGCGGTCGCAGAGCGGCTCGCGCCCCGCCACGTCGATGTCCGGGTCGCCGTCGCCGCGCACCACGAGATCGCCGTGGACGACGCCGTCCGCGCCCGGGCGGTCGGCGACGAGCGCGAGCGTCGTGAACGCGAAGTCGGAGCCGAGGTGGACGAGCACGCTCGCCGACGTCATCAGCTTGTTGTTCGAGGCGACGATCATCTTGCGGTCGCCGCCGCGCTCGAACAGCGTCTCGCCGCGATCGATCGAGCGAACCAAGACGCCGACCTCGGCCTTCGAGAGCGCCGCGTCGTCGAGGACCTCGGCGATTCGACCCGCGAGCGAACCACGCGGAACCGCCGCTCGTGGACGCGACGGGCGCGGACCGACGAACGGCGCGGGAGGCGCTCCGGCGACGGGTGCGGGCGCCGCCGCCTCGACGTCGGCGGCGACGATGGCGGCTCGAGCATCGTCCGTGCGAGCGTCGTCCGTGCGAGCGTCCGCGGCCGGCGGCCGCCCGCCGCCCACGAGGTCGAGCAGCAAGACCGCCGCGACGAGGACCGGCGCCGCGGCGAGGAGTCGTCTTCGATCGTTCAGTGGAGACCGCCCTTCAGATCGCTGTTGGCCGAGAGGTACGTCAACGTGAACACGAGCCGCGCCACACGCGCGACCTTCTCGTGGTCCACCTTGTCCGGAGTGTCCGTCCACTTGTGGTAGTCCTCGGTGGTCGAACCCTCGTTGAAGAAGATCGTCGGGACGCCGGCCTCGTGGAACGCGTAGTGATCGCTGCGCTGGAAGTACTCCTTGCCGCCGTCGCCGACCTTCAGCCGACAGTTCGAGAGCTTCACCGCCTTCTTCAACAACCGATCGATGAAGCTGCCCTTCGGCGGCGGCGTCGCCTCGATCGCCGACGGCCGACCCCGCGCGATGATGTCCATGTTGAACATCCCGTAGGTCTGGGCGATCGCGATCGGCGGCTCGCGCACGTATGCCCTCGAGCCGAGGAGCCCCTTCTCCTCGCCCGTGAACGCAATGAAGATCACGGAACGTCGAGTGGCCGGCTTCTCGCGCCCGAACGCCTCGGCGACCTCGAGCAGTCCGCAGACGCCGCCCGCGTTGTCGTCGGCTCCGCGGTGGACGCGACCGCGATCGTCGACGCCGACGTGGTCGACGTGAGCGCCGACCACCACCACTTCGCCGAGGAGCGATGGGTCCTGGCCGGGATAGCGCGCGATGACGTTCGGGACCGGGATCGACTTCTCCTCGAGGTGGACCTCGAGCCGCACGCGCTTGTCCTCGACCAGGAACCCCACCGGCTTCTTCGTCTTGTCGATCTTCTCCTGCAGCTCGCTCGGCGCGGTGCCGAGCAGCGCCTCGGCGATGCTCGCCGGGATTACCGCGACGGGGATGTCGAACCGACCGCCGCCGCCGCTCCGGCCGCCGCCCGCGTAGTACGGAACCTGCGAGCTCATCCAGACCTTGCTCTGCTCGTCGTCCGCGGCACAGACGAGGAGCCCGATCGCTCCCTCCTCGGCCGCCGCCGCCGCCTTCGCGCGGATCGACGAGACGTCGGTCATCTCGATCCCGTCGAAGAACTTCTTGTCGTTCGAGTGCACGCGGGGCTCGAGCGCGAGGACGACCGCGATCTTTCCCTTGACGTCGACCCGCTTGTACGAGTCCCAGCGATACTTCCGCTCCTTGATGCCGTACCCCGCAAAGACGATCTCGCCCTCGACCACGCCGTCCGCGCTCGCGGCGGCGGGGACGAAGTCGGATCGGAGCGCGAGGTCGAGGTCGCCGCCGTTGGCGGAGACGACGATGAGCGAGCAGGAGTCGGCCGCGTCGAACACGCCAAGACCGTAGTCGAGCAAGTAGGTTCCCTGGTCGTCGACCGGCTCGAGGCCGCATTCCTTGAACCGGTTCGCCACGTAACGGCACGCCTCGAACATGCCGGGCTGCGGCGTGTCGCGCCCGGCGCAGGCGTCGCTCGTCAGGAACTCCATCGCCGCCTTGACGTCGTCCTCGACGATCGTACGGAGCGCGGCCTCGAACTTCGCGTCGATCTCGTCCGCGTCGGATCCGACGAGTGCGAGAAGCGCGACCAGCAACAGCTTGCGATACCGATTCATGCGACCTCCGCACGCGGGCCGGCGCGCCGCGCCCGTGCGTCGCGTTCCGAAACGAGCGGCACTCGAAGGCCGTCCTCGGCGATCGTGACCCGCGGCCCGAACACCGCCTTGGCGGCCCGCCGCGCCGCCTCGACGTCGACCGGCGGGTAGAAGTGCGTCAGGATCAGGTGACGGCACTCCGCGCGCGCCGCGATCCGCGCCGCACGCGTCGGGGTGAGGTGCCCCTCCACCGGCTGGTCGTCGGGGAGCGCCGCTTCGAGCACGTAGTGATCGACGCCGCGCGCGACCTCGACGGCGCCGTCGCACTCGTCGGTGTCCCCGGAGAACGCGATCGTCACGCCGCTCGGGAGCGAGAGTCGATACGCGAGGCTGGCCGCGCTGTGGCGGATCGCGAACGCCTGCCCATCGATGGCCGCGGCGGCGCCTCGCGGCGGCGCGAGGATGAACGGCCCCGGCGCCAGCTCGCGCACGGACAACTCCCCCTCGGGCAGCGTGATCCACCCCCCGAACACGTGGCGGAACCGCTCGAGCAGCGCCGCGGTCCCGGGCCCGCCGATCACCTCGAGCGGGACGCATCGTTCGGCGAGGACGGGGTTCTTGCGCGCGAACAGCAGCGCGACGACGTCGAGACAGTGGTCGGGATGATGGTGCGTCAACAGCACGCGTCGGATCATCTCGACGGGAACCCCGGCCACGCAGGCCCGGTGGACCGCGCCTGGGCCGGGGTCGATCAGCGTGACGTCATCGCCCGCGACGAGCAGATGCGCGGTCGGGGCGCGGCGCGGCGTCGGAACTGCCGTGCCGGAGCCGAGGATGATGAGCTCGTCCTGCCGCTCGCTCACTCGTGGTAACCCTCGGGGTGCGCCTTCATCCAGTTCCATGCGGTATCGACGATCACGTCGAGGTCGGCGTAGCGCGGAGCCCAGCCGAGCTCCGTCCGCGCCCGCTCGGACGACGCGATCAACGTGGCGGGATCGCCGGCTCGGCGCGGCTCGATCGTGACGGGGAACTCGACCCCGGAGACCTGCTTCACCGCGGCCGCCACTTCCTTCACGGTGAATCCGTTGCCGTTCCCGAGGTTGAACGCGCGGCCGCCGCCACCGTTCGCGGCGTGCTCGAGCGCGAGCACGTGAGCGGCGGCGAGATCCGTCACATGCACATAGTCGCGCACGCACGTGCCGTCTCGCGTGTCATAGTCGTCGCCGAAGATCCTGAGCCCGTCGTTCTTCCCGAGGGCGGCGCGGATCGCGTTCGGGATCAGGTGGGTCTCCGGATCGTGGTCCTCCCCGAGCTCGCCGTCGGGGTCGGCCCCCGCCGCGTTGAAGTAGCGCAGGAAGATCGGTCGGAACCTCGCCGCCCGGCTCACGTCGGCGAGGATGTCCTCGCACATCATCTTGGTGCGGCCGTAGGGGTTCACGGGAGCGCGCGGCGCGTCCTCCGTGATCGGCACCGTCTCCGGCTGCCCGTACACGGCCGCGGTGGACGAGAGCACGAAGATCTCGACGCCCGCCTCGACGCATGCCTCGGCGAGGCGAAGGGTGCCCACGACGTTGTTCTGGTAGTACGCGAGCGGCTTCTGGACCGACTCCCCGACGTAGCAGTACGCGGCGAAGTGCATCACGCCATCGATCTCGTGGTCCCGCAGCGCGTGCGCGACGCGCTCGCGATCGGTCGTCTCGGCGCGGACGATCGGGGTCCCGAGGAGCGCGGCTTCGTGACCCTCCCGCAGGTCGTCGAGGACGACGACGTCATGGCCCGACTGCCGCAGGAACTTCACCGCGTGGCTGCCGATGAACCCTGCGCCGCCGCTGACGAGCACGTTCAAGACGAATCTCCTCGACCTTTGTCGACCGTGCGACCCGCGTTCGCTCGATCGGCCTCAACTGCCCGAATACAAATGTGTAGCAGCGTGGGATCACGTGCGGCTCGGGCCGCAATGTACGGGAATTGTAAGGGGTGCGATCGAGCGTCGGGAGTCGAATTTGGGTTGATCGCCGAAAGCACGTACCTAGCATACGAACTCCATCGGGCCGGCAACCTGCATCCAGATCCGCGCAGGACCCGGTCGACCACGGCAGACCAGCCGATACCCCGTGGTGACGGTGTTGGAGGGATTCAATGTCACACGTCGCGTTGTTCGTAGGCATCATCATGATCGCCTTGCTCCTGAGGCTGTACATCGAGTACCTCGAAGACAACTAGTCCGAGCACGACCCGCGGCGAGCCGCCGCGGCGTGAGCTCTGGTCGCAAGGGTCGGATCCGTCAGGGAACCGGCCCTTTCGAGCTTCCAGGCGGAAAGGGCCGAAGCGTGACCGATCCACTCCTTCGCACCGTCCTCGACGACCTCGAGCTCCAGAGCCGAGGCAAGGTGCGTGACATCTTCGCGATCGATGCCGATCACCTGCTCCTCGTCGCCTCCGATCGGATCTCGGCGTTCGACGTCGTGATGAACGAGGGGATCCCGCACAAGGGTCGCGTCCTGACCCACGTCTCCCGGTACTGGTTCGAGCGATTGGAGGGGACGGTGCCCCACCATCTGGTCACGACCGACGTAGGCGCGATGCCGGAGGCGGCGCGGCGGCACGCGGGCGTCCTGAGCGGGCGGACGATGTTCGTACGGCGCGCGCAGCCTCTGCCGGTCGAGTTCGTCGTCCGCGGCTACCTCGCCGGCTCTGGGTTGAAGGAGTACCAGAAGACGCAGTCGATCTGTGGGGTGCCGCTGCCGCGCGGATTGGCGGAGAGCTCGCGCCTGCCGGAGCCGATCCTCACCCCGACGACGAAGGCCGAGGTCGGCCACGACGAGCCGATCACGTTCGCCGGGGTCTGCGACACGCTCGGCCGGGGCGTGGCCCATCGCGCCCGGGACGTGGCGCTCGAGCTGTTCCGCCAGGCGCACGCGCACGCCGAGGAGCGCGGCCTCCTGCTCGCGGACACGAAGTTCGAGTTCGGCCTCCGGGACGGCGAGCTGATCTGGATCGACGAGGCACTGACGCCCGACTCGTCGCGCTACTGGTCGAAGTCGGCGTGGCGCGAGGGAGAGCGGCAGGAACCGTTCGACAAGCAGGTGCTGCGCAACTACCTGCTCGGGCTCGACTGGAATCAGAAGCCGCCGCCGCCGCCGCTCTCGCGCGAGATCATCCGGGCGACGAGCGATCGCTACCTGGAGACAGCCCGGATCCTCACGGGTCGATCGCCCCTCGAGGAGTCGTGACATGACCGCCCGCGTCGCCATCGTGATGGGTTCGGACTCGGACCTCGCGCATCTCGAGCCGTGCATCGAGACCCTGCGTGCATTCGACGTTCCGTTCGAGGTCCGCGTCCTCTCGGCGCATCGCACGCCGGAGCGCGCGCACGAGTTCGCGCGAGACGCGGAGAAGAACGGCATCCACGTGCTGATCGCCGCCGCCGGCGGCGCGGCCCACCTCGCCGGCGCGATGGCCGCGAGCTCGCTGCTCCCCGTGATCGGAATCCCGATTCCTTCGACTCCGCTCGACGGGATGGACGCGCTCCTCGCGACGGTGCAGATGCCGCCCGGGATCCCAGTCGCCACCGTCGCCATCGGCAAGATGGGCGCGAAAAACGCGGCCCTCCTCGCCGTGCAGATCCTCGCGCGCGCCGACGCGACGCTGCGCGACCGGCTCGCCGCGGATCGAGCGAAGATGGCGCAGGCGGTCGCCGCCAAGGACGCCGAGGTGCGCGCGCGCTACGCGACCTGACGTCGCGCTCGCCCCGCACCGACGCGGTGGCGGCCGCGGCGGCCTCCTCATCCTCCTGCAACGCGGGAATCGAACCGGCGACCGTCGCGGCCCGGCGTGATCGGGCGCCTTCAGGATTCCGATCGTCGGCCCGCGTTGCTTCCGAATCGACGAGCATTGATCTAACCTTCCCTCTGCCCTTCTCCTTCCGGCCCGAGGACTCGACCATGCCCGTCTCGACGATCGAATGGATCGGCGACGCCGACGGGGTCGCTCGCATCATCGAGCAGACCCTGCTACCCGGAGAGCTGAGGTACGTCGACATCGCCGACGCCGAAGGCATGTGGGATGCAATCAAACGGCTCGCGATCCGCGGGGCGCCCGCGATCGGCATCGCCGGTGCGTTCGGCACGATCCTCGGGCTCAAGGAGACGACCGCGAGCACCCCGGACGAGTTCGACGCAGAGGTCGCGCGCGTCACCGACTACTTGGCCTCGGCGCGCCCCACCGCGGTCAACCTCTTCTGGGCGCTCGATCGCATGCGCGCCCAAGCGAAGCGGTTCCGCGGGGAACCGATCGCAGCGGCCCGCGCGGCGCTTTTGGCGGAGGCGAAGACCATCCTGAAGGAGGATCAGGAGATCTGTCGCGCCCTCGGCCGCCATGGCGCGCCGCTCGTTCCGGAGGGGAGAAGCGTATTGACGCACTGCAACGCCGGCGGGCTCGCGACCGCCGACTACGGCACCGCGCTCGCGGTCTTCTTCACCGCCCACGACGGCGGCAAGAAGTTCCGGGTCTTCGTGGACGAGACCCGCCCGCTCCTCCAAGGCAGCCGGCTGACGGCGTGGGAGCTGCAGCAAGCGGGCGTCGACGCCACGCTGATCTGCGACAACATGGCCGGCGTGGTGATGCGCGACAAGGACGTCGGCGCCGTCTTCGTCGGAGCCGACCGCGTCGCGGGCAACGGCGACGCCGCCAACAAGATCGGCACGTACTCGGTGTCCGTGCTCGCGAAGGCGCACGGCGTGCCGTTCTACGTCGTGGCGCCGACGAGCACCTTCGACCTGTCGCTCGATCACGGCTCGAAGATCCCGATCGAGGAGCGGGATCCGATCGAGGTGACGGCCGGCTTCGGACCGAGGACCGCGCCGGAAGGGATCGACGTCTACAACCCCGCGTTCGACGTGACACCGCACGAGAACATCACCGGGATCGTGACCGAGTTCGGCGTCATCGAGGGTCCGAGCCTCGGCACGGTTCGCGCGTTCTTCGACCAGCACGTCAAGGCGCGCGCGCGCTGAGCCGGCCGCGACGGCGGCGTCCCGCTGAGCGGCGCTGGACCGGCGACCTCGTCCGCATCGGCGACGGCGGCCACGGGACATCGGGCCGGGGCGCCCGTCAACCGCAGCCGGACCGAGCGGCTCAGGGTTCGCCGTGATCGCGACGCTCCCAGGCGCCGATGACGGTGACCGGAATCGGTGAGAGCGCCTCCGGCCGCCCCTCCTCCGCGTTCTGCGCCGCCACGGGAGCGTGCACCCGCGCGTACCAGCTCGCGTCCTGATCGCACCGCTCCGCTTCGATCGGATTGAACGAGAGACACGCGACCGGTTTGACGTCGAACGGCAGCGCGCAGCGGAAGTCGGGGCCGAGGAAGGTGCACGTGTAGTTGGCGGCCGCCGCGGGCCGCAGCCGAAAGCGTCGGATCGTCCGGCGCAGCCGCTTCTTCCACACGCGAACGTCCGTCACGCCAAGTCCTTCGATCCATCCCGCGATCCGGCGGCCTTCGATCGGGAGGATCTGGACCGAGTTGTGCGCCACGGTGCAGCAGAGCCCGCACCCCGTGCAACTACGGATCGACCGCTGGACCGCCCGCACGTGCGCGATCAACTCCGCTCGCGGGTCGCTCTCGCGCGGCCTCGCAATCGACGCATCCTCCGTTCTCATCGTGACGGTCTCATCATGCGGAGCCGGCCGGCACGGGACGACCCGTCCGGGCCGCCGAGGCACGCCGCGCTCGGCCGGCCGGCTGCGGCCAAGCCCGGGAGCGGCGATTCGAGCTCAAGATCTTCGGCCGGCGACGCGATCTATGCAAGACCCGTGAATCGGTCGCGTGGATCACACATGTCCGCTCGCCGACGCGTTCGAGGTGACCACTTATGCCCCCACGTCCGAAACGGACCCGCCCGAAGTCGCCGGCCAAGACGACGAGCGCGGTCGAGACCCTGCCGCCGCCGCCGGTCGAAGACCTGAGCGACGCGGAGACGCTGGAGTTCCTGCAGGCGATCGACGCCTACAAGCGCTCCACGGGAAAGCCGTTCCCGAGCTGGACGGAGATCCTGCAGATCGTGAAGTCTCTCGGCTACCGGAAGGTGGGCGGCGACGATCGTTGATCGCGCTGGTGCTCACCGCTCGCGTCCCGCGCGCGAAACTCATGCCTCCGTAAGCAACTTGTATAGAGATGCTTGCAGCAGACTTCGGAAGTGCCTCGGATGACATGATTCCTTCTCCGGACTCGCACCGTTCTCCGGGTGTCGCTGACGGATCGGATCCGGGGAGGTTTCATGCGAGTTCTGCTCTTCGCGTTGTTCGTGCTCACCTGTCTTCCCTCGCTGCAGGGGGACGTCTCCTATCGCTCGTTGACCAAAAAGGAAGAGGAGTCGGCGTTCTACACGGACGGCGGGCGGCGCTTCCTCGGCAAACGGGTCCACCTCCACGTGCCGGCCGCGCGATTCCTGGCGAAGGCGACCGCGGTGCAGACGAAGGACGGCCGGAGGGTCCTCGTCTTGAAGAACAAGAACATCCCGCTCGTCGTCCATCCTCGCAACGTCTACGTTCGGAAGGTGCGCGACCGAGTCGACGGAAGCGACCGCGTCTGCGTGAAGGGGACGGTGCTTCCGCACCCGAGCGGCGAACCCGGCCGCTACGCCCTTTGGGTGAACACCGCCAAAAAGGCGCACTAGACTGGTTGCCGCGACCGTGTAAGTCGCTAATTCAAGGTTAGAACCACGGTTGCGTTGCGTGACGTCGCGCGGGCCATGCGGATCGGACCGTTGCCCGTGCGATCGCAATGAAGATGAGGCGCATGGCGAACGAACGGATCGGCTGGCGGGAACGCGTCGCGGACTGGGCCGCTCGCCGGTACCTGAGGAAGCCGGATCAGGCCGAGCTGCTCCGCATCAAGTTCCCGGACGCGGCATCGATGGGTCACGCTGCCTTGAACGAAGCCGCTTTCCGGCTGCGCTCGCCACGTTCCGCTCGCCTCACGACGCTGAACGTCGAGGTGACGAACCGATGCAACCTGCGCTGCGTGTACTGCCCGGTGAACCGCAGCCTGACGCGCCCGCGCACCGATTTGCCGTTCGACTTGTTCCGCTCGATCCTCGACCGGACGAAGACGCTCACGACGCTGCTCCCGTTCCAGTGGGGCGAGCCGCTCTTGCATCCGCGCATCTTCGACATGCTGCGGCTCGCGAGCGAGCGCGGCGTCCGGACGTACCTCACCACGAACGGCACGTTCCTCGACGACGCGACGCAACGCGCGATCCTCTCGTCCGGGCTCGCCCGGCTCACCATCAGCGTCGATGGCAACGACGAGATCCACGAACGGACGCGCGGCGTGGAGCTGGGGCCGATCCGGGAACGGGTGGCTCGGCTTCGACGCCGCCGCGACGAGGACGGCTCGCCGATGCGGATCGATGCATCGATGGTCGTCGACGAGTCGACGGCGGGCGGGCTCAACGAGTTCCGCGCGGCCTGGTCGCCGATCGTCGATCGGGTGCAGGCGATCCCCCGTCTCGTTCCGGCGCGGCGGAGCACGCCGTGCCGCGAACCATGGCGCGGGCTGTTGGTGGTGCTCGCCGACGGGCGCGTCACGACCTGCTGCGCCGATTCCGAGGGGGTCCTCGAGCTCGGTGACGTGCGCGAGGAGGATCCGGCCGACATCTTCAACGGCCGGCGGATGCGAGCGCTCCGGCGCGCGCACGCGCGACGCGAGTTCCCGGCCGTCTGCCGCGACTGCGGCGAGTTTCCCCACGGCACGGTCAGCCCGCGGTTCCGGTGAGGCGCGGATGTCGGCCGGCATCGAGCTGAAGAAGTGGATCGATCGGACGGTCGGCATTCCCGTCGTCCTGGGCGTCCGACTGATCGACGGCCTCATCGGTCGTCCTCCCGCCGAGCCGCCGCGCGCGATCGAGCGGGTCCTCCTCGTGAAGTTCTGGGGGGTCGGGAACCTGACGATGATCCTTCCCCTGGCGCGCGCCGTGAAGCGCGCCCACCCGCGGGCCCGGATCGAGTTCCTGAGCCTCGCGACGAATGACGACATCCTCGCCGCGAGCGACGTGATCGACGAGGTCCACCGGTTCGATCACCGCGGTCTGCTCCGTCCGTGGACCTCGCTGATCGCGATCGTGCGGATGCTGCGGAGGCGGCGGTTCGACGTCGTGCTCGACTTCGAGCAGTTCCTGCGTTCATCGGCGATCGTCACGCGGCTCGTGCGGCCGCGCTTCTCGGTCGGATTCCGCACCGAGCGTCAGGCGCGCCACGGACTCTACGACCGCCACGTCCGCCACGACGAGAGCCGCCACATGGCGCGCGGCTTCGCGGATCTGGCTCGCGTGATCGGAGCCCGCCCGGAGGAGCTCGCGCCGCTCGAGGTCCCGCGCTGCCCGACCGCGGCGGGACGCGTCGGCGCGCTCCTCTCGACGTGGCGGGCGGACGAGCGGCCGATCGTGGTCCTGCACGTCGGGAGCGGTGACAACTTCCCGGGCCGCCGCTGGCCCCCCCGCGCGTTCGCTCGCCTGGCCGACCTCCTGATCGATCGCGAGCGTGCGGTGGTCGTCTTCACGGGGACGCGCGCCGAGCGGGACCTGGTCCGCGAGTGCCGCGGCCGCATGCTCGGCCCCTCGATCGACGTGACCGGCCTGCTCGGTCTCCGCGAGCTGATCGAGCTCCTCGCTCGCGTCGACCTCGTGGTGACGAACGACACGGCGCCGGTTCATCTCGCATCGGCCCTCGGCACCCGAGTGATCGCGTTGTACGGTCCGAACACGCCGGTGGCGTACGGACCGCTCGGCGCGCAGGGGGTGGCGCTCTACCAGGAGCTCGGCTGTTCCCCATGCATCCGGAACAGCAACGCGAAGACGTCGTTTTGCCGGGTCCCCATCTGCCTGTCGTCGATCGATCCCGCGGCCGTCCTGACCGTCGCGCACCGCCTGCTCGCGTCGGGTCCGCCGGAGCGATCGCCGGTGCTCGCGGCGGTCCGATCGGAGCGCGGATGAGGCGCTGGCTCGGATTCGCGGGCGACGTCGTGCGCGCGAACGTCGGACGCTCCGTCCCGTTCAAGCTGACGTACATCGTGACGGACGAGTGCTCCTGCCGATGCGCGATCTGCCACCTCTGGCAAGACCCGCGGCGCGGCGCGAGCCTGGACGAGATCCGAGCGCTGTTCCGCGCGAACTCCCATCTATCGTGGATCAACCTCTCCGGCGGCGAGGTCGTCGAGCACGAGTCGTTCGGCGAGATCACCGAAGCCGCGGTCCGCTCGACGCGGGCGCTCGTCCTGGACTTTCCGACGGCGGGGCAGCGACCCGAGGAGACCGAGCGGAGAGTCCGCGAGTTGCTGCGCCTCCCCATCCCGCGGGTCTTCATCACCGTCAGCATCGACGGGCCGCCCGACGTCCATGACCGTCTTCGTGGAACGGGCGGCGCGTTCGAGCGGGCGGCGGACACGTTCCAACGGCTGCTGCGTCTCCGCTCGCGGCACTTCCAGGTCTACGCGGGGATGACGATCTCGTCACGGAACGACGAGAACCCGGACGGGCTGGTGCACGACCTCCTGGCGGCCGCGCCGTGGCTTCCCCGCGAGCGGCTCCACTTCAACGTCGCGCACCACGCGCCGCACTACTATCGAAACCGCGCGGGCGACGCGCCGGACCCGCGGCGAACCGCGTCCTTCCTGCGGCGCGAACGCGAGGGCCGGCGCGGCCGCGGCGCCGTGGCGTGGGTCGAGCGCGCGTACTGGCGCCTCGCCGATCGCTACCTCGAATCCGGGGCGAGCCCGATCCCTTGCAACGCGCTGGGCGCGTCGGCGTACGTCGACCCGGATCTGCGCCTGTACCCGTGCGCGACGTGGGATCGGCCTCTCGTCGACCTGCGCGAGTATGACTACTCGATCACGCGCGCGACCCGCGCGGCCGACGCGATCGTCGCGCGACGCGATGCGCGCGCCGGACGCTGCCCCGGCTGCTGGACCCCGTGCGAGGCCTATCCGACGATCCTCTCGCAGATACGGCGCACCCACTTCGCGCGGACCGACCGGGCCGCGGACGAGATCGCTCGATGAGGGACAGCCTGCGGGACCACCTCTTCCACGAGATCTCCGCCGGCCGCGTGGCGCGCCTCGCCCGAATCGGGTTGCGCGCGGCCGCCGCGCACGGCGGACTTCCGCTGCCCCGCAAGCTGCGCGGACCGTTGCTCGCGACGTTTGCGCTGACGTACCGCTGCCCTTTGCTGTGCGAGATGTGCGATCTGCCGCTGCGGGCATCCGGCGAGATCGCGGACGCCGACGTGCCGCGGTGGATCGATGCGATCGCCGCGCTCGGGCCGGCCGGCCTGGGGTTCACGGGCGGCGAGCCGCTCGTCCGGCGGGTCGCGCTCGACGCGATCGAACGTTCCGTGAGCCACGGGATCGTCACGCACCTGAATACGAGCGGACTGCCCGTCACCGACGGTGTCGCGGCGCGGCTCGCGCGCAGCGGCCTCGCGTCGATCAACGTGAGCGTCGATCACGCCGACGCGGAGTTCCACGATCGCGTCCGCCGCCGGCGCGGCGCGCACGACGCCGCCCTCGCCGCGGTCATACGGCTTGCGCGCGCCCGGGACGCGGCCGGCCTCGCGTTTCGGCTGCAGGTCGTGATGGTGGTCGCGGGGAGGAGCCTGCCGGAGGTGCCGCGGCTCGAGCGCCTGGTGAAGGACGCCGGCGCCGACGCGCTTTCCCTGCTTCCGGTTCACGATTTCGACCAGGGCGAGACCACGAGCTCGGACGCATCGATTCCGCGCGACGTCGACGCGTGCCTTCCCCCGACGCTGGAGAACTCGCGCCGCTACCTCGCTGGCATCGAACCGTTCCTGCGCGGCGCCGAGACCCCGACCGCCTGCTCCGCCCCCGACACGGCGGTCTTCATCGACCCCACCGGCCGCCTGTTCGCCTGCACTCCGGGCGCGACGGAGGGGACGCCCGGGATCCTCGCCACGCCGGAGACGCTGTCCGAGATCGTGAAGAGCGGGCGCCTGGCGGAGACGGTACCGGCGGCGCGCTGCCGGCGCTGCTGGTGGAACTGCCACCGGGAGCTCGACGTCGCCCTCGGTCGACTATGAGTCGTCTCCGGCCCGAAGAAGACCGATCCATGCGTGAACGCCCAGCCGAACCGCTTCGACTCCTGTTCCTCGCCGTGCTGCCGTTTCTCCTGTACCTGCCATGCCTCCCGGGCGAGTTCGTGATCGATGACCACCGGTTCATCGTGGAGAACGGCGCGAACCTGCAGAGACTCTCGACTCCGTGGGTCTACTTCGCCGACCCGTCCACCAACGCGGATCGGCACGACCAGGACATCTATCGTCCGCTCCGCACGCTCTCGTTCGCGCTCGATCGCGCGTGGTTCGGGATCGAGCCGCGTGGCTACCACCTCCACTCGATCCTCCTCCACGCGGCGGTCGCCGTCCTCGCCTACGTGCTGCTCCGGCGGAGCGTCCCGCCCGACGTGGCGTTCCTCGGCGTGCTGCTGTTCTGCGTTCACCCGCTGGCCACCGAGGCCGTCGCATGGATCTCCAGCCGCGCCGATCTCCAAGCCGCTCTCCTCACCCTTCTGGCTCTGATCGTCGCGCGCCGGGCGGAATCGGGCGGACCGGGGAACCTCGTCTTCGCCGGATTGCTCGCGTTCCTCGCCGGCTTCGGCAAGGAGACGGCGGTCGTGCTCCCGGCTCTCTACCTGGTGGAGCGCCGGCTGCGCACCGGGCGGTTCCTTGCCGGGGGGATCGCCCCGCTCGTCGCGCTCGCGATGGGCACGACGGCCTACCTCGCCGTCTACCTGAACGTGACGGGGCGCGGAATCACGGGTCAGGTCGGCTGGTACGAGGGCTCCTGGCTCACGCACCTCCCCTACGCGCTGGTCGGACTCGCGACCAGCCTGCGTCTCGCGTTCCTGCCGGTCGGGCAGAACCCTCTCTGGGAGACGAACCTGTTCCAGCCGCTCTCGCCGCTCGACGTCGGACGGGCCGTGGCCGGACTCTGTCTGTTCGTCGCGGTCCTCGTCGTTTGCCGCCGGCGCGCGCCCGGAGTCACGTACGGCGGCACGTTCTGGGGGATCGCGATCGTGCCGGCGGCGAACCTGTTCCTGCCGCTCCGGACGGTCCTCGCCGAACGATTCGCCTACCTGCCCCTGATCGGCCTCTGCCTCGCCGCGGCAGCCGCCGCATCGCATGCCCGACCGTGGCTCTCGCGACGGCACCACGCGCTTCCGATCGCGACGTCGGTGATCGCGATCGCGGGGCTCTCCGTCCTGACCGCGGTCCGGGCTTCGGCGTGGCGGACGGCGGAGGGGCTCTACGACGTCACCATCGCCGACCACCCGGGGAGCTACGCGGCGCGGTTGGGGCTGGGCGGGCTCTGGATCGGACGCGCCGAGCGCGCTGGGGCGGTCGGCCCGGACCTGCGCGACGGGCTCGTCGAAGCCGACCGCATCCTCGGCGAGGCGATCGAGATCGCGGCCGGCGACCCGGTTCGGGAGTGCGACGCCGCGTACGCCCGCGGCCGGGCAAGGGTGCTGCTCGGCGAGTTCCCCGCGGCGGTCGCCGTCCTCGGCCCCTTGGAGACCCGGCTCGCCGCCGATCCGGACCTCCGGGACCGCGTTCGAAACGCAGCCGAGGCGCGATTCCAGCTCGGCCTGGCCCTTTCCCGCTTCTATCGCCTCGACGAAGCCGCCGCCGTCTTTCGCCGCTTGATGGCCGATCACGGCGAAACGGCGCGTCGGGTCGACGCGCTCGCGGAGGTCGAGCGCGCTCTCCTCGATCCCGACGCGTTGAAACTCTACGAGCGCGCGCTCACGCTCGACCCGAACTACCACCCAGCCCGAGTCCACCTGGCCGCCATGCTCGTCCAGCTCGGAATCGACGGGGAGGCGAAACGGCAATTGAGGGAAGTGCTCGCGCGCGACCCGGGGAACGCCGCCGCCCAGAAAGCGCTCGCCGAGCTCGATGCGGCGCGTTGACCGCCGAACGGCACCAGTGGGATCGATTCGGACCGCTGGGCCGACGCAAGCGGATGAGCCCGCGCTGGGTGAACGCGGGACTCCCTCGCCAAGCGATCGGCTACTTGTCGTTCTTCTGCTGCGGCGGGGTGCGCTGCATGACCTGGAGCTTGCCGTCCTTCATCGTCAGGCGTGGCGGCGAGACGCCGCTGACGCCCTTCTTCAGCGCCTTGCTCTTGTTCTCGAGCTTGTTGTCTCCGAGCGACGGTCCGACCATCAGCTCGGTGTAGACGTAGATGGTGTTCCCGTTCGCGTCGACGCCGGTGTTCGGGTCGCGCGCCCGAAACTTCACGTTCCCGTTCTTGTCGTGGAACTTGACGAGGTCGCCCTTCAGGATGTCATCGGAGTCATCCATCGTGCGCGGGATCTTCGGCTTCTCGGGCTTCGTGACCTGCGGGACGGCCGTATCGACCTCGATCGGCACGAACCCGACGGTCGCCTCGTCCATCTTGACGGAGCCGGCGCCCGGACCGGAATTGAGGAAGAACACCGTGCCACCCACGATCAGAATCGCGAGCAACACCACCAAAAGCGGGGTCGGGAGACCACCAAACTCACGGTTGAGTCTCGACATGAGGCTCCTACCTTTCCGGTTTGGATCCGGGACTTGACGCTAGCAGGGGTACCGTCAGGATACCTCCGAAAAGGTCCCGCGCAACGGGCCCGTATCGTCGTCTCTTCACGGTGACCTTGAAACACACGTTTCCATCGGCGCAAATGACCCCAGCTCCCGACCTCCCCCGCCCGAATCGCCCGGCCGCTCGCTCGATCGGCCGCGTGGCACGCGCGTTGACGGCGGGCTTCGTACTGGGTTGTGGGGAGCCATCGGAGCCGGTGCGAGCGCCGTCCGACCCGCCGCGGGCCAACGCACCGGCCGCGACGGCGCCGGCCGCGACGCCGGCGGAGACCGGGCCGGCGCCGCGGCTCTCGGTGGTCGAGCCGGTCGTCGACGTCGGCGACCTGCTGAAGGGCGAGTCGCGAGAAGTCGAGTTCGAGGTTCGAAACGCGGGCGACGTGCCGCTCGTGATTCGACGGGTCCAGACCGTGTGCGGCTGCACGGTGGCCAGCCTGCGCACCGCCGAGGGGCCGATCGCGATCCCACTGCCCGGGGCTCCGCCCGAACCGGGTGGGCTCGCCACGCTCGAGCCGGGCGCGGGGTGCACGATCCGCGTCGAGTTCCAGTCGGCGACGCAGCCGCTCGGCAAACTCGAGAAACACGTCACCCTCCATACGAACGAACGAAACCGGCCGGAGTTCCCGCTGACGATCCGCGCGTCGATCCAGCAGCCGTTCGTGATCGAGCCGGAATCGATCGTCTTCGGCGAGCTGAAGCGCGGAGAGACGCCGACGCGCAGGATGACGCTCCGGGCGGATGCGTTGAAAGACGTCCGGGTGATCGGCTTCGACGACGTTCCCGCGTTCCTGCACGCCCGCGTCGAACGGGACGAGAGCGATCCCGACGTGCAGATCATCGAGATCTCGCTGACCCGCGAGGCGCCGGTCGGCCTGCTCCAACACACGATCAAGGCCCGCCTCGACCATCCAACGTTCGAGCACCTGCCGATTCCCGTGTTCGCGACGGTGAAGAGCCGCCTGCGCGTCGACACGGGAAACCCCGAGAACCGCGAGCGGATCGACTTCGAGGTGCTGCGGATCGGCGAGGAGACGAAGCGTTCGGTGGAGATCGCGACCGAGGTGCCCGACGAGACGTTCCACGTGACGTCGGTCGACGTCGAATCGAAGCACGACTCGATCATCCGCGCCGAGATCGTCGCGCTCGTTCCCGGCAGCCGTTACCGCGTCGACGTATTCGCCCGGCCGACCGAGGAGACGAAGGCGCGCTTCCTGCGCGGCAGCTTGAACATCCACAGCGACCATCCGGACCTGACCGTCAAGACGATCACGTTCCAGGGGTGGTTGAAAAGCAACTGAACCTGTTCGTTGAAGAAGCGAGTCTCGGCCCCATAGGACGGGTCGACCTGAGAGGAACCGTCATGAAGATCACGTCACTCTGTCTGCCGTTCACGATCGCGAGCCTCCTCGCGGGACCCGCCGTCGCTCAGGAAGGAGACCCGCACGTCCACGTGCCGACGGCCCCGAACGAGGCTCTGCCGGAAGCCTCGATCTACTCCCCGGCTCCGGAGCACGACTTCGGCGAGATCCTCCAGGGCGAGAAGCGCCAGCACACGTACCAGGTCGGCAACCGCGGCGAGGAGGACATCATCATCCGCAGCGTCAATCCGACCTGCGGCTGCACCGTCGCCGAGGTGAAGACGCCGAGCGGCGAGCTGATCGACCCGAAGACGCACAAGCCGAACACCGACATGATGACGCTGAAACCGGGCGAGACGTGCGAGGTCTCGGTCGAGTTCAACTCGCGCGGCCAGCCCACGCATCGCCTCGAGAAGCACATCATGGTCATCTCCTCGGACAACCGCGAGCCCGCGCTCCGGCTGACGATGAAGATGAACATCACGTCGGGCATCCAGCTCGAACCGAACCCGCTGCAGTTCGGAGAGGTCGTGCGCGGCGAGAACAAAACCGAGCGTGTCTACGCGAAGCTGCAGACCCTGAAGGACCTCGAGATCACCGGCTTCGAGGAGAAGCCCGACTATTTCGACGTCAAGTGGGAGAAGACGAAGGCACCCGATGGCTCCGATGCGATCGCGATCGACGTCACCCTGCTCGGCAACGCGCCGATCGGCTACGTCGCGCCGGCGCTGGTCGCGAAGACGAACGACGAGCGCCTGAAGCAGATCCAGATCCAGCTCTACGCGCACGTGAAGTCCGAGGTCGTCTTCGACACCGGCAACAAGATCAACAAGGAGCGCATGGACTTCGAGGTCGTGCCGTTCGGCGAGTCGCGCACGCGCACCCTGGAGATCCGAAACGGAAACCAGGCGATCGACTACAAGGTCGAGGACGTCGTGGTCGAGTCGATGCACAAGGACCTCCTCAAGATGGAGCTCGAGACGCTGGACGAGGGGAATCACTACAAGATCCACCTCACGACCGATCCCACGCTCGACGCGCGGTTCTTCCGCGGCAAGCTCATCGTGAAGAGCAACTACCAGGACATGCCAATGAAGGAGATCCACTTCCACGGCTGGATCAAGAAGAGCTGAACCCGCGATGATGGACTCGGACCGGTCCGACGGCCAACCGAAGCGCCGCGGCTTCCTCGTGGAGGCCGCGGTGTTCGCCGTCTGTGGAATCGCCGGCGCGATCGCCTACTTCGGCTGGCTACGCGAGCCGCGGCCGCCGAACGTCATCCTGATCTCGATCGACACGCTCCGGCCGGATCACCTGCGGTGCTACGGCTACGACAAGCCGACGTCGCCGAGCATCGACGCGATCGCGGACCGCGGCGCCCGGTTCGAGCAGGTCCACTCGACGTCGTCGTGGACGCTCCCGTCGCACCTCGCGCTGATGAGCGGTCTGCCGGACCAGCTCCACGGCGTCGTCCACGACACGCTTGCGCTGCCCGAAGACACCACGATGCTCGCGGAGGTGCTGCGGGAGCACGGCTACCGCACCGGCGGCTTCTTCGGGGGCCCGTACCTCGACCCGGTGTTCGGGTTCGACCAGGGATTCGAGCTCTACGACAACTGCGGGGTGGTGATGTACTCGAAGCCCGCGCAGGTCGTGGGCGCCGCCGCGCAGATGATGGACAGGGCGAACGAGCGGAAGTCCCACAAGGAGCCGACCGCGGAGAAGACCCACGCCAAGGCGGTACAGTTCCTCGAACGACACCAAAACGAGCCGTTCTTCCTCTTCATCCACCACTGGGACGTCCACTACGACTTCACCGCGCCGCGCCAGTTCCTCGACAAGTTCGCGAGACCGGGGCCGCGTACGCTCCCATACCCGCCCGACTTCCCGCCGAACCCGCAGATCCACCCGGAGATGTCGCCGGCCGACTACGAGTTCCTCCTCGCGTGCTACGACGCCGAGATCGCCTGGGTCGACCACCACGTCGGCAAGCTGATGGACAAGCTCGACGAGCTCGGGCTCACCGATGACACGTACGTGATCGTCACGGCCGACCACGGCGAGGAGTTCTTCGAGCACGGCAACAAGGGGCACCGGCAGAACCTCTACGACGAGTCGCTGCGGATCCCGCTCATCGTCGCGGGCCCCGGCATTCGGAAGGGCCTGCGGATTCCGGGACAGGCGCGCATCTTCGACGTCATGCCGACGATCCTCGAGCTCTGCGACCTTCCCCGAGTGCCGGCGGTGTTCGGGTACTCGCTCGTGCCATGGCTCGACGGCGAGAGACCCGTCGAAATGGAGCACCTGCCGATCGTCGCGGAACTGACGAACCGCCCGATCATCGCGGACCCGAACGATCCGACCAAGTGGACGCGCGCGGACTACACGCTCCGCTACGACGCGACGAGCGGCGGCAACCACAAGCTGATCCGGATGCAGAAGGACGTTCCTGCCGGTGCGCTCGCGGAGACGCACTTCGAGCTCTTCGACCTCGCGAACGACCCGAGGGAGGAGCGTGACTTGACGGCGTCGGAGCCGGCGCTGTTCCACCGCCTCGAAGCGGCACAAGCGAGGTACATCGAGGCGCTGATCACCGCGAAGCGGGCACGCGCGCAGAATGCCAACCGCCCGCTCCCGCCCGGCCTTCTCGAAGGTCTGGATGACATGGGCTACTGAGTTCCGTGATCGTCCGTCGGATCGTCTCCCGCCTTGGACTCGTCCTCCTCGGCACGCTGCTCGCTTTGGCCCTGATCGAGGTGGCGCTGCGGGTTGTCTCGCCGCTCCTCGCCGGGCTGCGCGGCGGCGCCAACGACGCGGACTTCACCGTGCTCTGCGTCGGCGATTCGCACACCTACGGTCTTCATCTCCCCGCGCCATTCTCGTACCCCGCCCAGCTCCAGGGGAAGCTCGACCCGGAGGGACGAACGATCGGCGTTCTCAACTACGGCGTTCCCGGTCGCAACTCCGCCGCGCTTCTCCGCGAGCTGCCGCGATACCTGGAAGAGAACGTGCCCGACGTCGTCTGCATCCTCGTGGGGTACAACGACAGTTGGAACTTCGACGGCGAGACGGCGAGTGGGCGTGACGATGCGTCGTCGATCGGGCGCGCGGCGTCCGCCCTACGCACCGTCCGTCTCGTCCGTCTGCTGCGCCTGCGCGCGCGCGGGCGCGAGGTCGCGGCGCCCGAGGTGATCGAGCGCGACGGAAGAGTGATCATCGTCGACGGAGGTCACGAGCGACCCGCCGCCCTCGGCGGCACCGCGTTCGGCGTGGTGGACGGCGACGCGCTGCGGCGCAAGGTCGCGGCGAACCTCGCCGCGATGATCCGTCTCGTGCGCGAGGCGCACGCAACGCCAGTCCTCCTCACGTACGAGACGGAGAACCAGCCCGTGTTCGTGGACCTGAACGAGAACGTCCGCGCCGTCGCGGCCGAACACGAAGTCCCGCTCGTCGACACGGCGACGCCGATGCGCGAGCGGATCGCCGCGATGGGCTACGCCGAGCTCTTCTTCGACGACGATCATCCGCGCGCCCACGGCAACGAGCTGATCGCGGCGGAGGTCGCGCGGCGGCTCGTGGCGCTCGAGCTCGTTCCCGCCGTCGAGCCGGCCGCGGCCCGCGACGTCGCGCGGACCACGCGACTCGAGCTCGTGGCGAAAGAAGAGGATGGATTCGTGCTGCGCGTGGTCGGGGCGCCGCGACGCGACGTGCAGGTCGTGTTGTCTCCCCACGAGGGCGCCTTCGACGTCATCGGCACCACGATCCCGCTCGGCGCCGATCCCCTCATCGCCCACTCGATGGAGTCGCAGAACCTGCGCACCCGCACGAATCAGGACGGAGAGGCCATGGTCCGGGTCACCCGCACGTTCCTGGGGGAACACGCCGCGAAGCAACTCTACTGCGTCGCCGCCGTGTTCCCGCTCGGCGTCCTCGAGGGCGCGAAACCGAGCGTGTCGAACCGGGTGATGCTGACGCCGTAGTCGATCGCGTCGATCGGCAGCAAGCCGTTACGCTCCGCCCGTCCACGCCCACTCCGGTGGAACTCCCGCGTCACGGCAGCTTCTGCAGCACCTCACGAGCGCGCGCGACGTCGATCACGGGATCGATCGCGATGTCGTCGAGCCCGGACTCGATGAGCCGGCGCGCCCGCGTCGGATCGCCTTGCGCGGCCGGATGGGAGAGGGCGATCCCGAGGGAGACGTTGGCGGCGGACGCGAACCGTCCGCCGGCGCCGAACTCCTCGAGCGCCCGCTCGGCAAGGTTGAGGTCCTCGCGGTCTCCCGTTTCGTAGAACCGGACGGCATGGGCGCACCCTTTCAGGAAGCGCACCTCCTCGGCTCCCTCCTCATCATCCGCCAGCCGCGTGGAGGCGTTCTCGTACGCCTTCAACGCGTCACCGTAGCGGCGGCGGCCGGCGTACGCGCGCCCTTGATAGAGGTAGAGCCAGCCGTCGTCAGGCCGGACGGCCAGTGCCTCCGCGATCCTCGACAGGGCGAGCGCGTGATCCTCGACCACGAAGAGGGTCTGCTTGATCTCCTCCAGCGTGGCGTCGCGCTCGACCGCGTCCTGCTGGGCCGAGAGGAAACCGCGAACGACATAGAAGAGAATGACGGCGCCGACGGCGGCCGCGAGAAGGCGGACGAACTTGTTTCCTGGCATGGTCCGGGCAATCTAGCCGCGTGGACACCGGGGAGCCAGAACGAGCCTGATCCGCCGAGCAATGCCAGAAGCCCGCGTCGCCTGCGCGCTGCGGGCCCCGGCCTCGGTCACAACGTCGACTACGACGGCGTAACCTCGACCGCAAGGTCGTCATCACGCCGTGGCGACTCCCTCGGAGCCACCTCGCCCTCACGAACCACCTTCGAATCGAGAACCGCGCTACACACGTTGCAAATCAGCCGGATGCACAGACTCCCGCTCGTCTCGAGGATCTGCTCCTCGCGAACGTCGAAGATACTACAGGGGCAGCTCTCCATCGGATCCCCCCAAGGAATTCAATGAGCTGCTGTCCACCCCCCAGCCGAAGCCGAGGAATGGCCCGCATCGGACCTGCCATCGAGCACTCGGAGAGCCTCTCGGCACCTCAGAGTCTCGAACATGATCTCCTTCGTCTTCCCGAACTAATTTCCAGCCTGGGTCTTCTGACGATAAGCATGGAAGAGCAACCCGTTGACCTCTTCCAAAACTCCTTCGACAAGACGTTCCCGGTCGGGATATTGTTCGACAAAACCGTCATACTTTTCGCGTGCCTGCTCGAGAAACTGAATCGCTTGATCGAGTTTCTCGTTCTTTTCTTTCGGGTCGACCCCTCCCTCGCGGAGGCCGGCGAGGATCGTGATGGCCTGTTGCTTGAGCCGATCCCCTTCGTTGATCAGAGTCCGGTTGTAGGTTCGGGCCTTGCGGTCGAGCTCCTTCTTTCGCGCGTTCCGTTCGTCGATGTCGCGCAGGAGGTCGGCGGCGATCTCCGCCGAGGTCTGCGACTCCGGCGCCGGCGGGTCGGCCTCGGGAGTGGTCTCCTCGACGAGCGGCGTCGGCGCGGCAGGCGCCTCGGGACTCGGCAACGACATGGCGTGGTCCGGGTCGGCACTCCAAAACCGTTCGAGCGCCTCGCGATTGCCGATGGCCAGCAACCCGCCTCCGAGGACGAGCAGGAAGCAGGCGACGAGGATCGCCGGAATCGGTCCCCGCGACTCTTCCGCGACCCGACGGGCACGCGCCGGTCGGTCTTCGGCGTTGGCCGGTGCGCGCGGACGCGGCTCGGCGGCGCGGGGCACCCCCGGCGCGCGCCCGGCGCGCGGCAGCTCCACTCGCTCCGGAGAGCGAGGCGGCGCCGCCGGAGCCGCGGCCGGGGCCGGATCTCGCGGACTCCGGGCGATCGGCGCCGTGGTCACGGCCCGCTTCGGCGGGCGGACGTCGTGGACCCACCCGATCCGGTTCAGGAGCTCCACCGAATCCGTCGCGTCCGGGTCCTGCGCCGCGGTCTCGAGGAGCATCCAGACCGCCTGCGCCGTCGCTGGAGAGGCGACCGACTTCAGCGCCGCGGGGAGCGCCCCGACCCCGGCCGCTTTGGTCGGCTTCAGGCCGCCGATCCAATGGCAGGCCAGATGGGCCAACGCGGAGAGATCGGCCCCGAACGGGGTCAATCCATCGAATCCGGCGCCACGCCCGTCCTCGACCCCGATCTGCGCGTCGAGGAACGCGGGAAGGACCATCGGAGGGAGCACGAGCACCGCGCTCCCGTCGTGAATGGTGACGCCGTCGGGGTGCAGCCAACCGTGCTCCATCCCGGACTGATGCATCATCGCGACGATCGACGCGGTCGCATGCAGCAACGGGAGGCTCCGCATCTCGCCGATCGGTTCGAGGCTCCACGGTGAGTCGCCGACGTCTCCCTCCAGCACCACCCCCACGCCGCCGGCGTGCTCCACGATCCCGGTCACCCGCGCCAGGCCGTCGATCGAGACGGTCATGAACCGTCGCGTCGTCTGCCTCACCGCCTCCGCGACCGCCGGGTCCTCGTAGAGCCACAGGAATTCGTGCACCGACGCGAGCCGGTAGCGGCGCATCCGGGGGCCCTGGTGCACGAGCGACAGGATCTCGAGGTCCGGGATCTGCGGGAGGGGTTCCATCTTGTCTCCGTTGCGACTCCACTCCGGTGCCGGTACCCACCCGTCGCATCGCCCTCGGCATCGGCCCTCGGCATCGGCGCCGGCTCCGCCCCGGTCCGGCTCTCCCGCACGTCCCAGGTCGGCCGGCGTGAACGAGCCGCGCGATAGTACTTCTCGCGAGCGTGATGGCAACGCGCAGACTGGGACCAGCCCCCTAGAATCGCGGCCTCAACTCGAGCGAGGTCGAAGCATGCCGTCAGAAACGCGCGTCGCCGGTCAACTTCCGTTTCCCGAGCCGAAGCCGAAGCGCGAGCCGGACGCGGGGGTTCGACCGGGCCGGGGACGAAAGGGCCGCGTCTTCCTCCTCGACGGCACCGCACTCGCCTACCGCAGTCACTTCGCCCTGATCAGACAGCCACTTACGACCTCTCGCGGTCAGAACGTCTCGGCCCTCTACGTGTTCGCGAACACGCTGTTTCGCCTGCTCGAACAGGAACATCCCGAGTTCCTCGCCGTGGCGTTCGACCCTCCCGGCAAGACGTTCCGCCACGAGCGCTTCGCGAACTACAAGGCGACGCGCGAGAAGACGCCGGACGAGCTGGTCGCGATGCTCCCGGCGATCCGCGAGCTGGTGCAGGGGTTTGCCGCCCCGATCGTCGAGGTTCCGGGGTACGAGGCGGACGACGTGATCGCGACGCTCGCGCTCGAGGCGGCGGCGGCCGGGCACGAGGTGTTCATCGTGACCGGCGACAAGGACTTCCTGCAGATCGTCTCCCCGAGGATTCGGCTCTACAACATCCTGCGACCGGACAAAGACGTCGAGATCCAGGGAGTCGAGGCGGCGGAGAAGAAGTTCGGCGTCGACCCCGCTCACGTGGTCGACGTCCTCGCCCTGATGGGCGACTCGAGCGACAACGTTCCCGGCGTGGCCGGCATCGGCCCCAAGACGGCGAGCGAGCTGGTCTCGACCTACGGCTCGGTCGAGCAGATCTACGAGAACCTCGACCGCATCGAGAAGGAGTCGGTGCGCAACAAGCTCGCGGCCGATCGCGAGAAGGCGTTCCTTTCGAAGGAGCTCGTCACCCTCGACCTCAAGGCACCGGTCGCGTTCGACCCGACGTCGTTCCACTACGGCGGCCCGGACGCCGCGAAGCTGACCCCGCTCTTCCGCAGCTTCGAGATGGACTCGCTCTTGAAGCGGATCAGCATCGACCAGAGCCACGACGAGCACACCTACCACGTGGTGGACGACCGCGAGAAGTGGCGGGCGCTTTGCGCCGAGCTCGAGGGCGCGAAGGAGCTCGTCTTCGACACGGAGACGACCGCCATCGACCCGTTCCGCGCCCGCCTCGTCGGCATCGCGCTCTCCCTGAAGCCGCGAGAAGCGTACTACCTGCCGGTCAACCTCGACCCGCCCTTGTTCGGCGGCGAGCCGAGCGACCTCGAGCGTTTCCTCGAAGTGCTCGGACCGATCTTCGCCGACCACGCCGTCAAGAAGCGCGCCCAGAATGCGAAGTACGACCTTCACGTACTCGAACGGCACGGCGTCACGGTGAACGGGATCGATTTCGACACGATGATCGCGTCGTACTGCGTCTCACCGGGCGAGTTCCAGCACAACCTCGACCACCTCGCCCTGAAGTACCTGAACTTCCAGAAGGTGCCGACGAGCGCGCTGATCGGCACCGGCAAGAAGCAGATCAGCATGGCCGACGTCGAGGTCGCGAAGGTCGGCCGCTACGCCGGCGAGGACGCCGACATCACTGGACGTCTCGTTCCGATCCTCACGAAGGAGATGGCCGCGGCGCACGTCACCACGTTGTTCGAGACCGTCGAGATGCCGCTCATCCGCGTGCTGGCCGACATGGAGCGGACCGGAGTGGCGGTCGACGTCGTGCTGCTCGGCGAGATCTCGCGCCGCTTCGAGACGCGCATCGATGCGTTGACGCGTCGGATCCACGAGCTCAGCGGCACGACGTTCAACATCAACTCGCCGAAGCAGCTCGGGGCGCTCCTGTTCGAGAAGCTCGAGATCCACAAGCAGTTCAAGGGGAGGCGTCCGCGCAAGACGAAGACCGGGTACTCGACCGATGCGAGCGTGCTCGAGACCTTCCGCGAGCACCCGATCGTGAACGAGCTCCTCGAGTACCGCACGCTCGTCAAGCTGAAGGGGACGTACGTCGACGCGTTGCCCGCGCTGGTGAACGCGGAGACGGGTCGCATCCACACCTCGTTCAACCAGACGGTGGCCGCGACGGGACGCCTCTCATCGTCCGATCCGAACCTGCAGAACATCCCGATCCGTACCGAGGAGGGCCGCCAGATCCGCCGCGCGTTCGTCCCCGCCACCGCGGACCACGTGCTGCTCTCGGCCGACTACTCGCAGGTCGAGCTCCGCTTGCTCGCGCACCTGTCCAACGACGAGAACCTCGTGCGAGCGTTCCACGAGGGCGCCGACGTCCACCGCTGGACGGCTGGTCTCATCTTCGGCTTGCCGACCGAAGAGGTTCCCTCGGAGCTGCGCAGCCGCGCGAAGGCGATCAACTTCGGCGTGATCTACGGCATGGGACCCCAGCGCCTGGCGCAAGAGACCGGGCTCTCCGTGAAGGAGGCCTCCACCTTCATCGATGCGTACTTCAAGACGTTCGCGGGCGTGAAGGCGCTCATCGACCAGACCCTCGAGGACGCCCGGCAGCGTGGCTACGTGACCACGATGCTCGGCCGGCGCCGCTACATCGCGGAGCTCGACTCCGCGCACCCGCGCGTGGCCGCCGCCGCCCGCAACGTCGCGGTCAACACGCCGATCCAGGGCACCGCGGCGGATCTCATCAAGGTGGCGATGATCCGTCTCCACGCCGCGCTCGGCGAGCGGTGCCTCGGCGCGAAGATGATCCTCCAGGTCCACGACGAGCTCGTGCTGGACGTTCCGAAGAAGGAGCTGGACGAGGTCCGGGAGCTGGTGATCGACGTCATGAAGAACGCGCTCGAGCTCTCGGTCCCCCTCGTCGTCGATGTCGGCGTCGGCGCGAACTGGCTGGAGGCGCACTAGAGCGCGGCGTACGAGGCCCCGCCCGGCGCGCGGGCCCGCGTACGGACCCGCGTACGGACCCGCGTACGGACCCGGAAGATGCCCGCCACCAACCTGGCTCTACGGCTCGGGCCGGTCCGACCACGCGACCCGCCCCCCGACCCACGTCGTGACGACGCGCGCGGGCAGGTGCATGCCGACGAACGGCGACACGTTCGCCTTCGACGCGAACTCGTCCGCGGTCGGCGTCCACCGCGCGCGGTCATCGACGAGGACGAGGTCGGCGTCGGTGCCGCGCTCGATCCAGCCCTTTCCCTGGAGTCCATAGATCCGCGCCGGGGCGAGACAGCACCGCTCCACGAGAGAGCGGAGCGTCAACACGCCTTCCTCGATCAATCGGAAGAGAAGCGGAAGGAAGACGTCGGCCGACGAGATCCCCGACGGGTTCCTCTCGAACGGCGCCAGCTTCTCGGCCGGCCGGTGCGGAGCGTGGTCGGTCTCGATCACGTCGATGATCCCGTCGCGGACGCCTTCCCGCAGGCGCGCTCGGTCGACGGCGGTCTTGATCGACGGGTTGCACTTCAGGAGGCCGCCGAGCCGTTCCACGTCGTCGTCGGTGAACAACAGATAATGCGGGCACGTCGCGGCCGTGACGGAGAGGCCGCGCCCCTTCGCCTCCTCGACGAGGTCGACCGCACCCGCCGACGAGAGGTGGAAGAGATGGATCCGCGTGCCGAGGGTCTCCGCGAGCCGGATCGCACGCTCGCATGCCTTCACCTCGGCCGCCGCCGACCGGGCACGGCTCCACCCCCGCGCGCCGAGCTTGCCGTACGCCTCGAGGCCGGCCGCGATCGTGGAGCGATCCTCGGCGTGGATCACCGCGATCTTCCCGAGGCGCGTGATCTCCTGGAAGATCGTCCGCAGGGTCAGGTCGGAGTCGACGCCTTCGTCCCCGTGCGACGGCGCGAGGAACACCTTGAACCCCATCACGAGGTCGGCCATCTCCGCGAGCCGACCGGCCGACGACGCGTTCGCGCTGCCGTACACGCCCACGTTCACCCGCGACTTCGGCCGCACGACCGCCAGCTTCGACTCGACGGCGGCGCGGGACGTCATGAGCGGCGCGTTGTTCTGGATCTCGAACACCGTGGTCGCCCCGCCGTGCGCGGCGGCGCGGCTGCCAGACGCGAAGTCCTCCTTGACCTCCATGCCCGGCTCGCGGAAGTGGACGTGATCGTCGATCAGCCCCGGCAGGAGCAGGAGCCCCTCGCCGTCGAACTCGATCATCGCGGGTTCGACCTCGTCATCGACCGCGCTGATCCGGCCGCCGTCGATCCCGACCTCTCGGATGGCGACGCCGTCCCTCCCGACGAGGCGCGCCCCGCGAATCGCCATCTCGTGCATCCGTTCGGCCCCGCCTTTTCGTGCCCGTGCCCGTGCTCGAACCTATTTCGCGCAGAGCACGACCATCGTCAGGTCGTCGTCCGGCGCCGCGCCGCGCGTGAAATCGAGCACGGATCGGTGAACGGCGCGGATCAGCTCCCGCGGGGTGAGCGTGCGGTTGTTCCGCACCGCCTGCTTCAACCGGTCGCGACCGTAGAACTCGTCGCCGCGTCGCGCCTCGAGGATGCCGTCCGTGGTGAGCACGACGATGTCGTTCGGATCGAGCCTCACCGGGCCCTCGACACGGTACGGCATGCCGGACTCGATCCCGAGCGCGAGCCCGGTCTGGCCGAGGTCCTCCGACGCGTCGGTCGCGCCGCGGATCACGACGGGCGCCGTGTGGCCCGCGTTGCCGTACGTGAACGTCCGCTGCTTCGGATCGAGCAGACCCACGAAGAGCGACATGAAGATCGCCCCGCTCGTGTCCTCCTCGAACCGGTTGTTCATCCGTTCGAGGATGTCGCCGATCTCGAACGGTCCGTCCGTCAGCGAGTGGAGGAGCGAGCGCGCGCTCGACATCAGCAGCGCGGGACCGATGCCGTGGCCGGCCACGTCGCCGATCGCGAAGACGAGACGGCCGTCCTCGAGCGGGATGAAGTCGTAGTAGTCGCCGAGCGCCTCCTCGGCCGGCTCGGACCAGCCCGCGATCTGGAAGCCGTCGATCCCCTCCGGCGTGCGCGGGAGCAGACCCTCCTGGATCTGGCGCGCGATCTTCACCTGCTCCTTCACGCGCTCGTTGGCCAGGATCTCGCGGATGAGCCGCGCGTTCTCGACGGTCACGGAGAGCGCGCCGGCGAGCGCGTCGAAGAACCGCAGGTCGGCTCGTGTGAACTCCCGGTGCGTGGCGCGCGAGTCGACGTAGATCACGCCGAGCCGCTGATCCTTCACGCGGAGCGTCGTGCACATCACCGACGTCAGCTTCATGTCGACGATCGACTGCGACAGGTCGAGGGGCGTGTCCTGCGACGAGACCTTCCAGGTCATCGGCTCGCCGCTCTCTGCAACCTTCCCCGTCACCGTGGTCGAGTACTGGATCGGAACCTCGAGGTCACGGCCGCCGGCGGCGCGCGCGACGCGGATCCGGAGCTTGGTCGAGTCGCCGTTCTCGAACAGGAACAGGATGCCGCGCTCCGCCCCGACCACGTGGATCGCGTTGTCCACGATCTTCGTCAGCACGTCCCGATGCTCGACGGTGGAGATCAGCTCGGCGATCGTGTCGAGCAGGATACGGACCTTCTGGGCGTCGATCCGGTCGTCGCCGGTCAGGACCTGGGTCTGATCCGAGGAGGCGTCATGTCGCGCTGGCGGCGGCAGCCGTTCGTCCTTGCGCTCGCTCTTTCCTCGTCCGAACCAACCCAATCGTTCGCCTCGCGCCCTGGGTGAGGATCTCTGCGAGCGATCGTATCGGACCGCTCCGTGGCTCACAAGCGAAGAGCGGGGCGGCGTCCCGCTCCTCCAGGCGAAGCGGCGTTCCTTGACGGCCCTCAGGTCGACCGGCAGAATCTGCTCGTCCTTGCCGACCCCGAAGCCGGGTTCACGCCAAGTGCCCCAACGGAGAGCACGATGAAGATCGAGCGGGAGATCAACGGCGACGTCGCCGTCCTCACCATGCGAGGCGAGTTCGACTCGTTCGTGGTCAACTCGTACCTCGAGGAGGTCGAATCGCTGGCCGCGAACGGAATCCGGAACATCGTCCTCGACATGCGGGCGGTCAAGTTCATCATGAGCACCGCGATCGGTGCGATCGTGAAGTCCCGCAAGATGATGAAGGAGTTCGGCGGCGACCTCGTGATCGCGCAGCCGTCCGGGTTCGTGCGCGACGTCCTCGACAGTCTGGGGCTCACGAAGGTCATCAAGGTGTTCGACGAGAACAACGAGGCGGTGGCGAGCCTCGGCAAGACTCTCTCCGACCTCCCGGCCGGCAACAGCGTCATGCTCCACTTCATCGACGTGGAACGTCAGAGGGCGGTGGGCGGACCGGTGGTCGGCCGCATCCTCGACCTCGGCGAGGACGGGATGAAGGCGCAGGTCGCGCTTCCCGCGAGCCGCTTTCCCTGCACCGCGGGGCTGAAGGCCAAGTTCCGGCTCCCGCTGTTCAAGAAGGCGTACTACTTCGAGATCGCGGCCGCCGTCGTCGAGTCGATCGCGAACGAGGACGGTGCCGCCGTCGAGATCCGCTACGCCGGGATCGGCGATGAGGACCGCCGGTCGATCCAGCAGTTCATCAAGGACATGGACTTCCTCCGCAACGAGGTGCGCAAGGCCGGGTCGGACGACTGACGGAGCGCTCGAATCCCTCTGGGTCGCCCGCGAGCCGCCTCGCCTCACGTCGCAACGACCGCGACGTCGACGGACCGCGCCCCCGCGCCGAGCAACGCCCGCGTCGCGGCGTCGGCGGTCGCCCCGGTGCTCAACACGTCGTCGATCAGCAGGACCGACCGGTCCCGCACCCGGCCGCCGCGGCGCGTGGGAGCGAACGCGCCGGCCACCCGAGTCCGCCGCGCGTGCGGAGCGGCCGTCGCCTGCGGAGCCTGGAATCGACGACGGCGGATCGCGCCGCGGACGAGCGGGCGCTCGATCGCCCTCGCCACGAGGACGGCGAGCCGGTCCGCTTGGTCGAAGCCGCGCACGAACCGGCGCGCCGGATGGAGCGGCAGCGGAACCACGACCGAGGCACGGCGTCCGATGCCCGTCTCCTCGACCGCCCGCACGAGCCGCTCGCCGAGGAACGGAATGCCTTCGCGACGACCCTGGAACTTCACCGCGCGCACGACGTCGCGGATCGCCCCCGCGTAGCGCACCGCGGCCACCGCACGCCGGAACGCGAACGGACGCGACGTGCAGCGACGGCAACGAGTCGGACGCGGCGCGGACCCGGGCAACGGCTCGGCCCCGCACTTCCGACACCCGCGGCGCCCCACGGTCACGATCGACGCGCGGCAGAGCGGGCAGACGAGCTCGCGAGCGCACTCCATCTCGACGCCGCACGCGAGGCACGTCGGGGGGTAGACGAGATCGAGCAGGTCGCCGGCCAGGGCGAGGATTCGACGTTTCGATGCTTCGACGATCACGCCGAAGAGGACGGCTCCGACCCCGGCGACTCACTCGCCTTTCCCCGCTCGAGACCCAGAATCTGCCGCGTCGCCCGCGCGGCCGCCTCGGTCGCCTGACCTGGGTGGAAGAACACGTCCCGCGCCAGCGCGCGGCGGATCTCGCCGTTCCTCGTCGGATCGGAGAGCGCCCGCTCCACCGCGGCCACGCAGCCCGCGGCGTCGGAGCACGCCTCGCCGGCGCGCTGGCCCCACGTCTCCAGATCGAGGCGCGGGAACTGCTCGAGGAGCTTCGGCGTCGCCTCGATCCTCAGGTAGACGAGCGGCCGATCGAGCAGCGTGAACTCGTGCCCGATCGACGACGCGTCCGTGATCAACACGTCGGTCGCGAGGAGCAACGGCACCGCGTCGTAGCGACCGAGCGGGACCACGACGTTGTCTCGACCGGCGATCCCCTCGAGCCGCTTCCCCCAGTCGACGAGGTTGTAACGCGAGTCGAGGTATTTGTCGTGGAGCTTGATGACGAGGTTCCACGGCCCGGCCGACAGCCGCTCGATCAGCTCGACGCCGACCTCGGCGAACGGCGACGAGCGCAACCACGTCGGCGCGAGGGTGACGGTCGGCCGCGACGGGTCGAGCCCGAGCTCGCGCCTCACCCGATCGACGTCGATCGATCCGTCGACGAGGCGGTCGACCTTCGGCATTCCGACTCGATGGAGGCGCGGGTCGCCATCGTCGAAGCCGCAGTGCTCGACGAGCCCCCGATACATGTAAGGCCCCACCACGAACAGGTGCTGGAAGCGCGCGATCGCGGGCTGGAGCGCACCGTTTCGCATCGACACGCCGTGGAAGATCTGGAGCTTCGGCGAGCGCGAGATCGGCAACCCGCGCAGCGAGAATCCGCTCCACGTGTCGTAGTCGGCGGTGACGAAGAGGTCGAACCGGCGCAACGCGGCGAGCCCGCGCCGGATCGGCGTGGCGCCGGTCACGCCGAGCTCGCGCGCCATCGCCTTCGACTCGAGGCGCCCGCGGAGCTGCCCCGCGAAGTAGAAGCGGATTCCTCCGCCCGCGGCGAGCCGCTCCTGCACGGGACGGAACATCGCGTACTTGACGGGAGACTCGGCGTAGAAGAGGACCTTCTTCTCGTTCATGGCGAGACAGGTTTTGCCACGCGCGGACGGGATCGCGGGGTCAGGAGACGATGCGGGGCGGGGTCGCCGGGTGCGGCGTGATCGGCTGCGGCTCGGGCGGGATCGCGGTCGCGCCGCGCCGGCCGGACTTCGTCTCCCGCGCCCGCACGTCGTCGTGGGGCTCGATCGCCAGGTACTTCATCAGCCGGTCCATGTACTCGGCGACCGAGTCTTCCTTGTGGCGCGGCACGCCGAGGATCTCGCCGGCCTCCTTGGCGGTCGCCGGGAACTTCTCGAGCGCCCAACTGTTCTCCCGGTAGAACTCGATCAAGAGCCGTTTGAAGACCCACTTGGTCCAGAGGATCTGGAACATCTTCAGGAGCAGCGTGACGAGCAGCATGAACCCGATCAGCGTGCTCGCGACGATCAGAACGCCCGGGTGGTCGAAGAACCGGTCCCGGTCGTCGAGCGTGATCGAGAACTGGTTCGCGATCTGCAGCACGTACCCGAAGATCAAGAACGTGAAACCGATCACGAGCTGGACCATGTTCAGGACGTTGTCGCGGATCGTCCGGAGCGGTCGCCGCCGCGCGATCCCGTAGTACTCCTGCAGGTGGCGCCGCGCGCGCTTGAAGTAGAGGCTCCCCAGGATGAAGAACGCACCGAGCACGTTGAAGGTGAGACCGAGGATCTGCCAGTCGATCTCGAGCAGGGTGTCTTCCATCCGGTCTGTTCGTGGCGCGAGCGCCTCGGCTCCGTTTCCAAATTCGGACGGGTCGTCATCCTACGCGACGGTGTGCGCCGTCGCAAGCACGCCCCGCGTCGCGCGTTTCCTCGGACCAGCACTGGGGTTACCCCGTCCGATTCAGTGCGCCAAGACGGGCGGAGACGCCCTTGGCGGAAAGGACCTGTGGATGAAAGATCCACCCAGATAATTGTCGGTTCGATCTGGTAGCCACCCGGGCGGCGGATGGAGGTAACGCCAGCCGTCGAAGCCCCGGAGGCAAAGCCCGCGAAAGGCGGGCCAGCGACCCTGCGGGCCGTAACGTGAGTGAACTCTGAGCAAGCCTCGAAAGTGAAGTCGCGGATGCCGATCCTCTTGAATTATGGAGAAGGCCGTCGCCCGATCGGGAAG
>CAZYQW010000050.1:0-5143 GCA_964649825.1 uncultured Phycisphaeraceae bacterium | reverse complement strand
CTTCGTGAACCTGAAAGTCGGCGGCTCCGACTCGGCGACGCCGTACTTCGCGGTCGGCTCGACGCGGGTCGAGTATGTCGCGTTCCCCGGGTTCGCGGGCGCGGACGACACCGGGCGTCCCGCGCTGAACGTCGACATCGTCAATCCCGGATCCTCGACGCAGGAGATCGGCGGCGAGATCGGCCCCGAGGTCTGGCTCGAGCCTGCGAGCGAATGGAACGCGAATCCGATCGCGGCAGGCGGCCGCCTGACCGTTTCTCTGCACACCATGCGCGAGCGCGCGCTGTCAGGCTCGCCGCTCCCCCGCTACACCTACTTCACCGTGCACACGCGAAGTGGAGACACCGCCCGCCTCCTGGTGCAGGACAACGACACCACCTCGGTCGACACAACGAGGGCAAAGCTCTCGAAGGAGGAACGATCGTACGTCGTCCCCGGCGTCCTCGGTGAGGACCTCGCCGGAAGCCTCCGGCGCTACACGATCCTGACACTGGCGAACGTCGGCCCGGCGGACGTCACGACGGAGATCTTCTTCACCCCCGAGGGCCAGGACGGGATCACGTCGGGGTCTGTCAGGCGCGCGCCCATCGTGGTGCCGCCCAACGACGTCGTCCGGTTGACGGACCCGCTGCTGCAGCTCTTCGGTTGGACCGGCTCGGCACGGGGCCAGTTGGAGATCCGCGCCGCACCGGAGAGGATCGGTTTTCTCAGCGTCGCCGCGCACGTGTTCACTCCTGACAGCCGGGGAACGGGAGGCACCGGCTGGAGGCTTCCCGTCTTCGCGCGAGGCGAAGGCGCCCGCGACGTGACCCCCCATACGATTCCCGGCGTGACGATCGCGTCGAGCGAGACGGGAGAGCTGATTCTCGCCGAGACGACCGGCGTCGACGGAGCGAGCGTCACGGTTTCCCTGATCGACTCCACGGGCGCGACCCTCGGAACCCGGAACATCGCCGTGCAACGCTACGGGCAGGCGCGCATCGCCAGCGTGCTCTCGCTGGGCGCCGTGAGCCAGGTTGTCGGCGCGCGCCTCTCCGTGAGCGTGACGTCCGGAAAAGGCTCCATCGCGGCCGTGATTTTCGTCCGCGACGCGGCGGGAGAAGGCTGGTCCCTCGTCTCGCAGCCCATGGCCGGCACGGTCTCGACGCAGGCCGCCCTCTCGATGCGCCAGCCGACACGTTGGCCCGACAGGATGTATCTCCGCTACGTCGGTCCTGACAAGACTGCGCTGCCGGAAGCTTCCGTGCAGTACGTGATCCCGAACGTCGTCAACGGTTCGTTCGGGGCCATCCCGGCCACGTTCCGAACGACCGTCGGCGCATCGTCGCCATCGGGATCGACCTCGATGCTCACGATGTCGCTCGTCGACTCGTCAGGCACGCAGATCGGGCAGAAGACGTTGAACATCCCGCCGGGCCAGAGCGTCGAATACGCGAACGTCGTGACCGACCTCTTCGGCCTCTCCGGCCAGGTGCTCGGCACGATTCTCGTCGACGCGTCGAATCTCGCGACGCACGTCTACGCGCGACAGACGACCAACTCTGGAACGACGGCCCCGAGCCTCGCGGTACCGACATCCTCGGGCGCTCTGACCGGGGCGGCATCCGGCGAGAAGCGGCCGATCTACGTTGACGGGCTCGCGCAGTCGGTGTCGGTGGCCCGCGGCGCGAACTGGGCGCTCGTGATGACCGAGGTGCGGAACGCGGGCGCGACCGTGGAGGTACGCCTCTACGAAGCGGGGAACCGCATCGTGCCGTTCGCAACAAAGACCTTCACGCTCTCGGCGCTCGGCGAGGTCCGACTCGACTCGATCTTTGCGGGGATGAACCTCGCGACCTCGCTCCGCGCGAAGGATCGGATCAACGTGATGGTCGTCGTCGTGCCGAAGAGTGGCGACGGGCTGATCTCCGCGATCGTCCAGGCGCTCGACAACGTGACCCAGGACCTGACGACGTGGCAGCTGACGCCGAGCGGAGGTGTTCCCGCAACCGGCGTCACCCTCGCCGCCCCGATCCCCGACGAGCCGGAGCCCCCCGAGCCGACGCGGCGCAGACCTGTCAGGCGTTAGGGCCTCGGCCCTCGGTACTCGGCCCTCGGCCCTCGGCGTTGGGCCCTCGGCGTTTCGTCCTCGGATCGCAGAGGGGGTTGCACCATACAGCCATCGATTCCTCGCCGCGCTCTGACAAAGGCCGAGGGCCGAACGCCGAGGGCCGAGCGCCTAACGCCTCACCGGTCTCCGCCGCCCGCCGACAGGGTCGTCGGCCGTCACCTTCTGGATGCCCGTCGCGGGAACGCCGCCTGCGGGCTGCAGCAGCTGCAGCGACGTCTCGCCGGTGACGTTGTCGGTCGTACGGAGCATCGCCGCGACGAGCCCGGCGGAGCTGTCAGGCACGACGACGCACTGCATGTTGGTCCGATCCTTCCGGCGGTTCGTGTCGTTCATCCCGAGCGAGTCGAAGAGCGTGTCGAGCGTGATTTGGTGACCCGCGGGAACGGTCACCTTCTTCTCGGCGACCGGGTACGAGCGGTTTCCCGCCTCGTAGAGGCGCACGCGGACGCTTGCCGGCCGTCCGGACGTTTCCGCCAGCACGAGCGCGCTCCGCGAGCCACGAGATGCCGATGTCGATTGCTCGATGCCGTCCGCGTAGACCGGCTTGGCGGAACCGTCGCCCGTCAGTCCCTCGGAGAAGAGCGATAGGACCGGCATCCGGTCCATCACGACACCGGCATTCAAGTCACCGCGGAGAACGGCGAAGGCCCGGCCGCCACGCGGGCACTCGATCGTGAGCGACCCATGCGCCGCCTGCACGCCCCAGAGATCGGCCAGGACGTTCGCGTACGTGATCGAACCGCCCGCCGGGACGCTGACGCCCTTCGTATGCGACTGCCCGGTGCTCTCGTCATTGAACGCGACCGTGAAGCTTGCGCCGTCGCCGCCGACGTTCAGCAGTGTCAGCTCTGTGCGGAACGTCCCGGCTCCGGGGAGCATCTCGATGCCTGACACCACTCCCGGCACGAGGAATTTCGACATTGCGGCCGCCTCGGCGTCCGCGAACCGTCCGAGCGAGCTGATCGCCGGAACGGCTCCCGAGGGCACGCTGACGAGCGTCGCGCCGCCTCGGTTGCCCACGACGGCCGACGACACGTTGCCGACGACGGCGCCGCCTCCGGTCTCCGTCTCGATCTCGATGCGGAACCCGCTGCCTGACACACCTCCACCCAGCGTCTGCACGACGTCCGTGACGACGGCCCGGCCATACGCGGGCACGGTGACCTGGCGATCGCCCTTCGCTGCGCCTGACGAGTCACGAAGCCTGACGCGCACGGTCGCCGAATCGCGACCGGTCGTCTCCACGAGTACGAGATCCGGTACGATGGTGGAGTCTCGTGCGATCCCCGCCACGACGTGGCTCGAGCCGACGATGGCCCCTTCACCGCGAAGCAGTGTCGGCACGCTCTGCTGGAAAACCCCGCCACCGACGGGACGCGTCTCCGTCGACCCGACGACCGTGACGAGGCCGATTTTCTCGGGTGCTGCGCGGATCTCGAGTTGCCCGGTTGCAGGCCGCGCGAGCCCGAAGACCTGTACCAGCGGGTCGGTGACGTTGACGACGTCGTTCGGCGGCAGCACGATCGTCGCGCGCCTGACATCGCCGTCGTAGCCATCCTGACCAGAAGGCACGTAGTAAAGGTCGAGCTGAACGCTGCCGCCGCCAACGTTTGTCAGGCGGAGTCGCGTGAACCGCTGGCCACCTCCCGTGAGAGTTTCGCTCGTGACGGTCGGGACGATGAACGACCGATCCGCGACCGACGAAAGCGACGCGCGCCCGGTCCCCATCTCGAACTCGGTGTTGTCCTGGACCAGCAGCCGCGCGCTCTGTCCGGCGCGGGTACGGACGTTGAAGTACGTGTAGCGCGGAAGCGCCGAATTTCCTGGCGCGAGGAATCGAATCGTCGAAAGGCGCACGGGGCGAAAGCTATTCGGCGGAATCGGCGTCCTGTTCCATCCCGACTCCGGTTGCAGCCAGATCTCGGGTCCGACCTCGGAGGTCAGATCCATCGCCGTACCGCCGCTGTTGAGAATGTCGATCGACAGCGGCGCGCGGTCCCCGTCGTCCCCCTTCTTCGCCGGGAAGAACGCGTACTCCGACTCGAGCCCGCCAACGAGAAACTTCGGCGCCGTGGTGGATCCCGTGTCGCCGATCTTCAGATTGATCCATGCGTAACTCACCGTCGCATTCGCGACGAGCGGCGTGACCGTGATGACGCCCTGATAGCTTCCGGCGACGTCGTTCGGAGGCCCCGAAAATCGGAGATTCATCGTCTTCGGCTCGCGAGGCTTGAGGGTGATCTGGAACGAACTCCCTCCGAACGGGTCGGTGACCTGGAAGAACGGGACGGAGCCGACCTCCTGCCGCGTCACCGCGACCTGCACGGTCTCGCTGCCGACGTTCTCGATGACGAAGCTCGCCCGCTGGTCCTCGAGCAGGTCGCCGAGCTTCGTGATGACCGGGTCGGGAGGTCGCGTGATGACGACCGTCGCGCGCCCCGCCTTGACGCTCACTGTGGCGCCCGGCGACCACGACGACGTTCGCGACGCGCTGCATCCGGCGATCGCGCGCACGCGATGGTGGTAAGTACCCGCGGTCTCGGACACGAATGAGGCCGACGTCGTGGTGGTCTGCTGGCGATCGACGATCGAAGCAAACGACGCGCTCGTCGATCGTTCGATCATGTAGCTGCCCCCCGCGTCGATCCCCTCGGATGACTCCCACGTGATCGCGTAGGTCTGGCCCAAGGAGATGTCCTCTGCCGGCGCGAACGTGATCGTAGTAGGCGCCGGCGCGGGGCAAGCCGTCGTCACGGAGAACGACGCGACGGGCGACGAAGAGCTCACCGACGGATTGCAAGCCGATCGCGCGACGACTTTCCACTGGTACGTCGTCGACGGGAGAAGGCGTGGGATGGCGATCGACGTGCCCACGATGCCTGACAACACGAGCGCCGGGCTTTCCGTCCGGCCGAGGTAGAGATCGTAGCTCGCGGCGCCGGAGGCGGCGGTCCAGCGGAACTCGACGAGATTCGGAACGTTCGTCGCACCCTGCGCCGGCGAGGAAAGAACGAACGCGCCGACACCCTGGCA
>CAZYQW010000049.1:0-95419 GCA_964649825.1 uncultured Phycisphaeraceae bacterium | reverse complement strand
GTGGATTATCCGGAGGTCATCGTCGTCGCTGGCAAGGCGCGACGACGACCGCGTATTCGAGATACGTCGAGGAGGAGCAACGCAGCAAGCGATGACGAGGGCCCCGGAGAAACGTCAACAACTCTGAATCACACCACTAGTCGCTGTCGATCTCGAGCATCACCGTGTCGTCGGTCGGCATCGGAGCGCCTTCCTCGATCCACGCCGCGAGCCCCCCGAGGAAGCAGATCCCGATCGGGCTGAAGACGTCGATCGAGAGCCCTTCCTTGCCACTGGAGAGCCCGATCGCGATGCCGCTCAGGTGCGGGGCGATCGTGTCCGACATCGGCAGCATCGCCGCGTCGAGGCCGGTGCCGCTCTCCGCCAACGCTTCCGAAAGGAACGGCGCCGCGCTGTCGTACAGGAACGGAATCGCGCTGCGGAGGTCGAGGTAGACGAGGACGGAGAGGAGGTCTTCGCGGCCGTGGCACAGGCCGTTCAGGATCTGCGGCAGCGTCTCGTTCGCCGACGCGAGGGTCGTCTTCTCCGCGGCGTCGGCGTGGCGATAGAGGTAGTTCTTCAGCGTCAGCGGGCTGATGGCACCGATCAAGCGGTCGCCACGCAGGACGAACGCGGGCTGGACCGGCACGTCGGGAAGGCTCAGCACGAAGCCCTCCTCGCCGTTCTTCAGCGCCAGCGGTTTGATCGCGGCGGCCGTCTCCTGCTCGGCCATGGCCTTGGCCGTGTCGAACAGGCGCGCGAACTTCTGCGGGTCGCGGATCTCGAGCGAGAGGATGACGTCCGGGATCATGCCGTTCTTCGGCGCGCTCAGCGACACGCCGAGCTCGGAGCCGAATGCCGGCAGCACGTCCTCGATCAGGCTGTGGCCGGCGACCTGGGCGTCCGTGAAGTGGGCGAGCACCTCGCCGTGGGCCATCGGCATCAGCTCCTTGGCGAGCGCGAGGGCGCGGTCCTTGAGCTTGTTCGCGTCGAAACGGATGCCGAGGAACGCCGAGGTCGACGCCGGCGAGTCCAGAAGCGAGGGGAAGCCGCCGCCGAACGCGTCGAAGATGGAGAGCAGACCCTTCGGTGCGCCGTCGAAGCCGAGGAGGATCGACTCGCGCACGCCGCCCTCGTTCATCGACATGCCGAGCCCGACTCCGGTCAGCGAGTCGATGCCGAGAATGCCGGCCTCCTCGAGCACGATCGGAGGGAAGAGGTTCTTGAAGGTCGAGAGCGCCTTCGCCACGTCGAGGAACGCGAACACCACGTTGCCGTCGCCCGCGAGGCGGGAACGGAAGTTCCGGAAGCTCTCCGAGTCGGCGAGGGAATCCTGACCGCCGCCCTGCAGCGCGCGCATGATCGAGTCCTGCGTTCCGCCGATCGTCCAGCGGTCGCCGGAAACGTCCGCGTACAGCGTGGTCTCGATGCCCGCGTCCAGCTCGATGTTCACCGCGGTGAGCGCGACTCCGTCCATCGTCACCTGGCCGACTGCCGTGCCGGCCGGCGGGGCGGCCAGGTACTGTCGCACCATCCCGGCGAGGGCGGGACCGGGCTCGACGGACAGCACGAAATCGAAGAGCACGCGGCGGATCGGTCCTGCGTCGTGTCCCTCATGGATCGACGCGAGCTGGTGGAGCATCCGCGCGGTGAGCGGCTGCGACGCGGACAACCCAACGCGGTGGAGGCTCCCGTCCGAGCCTGCGACTTCGACCTGGATTCCCGCGAACCCGAACCCGACTTCCCCGCGCACCCACGACGGGACGTCGAGCCAGCTCCAGAACGTGCCGAGCGGATCGTTCGGGTCGAGGTCCTCCATCTCCGCGTAGAGCGGGGCGAGGAACTGTTTCACCTCGTCTTCGCGCAGCAGCCGATTCAGGCCGAGGGCCGACACGCCGTACTCGAGCTGTCGTGCGTCCGCGGCGACGAAGACGAGCGTGTCCGCGCTCATCAGTTGCTCGAGCCGCGGTCCCTGCCGCCCGACCGCGAACGCCGATCCGGCGAGGCCGGTCAGAAACAGGGTGGCGACGATGCAGTGGTTCCTACGAGTTCCCATGTGACTCTTCCTTCCGTTCGATCCGTCTCAGTTCGACCCGTCCGATGTCGGCGGCGGAGGTCGGCGCCTCCGGCGGAACGGTTACGGACGGCATTCGCCGCCGGTTCCCGGAACGTCGGTTTTCTTCCGGCCCATGCGCTCGCGTCGGCGTTCGTGATGCGCAGCAAGCGTGCCGCTCGCACTTTGAACGTCGCGACGTTCGGAATCCGGGCGGCCGCGTCCGGAGCCGTCGGCTCGGCGGACGCCGATCGCGCGTTCGTTCGGAACCGGAACCGAGCGTCGCCTCTCCGCTTGCGTCGATCTCGCGGAGCTTCCTTCGGATCGAGCGCCGGTTACCTTCCGACGCCGAATCGGTAGCTAGAAACGTCCAATGATTCGATCACCGCGCGGCGGCCGATGCTCTCCCCTTGGTCGGGCGCTGTGGTCGCGACGTTTCCCCTGACGAGACCGCCGGAGAGATCTTTCGGCGGACGAGGGACCCGTGCGACGATTGAACGACCACCACTCCCGGTTGGTGGTGCGCCAGGCGATTCTGCTCCGGCTCTCCTGGCCCGAGCCCACGCTTCTTCCGAGCGTGCTCCTGGCGCATCTCCTCGAGAATCACGAACCCCTCTACCGACGCCTCTGCGACCTCGCGCGCGACCCGCTCGAGGCGCTCGAGTCCCACCTGCCCGCCGAGCTCGGTGGGCGGGGCGCCGTCGAGCCGCGCAGCGCACACACGAAGGGCCGCGCTCGACCCGAGCCGCAGATCGAGCGCGCCTGAGGCGGCCCGAGCGCGCCGCTCCTGCGGTTCGATGATCTCGATCCGCGCGGCGACGTCTGCGACTCCGACGTTCGTGGCGATGGCGGGCGCGTGCATCGACGTCCGATGGTGGGAGCTTCGTGACCTTGAAACAGCTCCTCGACGACCACCTGGCGACTCGCACGCTGGTTCACGCGCGCGAGTCGATAGAATCCACGCCGATCCAACGAGCGACGCCGGGAGCTCTCGTGACCACGATCCGATTTCGACTGAACGGGGACGACGCCGAAGTCTCGCCGCGCGACGGCGAGTCGCTGCTCGAGTCGCTGCGCGAGCGGTGCGGCGTCATCTCGACGAAGGACGGGTGCCGTCCTCAGGCGCAGTGCGGGTGCTGCCTCGCGCTCGTCGACGGCAAGCCGCTCACGACCTGCGCGGTCCCGGCGACCCGCGCGGCGGGGAAGGAGGTCGTGACCCTCGAAGGACTGGACCCGGCCGACCGCCGGCGGCTCGCCGACGCGTTCGTCGCGGCGGCCGGCCTCCAGTGCGGGTTCTGCATCCCTGGCTTCGCGCTGCGCGCGAAGAGCCTCGTCGACAAGAACCCGCGGCCGAGCCGCGACGAGATCGCGAAGGCGATCGACGTCCACCTCTGCCGCTGCACCGGTTACACCAAGATCCTCGACGCGATCGAGCTGTACGCGAAGGCGCGCCGCGGCGAGGGCGAGCCGAATCCGATCGTCGCGGGCCGCGTCGGCGATCGCTGGTCGCGCTACCAGGGGAGCGACCTCGTGCTCGGCCAGCGGCCGTACGTCTGCGACTTGGTGCGTCCGAGCCTCCTCCACGGCGTGGTCGTGCTCTCGCCGTACGCGCGCGCGCGCGTCGTCTCGATCGACACGTCGGCCGCGGCGGCCGTCGCCGGCGTGGTGCGGGTCGCCACCGCGGACGACGTCCCGGGCGAGCGGTACTATGGGCTCATCTACGCCGACTGGCCCGGCTTCGTCGCGGTCGGCGAGGCGACGCGGTGCGTCGGCGACGTCCTGGCCGTGGTCGCGGCCGAGGACGAGGCGACCGCGCGGCACGCGGCGGCTCTCGTGCGCGTCGAGTACGAGGAGCTCGAGCCGGTCCTCGACCCGAAGGCGGCGATCGCGCCGGGCGCGCCGCGCGTCAATCCCGTCCACGAGAACCAGCTCTCGCGCACCGTCGTCCGTCGCGGGGACACCGGCGCTGCTCTCGCCGCGAGTGCCCACGTCGTCGAAGGGACGTGGACCACGCAGCGCATCGAGCACCTCTACCTCGAGCCGGAGAGCGCGCTGGCCGAGCCGCGCGACGACGGGCGGCTCCACCTCTATTCGCAGGGTCAGGGAGTGTTCGACGACCGCCGGCAGGTCGCGCGCTTCCTCGGGCTCGACGAGGACCGGATCTTCGTCGAGCTCGTTCCGAACGGCGGTGCGTTCGGCGGCAAGGAGGACATGTCGATCCAGGCCCACGCCGCGCTTCTGGCTCACCTCACCGGCCGTCCGGCCCGCGTCACGTTGAACCGCGAGGAGTCGATCCGGATGCACCCGAAGCGGCATCCGATCGAGATGCGCTATCGCGTCGGCTGCGACGCGGACGGCAAGCTGACCGCCGTCGTCGCGCGCATGATCGGCGACTCCGGGGCGTACGCGTCCGTCGGATCGAAGGTGCTCGAACGTGCGGCGGGTCACGCGTGCGGCCCGTACGTCGTACCGAACGTCGACGTGGAGGCGATCGCCGCCTACACGAACAACCCCCCGTGCGGGGCGATGCGCGGCTTCGGTGCGAACCAGGCTCATTTCGCGATGGAAGGTTGCGTCGACCTGCTCGCCGAGAAGGTCGGGATCGACCCATGGGAGTTCCGCTATCGGAACGCCCTCGACGTCGGTGACACGTTCACCACCGGGCAGGTGCTCGAGAAGTCGGTCGGGATCAAGAAGACCCTGCTCGCGGTGAAGGACGCGTACGAGCGGGCGAAGCGGGACGGGCGCGCGGTCGGAATCGCCTGCGGCATCAAGAACAGCGGCATCGGGAACGGCGCGGCGGAGTGGGGGAAGGCGCGGCTCGTCGTGGAGGCGGACGGGACGATCTCGCTGTACAACGGCTACACCGAGATGGGGCAGGGGCTGCTCACCGTGCTCGTCCAGTGCGCGGTCGAGGTGACCGGGATCGACCCCGACCGGTTCCGGCCGAAGGTGGACGCCACGTTCGCGCTCGGCTGCGGGCAGACGACCGGATCGCGCGCGACGCTGTTCGGCGGACGCGCGGTGAAGAGCGCCGCGGAGAAGCTGAAGCACGACCTGGACCAGGGGCTCGACCTCGGAGACCTGATCGGTCGCGTCTACGCGGCCGACGTATTGATCGACGACACCACCGCGCCGGGCGCCGCGACGGCGAGGATCAAGACGCACACGGCGTTCGGGTTCGCGACCCAGGTTTGCATCCTCGACGCGACCGGTCGCGTCGAGCGCTTCATCGCCGCGCACGACGTCGGTCGCGCGATCAACCCCGCGCTGTGCGAGGGGCAGATCGAAGGCTCGATCCACATGGGGCTCGGGTACGCGCTCACCGAGGAGCTGCCCTGCGAGAACGGCCACCCGGTCACGTACAAGCTGCGCGAGATCGGCGTGCTCCGTGCGCGGGACATGCCCGAGGTCGAGGTGATCCTCGTCGAGGATCCGGAGCCGGAGGGACCGTTCGGGGCGAAGGGCGTGGGCGAGATCGGGCTCGTGCCGACGGCGGCCGCCGTCGCCGGCGCGCTCGCGTGCTTCGACGGACGGCGTCGCACGACGCTGCCGATGAAGGACTCGCCGGCCGCGCTGGCGCTTTCGGTGGGCAAGATCCGCCGGCGCGGCGCGCCCGATGCGCCCCATCCAACCGATGCGTCCGGGGCAGAGGACCGGTGACGCTCGGCTTCGTCAACGCCCACACTCACCTTTACAGCGCGCTCGCGCCGTTCGGTCTCCCCGCGCCGGAGCCGATGCCTGCGTCGTTCGTCGAGATCCTCGAGCGGTTCTGGTGGCGGCTCGACCGCGCGCTCGATCCCGATCTCCTGCGCGCCGCGGCTCGCTACTACGTCGCGGACGCGGTCGCGGCGGGGACCACCGGCCTGATCGATCACCACGAGTCGCCGAGCTTCGTCGAGGGTTCGCTCGACGTGCTCGCCGACGCGTGCGACGAGTTCGGGCTGGCCGCGGTGCTGACGTATGGAGCGACGGAGCGGAACGGCGGGCGGGAGGAGGCGACGGCCGGCCTCCGCGAGTGCGGGCGATTCTGCCGTGAGAACCGGCGCCTCGGCGTGCGCGGCGTCGTTGGCCTGCACGCGTCGTTCACCGTCTCGGACGACACGATCCGGGAGGCGGGCGAACTCGCCCGCGAGCTCGGCGTGCCTCTGCACCTGCACGTCGCGGAAGATGGAGCCGACGTGGTGGACGCGCGGGCCCGCGGGTACGCCGGCGTCATCGATCGCCTCGTGCGACTCGACGCGCTTCCCGCGGGCTCGATTCTCGCCCACGGCGTCCACCTTACGCGGCATGAGCTCGACGTCGTCGCGTCGCGCGGCGCCTGGATCGTCCAGAATCCGCGGTCGAATCGCGGCAACCGGGTCGGGTACCCCGCGCTCCTCGCCGGCCGCCCGAACGTGGCGCTGGGGACCGACGGCTACCCATCACGCATGGAGGAGGAGGTCGCCGCGATCGACGCCGAGGGAGCGCGGTACGGCGACGACGCGGCGTCCGCGATGGAGCGACTCGCGACGAGCCGCACGCTGTTCGACCGGCTCCTCGGCGTTCGCGCCGCGCCGCCGGCTCCGGTCGCTCCGTCGATCCTGGCCGCGCTGCAGGACGAGGCCCGCGACTCGGCGGCCCGCCTCGCCGGCCGCATGGACGCGCTCTCGGCGAGTGCGTCGCCCTCGCGCGCGGCGGGGCTCGACCCCGAAGGGCGGACGCGGGACGGTTGAGATCGGCGCGGGGGGAGGCCCGATCGGTTGATCTCTCCGAGACGAACCTTCCCGCGAGATCCCCAAGCTACAATCCGGGGCGAGCCACGCGTGGAGAGCGGACCTCTGATGATTGGGCGCGACATCGTCGATCGAGAGCTGCTGCGGAGCACGCGGGAGCGATTCATCGCGCGTGGCATCCGCCTGCCGAAGTTCGCAGAGCTCGCCGATCCCGCGAGCATCGCGGCGGAGACGCGCGCGAGCCTGATCGAGGTCGATCCGGACGCGCCGAGCCCGCTCAACCTGTTCCGCGTCCATTGGTACAACGCGAGCGACCGCCGGTCCTTCGTCTCCGTGCCCGAGCACGTCGTGCTGGACGAAGCGCTGACCGGAGTCGCGGCCCCGATCATCGTCACGTTCGGCGACCGATTCCCCATGATTCGCGCGCACAAGGTGCTCGCCGCGTACGCTTGCCTCGTGCCGCGCCTCGTGACCGGCGCGTTCGACCCGGAGCGTCATCGTGCGATCTGGCCATCGACGGGGAACTACTGCCGTGGCGGCGTCGCGATCTCGCGCATCCTCGGTTGCCGCGGCGTCGCGGTGCTTCCCGAGGGAATGAGCCGCGAACGATTCCGCTGGCTCGAGGCTTGGGTTCGAGACTCGACCGACGTCGTGCGCACCCCCGGGTCCGAGAGCAACGTGAAGGAGATCTACGACGCGTGCGCGCGGCTCCGCGCGGACGAGACGAACGTCGTCCTGAACCAGTTCTCGGAGTTCGGGAACCACCTCGCCCACGTCCGCTGCACGGGACCCGCCCTGGAAACGGTCTTTGCGTCGGTGCAGCGCGAGCGCCCGGAGCTCGAGGCGGCCGCGTTCGTGTCGGCGACCGGATCGGCGGGGACGATCGGCGCCGGCGATCACCTGAAGGAGCGGCTCGGCTGCCGGATCGTTGCGGCCGAGGCGCTCGAGTGTCCGACGTTGCTGAAGAACGGGTACGGCGAGCACAACATCCAAGGGATCGGCGACAAGCACGTGCCGTTCATCCACAACGTGATGAACACCGACGTGGTGGTGGCCGTCTCCGATCGAGCCACCGATCAGCTCAACGTCCTGTTCAACTCGGCCGCGGGACGCTCGTGGCTGCGGAAGGACCGCGGGCTCGACGAGGCCACGGTCGACTCGCTGGGCGGCTTCGGGCTGTCGAGCCTCTGCAACGTGGTCGGGGCGATCAAGGTCGCGCGGGCGCTCGGGCTCTCGCGCAACGACGCGATCCTCACCGTCGCGACGGACGGCGCGGCCATGTACGAGAGCGAGTACGAGAAGGTGCTCGCGCGCGACTTTGGCGGCCGGTTCGACGAACGGGACGCGACCGAGACGGCCGCGCGCCACCTGTTCGGCGCGAACGACGAGAACGTGCTCGCACTGACCGGATTCGAGCGCGACCGGATTTTCAACCTCGGGTACTTCACCTGGGTCGAGCAGCAGGGCGTGTCTCTCCGCGAGTTCGAGGCGCGGCGCGACGCCGGGTTCTGGCGGGATCTGCGCGAGGACCTCTCGCGCTGGGACGATTGGATTGATGCGTTCAACTCCGGGAGCGATCCGACATGACACTGGAGAGCCGGCTCGTTTGCCACGCGTGCGGCTTCGACGACGACGACCCCTTCATCGTGACTTGCCCGAACGCGTGGACCGACGACGGCGATCACGTGCTGACGCGGAACCTCGACCTCGAGGGCGTGGCGTTCAAGCCCGCCGAAGACGATCCGAACCCGTTCATCCGCTACCGGCATCTGCTGCACGTCTACCGGGCGGCGCGGCGTCAGGGCACGTCCGACGACGCGTACGTCGCGCGCGTCCGCGAGCTCGACCGGCGCATCGCCGCGATCGATGGGCGCGGCCTGACGACCACGCCGGGAATCGAGCACGCGGACCTCGCCTCCGCGGTCGGGATCGAGTCGCTCTGGGTCAAGAACGAGACCGAGAACGTCGCCGGCTCCCACAAGGTCCGCCACCTGTTCGGCGCGCTGCTTCACCTCGATCTCGTCGCCAAGGATGAGTCGTCGAGGCTGGCGATCGCGAGCTGTGGGAACGCGGCGCTCGCCGCGGCGGTGCTCGCGAAGGCCGGGGGGCGTGATCTGCAGGTCTTCGTGCCGCCGCACGCGACCCCGTCCGTCCTTCGACGTCTCCGGGAGCTCGGAGTCGAGCTGGTCCTCTGCGCCCGAGCGGCCGATGATCCCCCGGGGGACCCGTGCGTGCTGCGCTACCGCGACGCGGTGGCCGACGGCGCGTTCCCGTTCACCGTGCAGGGCGTCGAGAACGGCACCGTGATCGAGGGCGGGACGACCCTCGTGTACGAGGTGGCGGAGGCGCTGCTCGCCGCCGAAGCGCCGCCGCCCGATCACGCCTTCGTCCAGGTCGGCGGCGGCGCGCTTCTCTCCGCGTTCGCCCAGGGCGCGCGCGACCTGATCCGTCTCGGGGTGTGGTCGAAAATGCCGCGGCTGCACGCGGTTCAGTCGCACGGGTCGGCGCCGTTCGCGCGCGCGTTCGGCCGCGTGCGCGAGAGGATCCTGAAGCGCATCAGCGTGGCCGAGACCCTGGCCGAGGCGGTCCAGAATCGGTCGGAGTTCATGTGGCCCTGGGAGGAGGAGCCGAAGAGCGTCGCCGCCGGCATCCTCGACGACGAGACGTACGACTGGTTCCAGGGTGTGCGCGCGCTGCTCGATTGCGGCGGCGACGCGGTCATCGTCTCCGAGGTCGAGCTGTTCGACGCCCTTCGCATCGTCACCGACCGGACGGGGATCTCGGTCTGCGCCACCGGCACGGCCGGCGTGGCCGGCCTGCTCCATCAGCGCGACGCCGGCGAGCTGTGGCCCGAGGAGAGCGCGCTCGTGATCCTGAGCGGCGTGAAGCGATGACGCGAACGGTGCGCGCCGCGCTCACCGAGACGCGCAACGTCGCCGACCTTGGTGGGGCTCGAGACGTCGATCGCATCCGTGACGCGAACGTCCGCCATCACGTCGATCTCGTCGAGCGGGCCGCGGCGCGCGGCGTGCGCGTGATCGGCCTCGGCGAGCTCTTCCCCGCGCCGTACTTCGCGCTCGAGCGGGACGAATCCTGGCTCGGGCTCGCGGAGAGCGTCTCGTCCGGCACGACGGTGCGCGCGATGACCGAGGCGGCGCGCCGGCACGGGATGGTCGTGGTGGCGCCGATCTTCGAGCGGGACGACGAGACCGGCGAGCGGTTCAACACGGCCGTCGTCATCGACGCCGACGGGACCGTGCTCGGCCGCTTCCGCAAGGTCCACGTCCCGTGCGGCGTGAACGACCGCGGTTCGTTCCACGAGACGTTCTACTACCGCGGCAGCGACGGACGGCTCGGGCCCCTCGTCCGCAACGTGTCGGCGAACCCGTTCTTCCCCGTCTTCGCGACGCGCGTCGGTCGCGTCGGCGTCGCCATCTGCTACGACCGGCACTTCGAGGGCGTGATGGCGACGCTCGCGAGGAACGGTGCGGAGATCGTGTTCTCGCCGGCCGTGACGTTCGGCGCCCAGTCGCGGCGGATGTGGGAGCAGGAGTTCGCGGTCGACGCGCTGCGGCACTCGATCTTCATCGGCGGGTCGAATCGCAAGGGAAGCGAGCCGCCGTTCGCGATCGAGTACTTCGGCGGCAGCCACTTCGTCGGCCCGGCCGGGCCGCGGCCGAACCGGTCGGACGACGACCGGCTGGTGATCGCGGACCTCGACCTCGACGACCTCGCGGCCGGCAACGGATCGGGTTGGGACCTTCGCCGCGACGCGCGGCCCGAGGCGTACGGGCGCTGACGAGAGGGCGGTCCGGGGCATGGGGGCGAGACGGGCGCGTCGAAGTGGTTCGTGGCGCCCCGTTCGATCAGAAAAGCGGGGGACGCATGGTGAGGGGGCTCTTCCTTGCGCCGCATGAGTCCGGTGACGAGGGGCTTGCCGCGCCGAGCTCCGGCGGTCAGGCCCCGCCGCGCGCGTCGAGACGGTAGAACTCGGACGCGGTGCCGCCGAGGATGCGGGCGCGTGCCGTCGCGTCGAGCCGGGCGAGGTACGCGAACGTCGTGTCGTGCCACGCTTCGTAGCCGCCGCCCAGGATGCACACCGGCCAATCGCTGCCCCACATCACGCGGTCGGGACCGAACGACTGGACGACGTGGTCGAGGTACGGCTCGAGCGCGCCCAGCGAGCGGTCGTCGCCGGCCTCGGTCACGAGGCCGGAGAGCTTGCACCGCGCCTCTGTCTCGCACGCGATCCGCGCGAGGTCGCGCGCCCATTCGTCGAACGCGCCGTCCCGGATCGCCGGCTTCGCGGCGTGGTCGACGACCACCCGCAGGCCGGGGTGCCGGTCGATCAGGCGGAGGAGGTTCGGGAGGTGGGGCGGCTTGACGAGCGCGTCGAACGTCAGGTCGCGATCGACGAGCGCCTGGAACGCGGGCCCCGGCGCGGCGCCCAGCATCCAATCGACGTCGGCGACGTCCTGGATCATCGGACGGACGCCGAGGAGCCGAGGGCTCGCGGCGAGCGCGTCGAGGTCCCGTTCGACGTCATCGCTCTCGAAGTCGATCCAGCCGACCACGCCCGCCACGAACGGCGTTCGCTCCGCGAGCTCCAGCAGGAAGCGCGTCTCCGCCGTCGTCGCGGCCGCCTGGACGAGCACCGTCCGGTCGACGCCGCAGCGGGCGAGGATCGGCGCGAGGTCGTCCGGACCGAAGTCGCGGTGGATCGGCCCGAGCGCGGGCGTGAGCCACTCGTAGTCGCCGCGCGCGATCCTCCAGAAGTGCTGGTGGGCGTCGACGACCGGCGCGGTCACGACGACTCCACCGGTGCGTCCGCGCGGACGAGCCCCGCGGCCTTCAGGTCGCGCCAGAGCGCGGCCGGGATCGCGGTCGCGAAGCGGGCGACGTTCTCCTCGACCTCCGCGGCGTGGCGCGCGCCGGGGATCACGCTCGCCACGACCGGATGGTGGAGGGGGAACTGCAGCGCGGCGGCCGAGACGGAGACGCCGTGGGCGCGGCAGACCTCGTGCAGGCGACGCGCGCGCGCGACGACGTCGGCCGGGGCGCGCGCGTAGTCGTACGTGGCGTCGTCGCAGGGCTCGGTGGCGAGGATGCCGGAGTTGTACGGGCCGCCGAGCACGACCGAGACGCCGCGGCGGGCGCAGACGGGGAGCAGGTCATCCTGCGCGCGCTGGTCGAGGAGCGTGTAGCGGCCGGCGAGCAGGATCACGTCCAGGTCGGCGTCCTTCAGGATCTCGAGGCAGACCTCGGTCTCGTTCACGCCGATGCCGATCGCGCCGACGAGACCGTCGCCCTTCAGCGCGTGGAGCGCGGGGAGCCCGCCCGCGAGGAGGTCGCCGAGCGTCCGGTCGTGATCGTCGCGATGCGTCAGTCGACCGACGTCGTGGGCGAAGAGGACGTCGATCCGATCGACGCCGAGCCGCTGCAGGCTGTCCTCGAACGAGCGGACGACGGCGTCCCGCGAGTAGTCGAAGACGGGCACGAACGGCAGCGTGTCGACGAACCCGTGCGACGGCGCCGGCCCTTCGCGGCGGGGCGCGAGGAGGCGGCCCACCTTCGTCGAGAGGACGACGTGGCCCCGGCGTGCGCCGTGGGCGCGGAGCGCGTCGCCGACGCGGCGCTCGCTCAGACCGTAGCCGTAGAACGGCGCGGTGTCGACGAAGCCGACCCCCGCGTCGAGCGCGGCGTCGACCACGCCGCGGGCGACGTCGTCCGCCACCGCCGCGTACAGGTTGCCGAGCGGTGCCGTGCCGAGCCCGAGACGCGTCACCTCGACCGACGTCGTGCCGAGGGTCGCGCGCGCGGCGACGTTCATCGCTTCTTCGGCTCGGGCACGACCCCGAGGCGCTTCACCAGCTTTTCGAGGTTGAACGGCGTGAAGCGCCCATCGTCGTGATCGATCCCCGCGCCCTCCTCGACGTTCATGATGCCGTACGGATCATCGGTGATGTGATCGAGCCCCGCGAGGTGCCCGAGCTCGTGCGCGGCGGTCAGCGCCATCGAACCCGCGTAGCCGTTGATGAGCGCGCGGATCAACTCGCTCCGCCTGTCGCGCGCGCGGTCGGTGCCGAATCGATAGGAGCCGTCGAGGTAGGTGAGGTCGTCCGATCCGACGGGCGGGTCCAGCGCGTGCGGCTCGTAGATCGTGCGGCGGATGAACGTCGAGTAGATCTCGGCGCGCCCCTGGCCGGGGTAGGCGCGGCCGCCCGCGAACTCGTCGTCGCCGGCCACCACCGCGATCCAGCCTCGTCCGAGCCTCGCCTTCGGAGGGAGGTGGGTGGCGAAGCTGATCTTCAGGCTCTTGCCGGGAATCGCGGTGCCGTCCTCGTTGCGCAGGAACTTGAGGGAGTTGATCGCCATCAGGCGCGCGAGGATCTCCTCCTTCACGAGGTGATCGACGAGCGGATGGGAGCCGCCCGTCGACAGGCCGATCGCGCGGAGGTCCTCGTCGATCGTCGACTCCTCCGCCTGGCCGAACGTGAAGAGGACCCACTGCGTGTCCTCCTCGAGCTCGAAGCGGTCGGTGCGGTACGTGGCGAACGGAACGCCGAGCGTCGGGTCGACGTCGCGCAACGCAGCCGTGCCCTGGTCGATCAGCTCGGCCGGGATCGGAGCGGGGAGGTAAGGCACCGGCACGCCTCTGTGCAGGTGCCAGACCGCGAGCGGAAGGTCGAGTCGAGCCGGCGTGGTCGAGACCTCGACGGCGCCGCGCGGTCCCTGGCGCTTCGTCGCGTCGAGGCCGCGCGCGATGGCGTCGCGGGTGGGGCTCTCGACGCGGCCGATCACGTCGAGCAGCACGGACGTCGCGTCCAGCGCCTCGGCGACCCCGTAGCCGGGTTCACCGTGCGTCCGGCGGAACTCCTTCAGGAAGGGGCTGCCGCCCGGCACGGTCGCCAGCGACCGCGGGAGGATCGCGAACACGTCGCGCTCCATGCCGATCAGCGCGTCGCCGACCGCGCGCGGCGTGAGGAGGATCGGCAACGGCAGCGTGCCGAGGCATTCGTCGATCGCGGCCCGTACGGCCGGCGCGGTCGCGTCGACGACGAGCACGACCGGCGGGTTCGACTCGAGGCGCTTCAGGAGCGCCTTGCCGAGCCCCACGTCGAGCTCGACCACGATCTCGTACGGATGCGGGAGCCGGGCGGCGAGCGACTTCTTCAGCTCCTTCGTCGAGCGATCCTTGTCGGTGATGAGCCCGATGCGGACCGCGCGGAGGCGCTCGCGGATGGTGCGGTCGATCTCGTTGACCACCCGTTCCATGGGCGGCGCGATCGGCACGATCGGGATCTTGCGCGCGACCGCGGCGCGCTCGGCCGCGTCGGCGAGGCCGGCGTCGAGCGGTCCCACGATCGCGACCACCCCCTGCTCGGCGAGTCGAGCAATCGCCGCCTTCGCGCCCTCTTCGGTCCCCGCGTCGTCCTCGACGACGAGCCGGATGGAGGCCCGACCGCCGGGCGCGGAGAACGCGTCGCACTGACGGCCGGCCTCGAGCGCGAACGCGTGGCCGCTCGCGTCGGCCGCGGCCGTGCGCGTCGCGACGAGTCCGATCGGGATCGGATCGGCGGTGGCGGCGACGGCGAGGAAGAGCGCGCTGAGGAGCTGCATGGCCATGGCGCGGGATTGTACGCGGCCGTCGAACCGGCCGCCCTCAGAAGATGCTGAGGAGGTCCGCCACCGGGCGCGACGCGATCGCGTCGTTCCAGCCGTCGGAGAGCCGCGCGTTCCACGAGCGGCCCCGCCGCTCGAGGATCAGGCCGATCGCGACGATCGAGAAGCCGCGCGAGAGCGAATCGAGCTCGGGGTCCTTCGCGGCGCGGACGAGGTCCGGGACCGCGGCGGTGCGTCCGGTCCGGCCGAGCGCGAGCGCGGCGAAGATCCGTTCCTCGACCGTGATCGCCTGCGCGAACGAGCGGCGGAACAGGTCGGTCGCGAACTCGGGCGAGATCAACCCGATCGCGGCGGCCGCGGCGTCGCGCAGCTCGGACGGGGACGAGATCGTCGCGCGGTCGCGCAGGAGCGGGAGCGCCGCCTCGTCGCCGAGCAGCCCGAGCGCGGCGGCGACGAGTGCGGCAGCGCCCGGGTCCTCCTCCTCGGCGATCGTCACGCGGAGGAGCGGCGCGACGTCCTTTGCGTCGAGGAGCCCGAGCGCGAGGGCGGCCGCGCCGCGCGTCGTCGCGGAGCGCTCGCGCGTGACGATGCGTTCGAGGGCGTCGCGCGCGTCGGACTGCACGTCCGCGCCGGCGTCGCGCAGCGACCGCGCCGCGGCGACGGCGCACCACGGCAGGTCGACCCGGCGCTTCGGGACGATCAGCGCGTTCACCAGCGCGCGCCGCTCTTCGTCGGCGCACGAGCCCGTCGATCCGGCCACGAAGCGGCCCGCGATCTCGCCGCGCGCGAGCCACGCCTCACCGCGGGTGGCCGCGTCGAGGTGGTTCGCGCAGATCCAGCCGAGGAGCTCGAGCGTCTCGCGATCGTCCGGCGACGCGAGCTTTCCGAGCGCGATCACGCAGGAGCGCTGCATCGGGGTCGGCCGAAGGTGGAGGCGTCGCGCGATCCTCCGGAGCGGCGGGACGGCCGGCGCCGCGATCTCGCCGAGGCGAGCGATCGAGATCGGCACGAGGGCGGCGGCGGCCGGCGGCAGCGACTCCGAGTCGAGCCACCCCATGAGCGCGAGGAACGCCTCGCGTGACCCGCGTTCGAACAAGCCGAGCGCGACGATCGCCCCCTGCCGAACGTCCTCGTCCGGAGCGGACTCTACGGCCCGCTCGAGCGCTGCGATCGCAATCGGATCGGAGTGGATGCCCAACGCGATCGCGGCGACGCCGTTCGTGACGGAGTCGGTCTGTCGGGTGCCGTTCAGGAACGAGAGCAGCACGGGCGTCGCCCGGTCGCTGCCGAGGACGCCGAGCGACAGCAGCGCGGAGCGTCGAATCGACTCGACCGGATGAGCCACGTACGGCCAGAGCTCGGCGAACGCGTCGCCGGTCCGGTCGACCGACGTCGTCCGCGCGCGCGCGAGCAGGGCCGAGTCGACGACGTCCGGCTGCGGATCGCCGAGCGCCTCCTTCAGCAGCGACTCGATCGGTCCCCACTGCGACGCGGCGGCGCGCGTGCGACGATCGCGATCGCTGCCGGTGCCGCGACCGGCGACGAGCGTCGCCGACTGGCGCCGCCACCACGCCCGGAACGGATCCTCACCGCTGCCCGCCGTCTGGCGTGCGAGCGCGCCCGGCGGCGTCACGCTCGGCGCGACCCCCGAGCCTCCGGCGCCGAAGCGTCCCGCGTCCTCGGGACGAACGCCCGTCATCGGACCGACCGGAGCCGGCCTCCCGGGCTGGGTGTACTGACCCCCGTGGCCGAAGAGCGAGGGGCCGATCGCGCTCATGAGCAGGAGACAAGTCGTCGCGGGACGGATCATCGAGTCGGCTCCGGTCGAATCAGGGCGCGCTGGGTCGGACGTCGTTCCGGCCGGATCGTTAGCATGTTTCCACGATCTTCGTTCCATCATCCTTCGAGTCGATCATGCGCGCCTCCCGTCTTGCCGCTCTCGCCTGCGGAGCACTCGTCGGTTGTCGAGCGATGCCGAAGTCCGGGCTCGAGCCCGATCCGGACGTCATGGTCATCCGCACGCTCATCGACGGCGTGAAGGTCGAAGCGGTCGGAGGTCTGGACGTGGGGTGGCTGCGGCTCGACGAGGTGTCGGAGCCCGAAACCTCCTCCCTGCGCATCGTTCTCGATCGTGGACCCGAACGGCGCCTCGTCCAGGTCGAGCTTCCCGGCACCGTCGAGCCGATCGATGACGGCTACCTCATCCGCCTTCGCGGCGCCGCGCGGTCCGAGGACGGGCTGGTCGGCTGGTTTCCTGGACCGGCCAGCGACGTCGCGACTTCCGTCACTTGGTACGTGATGAGCTTGGACGTCGACTGCGACCACGCGGACGCGCGCCGCGACCGGTTGAGCGTGGCGCTCGACTGGAACGACCGAGGGATCGCTCTCGAGATCGTGTACACGCGCTGCGGTCCGCCCCGCTTCGGTCCCTTCGGCCGCCCGACGCTCGCCGAGTCGGGCCCGGTTCGATACCTCATCACGCGCGTCCACCGTGACGCGGAACGGGAGGTCTGGGTCGGGACGGCGATCGAAGCCGGCGTCGACCCACCGTGATCACTCGTTGTGATAGCTGAGGTGGACGGGCGTCACGTTCCCCTGTCGATCGAACATACGGCAGTCGCGGATGTCGCACCCGTAGGTGTGGATGGAGATCGCCATTCTGTCCGCCGACGGATTCGAGATCGCGTGAACGTCCTCGTGCGGCGGGAGGACGTAGCCGGTGTCGCCCGGCGTCCCGTCGATGGTGCATGCCGCGACGAGCGACGCGTGCGCAGGGTCGGAGCCATCGTCGTCGCGGTAGTAGTTCTCGATCCTCACCGTGCCCTCGGCGACGGCCACGACGCCCCACGTGCCGTGGTCGTGCGGTTGGCCCCCGGTCGACGGAGGCCAGACCATCGCGATCACGACGAAGCCGTGGTCCGGATCGCGATGGATCAGGTTGCGCCCGTACCCTTCACCGGTGGGAACCTCGAGCAGTTCCTCCGTCAGCTCGAGCGGCGCGGCGACGAGATCTCCGGCCGCCTTGCGGATGCGCCGGACCTTCGCCGAATCGGAGATCGGCTCGGAGCAAATGCCGCGCACGGCTTCGACGTAGTTCGCGAGGGCTGGATTCATGGGCGACCGAACCTGTGGACAAGGGAGAGGCTAACCTTTGGAGGAGTCTCCCCGCAACTGCGGGGGCTCCCGAAAACGGAGCGTGTTTCATGCTCAGAAGCTGTCCCACCTGCGGGCTGGTGCAGGCCGCGCCGGAGCCAACCCCTGGTTTTCGCGCCTGTTGCGCGCGGTGCGACTCGACTCTCGAGCGCCCGCGCGATCGGTCGCTTCGAAACAGCCGGACCGCGGCGCTCGCCGCCGCCGCGCTCATCATCTATCCGCTCGCGGTGAGCCTTCCGATCCTCGAGGTGAGGAAGCTCGGTGTGGTGCGCGAGACCGGCGTTCTCGAGGGGTCGGCGCGGCTCCTGTCCGACGGCCACGTCGTGATCGGACTGGTCGTCTTCGTCTGCTCGGTGATCCTGCCCCTGTTCAAGCTGCTTTCGCTCCTGATGCTGACGTCGAGCCGCACATTCCTCCGCCGCCGCCACCGCGCGCTGACGCATCGAATCGTCGAGTGGACGGGGCGCTATGGCATGCTCGACGTCCTGTGCGTGGCGATCCTCGTCGCCGCGCTCAAGCTCGGCGACCTCGTGTCGGTTCGGGCCGGGTACGGCGCGTTGGCGTTCGTCGCGTGCGTCCTGCTCAGTCTTGCCGCGTCCGCTTCCTTCGACCCGCGCTCCGTTTGGGAGGACGACTCATGACCGATGAACGACCCGCGGCGGTGCTGAAGCCAGCGCGCCGAACCTCCTTTCTTTGGGTCGTCCCGGGGCTGGTGCTGGGGTTGGCCGCGTGGCTCGGCTACCGCTCCTGGACGATGCACGGCGTCGAGGTGATCGTCAGCTTCGAGCAGGGGTTCGGGATCGAGGCGGGCGCCGACGTCCGCTACCGCGGCATCTCGATCGGAGAGGTCGCTGCCGTCGAGCTGGCGGACGACGCCGCGGCCGTGAACGTCCGGGTTCGCCTCCGGCCCGACGCGGAGTCGTTCGCGCGCGCGGGCGCACGCTTCTGGATCGTCCGTCCCGAGATCGGGCTCGGCGGCGTGCGCGGCGTCGACACCCTGTTCGGCTCCCGCTACGTGACCGCGCTCCCGGGGGCCGGCGACGAGAAGCTGCGATTCGTCGGCCTGGAGGAGCCGCGTGTCGTCGAGGACGTGGAGGACGGCGATCTCGAGATCCTGATCGAGGCGGACCGGCGCGGCGGACTGGCGGCGGGCGTCTTCCTCACCTATCGCGAGGTGCAGATCGGCACGGTGCTCGGCGTCGAGCTCGCCGACGACGCTCGCACGGTCGAGGCTAGAGTCCACGTGAAGCGCGAGTACGCGAAGCTCGTGCAGCCGCGCTCGCGGTTCTTCCGCGCGGCCGGCGTCGACGCGCAGTGGGGCAGCCGCTTCCTGTGGATGGAGTTCGGGGGGCGCATCGCGCGGGTCCTGGCCGGCGGCGAGATCGCGGTCGCGACGCCTCCGGACGGCGGCGTGCCGGTGCAGTCGGGGGCCCGGTTCGTGCTGCATGAGAAGGCCGAAGAGGAGTGGCTCGAGTGGACGCCGTCGATACCGATCGGCGACCTCGCGGCCGTGACGTCCGCCGGCCTCGCTCGCGTGCCCGGCCCCAGCGCGGCGCGCCTGGCCTGGAAGGCGGGCATCTTCAGCCGTACGCACGAGCGAACCGGTTGGGTCCTGCCGGTCGGAGACGGACTGCTGGGCCCGATCGACCTCCTCCTGTCCCCGGACGACGCCGAACGCGGCAGCGCCCGCCTCGAGGTGAACGGCGAGCCGGTGATCACCGCCGCCGCCGTCCTGCGGCTCGGTCCGCGGCTGGGCTGGCGTGGTCCGGCCGGGGCGCAGCCGAAGCGGCCGAGCGGAATCACGGCGCCGATCGATGCGATCGCGGCCCTCGACGACGCGCGCCGAAGCCTCGCGCTTCCGGCGCACCGGATGCGGAAGGACGACGGCGGGTTCCGCCTCGAAGGGATCGAGGTTCCCTCGACGTGGCACGGCGCCCCCGTCGTCGGCCGTGCCACCGGCGAGCTTCTCGGCATCCTTGTCGTCGACGGTCCGATCGCCCGCGTCGCGCTGCTGCCGGAGGCGCCGCCGATCGAGGCGAAGGTCGACGCCGGCGTTTCTACTCCTCCGTGAGGCATGGATCGCGCGCGAGCGAACCGACCGACGGTCAGAGCGGCGACTTCCTCGCGGGGACGCCGTCGGTCGGCGCGAAGTAGAGACTGAGCCAGAGCGCGATCGGCCCGACGATGAAGAGCGCGAAGATCGGCGGGGCGACGAGGAACGGCTGCACGAAGCCGACCTCCTTGTCGCCGAGGTAGCGGATCGCGTTGTCGACGATCGCGATCAGCACGACCACGAGGATCCGCAGGCGCGGCGACGACACGACCGTGCGGGGGTCGGTGATCATGAAGAACACGAACAACGTGTACATCGGGCCGGTGAGTGGAGCGAGCTCGGTGCGGAACAGGGTGCCGTCCATGCCGCTGCGCACGAACGTGAGGAGCGCGAACGAGACCAGATAGGTGAGGGTCAGCGACAGGACGCGGGCGCGACGCACGACGAGCAGCCCGACCGCGTAGATCAGGGCGACCGTCCATTCGGTGTTTCCCCATTGATGGCTCAGGACCGCGAACGTCCCGGGCGCGAGGAGCACGAGCGCGCCGATGCTGAAGTTCGTCGGGTTCCAGAGGTGGCGGCCGCGATACGTGAGCACGTACTTCGACAAGATCGCGATGAGCGCCGCCATCGCGAACGGCCAGACCACTCCCGCGGCCGGCTTCAAGAGGATGCACACGCTGTTGCCGCTGATGTACGCGCTGATGATCATCGGCCACTTGCCGCGCAGCAGCCGGGAGAGCGCGAACTCCGCGCCGATCGCCACGCCGAGCGCGACGGCCAGCCGTTCGTAGCCGCCGAGGATGTGGAAGTTGTACTCCCCGATCACCAGGATCAGCGTGATCAGGCTGGCGAAGAACCACGGAGCCGGAATCCGCGCGAACCAGGAGCGGGAGTCGGCCGCGGATTGCCTTTGGACCGCGGCGGAGGACGTCGGAGTGGCGGTCGTCATTCTGCCTTCGGCTCCTTGATCTGATGAACGGCGTCCACCGTGAACTCGCTTCCCGCGATCTCCTGTTCGCGGCCGCTCGGCCAGAAGACGCGCACTCGATCGATGGTGGCGGTGGCGCCGAGGCCGAAGTGCAGACGCCAGTCGTTTTGACTGCAGAACCCGGTCCCGGCCGCGACGGCCTGGATCTGGCGCCGGCCCGCGAACTCGACCACGACCGACGCGCCGATCGCGTCGCTGTTGCCGTCGCTCCCGTGGAGGTCGAACGCGACCCAGTGGCGCGTCGGATCGACCTCGTTGCGGTAGATCAGCAGCCGGTTCCTCTGGTTGGCGACCACCACGTCGAGCGCGCCGCGGTTGAAGAGGTCGGCGAAGGCCACGGCGCGACCGTCGAACCGATCGTCCACGCCGACCGCGGCCGCGACGTCCTGGAAACCGTTCCCTTCACGGTTCAAGAGCAAGCGGGAACGCTCGTAGCCGGAGAGGCTGCGGTCCTCGATCGGCGGCCAGAGAGTGGCGTCCTCGAAGATGTGGCCAACCCCGCTCGCGACCTTCGACATGCCGTACCAGTAGTCTTTGTCGGGGTTCTGCGAGATGAAACCGTTCGCGACGAACAGGTCGACCCAGCCGTCGTTGTTCAGGTCGCCGAACTGAGAGCCCCACGACCAGCCGCAGTCGGCGACGCGGCCCTCCGCGACGTTGTCGAACGTGCCGGTCTCCGCGAGCCGGTTCAGCCGCAGGTTGTTGCCTTGGAACAGGTATCCCTGGCGGCTGATGTTCGTGACGTACACGGCCATCCGGCCCTCGTTCTCGATGTCGCCGAGGGCGACGCTCATTCCCGATTTCGAGTCGTCCTCGAGGCCGGCGTCCGCGAGCTCGAACCGTTCGCCCCCTCGGTTCAGCAAGAGCTCCTCGGGGCCGTAGTCGTTCGCCAGGTAGAGGTCCGGCCAGCCGTCGCCGTTGAAGTCGGACGCGGCGACCGCCAGCGTCCATCGCGTGCTGTCCGTCCCCGTCGCGTCCGTGACGTCCTCGAACCGAAGCCCGCCGAGGTTCCGGAACAGCCGATTCCGGCCGCCGTTCCGCGCGAACTCGAAGCTCTCCTGCATGATCTTCGTGGTCTCGAGGTTCCAGAGGTTCAATTCCTCGCGGAAGTAGCCGGCGACATAGACGTCGAGCCGCCCGTCGCGGTCGTAGTCGAACAGGACCGCGCCGTTCGCGTTCATCCATCGGCGAAGCCCGGACGTCGCGGTGACGTCGGCGAACGTGCCGTCGCCCTGGTTCTTGAAGAGCTGCGGGTAGCCCCACTTGTAGATCAGCAAGTCCGAGCGCCCGTCCCCGTCGAGGTCCCCGAAGAGGGAGCCCATCGACACCCCCGCGTCGCGCGAGTTCACGTTCGCGACCTGCGCCGCCGGCGCGACGTCACGAAACGTTCCGTCGCGCTGGTTCACGTAGAGCGCGTTCATTGCACCGAAGCGGCTCGTGGTGACGTAGAGATCGGGCCAACCATCATCGTTCACGTCGCCGACGGCGACGGCGGCTCCCATTCCGGCCACGTGAGCCGCGACGTTGGCGAGCTTCGGGTCGAGAATGGGCGCCTCGTGCTCGAAGTCGATTCCGACCTCGCGCGACGCCTCACGCAGTTGGAACCCGAACCGGGCGGAGTCGACGCGACCGGTGTCGTCGGATCGGTGATCCAGCCACCAGACCGTGCCGAGCGAGCCGTAGAACACCAGATGGACGAGAGGCTTGACGATCGTGCGGTGATTCATGACCGGATCATTCTACGGTCCCTCGCCGGGAAACCCGCCCGGCCCTTCTCGCTCCTCCGTGGGGTCGGAATCACGGTTCCCGTCCTCGGTTCCCGTCCGAACCGGTCGTGGGCGCGTGGCGTCTCGGCCGCGGCGTTTCATCCGTGTGACCCCCGTGCGGTTTTGCATCTCGACCCAGGTGCGAAGCCTCATGTCGCGGCCGGAACGCTCCGACATTCCCCAAGCAACGTGCGCCGCTCGAGTCGATGGGTGGCTCGGATCGAGCGCAGCGACCGAGTTTCTACGGATTCGTGTCTTGGGACTTTGGAGTCGGCTGGCCCTCGTGGCCGTTCGATCTGCTCGGATCGAGAGACGCACGCGTGGCGTCAGTCGGACGGCGTGGTGGGGAAGATGCGCGCGGGCCGGCCGGCTCCATCCTTGGATCCAGTGATATGGCCCATCGAGCCCGCGTTGGCCGATGGTGATGAGCTCCGGGTAAGGCCGCGAAGGGTCTGAAAGGGAGCCGGGGGAGCCGGTGGGGTGGTGTCGGGGCCGTGACCCGCCCTCGTGAGAAACGAGGGCGGGTCGCTTTTCCTGGCTCGGCGACGCCCGGGTGAGAGGGTCGCCCTGCTGGACCATCGAGTCATCCTAATGGACTGCTCGATATCGGATTGCGGCCATCGTCCAGCGACCTCCGCTCACCTCGGGCCGTTCCTCTCCGATTCGATTCGTTTATTCTTTCGCGTTAGAGGCGAGGCGCGCGGCATAGACGCGGGAGTTCGGTATCGGCAACGAGCCGAATCGAGAGGGAGGAGCGGCAAATGAGCGAACCGGCATCTAGACCACGGCCCGCGTCCGTCAGCTCGCGAGCGCCCGACCCGCCGCGCGGGGATGTCCGCACGGCGCTGAGGGCGCTCAACCGGCGCCTCGAGCGGCGCGGGTACGCCACGCGCATTCCGCTCGAGGACGAGCTGATTCGGGATCGCGATCGGCTCTCCAAGGAGCTGATGCGCGTGTTGCAGATCACCCGCGACCGCGACGCGTTCGAGGTGCTCTATCGAATGAACGCGGCTCTCCTGCGGACCTTCTGCATCAACCAGCTCCGCCGCGACGAGCGCGCCGCGGAGGCGGACGACATCGTCGACGAGGCGTTCTTGCAGGTGTTCGTGAAGTGCCGGACGTTCCGCAACCTGGAGCGATCCACGTTCACGGGTTGGGCGTTCGCGATCGCCGACAACCTGATCCGGACGCGCCGGAGACGGTGGCGCACGCAGGGGTTGGTCCTGCCCCTCTGCGACGCCGAGCTGATTCCCGGTCCCGGGGGGGACCCGCATGATTCCGCGATCGAGAGCGAGGTCCGCGAGACGGTGGAGGATGGATGGGCCGTCATTCTCCAGCTCTGCGCGGCCGAGCTGCTGCGGCTTCCGCCGCGCTGGCGGTGCGCGTTGGAGCTTCGCGAGGTCCGGCTGCTCACCTATCGCGAGATCGCGAAGAGGCTGGGCTGTTCGCACGGGCACGCCGGCATGTTGATTCGACGCGCGAGGCTCCGGATCCTGAAGCGGCTCGCCCGAACGCTCGCGCGCTACGACGGAGAACGTCATGGATGCTGAACGTGCCATGAGGTCGAGATCCTGCCGCGGATACCGCTCTCGAATCCGACTCTGGATGGATGGAGAGCTCGACGACCGGCGGGCCGTGCACCTGCGCACTCACGTGGAGGGCTGCCCGAGCTGCGCCGAGTTCGGTGGCGTCGCCTTGCGCATGGCCCTCGCGACGCGGACCACGCTGGAACACGCGCTCGGGAGCGGCGGGGAAGGGTTGCGGGCCGGGCGGTTCTCGGGCGCTCTGGCCCGACTCGCCGGCTCTCGCCGGGGGGACCTGTTCTCGGTCGTGCGAGCCCTGCTCGCGCGGCGCGTGCTCGGTCGCCTCGATCGCTCCGCGCGGCCGGCGGGACGGCCCTTCCGGGTCCCGAACGAGTCCACGCTCGTCGCGCGAGGGCGTGCGATCCTGCTCGACCTCGACGGGATCGATGGGCTCGATGGATGGGAGCTCTCGGTCGTCGATCGCGTGCTGATCGATCTTTCGAGCGCTCCGACCGAACGGCTGCGGGACGCCCACGACGGGTTCCTGGCGCACCGGGTCTTGGTTCCGCCCCCGCCACGCTTTCCCGATCTCCTCGACTCCGCGGAACGCCGGCGCGCGCGACGGTGGGCGAACGCGGTGCTGGCTCGGCCGCTCCCCGAGGAGTAGGACGAAATGGCGCGTGGCGAGACGCGAGGTCTCGGTCAGGGACGGCACGTCAGGAACGCGCGCCGCAGGTCGTCGGGAATCGGAATCGGCGCGAGCGTGTTCATGTCGACGGCGACCGTGGTATGCACCGACGTGGCGAGCAGGGTCGCGCCGTCGTGGAACGCGTAGCGCCAACGCGTCGATGAGCGCCCGACGTCGAGAACGTCGAGGCTCCCGCGCGCCGTCGCCCCGTACCGGAACGGGGCGTCGAACGACGTGTCGAGCTTCACGGTCGGGAAACCGACGGCGCGTTCCTCGACGAGAACGGCGTACGTCGTCCCGACGTGGCCGGCGAAGAACTCCTCGAACACCACGTGGCAGTAGTGGAGGATGTTCGGGTAGTAGACGATCCCCGCGCGATCCACCTCACCGAAGCGGACGGTGATCCGGGTCGTGAAGGTCAAGTCGTCACCTCTTCCCTTCTCTCGGACTGGATCGGTCGAGGGCGCCGAGGACGGCGTCGGCGACCATCGACGCGAGGACATCGTAGAGGCGATTCCCCTCCACGGCGGATGCGCCGGCCGGGTCGCCGAAGTAGGCGTGGGGGCCACCCGCCTCGACCGCGTTCCTCGCGCCGTCGTCGATGCGCGCCGCGATGTCGACGAAGTTGGGGTCGAGCGCGCGCCGCGCGTCTTCATCGACGAGGTCGGGGGCCGCGGCGAGGACCAGCGACGTCTCGTACCCGCCGGCGTGGCCGCCGCCGCGGCCGAACTCCTCGCCGAGACGCTCGACGGTCGGGGGAAACCGTTGATCGGGGAACACCGCGACACCCGCGCCTGTCGCGGTGATCGCCTTCGCGGTCCGCCGGAGCATGCGGGCGTGCTCGGGCTCGAGGTGCCCGTTGACGAGGGCGATCACCGGGAAACCCTGGCGGAACGTCGAAGCGGCGATCTCCATGATGAGGCGCCCGACCGTCTCGGCCGAGACCGAGATCGTGCCGGGAAAGTCGCCGACGAACTCCGTCAGCGCGTACGCCAGGGACGGGAGGACGAGCGCCGGGGCGCCGCGTGCGGCGAGAAGGCGCGCCGCGCGGCTCGCGGTCTCCTCGGCGATGATCACGTCGGTCGCGAGCGGCAGGTGCGGGCCGTGCGCCTCGGTAGAGCCGATCGGGAGGATGACGGCGCGGGTTCCGTCGCGATCGCGCGCGGCCGCGACCCCGACGGTGGACCTTCGGGCCAGCGAGTCGCCGGCCGCGTGCCCGCTCACGCCAACTCCCGCAGAAGGTTCTTCAAGACCTTGCCGCGATCGCTGCGCGGCAAGGCATCCATGAAGCGGACGTCGCGAGGATACTTGTAGCGTGCGAGCGTCGCCTTCACGTACTCCTTCAGCTCCTCGGCGAGCGCCGGTGCAGCGTCGAAGCCGTCGGCGAGGACGACGAACGCACGCGGCTTCACCAGGTCCTCGTCGGCGTAGCCCACCACCGCGCACTCGCGCACCGCTTCGTGCTGAAGAAGGCAGGACTCGATCTCGAGCGGTGAGACCCAGATGCCGCCGACCTTCAACATGTCGTCGGCGCGACCGGAATAGTAGTAGTAGCCCTCGGCGTCGCGACGGAACTGATCGGCCGTCACGATCCAGTCGCCGCGCATCGTGGCCCGTGACTTGGCGCGGTCGTTCCAGTAGCAGAGGGCGGCCGAGCCGCCGCCGATCCAGAGCGTGCCGACCTCGCCCTCGGGCACGTCGCGTTCGTCGGGCCCGACGATTCGCGCGTCGTAGCCCGGCACGAGCTTCCCGAGGCTGCCGAGCCGCACGTCGCCGTGCCGGTTCGAGATGAAGACGTGGAACATCTCCGCCGAGCCGATGCCGTCGAGGATCTCGCAGCGGTACCGGGCGCGCCAGCGCTCGTACAGCTCCGGCGGCAGCGCCTCACCGGCCGAAGTCATGAACCGCAGCGACGTGAGGTCGAACCGTGCGGTGAGGCCGTCGATGGCGAGCATTCCGTTGATCGTCGTCGGCACGTTGACGAGGACGGTGGGGCGGAACCGGTCCACGTTGGCGACCACTGCGTCCGGCTTCGATCCCTCGTGGAAGAGGACGACCGACGCGCCGGCCGCGAACGGGAACATGAGGTTGGATCCGGTCGCGTAGCCGAAGAAAAGCTTCGGGACTCCCATCGTGCGGTCGTCCTCGCGGAGCTCGAGCACCTGCTTCGCGTAGCGCTCGCAGTTGAAGACGAAGTCGTGGTGGAAGTGGACGGCGCCCTTCGGCTTGCCGGTGGTGCCGGACGTGAACAGCCAGACCGCGACGTCGTCCCGCGACGTGTCGGCGACGGCGAGCTCGGCCGGCGCGGCGGAGGTCGCGTCGTCGAAGCGGAGGATCGCGATCGGGGGCGCGCCGGGGAGCTCGCCGCCGTTCCCGACCACGATCAACGCGCGGAGGTGGCGGGCATCGGGGAGCGCGGCGAGGAAGCCCGGCAGCGAATCCTCGTCGCACAGCGCGACCTTCGCCCGGGTGTACTCGAGGTAGTACGCGTAGTCGTCTCGGGGCAGGAGCGGGTTGACGGCGGCGACGACGCCGCCGATCTTGAGGGCGCCGAACCAGCCCGCCACGAACTCCGGCCCGTCGCCGACCGCGAGGAGCACGCGGTCCTCCATCTCGACCCCGAGGGCGCGCAGCGCGCGCCCGGTGCGGTTGGTGAGCGCGGCGACGTCCCCGTACGTCAGCTCGCGCACGTCTCCGTACCGGTCCTTGGCCGTCAAGGCGACCTTGTCGCTCCGTCCCGCCTCGAGGTTCCCCTCGAGGAAGTAGGAGACCATGTTGAACCTCTCCGGCGGGTCGAACGTCATCCTGGGGTCCTCCGTGTCGAGCCGCGATTGTACGCACATCGTCGCGGAGGCAGCGGATGCGCCGACCCTCGATCTCGTCGGGGTTCGGGTCCGGTGGCCGTCGACTTCCCGCTCCGAACCGCTTGACCCGATCCGCGTCGCGGGAAGTAGACTCCGGTGTCGCCCTCTTCCCCGGAGCCGATCGATGAGGATTCCCGTCTGTCTCGCGTTGATCACCGCGACGTCCGCGTTCGCGCAGGACGATCCCGGTGAGGTCCTCTCGTTCCAGAAGATCAGTGCAACGCAAGGCGGCTTGAACCCCGGAGGGCCCGGGGCGGGAGACAACTTCGGGCACGCGGTCGCCTTCCTCGGCGACCTGGACGGCGACTCGATCGGGGACGTCGCGGTCGGCGCCTCGCACGACGACGCCGCGGGCTTCGACGCGGGCGCGGTCTGGATCCTGTTCCTCAACATGGATGGAACCGTCAAGGCGAAGCAGAAGATCACGACCGGGGTCGGTGGATTCACGGGCGCGCTCTCGGGCGGCGACGACTTCGGGGCCGCGCTCGCGGCGCCGGGAGACATCGACGCGGATGGCATCCAGGACCTCGTGGTCGGCGCCCGCGCCGACGACGACGGGTCCTTCGACGCCGGCGCGGTTTGGATCCTCTTCCTCAACCCCAACGGCACCGTCAAGGGACACCAGAAGATCAGCGACACGCAGGGCAACTTCAACGGCATCCTCGACTCCGGTGACGGGTTCGGGATCTCGGTGGCACCGCTCGGCGACCGCAACCACGACGGGACGCCCGATATCGTGGTCGGCGCACGCTGGGACGACGACGGCGGCCTGAACCGCGGCGCGGCCTGGCTCCTGAGGCTGAAGCCGGACGGGTCCGTCCTCGGGTTCGAGAAGATCAGCAACGCGCAGGCGGGCGGCGGGCTCGCGAACGACGACGTGTTCGGCAGCGGCGTCGCGAGCCCCGGCGATCTCGACGGCGACGGCATCGACGACCTCGCGGTCGGCGCGATGCAGACCGACGACGGCGGCAACAACAACGGAGCGATCTGGATCTTCCTCTTGAAGGCAGCGGGCGGGCTCGGTTCACCCGTGAAGTCGTTCCAGAAGATCAGCATGCTCTCCGGCGGATTCACCGGCACGCTCGCCTCGGACGAGTTCGGTTCGACCGTCGCGGCGATCGGCGACTACGACTTCGACGGGGTGAACGACCTCGCCGTCGGCGCCCGTCGCGACGGGCCGCAGAGCTCGGGCGGGACGCTCTGGATCCTCACCATGAAGCCGAACGGGACGGTGAAGGCGAACTACGCGATCAGCGACACGATGGGGAACTTCGCCGGCAACCTCGCGCCGGGCGACGAGTTCGCGAACACGGTGACGGCGCTGGACGACCAGAACGGCGACGGCTTCCTCGACCTTCTCGTCGGCGCGTGGCTCGACGACGACGGCGGGAGCAACATCGGCTCGGCGTACGTGCTCAACCTCTCGCGCGCCTGCCCGGAGAAGGTGCAGGAGTTCGGAGCGGGCTGCGCCGGGAGCGGCGGGTTCGTGCCGCGGCTCACGACCACCAACTGCCCGGACGCGGGCGGTCCGGCCGGGCTCCGCGTCGAGCGCGGCCTCGGCGGATCGATCGCGGTCATTCTGTTCGGACTGAGTCCGGCCGCGATTCCGATCGGGGCGACCGGGTGCGTCCTCAGCGTCGCCCCGGTGCTCGGACCGACGCTCAATGTCCCGCTCGGCGGCGTGGGTCCGGGAAACGGCTCGGTCACCCTCCTCGGCACGGTGCCGGCGTCGGCGGCGGGGTTGTCGGTCGCGCTGCAGGTGTTCGTGGCCGACGCGACGCCGCAGGGCTACTCGAACTCGAACGGACTGCTGCTCAAGTTCTGACCCACCGGTCAGTACGTCGTGCCCGCGCCCAGGTGCGGCACGTACGCCTTCGTGTCGACGATCTCGCGGATCGTGCGGACGGCGCGATCGAGCTCCTCGTTGGTGTTGTAGAAGTGGGCCGAGAGTCGAATGCCGGCGCCGGGCCGGTAGTCGCAGAGGATCTCGCGCCGGTTCAACTCGCGGACGACGGCCTTGCCGTGGGGAACGTCGAGCACGATCGTGCCGCCACGGCGCTCCGGATCGCGAGGCGACTTGACCGCCAAGCCAAGGTCGTCGGCGAGCGCGATCATGCGCGCCGTCTGCTGCATCGAGTTCGCGCGGATCCGGTCGACGCCGATCGCGTTCACGATCTCGTATCCGGTCTGGGCCGCGTACATCGCGGGCACGGCCGGCGACCCATGCAAGAAGCGGCGGATGTTCTCAGCGTAGCGGATCGGTCCGATCTCGAACTCGAAGGGCGCCGCGTGCGCCATCCAGCCGGTGATCCGCGGCGTCAGCGACGTGCGGTGATCCTCGCGCACGTAGAGGTAGCCGGCGCCCGGCCCCCCGCAGAGCCACTTCACCGAACCGCCGACGATGAAGTCCACGTTCCACTCCTTCGCGCGGATCGGAACCGTGCCGGCGGACTGATACGTGTCGAGCACGACGACCGCTCCCACCTCGTGCGCGCGGCGGACGATCGGGAGGACGTCCTGGATGTAGCCGGAGCGGAACAAGACGTGGGAGATCGGCACGACCAGCGTGCGCTCGTCGATCGCGTCGAGGACGCGCTCCACGTCGATGGTGATGCCGTCGTCGCTCGGCACCATCACGATCTCGGCGCCGCGTGGAGCCTGCGCCTCGTTCACGTACATCACCGACGGGAAGTTCATGTCGGTGTAGACGATGCGGTTCCTCTCGGGGCGGAACTCGAAGCAGGAGAGCACGACCGCGACCGCGATCGAGACGTTCTGATGCATGACGATCGAGCCCTCGTCCGCCCCGAGGATCGGCGCGAGGAGGTTGCCGGTCGTGACCGGGCGATCCCACCAACCCTCCTCCCACGCGCGGATGCCGCGCGTGTTCCACGTCTCCGCGTATTCATGGAGACGGTCGTAGACCCCCCGCGGCATCGCGCCGAGCGAGTGCGAGATCAGGTGGGTGACCGTCTGGAGGATCGGGAACTCCTCCCTCCATCGAAGCAGATCGGACATCGGGAGGCTCCGCCGTGTGCGTCAAGGCGGGAGTCTAACCGCGACCGCGCGGGAACTCCTACGGCGTGAAGCATCCTGCATTCGCGATGCCGCGCGGGGAACTCGCGTTGACGGGGCTGGGGGGAGCCGCTACTCTCCGTGGTACCCAAGCCTCTGCCCCTCGGGTGGACAAGTCGTTCCGTCGCAAATCCTTGCGTGGATCCCTGCTGCCCTCAATCTCTTGAAGGAGCGCGTTCTATGCTTCGACAGAGGTCCTTCCTCCTCGGACTCTGCCTCTCCAGCCTCTCGATCGGCGAGCTCGCGGACGCCCAGACGCCTCTCACCGCCGAGTTGTTCGCCAACGGTTTCAACCGCCCCGTCTGGATCGGGTCGCCACCTGGCGAGAAGGAGCGGATGTTCGTCGTCGAGCAGAATACCGCCCTGGTCCGGATCATCAAGAACGGCGCCATCCTGCCGACTCCGTTCATCAACCTCCTCAGCAAGGTCAACGTATCGGGAAACGAGCGCGGCCTGCTCGGCTTCGCATTCCATCCCAACTACGCGGCCAACGGGTTCTTCTACGTCAACTACACCAAGTCGGGCGCGAGCAGCGGCGCCACGATGGTCGAGCGGTACCAGGTGTCGGCCACCAACCCGGACGTGGCGAATCCATCCAGCGCCACCACGATGATCGGTCCGATCAGCCAGCCGGCGAGCAACCACAACGGCGGCAACATCGTGTTCGGACCGGACGGCTACCTCTACATCGGGATGGGCGATGGCGGCGGCGCCGGCGACACTCCGTGCAACGCCCAGAACCCCGGCACGCTGCTCGGCAAGATGCTCCGCATCGACGTCGACAACGGCGGCGCGGCGCCCCCGACCAACCCGTTCGTCGGCAACCCGGCGTTCCTGAACGAGATCTGGGCCTACGGGCTCCGCAATCCGTGGCGGTTCAGTTTCGACAGCGCGAACGGCGACCTCTACATCGGGGACGTCGGCCAGAACGCGGTCGAGGAGATCGACTGGGTTCCGGGCACGAGCACCGGCGGCGAGAACTACGCGTGGAAGGTCATGGAGGGGAACAACTGCTTCTCCGTGGCCGGCTGCGGCGCATTCAGCGTGCCCGCCTGCAATGATGCGTCGTTCACCGACCCGATCCGCACGTTCAACCACTCGGCCGGACACTGCTCGGTGACGGGCGGCCACGTCTACCGCGGGTGCGCGATCCCGGACCTCGCCGGCACGTACTTCTACGCCGATTTCTGCTCGAATCGGATCTGGTCGTTCCAGCTCAACGCCGGCCACGTGATCAACTTCATGGATCGAACCGCGGAGCTCGACCCCCCGGGCGCCCAGAGCATCACGTCGATCTCGTCGTTCGGCGTGGACGAATGCGGAGAGATCTACATCTGCGACCTGAACGGCGGCGAGATCTTCAAGATCGTCCCGAACGTGCCGGCGCCGGGGGCCGACCTCGGCAACGGCAAGGTTGGCGGCAACGGATTGGTTCCGACGCTCGACGTGTGCGGCTTGCTGAACGGCGGCAACTCCGCCGACGTCTCGCTGACCGACGCGCCGGCCACCACCCTCACTCTCCTGTTCGCGTCGCTCAACCAGAACCCGGTCAATACGCTCGGCGGGACGATCATCCCCGATCTGAACGGCGTCGCGCAGTTCTCGATCTTCACCGGCGCGGGCGGGTCGTGGGTGCTCACCGTGCCGGGTGGGTTCGGCACCTTCTCGGTCTACGTTCAGGCCATCATCGACGATCCGGCCGCGTCGTTCGGCGTCGGCATCTCGAACGCCTGGCGGCTGGACTTCTTGCCGTAGCATGCCGTGAGCGCCGGTCCGAGTGGATCGGCGGGAAGAGAAGACGGGATCGTGACGACGTCGCGATCCCGTCCTCTCGCGTCTCGGCGTCCGGAGGGGCGGGAGGCGCGGGCGCCGGGGACTCCGTCAAGTTTCGAGAGTCACCGTCTGCAGGTACTCCGGCGTCGAGTGCGGGAACCCGACCTCGGCATCGATCCGTTTCGCCATGGCATTCAAGCCGTCGGTCTCCCCGTGGACGAGGAACGTCCTCCGCGGCGGTCGCGTCGCGGTCTTGAGCCAGCGGAGGATGTCGTCGCAATCGCCGTGGGCCGAGAGGCCGCGGATCGACGCTACGCGAGCGCGCACCCTCACGAAAGCCCCCATGATCCGGACCTCGTCGGCGCCGTCCACCAACTGCCGCCCGCGCGTACCCTCGGCCTGATAGCCGACGACGAGCACGAGGTTCGCCGGGTCGGGGAGGCGCCGTCGCAAGTGGTGGAGGACGCGGCCGCCGGTGGCCATGCCGCTGGCCGAGATGATGACGCCGGGTCCTCGAACGTCGTTCAACCGCTTCGACTGCTCGACCGTGCGGATGAGGTGGATGTTCGGCGTGACGATCGGGCAGGCGCTCGATTTCAGCAGATCGGTCCGCAGGTTGTGCTCGCCGGAGTGGTCGCAGTAGAGTTCCACCGCGGTCGTCGCCATCGGGCTGTCGACGAAGACCGGCACGTCCGGGAGGCGCTTCTCGTCGATCAGCCGGCGGAGGTGGTAGAGGACGAGCGTGGTGCGGCCGACCGCGAACGCGGGGATCACGATCATGCCGCCGCGCTCCAGCACGGGCTTGGCGTGCCGCTCGATCTGGTCTCGCACCGGCGCGTGGTCCTCGCTGCGACCACCGTACGTCGCCTCCACGAGCACGTAGTCGACGTCCGGCGGCAACGGGGCCGGCGCTTTCATCACCTCGTCGTCGTAGCCGCCGATGTCGCCCGAGAAGACGGTTCGTACGCCCTCCGCCGCGAGCTCCACGAACGCGGCGCCGAGGATGTGCCCGCTCGGGTGGAGGGTCGCACGAATCCCCGTCACGATCTCCGCCGGAACGCCGTAGGGGAGCGGGTGGACGTTCTCGAGCGCGTCGCGCGCGTCCTGCTCGGTGTAGAGCGGGAGCGCGGGGTCATGCTTCGAATAGCCCTTGAGGTTCGCGTAGCGCGCCTCCTCCTCTTGGATGCGAGCCGAATCGGGCAGCATGATCGCAAGCAGATCCTTCGTCGCGCTCGAGCAGAAGATCGGCCCCGAGAAGCCCTGCCGCAGGAGACGAGGGAGGTAGCCGACGTGATCGATGTGGCCGTGCGTGAGCACCACCGCGTCGATGTTCCGCGGGTCCACCGGCATCCGGTCCCAGTTGCGGCGCCGAAGCTCCTTGCTTCCCTGGAAGAGTCCCGCGTCGACGAGGACCTCGTGGCCGTTCGCGTAGAGGAGGAACTTCGAGCCGGTCACCGTGCGCGCCGCGCCGAGAAACTGGAGGATCGGAGCCATGACGACGTCTCCCGAGGAGTCGAACGACAGAAGCTACCGTGTCGAGCGGGACGCTCGACCCTGCGGTTTCGATACAACTTCGTCACGATTCCGACGTCCGGACCGGCGAGAATCCGAGAGTGAATCGACCGAACGACGGGACGGCGGCGACCCAGGGTCGGCGCGGGAGCGACGAGCGGGGCAGCGCGCCGCGGCGCAGCTCGACGTTCGCGCTCCCGTTCGCCGGGGCACTGGTCGTCGCCGCGCTCGGCGTGAGGTCGGTCCTGACGGAGCGCGCGGCGGCCGAGCGCGACGCGTCGTTGCGACTGGCGCAATCCGCCGCGCAAGGGGCGGGCGTCATCGGGCAGGTCGTCGATCTCGTCGTCGAGCGAGCTGCGTCGGAGGCGGCGCCCGGGATCTGGTCTCCCGCGGGTTGGATCCGCCCGCCCGCCCCTCGCGAGCTGGTCGCGTTGCGCGCCCCGACGCGTGCCGACCACGAGGGGTCGTTCTACCTGCGGCTCGCCGAGCGGTACGAGCAGGAGGGTCGCGCCGCGGAGGCGCGGCGCCTGTATCGTTCCGTCGCCGAGCAGGACGACGTCGACCCGGCGGTCGCGAAGGTCGCGCTCCTGCGGTGGTCGGCGCACGAGCGAGCCGCCGGCGCCGTCGAGTCCGCGAACCAGGCCGCGCGACGTTTCCTCGCGCGGCTCGACGAGGTCGAGCGCGGCCGGACCCGCGAGGCGGTCCTGCTGCGATCGCTCCTGCGACCCGTCGATGACGCGCTCGTGGACGACCTCGCCCGCTGCGTGGGCGGTGCCGACGAGGGATTCGCGCTCGACCGGATCGCGTCGGAGGGCCTCGACGCGACGCGCGAGATCGCGGCGCGCCGCGCCGAGCTGGACGTCGTCCGGCGCGTGCAGTCGGTGCTCGACGGCGGGGCCCGGTCCGGCGTCCATCGAGCGGGAGATCACCTCGTCGCGCTCGATCCGGTCGAGGACGGGACGATTCGGTCGGCGCAGGCGAGGCTCCCCGTGCTGCCGAGTGGACTGCGGCTCGCGTCGTCCGAGCCGCCCGGCGGCGACGATGACCTGGTCACCGCGTTCGCGCGCGTGTCCGATGTGGTGACGCCGCTCTTCGTGGTCGCGACGGAGCGGCGCGACCAGGTGCTGCGTGCGGCGGACCGCGGCGCCGCCCTCGTCCTCGCCGCGCTCGTCCTGCTCGTGGTCGGTGCGGCGTTCGCCGTTCGCCAGACGCTCGTCGCCGCGCGCCGCGAGGCGGCGGCCGCCGCCGCGAAGTCGCGGTTCGTGGCCCAGGTCGGCCACGATCTCCGCACGCCGCTCGCGTTGATCCGCATGTACACCGAGACGCTCGCGAGCGGTCGCGTCACCGACCGCGACGAGGCGCGCGAGTTCGCCGGCGTGGCGGCGCGCGAGGCCGAGCGGTTGTCCTCGCTCGTCGCGACGGTGCTCGATCTGGCGCGCAACGACCGGTCGTCGCGTGGGCGCACCGAGCCGGTCGACCTCGGCGTGCTCGCCCGTGACGTGATGGCGACGCAGGAGCCGCTGTTTCGCGAACGCGGCGTCGTTCCGCGGCTGGACGCGCCGACGCGGGCCGTCGTCGTCGACGGCGATCCGGACGCGCTTCGAGGCGCGCTCGGCAACCTCCTCGAGAACGTGCGCCACCACGCGGCGGAGGGACGCTTCGTCGAGGTCGAGGTCGCCGCGTCGAACGGCGTGGCGCGCATCGTGGTCGCGGATCGCGGCCCCGGCGTGCCGGCCGACGCGGCGGAGCGCGTCTTCGAACGCTTCGTGCGTGGCTCCGGCGCCAACGTCCGCGGGGCCGGTCTCGGTCTTGCGTTGGTGCGCGAGGTCGCGGAACGCCACGGTGGCCGCGCGTTCCTGGCGCCGCGGGCCGGCGGCGGCGCGGTGTTCACGGTGGAGCTCCCGATCGCGCGCACGGCGGTCGGAGCGCCCGCGGCGGCGAGCGGGACGGGATCCGGAGGAGACGCATGATGGCTCGCATCCTGTTGGTGGAAGACGACGAGGACCTCGCGCGCGGCGTTCGCTTCAACCTCGAGCAGGAGGGCTACGCGGTCGTGCACCACGGCGATACGAAGGGAGCCCAGGCCGCGCTCGCCGCCGCGGCGTTCGACCTCGTGCTGCTCGACCTGAACCTGCCCGACGGGGACGGCCTCGACGTGCTGAAGGCGATCCGCGCGTCGGGCCGCAAGCTTCCCGTCGTCTGTCTGACCGCGCGCGCGCAGGAGGGGGACGCGGTGATGGGGCTCGCGCTCGGCGCCGACGACTACGTGCGCAAGCCGTTCGGCGTGGCCGAGCTCCTGGCGCGCGTGGCCGCGGTTCTCCGGCGCGCGGGTGGCGGCAGCGCGAGCGAGCTCTGCCTCGGCCCGGTCGTCGTCGACCTGGAGGCGCGCGTGGTCCGGCAGGACGGACGTGCCGAGGAGCTCACGCCGGTCGAGGTCGACCTTCTCCGCTACCTTTGGGAGCGCCGCGGCCGCGCGCTCGATCGACGCACCATCCTGAGGGACCTGTGGGGTTTGAGCTCGCGCTTCACCACACGCACGCTCGACAACCACGTCGCGCGCCTGCGCAAGAAGGTCGAGGTCGACCCGTCGGCGCCCCGCGTGATCGTCACCGTCCACGGCGTCGGCTATCGCCTCGAAGCCGGGGGTGGATCGTGACAACTCGGAGACGTTCCCGGGGTCTGGGATGGCGATCTTCCTGGACGACCGAAGAGCGGTCAGAAAGGAGTTCGAGATGAGTCCACGACGGACGAACCCAGGACGATGGATCACGGCGGGGCTGCTCGGAGCGGCCTTCGCGGGCGCGACGGGCGCGCAACCGCCGGTCGACGACGATCGCCGGCTCGATCGCGCCTACTACCTCGAGGTCGGAATGCGCGACCTCGACGCGGCGGCCCGCCTCTACGCCGAGGCGATCGATCGCGCGCGCTCGACGCAGGACGAGGACATGCTCGTTCGAGCCCTGCTCGGGCGTGCGCGCTGCCGCATCGAGCGGGGCGACGCGGCTGGCGCCGAGGAAGACTTGCGCGCGGTGCTCGCGATCGTGCCGGACCACGCCGAGGCGGAGCGGCTCCTGCCGCAACCGACCCCGGATAGCGACCTCGATCCGGAGCTCCGGCACCGCGTCGACGCGCTCGTGTTGAAGCTCGGCGGGCCGGAGCGCGAGGCGGCCGAGGAGGACCTGCTGAGGATCGGCGATCTCGCGCTGCCGTTCGTCGCGGCCGGGCTCGAGAGCCGCGACGTCGGAATCGTGGGAGGGGCGGCGCGCGTGCTCGTCCGGTCCGGATACCGGAACGACGAAGCACTCGACGTCCTCTCCGCGAGCTTCTCGAGCGAGGATGTGCTCTTTCCCTACGTGATCGCGGAGGCGATCGCTTCGTTGGTGGCGAAGTCGCCCGCCTACCTCCCGCGGCTCGTCGGCGTCCTCGCGGCCGGGCTGGAACACGCGGATCCGCGGACCCGTGCCCAGCTCGCGTCGACGTTCTCGAAGGCGTCCGCCGCGAGTCCCGCCGCGATCCTGCCCCTCCTGCGCCGGGCCGCGCGCGACTCCGAGGCGGCGGTGCGGCGCGCCGTGTGGGGCGCGCACGTGGATCCGTCGGTCCGCGCGGAGCTCATCCACGAGATGCGCGTCGCGCTCTTGGAAGGAACGGACGCGGAGCGGGCCGAGGTGCTCGACTGGCTGGAGCACATGAGCGCGCGTCCGGAGCTGCGCGAAGGGTTGAGCGTCGCGCTGCGGGAGATGGTGCAGAGCACCGATCCCGGGGTGCGGAGGACTGCGCTGCGGCGCGCGCGAATCCTGCAAGGGTTCGGTGGCTGGATCGACCCGTCCGAGTTCGCGGCGCTCGCGGCGGCGGGGCTTCGAGACGCGCACGCGGACGTCCAGGAAGTGGTGCCGGAACTCCTCGCCGGCTTCCAGGCACCGTGGAGCGAAGATCTCCGCGCCGCCGCGCGGGATCGCATCGAAGCGGCGCTCCGGGGCGAGAGTGTCGTTGGACGAAACGGGAACCCCTTCATTCTGCTCGCGCATTCGGCGCCGTCGGGACTGACCGACGCCGCTCGGGCGGTCTACTTCGGCCGTCTGGCGGAGCTCGAGAACGCCGGGCTCACGAAGCAGTTCCGAAAGGCCTACGGGGCGACGATCGAGGCCGTCGGCCGAGCGGATCCGGCCCGGGCCGTGGCGTTTCTCGAGCGCGCGTGGCGAGAGACGCGCGACCTCGCCGGTCAGCTCGCCCTCGTCGAGCTGGCCTCGTTCGACGCGCAGGTGATGGGAGGGGTCGCTCCGACGTTCGCGGCGTCCGACGTCGACGAGGTCCGAACCGCGACCTACCGGTTCTTGGCCCGGACGAACCGCACGAGCGATGTCGTCCGCGCGCTCCCCCGCCTCGCCGAAGACCTGGCGGCGAACGGGGACCTGGGGGACTCCGCGTTCCGCATCGCGCAGGGGACGTCCTCCGCGAACCTCGAGGCGGGCGCTCGTGCCTATTGGGATCGAGCGGGTGACGAGTCGGCCCTCATCTTCCTTGTCGAGTGCGGAGGCGAGCGCACGGTCGGCGACCTCGTCCGGGCGCTGAGGAGCCAGAACATCGCCGTGGTCGGCCGCGCAGCGAGCTTCCTCGCGTACCTCCAGGGCGCGGCGGCAGCCGACACGTTCGTCGAGTGGATCGAGGCGACCGGCGATTCGAGCTCGTTCGTGTCCATGTTCGACCAACGTCTCCTCCAGCAACACGGGCTGCCGACGCCCGTGCTCTCGGAGTTCGCGATGAAGCTCCCCGAGCGGCTGCTGACGGCCCCGCTCATCGACGTGCTCGTCACCCGTGTCGACGCCCGCGCCCTCGAGCGCGTCACCACCGTCGGACTGAAGAGCGACGACGTCGAAACGCTCCGCGCCGCATCGGACGCGGCCCGCTCCGGCGCCTTCGAGTCCGCGCTCCCGGCGCTCGCGAAGCTGCTCGATTCACCCAACGAGTCCTTGCGCTTGCATGCGAGCGACGCGGTGAACGCGATCCAATTGCGGCTCAGGAACCGGCAGCACCAGTCCCTCATCGCAGAGGGCGGCGCGGCGCGGACCCTCGAGCGGGCGCGCGCGTTGGTCCGCGACGACGATCCGATCCGGCGCAGGGGCGGCGCGCTCGCGCTCGGCGCTCTCGGCGACCCGGCCGCGATTCCCCTTCTGCTCGATCTCCTCGACGACGAGGACGCAGCGGTCCGCGACGCGGCGCTGCGCGCGCTGGAAAAACTCGGCGGCGGGGAAGGCGGCGACGGCTGAGCCGTCTCATCCGGGCGAGGCGAGCATGGCAACGATCGCCTCGATGATTCCTCCTTCCGCAGCGTGGTTTCGCCGGCGAGTCTCACCGCACCGAGGCTCGCCGGCGCCTTTTCCGCCACGACCCCGCGTCACCTTTCCTTGCGCGCACGCTATCGTGCTCGTGCGGTCGGGTCGCGCGGTCGAGGCCGTAGATTTCCCTTGATCGTTGTCGGTACGACCTTTACGATCGCGCCGCTTCTTGGCTGGCCGGTAACTCGTTGTCCGGCCTCATGTTGCGACCGAGTCCCGGTCGCAGAACGTACGGAGGAACCACGGGATGCGCGCGACCACGCGGCACGCACTCATCGCCCTCGCGATCTTCACCTGCTCGGCGTCCCCGCTCGCTCGTGCGGTCGCGGTCGAGAACGACCCGTCCCGCATCGCCGAGCTCGCCGCGACCGCGGCTTCCGGCGACTGGCGCGAGCGCACCGCGGCGATCGACACCCTTCGCGACGAGCACGGCGCGTACGCCGTGAACGGGCTTCTCCGGTGGATCGGCAGCCAGGCCGACGTCGAGCGGCGCGTGCAGGCGATCTACGCCCTCCGCCGTCTCGGTGCCGAGTCCGTGCTTGCGCTGGCGGCCGGCCTCCACTCCGACGACGCGATGGTGCGACGCAACATCTGCATCGTGCTGAGCGCGATCGGCGACGAACGAGTTCTTCCCTCGTTGGCGTGCATCGCGGCTCATGACGAGGACGAGCTGACGCGGGAGAAGGCGGCCGAAGCGATCTCCCGCATCGGTTTCTCGGCGAACGGCGATCCGGCGGCCATGCTGGCCGATCTCGCGCGACGGTTCCGCACCGGCGAGCTCGGCGACGAAGACCGCTCGCGCGTCTTCTTCTGGAACGGCAAGGCGATCGGCGCCCGCGAGGTCCCTCCCGAAGCATACGGACCGGCGTACGGCAAGGTGTTCGCCGAGGACGCGCTCCGCGTCGATCCAACCCACGCGGGCGCGCTGAGCGAGCTGATCGACTCGTACGTCGCCCTCCAGACCGCGCTCGGCGAGGACGGCGGCGAGGACTGGAATCTGGCGCGGCTCTCCGAGCTCGTGGCCCTTGGCGGTCACGCGCCCGAGATCGAGCCGATGGAGGCTCCCGAGGTCGAGCCGGTCGCCAACGCGGACGGCATGCTCGGCTCGAACATGAAGGAGGATCGGTACGCCGCGGCGCTGTCGCTTGCCGCATCGAACCCGTCCAATCCGTCGAGCCGGGTCGTCGAGACTCTCGGTCAGGCGCTCTCCGAGAGCGCCATCCGTCAGGTGCTCGTGATCCACGACGACCCCGTGATCCTGAATGAGCTCGTCGCGATGCTCCGCACGCGCGACATGTTCGCGGTCGGTGCGAAGACCGGCGCGATGGGGTTGATGCGCGCCAAGGCCGCCCCGGTGAAGGATGCCATCGTGATGAGCACGAGCGTCACCGACGTGCCCGTCGCGGCGCTGGTCAGCAGCCTCGATCTCGACGTCCGCACGAAGGACGTTCCGATCATCGTGCTCGGCGGGGAGACCGAGGTCGAACGCGTGAGCGCGTCGCTCGGCGACTCCGTCGCGGGGGTGGTCCCGATGCCGGTGACCCTCGCCGTGCTGCAGCCGGCGCTCGACACTGCGTTCGAGGCCGCGCAGTTGAACGATCAGCGGATGCAGGCCGCCGATTTCTCGCGCAAGGCGGCCCAGACGCTGGCGTCGCTGGACGGCGCGAGCCTCGCCCCGGCCGCGGACGCGATCGTCGCCGCGATCGGCCGCGACGATGACGTGCAGATCCCGGCGTTGAAGGCTCTGGCGAAGGCGAAGACGGCGTCCGGGCAGGCTCCTGCCGCAGCGCTCTTCTCGGGCCCGGGGGCGTCGACGGAGGCGCGCGTCGCGGCGGCCGAGGCGTTGGCGGGGATCGTGTCGTCGCATCCGCTCCAGCCCGGTACCAGGCAGGCGATGGTCGACGCTCTCGCGGGCGACGACGCCGAACTGAGAGTCGCGGCCGCGCGGGTGCTCGGAGCCGCCTCGACGTTGAGCACCCAGGATCGCGCCGCGTTGATGCTCGACCACAGCCTGGAGCTGTAGTCGCCGTCCAGCGTCGTTTGAAGTCGTTTGAAACGGATGAACGGCGTCTTCCGCGGCCAGCGGAGGACGCCGTTCGTGCTGTCGCGCGCAGGCCGACGCCGGGCCGGTGCGGCCCGAACGCGAGAACCGATCAGCGCCGCGGGCGGCGCGGCGGCGTGTCGTCGTCGCGACGGCGATCCTCGTCACGCGGCTTGCGGCGCGGGCCGGGAGCGCTCGGCGGGGTGTCTTCCTGAGCGTCGTTTCGTCGCTTGCCGGCGGGTGGGCGGCGCTTGGACGCCGGCTTCGGCTTCTCTTCCGCGTTGCCGCCCGGGCGCAACTTCGTCGGCGGGCGGCGCGGAGCCTCGTTCTGCGGGTCGACGTCGCGAGGTTTGGGGCGGCGCGACCGCGGCGGCTCCTCGCCCCCGCGTGAATCGCGGGTCGCGGATTCCGGTTTGGACGTGCTCGCGGGCTTCGGCTTCGCCGTGCTCCCGGGCTTCGGCTTGACCACCGGCTTCGGCTTCGCGGTGCCGGCCGGCGTGCGCGGCGCTCCGGACGCGCGCGGTTCGGGCTCCTCGCGGCGCGCCTGGGGTGGTCGTGGTGCCGTATCTGCATCGCCGCGTCCCGCGGGCTTCTCGGCTCGAGGTCGCCCATCGGATCCGGCGGATCGTGAACGGTTGGATCGCGGCGGTTCGGGTGCCGCGCGTTGCGACGGGTCGTCGCGAGCCGGTCGTTCGTCGCGGGGCGGTCGTGAGTCGCGAGCCGGTCGTTCGTCGCGGGGCGGTCGTGGGTCGCGAGCCGGTCGTTCGTCGCGGGCCGGTCGTGGGTCGCGAGCCAGTGGTTCGTCGCGGGGCGGTCGTTCGTCGCGAGCGGGTCGTGGGTCGCGGGTCGGTCGTTCCGGCGCGAATTGCGACGCTCGCGACGCTTGGTCGCGATCGCGGTTCTGGCGCGCGCCGTTCCTCGACGGACGATCGCTTCCGCCGTGGAAGCGGCCGCGGTCGCCCTCCTTCGGCGGCGCGGATCGTGCCGGCTGGGACTCCGGTCGGCGCTCGTTGCCCCGAGCATCGTGCCGGCCTCGGTCGCGGTCGTGCCGTTCACGCGGCGGCGGCTCGCGCATCGGTCGCGACGGCGACTCGACGCGCGTGATCTTCATCCGGATCTCGCGCTCGATCGCAGACAGGTCCCGCTCTTCCTCGCGGCTCACGAACGTGACCGCGTGACCCGACTCTCCGGCCCGCGCGGTGCGCCCGATCCGGTGGACGTAGTCCTCTCCGGCGCGGGGAACGTCGTAGTTGATGACGTGCGAAATGCCGTCGACGTCGATCCCGCGCGACGCCACGTCGGTGGCGACGAGGACGCGGAGCTGCCCGTGCCGAAACGCCTCGAGCGAGCGGAACCGCTCTTCCTGGGTGCGGTCGCCGTGGATCACCCCGACCGAGAACCCACGTCTCATCAGGTCGCCGTAGACGCGGTTGGCGCCGACCTTCGTCTTCGTGAAGACGAGCACCGACTCGAGCCCCTGATCGAGCAGGAGACGCCGAAGCAGGTCGGCCTTCCCCTCGGCGGAGACGGAGTAGACCTCCTGCTTGACGCGATCGACCGGTTGGCTCTTTCGACCCACCGTGATCTTGATCGGGTCGTTCATCATCTCGTCGGCGAGGCGCTCGATCTCACGCGGCATGGTCGCGGAGAAGAGGAGGTTCTGGCGCTTCGCGGGGAGCCGCCGGAGGATCTTCTCGAGGTCGGGCAGGAAGCCCATGTCCATCATTCGGTCGGCTTCATCGAGGACGAGCACCTCGACCGCGTCGAGCTTCGGCATGCCGTGCCAGAGATGGTCGAGGAGCCGCCCCGGCGTCGCGGTGACGATGTTCGGTCCGCCTCGCAGCGCCCGCGTCTGGTTCGCCATGTCGGCGCCACCGTAGACGACGCAGCCGGACAGCGTCGTGTGGTATGCGAGCCCGAGCCGGACGTCATCGATCTGCGTCGCGAGCTCGCGCGTCGGGGCGAGAATGAGCGCTCGCGTGCCGGTTCCGCTGATCGTGAGTTGGCGATGGAGGATCGGGAGAAGGAAGGCGGCGGTCTTCCCGGTTCCGGTCTGGGCGACGCCGATCACGTCGCGGCCTTCGATGCACGCGGGGATCGCCTTCTCCTGGATCGGTGTCGCGTCCCGGTACCCCATGTCCCGGATTCCCGCCATCAGGGTGGGGTGGAGGCCGAACTCGTCGAAGATCAAAATCGGAACCCGCAGTGGGGTTGGGGAGGTGCAGTCATTGACACACTCTATTCGTCGGCCGCCCAAAGCTCCGGCGGAAAAGTTGGATTCCTCCGTGGCCGGGCGGGTGGAACCCGAACCCTGTTACTGTGCGCGCACCGAGGTGGCAACGATGAAGAGAGTCCTGGTTCCGCTCGCGCACGGCTTCGAGGAGATCGAGGCGATCACGGTCATCGACGTCCTGCGACGCGCGGACATCGAGGTGGTCGTGGCGGGGACATCGGACGGGACGATCACCGGATCGCGCGGCATCCGCGTGGCCCCGGACACGTCGATCGACGAGATCGACGTGAGAGGATTCGACTTGATCGTCGTCCCCGGCGGCCTGTCCGGCGCCGAAGCGTTGCGCAAGGACCCTCGCATCATCGCCGCCCTCAGCCGCCACCACGAGGCGGGTGGCCTCACCGCTGCGATCTGTGCCGGCCCAACCGTGCTCGCGGAAGCCGGGCTCCTCGCGGGAAGGCGCGTCACGAGCCATCCGTCGGTGCGGAAGCGCCTTTCGGGCGTGGTCGGCGAAGTGGTCGCGGACGAGCGCGTGGTCGTGGACGGTACGATCGTCACCAGCCAGGGGCCCGGGACGGCGATGGAGTTCGCGTTCCGGCTCGTCGAGCTGCTCTGCGGGAAGGAGAAGGTCGCGGAGCTGAACTCGGGGATCCTGGCGCGCACGAGTTGACGCGCATCATCCGGCCGTCTCGTCGTGCTCGAGCTCGGTGACGTCCTTCGGCTCGGTGAACAAGTACGTGCGCAGGTGCTCGTCGAACGTCGGATCCTGCCGTCGGATCCACTCGAGCGTCATCGCGGCGTGCTCCTTCTCCTCGTCGCGGTTGTGCTCCAGGATCTTGCGCAGAGCAGCATCCTGGCACGCCTCGGCGCGCTGGTTGTACCAGTCGACCGCCTCGAGCTCCTCGATCAGCGAGACGATCGCACGGTGCATGTCGATCGTCGCGCGGCTCAGTCGGTCGATGGGTTCGTGCAGGCCTTCGTGGGCCATCGTTCGCTCCTTGCCTTTTCTCGCCGTTCACCGTTCGCGGTCCGGCGGCCGTGGTGACAGCCGCGCGGTGAGCATCGCCACGAGTGTCTGACGCCGCGACTCGTTCTCGCCTTGCGGCACCCAACGTCGCCCGTCGTGGACCTCGCGTGGCACGCTGACGGCGACCGCGAACGGCGCGTCGCTCTTCACGCGAAGCAACGCACGGTAGCGAGCGGACTCGATCAGGTCGCGATCGAAACGCCATTCCGTTTCGATGATTCCCAGCTCGGGATCGACCTCTGCAGCTTCGTATCCGAGGTCGGCCAGGACGTCCCGCGCCCGCGCCGTCCCGTCCGCGACGCCGATCGCAGGATCCGCTGGGATCAGCCAGATCGGTGCGGTGGGGGACGCGCATGCGGCGAGGCCGACGAGGATCGATAACAGAGGGGGGGCGATCGGGCGCATCGAACCAGGTCACGGCCAGCGGTCCGAAACAGGATAGGGGCTCGCGGGCCCTGGCGTACCGGTCGCGGTGGGGCACGCTACGGGGCAGAAAAAAGCCGCGGCGGACGCAGGGAGGAGGAGGACACGCCCGCCGCGGAAGAGTGACGGCTGAGGAGGACCAGCCATCACCCCAACAACATCTCCGGTCGTTTCCAATCGCCTCGCCACGCGGTGAAATCAAGGGTTTCTGGAGAATCCGCACATTCCATCCGACTCGCTCAAGCACCTTCAGGTGGATTCCGATCCAGATAATGGATACCCACGGTGCCCGGTGGATGGACGCATCTCGTGATGGCGCGACCCGACAGTGTGACGTGCGAATCGTGTGGGTCGTCGTTCCCTTCGCGGAGCATGCGCCGTCTCGTCTGGGCGCGGGTCTGTCGGGGCTGCGCGAAACGCCTGAGCGGCCCGGTGGCGCGGGCGGAGAGCGAGGGCGCGGCGGCGTCGCCGTCCGTCGCGGCCTCCGCCCCCGACCGGGCGGCGTGCCGCTCCCGTCGCGCGGACGCCTGGGACGCAGGGGTCGTCGTCGCGGGGCTCGTCACCCTCGCCATCGTCGCGCGGCACGGGGGGGCATCGCTCCAAGAGGGGGCCGCGGGCGGCCTCGTGGCGGAGTTGCTGGTCTGGTCGATCGCGACCTCGATCGATGCGCCGTTCGCGGCGGCACGGCTGGCGATCGGGATCCTCGCGCGCACGGTGTTGCTCGGCGTCCTCATCGGCCCCGAGCTCGTCGGCGGACTGATGGTGGTGAGCCCGTACTGCGCGGTCGGGTTCGGAGCGGTGCTCCTCGCGCGCGTCGCGATGATCGCGATTCGCCGGCCGTTCGACGACGACGACCGCGGTGATCGCGAGGCGTTCGAGCGATCGCTTCCGTTCCGCTGACAGGTCGTTGCCTCGCACGCGGGTCGCCTCTACCCTCTCCCCGCACCCACTCGGAGGAGACCGATGCCGCACATCGAGAAGGTCCACGCTCGTGAAATCCTCGACTCCCGCGGGAACCCCACGGTGGAGGCCGAGGTGCTCCTCGAGGACGGGGCCCGCGGACGTGCCGCCGTCCCTTCGGGCGCATCGACCGGAACGCACGAGGCGGTGGAGCTGCGCGACGGGGACATGACCCGATACGCCGGCAAAGGCGTGCAGAAGGCGGTGAGGAACATCGTCGGGCCGATCTCGAGCGCGCTCCTCGGCATGGACGCGCGCGACCAGGTGGCGATCGACCGCGCGTTGATCGCGCTCGATGGAACGGCGAACAAACGGAAGCTCGGCGCCAACGCGACGCTCGCGGTCTCGACCGCGGTCGCGTCGGCGGCTGCGATCTCGTCCGACCTGCCGCTCTACCGGTACCTCGGCGGCGCCTCGGCGCGCGTGCTGCCGCTGCCGATGATGAACATCCTGAACGGTGGCGCCCACGCCGACAACAACGTCGATCTGCAGGAGTTCATGGTCCAGCCGGTCGGCGCGACGTCCTTCTCCGAGGGGCTGCGGATGGGCGTCGAGGTGTTCCACGCGTTGAAGAAGGTCCTCGCGAAGCGGGGTCTGAGCACCTCGGTGGGGGACGAAGGCGGGTTCGCGCCGAACCTGCGCTCGAACGAAGAAGCCATCGAAGTGATCCTCGATGCGGTCGGTGCCGTCGGCTTGAAGCCCGGGCGGGACGTCACGCTCGCGATCGACGCGGCGGCGAACGAGTTCATGAAGGGGAAGAAGTACCAGGTCGACGGCGCGCTGATCGACGCCGACGCGCTCGTCGCTCTCTACGAGGGTTGGGTCCGCCAGTATCCGATCTGCTCGATCGAAGACGGTCTCGGCGAGGACGACTTCGAAGGTTGGAAAGCGCTGACGACCGCGCTCGGAAGCAAGATCCAGCTCGTCGGCGACGACCTCTTCGTGACCAACGTTCGCCGGCTCGCGCTCGGGATCGAGCAGGGGATGGCGAACGCGGTGCTCGTCAAGATCAATCAGATCGGGACGCTGACGGAGACCTTCGAGACGATGAGGATGGCGGCGGAGGCCAAGTATGCGTGCGTGGTCTCGCACCGTTCGGGAGAGACGGAGGACACGACGATCGCCGATCTCGCCGTCGCGACGGGCGCGGGACAGATCAAGACCGGCTCGCTGTGCCGGACGGACCGGGTCTGCAAGTACAACCAGCTCCTGCGCATCGAGGAGGAGCTGGGGGACGGCGCCGTCTATCCGGGTCCGAGCCTGCGCGACCGTTGGCTCGGCCCGCCGGCGGAGACTCGCTCGCGCTCGAAGACGAAGACGACGGCTCGCTGAGAGCGATCTCGTCTTTGGACCCGGCGACGGCCGGGGGAACATTTTCCTCGGGGATCCGTCCCAAAAGGACCGATGCATCCACGGCGGCCGCCGCGGCGCGGCGCCGTGACCGCATCGTCGGATCTCACCGGCGGATCGGAGTTTGAGTTTGACGCCGGTCGGGTCCAGGTCTTGAATGTCCGCCGGTCATGGAGAGTTGCGGTGTTCTCGGTCCTGAAGAGAAACATCTCGCTCTTGGTCATCCTCGCGGCCTCGCTCTATGTGTTCTTGACCATGACGGTCCCTGCACTCGAGCGAGAACGCACGCTGGCCGAACTCGAGCGTCACAAGGCGGCGGAGGTCCAGCGGCTCCGACGCGAAGCGGCGCGCATGCAGGCGCAGGTGCGAGCGATCGAGCAGAATGATCCCGCAATGCTCGAGCGCGCGGTTCGGGCACGCTTCCAGTATGGGGCGGGGGACCAAGAGTAGCTCCAGTGTCGATCCTGACCCGTGCACTCGTCCTCTCCGCCGCCGCACTCTGGACGCACGGTGGATCGCTGGCCGCGCAGGTCTTCATCGAGGAGGACGAGGAGTTCAGCAACTCGGCGTTCGTCCGGACGTCCGAGGAGGCGCGCGCCGACCTGTTCTTCGGCGATCTCAAGGCCGGCGAGGAGCTCTGGGCGGAGGCGGCTCAGGCGTACCAACGCGTGCTCGACCGGCTCGACCGGCTCGACCGGGAGGACGACGGGGTCGTGACGCTCGGCGCCCGAGTGCTCGTGTCGGCGGGCGAAGCCGCACGGCGACGGATCGAGGCGATGCCGCCCGAAGGGCTCGCGCGCTACCGCGCCCTGTTCGCCGAGAAGGCGAGCGCCGCCCACGCGTACGCCCTGGCCCGTTTCGATCCGGAGCGCCTGCTGCGCGTCGCGCAGCGCTACCCGGCGAGCGAATCGTCCGAAGCGGCGCTGCGCGACGCGGCCGCGCTGGCGCACGAGCAGGGCGAGCCATTGCTCGTGACACGGGCGGTCGAGCGGCTGCTCGCGAGCGAGCGAGCGACCGCGGTCGACGTCGCCCGCTACGCGTTCGCGCTCGCCGACGTCGCGGAGTACGACGACCTCGCCCGGCTTCGCGGCCGAATCCGCGCGCTGGCCGACGAGATCGTCGATCGGGGCGGCGCCGCGATTTCCGTCGGCGCGTTGATCGATGAGCTGTTGGCCGGCTCCCGCCGAAACGAGGACGCGGCGGCGGCCGCGCTCGCGTCGGGCAAGCTCGACATCGATCTCGTCCAGCGGTTCCCGTTCGAGGAGCGGAGGCTGCTGTTCGCACCGGCCGACCCCCTCGGCTACGTGCCCACCACGTTCCCGCCGATCGGCGGCAGGATCGTAGACGGCACGGTCTGGGCGATCGGTCTGCTCGGCGTCTACCGGCTCCACCCTGGCCAGGATCCATCGACCCCCCTCGTCCGCTACGACCAGCGCTTCGAGTTCGAGTCCGAGTCGCGGCAGCTCGCCGGACGATCGCTGGAGCCGATTGCGCGGGACGGGCGGCTCTTCTTCACGATCGTCGAGCGGTCGACGTCGTTCTACGGCGCGGGCGACGACTCGTCGCAGCTCGTCGGGATCGACGCGAGAGCGGACGGAAAGACGGTTCTCCGCGTGCAGCCGGAGCTCTTCTCGACGCCGTCCGAGCTGCGGGACTACGTGTTCGAGGGGCCGCCGGTGATCCATCGCGACCGCTTGATCGTCGTCGGATCGCGGCTCGGCACGACGACCGAATGCTCGCTCTTCGCGTTCGACGTGAAGAGCGGAGCGCTGCGGTGGTCGCGGTTCCTCGCTTCGGCCGAGCGCATCGCCCGCTACGACGCGCGGAACCAGAGGACCGAGATCGAGCGCGCGGTGCCGTCCGCGGTCACGCTCGCGGACGGCGTCGTCTACGTCGTGACGAACCTCGGGATCGCGGCCGCGGTCGATGCGGAGACGGGGTCGATCCAGTGGTTGTTCAAGTACGGGCGCGTGCGCTTGAACGACTCCGATCGCTACGAGCGGTTCGGGTTCTACGACAGCGGCGGCTGGTACGCGGTCGCCCCGGTGGTGTTCCGAGACCGTCTCATCATCACGCCGGAGGACTCGCGCTTCCTCTACGTGCTCGCGCGCCGGCCGTCGGCCGACGGACTCTTGCGGCTGAACGCGCCGACGTTCAAGCGCGACCTCGAGGTCCTGATCGGGATCGACGAGGAGAAGGAGCGAATGATCCTCATCCGCCAAGAGGTCGTGAAGGCGCTGCGCCTCCGCCTGCAGGTCGTGGCGCATGACTTCGACGGGGCGGAGATCTGGAACTCCACGCCGCTCGAGATCGAGGAACGAATCACGGGACGTCCCCTCATGCTCGCGCGGAGCCTTTTCCTGCCGACGAACAAGGCGCTCTACCGGTTCGACCTCGACCGCGAGGGACAGGCCGTCGATTTCGTCCCGGTGCCCGAGGCCCAGCTTCGCGCGGGCGATCCCTACGTGTTCGGCAACCTCTCGTACCAGGACGGCGAGATCCTCTCCGTGTCTCCTTCGATGGTCCTTCGCATTCGGCCGGCCCCGTGAGCGGTCGATTTTCTCCCATGTCCCAAACGCGCCGTACGTATCATCCGACGTGCTCAAACCGATCTGGAGTCCTTCGATGACGGACCGAAACGACATGGCGGCGGTGGACGAGATCCGCCACGCCTATGGCCAGCTCAAGACCGAGATCCAGAAGGTCATCGTTGGCCAGGAACAGGTCGTCGATCAGCTCCTGATCGCGCTGTTCGCGCGCGGACACTGCATCCTCACCGGCGTGCCCGGTCTGGCCAAGACGCTGTTGATCTCGACGCTCGCGAAGACCATCTCGCTCTCGTTCAACCGCATCCAGTTCACCCCCGACCTGATGCCGTCCGACATCACCGGGACGGAGGTGATCCAGGAGAACAAGGCGACCGGCGAGCGCGAGATGCGCTTCATTCCTGGACCGCTCTTCGCAAACGTGATCCTCGCCGACGAGATCAACCGGACCCCGCCGAAGACGCAGGCCGCGCTGCTCGAGTCGATGCAAGAGTTCCAGGTGACGATCGCCGGCAAGAAGCACTCGCTGTCGCAGCCGTTCTTCGTGCTCGCCACCCAGAACCCGATCGAGCAGGAGGGGACGTATCCGCTCCCCGAGGCGCAGCTCGACCGCTTCATGTTCAACGTGCGCGTCGAGTACCCGAGCGACGTCGAGGAGCTCGAGATCGTCCGCCGGACCACGGCGCGCGACCCGGAAGAGCCCCAGCCGGTGCTCTCGGCGGAGAAGATCCTGAAGCTGCAGCTCCTCGTCCGCCGCGTCCCGGTGGGCGACAGCGTGATCAAGTACGCGATGTCGTTCGCGCGTGCCTCGCGGCCCGGGGCCGACGGCGTGCCGGGCTTCATCAGGGAGTCGGTTGCCTGGGGTGCGGGTCCGCGGGCGTCGCAGTTCCTCGTTCTCGGAGCGAAGGCGCGTGCCCTGCTCCATGGCCGTCCCGCCGTGACCGGCGAGGACGTCCGCGCCGTTGCGCTGCCGGTGCTGCGCCACCGCATCCTGCCGAACTTCAGCGCCGAAGCGGAAGGTATCACGTCGGACGACCTCGTCCGACGCATCATCGAAACGGTCCCGCGGGCCGAGTCTGAAGCCCTCGCCGATGGAAAACTACCGCCGGTACTTGGATCCTAAAGTCCTCGACAAGCTGGGGCGCCTCGAGCTGAAAGCGCGCCAGGCGGTCGAGGGCTTCATGTCGGGTCTGCACCGTTCTCCAAACCGGGGAGCGTCGGTCGAGTTCGCCGAGCATCGCGAGTACGTGCCCGGGGACGACCTGCGCCACCTCGATTGGCGCATGTACGGCCGGTCCGATCGCTTCTACATCAAGCGCTACGAGGAGGAGACGAACCTCACTCTGAGCGTGGTGCTGGACGTCTCCGAGTCGATGGCGTACGCGGGCGAGGGGCAGGTCACCAAGTTCAACTACGGCGCGATGGTGGCGGCCACCCTCGTCTACATGGTGCTCCGGCATCGCGACGCCGCGGCGCTGGCGCTCACCGACGATACGCTCGAGGCGTGGGTGCCGCCGGCGACGAGGCCGTCGCACCTGCTGGCGATCACCACCGCGATCGAACGAGCGGTGCTGACGCGGAAGACCGACCCCGGACTGGTCCTGCGCGAGCTCGCGACGAAGCTGCCGCCCCGCTCGATCGTCTGTCTCATCTCCGACCTCTTCGCCGAACCGGACCGCATCCTGAGCGGCATCCGCGCGCTGAAGACGAAGCGGCAAGACGTGATCGTGTTCCAGGTTCTCGACCGCGACGAGGTCGAATTTCCGTTCGATCGGATGCTGAAGTTCGACGGCCTCGAGGGGTTCGATCCGCTCGTCGCCGACCCGAAAGCGCTGCGCCAGGCGTACCTCGAGGTCTTCAAGGAGCACCAGAACAAGATCCGCAAGGGCTGCCTCGCCAACGGCGTCGACTTCAAGCCGCTCTTGACCGATACCCCGCTCGACGTGGCGCTCACCAGCTACCTCGCGCTGCGTTCCAAGCGGGGAGTGCGCGCATGAACTTCTCCTTCGGGAACTCGGCGCTCCTCTGGGGCACGCTCCTCTTCACCGTTCCGCTCATCATCCACCTGCTGAATCGGCGCCGTTTCCGCGTCATTCGTTGGGCCGCGCAGGAGTTCCTCCTGCAGGCGTATCAGCGAACGCGGCGCCGGTTGACCCTCGAGTCGCTTCTCCTGCTTCTGCTGCGCTGCCTCCTGATCGCGCTGCTCGCGTTCGCCATGGCGCAGCCGTTCGTCCCGTCGTCGAGCCTGCTGTCGCGCTTCTCGTCGGCGCAGAAGAACCTCGTCCTGGTGATCGACACCTCGTACTCGATGGGGCGGGTCACACGCGGCGGCGACTCGGTGATGGAGCGCGCGAAGGCCCAGGCGAAGGAGCTGTTGGACGGGCTCTCCGAGGAGCGAGGGGACGAGGTGACGGTCGTCGCTCTCGCCGACACGCCCCGAGCCGTCCAGAGCACCACGTCGAGCATGACCCGCGCGAAGGAGGCGATCGACCGTCTGTCGCCGGATTGGCGGGGCGCCGATCTCGTGAGGACGCTCGACTACCTCGTCGAGAACGTGCTGGGCGGATCGCACAAGGACGTGTACGTCTTCACCGACCTGCAGCGCGAGACCTTCGAACCGGGGGTGCGTTCGACGGCGAGCGACGAGCTGGGCGACGCCGCCGCGAGCCCCGCGTCGGCGTGGCGCGTGGCCGCCGAGCACGACTGCCGGTTCGTCATCGTCGACGTTGGCGACGACGACGCGCCGGTCAACCTGACGATCGAGGGGCTCGAATCGGTGCCGCACAACGTCGTCGCCGGTGAGGTGGTCCGTTTGTCGGCCACCGTCCGCAACCACACCGCGGTGGAGATGAAGAGCGTGACCGGGACGTTCGTCATCGACGGCGAGCGGGAGAAGGGCAAGAAGGTCCGCTTCGACGTGCCAAGCGGCGGGGTGCAGACCGTCGAGTGCTCGACGAAGTTCGACGACGACGGCGTGCTGCGTCGCACCCACACCGTCCTGTTCGAGATCGACGAGGACGACCTCGCCGCGGACAACGCGCGCGTTCTCGCGTTCCCCGTCAATCAATCGGTGCGCGTCCTGCTCGTCGACGGGAGCTACGACGCCGAGCCCGACCTGCGTGAGACGACCGTGCTCGCCGACATGTTGAACCCCATCGACGACCCGGAGACGGGAGGATCGGTGTTCCGCCCGCGGGTGGTCGACGCGCAGAGGTTCAACCACGGCGCGGAGACGCTGAAGGACTATGACCTCATCGTCCTCGCCAACGTCGCGGGAATCGACGTCAAGGTGGCCGACGAGCTGCGCGACGCGGTGTTCGCGGGGCGCGGGCTGCTCATCTTCCTGGGCGACATGGTCGACGCACGGTCGTACAACGAACGCCTTCACTTCGCCGACGGGAGCGGCCTTCTCCCCGCGCGCCTGCTCGACGTTCGCGGCGACCTGCTCGCGAACAGCGACCGCTTCTTCCGCATGAAGGTGTTGGACTTCTATCACCCGATCGTGCGGCTCTTCGCGGACCCGAACCTCCAGCCGAACCTGCTCGGCGTCCCGATCCGGCGCTTCTTCCGAACCGAGATCTCGCCGAAGGATAGCGCCACGTCGGTCGTGGTCGCGCTGGACGATGATCCGGCCCACCCGGGGGCGCTCATCCTCGACAAGCCGGCGGGGCGCGGGCGCGTCGTCCTCTTCACGACGTCGGCGGACTCGGCGTGGGCAGACTTCGCCGCGCACAACAACGTGATCACCTACCTGCCGTTGGTGCAGGAGACGGCCTCTTATCTGACGCTGACGGACGCGTCGATCTACAACCTGTCCGTCGGCGATCCCCTGCGGCGGACCACGCGCAGCATCCCGAGCGAGGTCCACGTCACGCGTCCCGACAACGTCCGCGACGCGATCACCGACGTCCCGCGGGAGATGGAGTTCGGCGAGTTCGTGCTCCCGGCGTTCCGGAACACGGACGAACCGGGGCTCTACGCCCTCGAGCTCGCGTATCCGCTCGCGGGCGCGGGCGAAGACGCGGGGCGCCAGGAGGTGGAGCACTTCGCGGTCAACGTCGACGTGCGGGAGAGCGACCTCACCCGGATCGAGGCGGACGCGTTTCCCGTGCTGTACCCGGGACTCGACGTTCCGATCATCCACGAGATCGACGTGCAGCCGTTGAAGGAGGCGTCGAGTCGCGAGGGCGAGCTCTGGCGAGCGCTGCTCTGGGGCGTCGTCCTGCTCACTGCGGCCGAGATGCTGCTGGCCTGGTGGTTCGGTCGTGGGAATCGCGGAGGTGCGGCATGAACCGGCGACGCTGGTCGATCGCGCTCGCGGCGGGCGTCGGTTCCGCGGGAGGTTCCGCGGTCGCGCTCGGTCAGGCCGACACGCGCGAGGTGACGACGTTCAAGTTCCTCGACTTGCCGCCGGCGTGGATCATCGCGCTCGTGATCGTCCCGATGGTGCTCGGGCTCTGCGCGCTCGTCTACCGGAACGAGGGAAGCACCATCTCGAACCGCGCGCGTTGGATCTGCGGCGGGCTCCGCGTGCTCGCGTTCGCGATGCTCTTCCTGTTTCTTTTCCGGCCGGTCTTCGAGACCTACGAGGTCGAGGTCGAGAAGTCGGTCCTGCCGATCCTCCTCGACGGTTCCTCGTCGATGAGCCGCTCCGACGCGTACTCGGACGTCGAGGTGGCCGGGCGGCTCGCGCGGCTCTCCGGCCTGTCGGGCACGGAAGCGGTGGCGGCGACGACGCGGATCGACTTGATGAAGGCGATCCTGAGCCGTCCCAAGACCGATCCGACGCAAGTCCTGTCCGAGCGGAACGAAGTGCGGCTCTACTCGTTCGGCGACGAGGTTCGCTCCCTGGGTGATCCGGCGGACCTCCGGGCCGAGGGCCACTACACGCGGCTCGGGAACGCGATCGTGGAGGTGCAGAGCGAGTTCTCGAGCCGCGGCAAGCGCGTGGCCGAGATGATCATTCTCTCGGACGGGCGGAGCAACTCGGGTCTCGACCCCGCCGAGGCGGCGGAGCGCGCGGCGCTCGACGGAGTGCGCATCGTGACCGTCGGAGTGGGCGATCCGAACGAGCCGAAGAACATCGAGATCCGCGCGGTGCGCGCACCGGACGTGGCGTTGGTGAACGACGACGTCGGGTTCGAGGTGGTGATCTCGTCGAAGGGATACGAGGGGCGCGTGACCAGCCTCGTCCTGCGGACCAAAGGATCGGAGAATGTCCTCGCGAGCCACGAGGTGACGTTGACCCGCGACGGACGCGACCAGAACGAGGTCTTGTTCTGGCGGCCGGAGCGCGAGGGCGAGTACGACCTCGAAGTCTGCGTCGTCGCCCTGAGCGGCGAACAGTTCCTCGACGACAACGTGCGCGCCCACCACCTGCGCGTCGATCCCGAGGAGATCAAGGTCCTCTACGTCGAGGCGTACCCGCGCTGGGAGTATCGCTTCCTCAAGAACATCCTGCTGCGCGGGAAGAACATGCGCGCGCAGTGCCTGCTGCTCGACGCGGACAAGGACTTCATCCAGGAGTCGAGCGACGGGACGGCGGCGCTCACCAGCTTCCCGCCCACGAAGAACGCGCTGTTCGAGTATGACGTCGTGATCATCGGCGACGTCGACCCTTACCGCATCGCGCCGAGCGTCGATGAGTCGACGTTGACGCTCCGGTACCTGAAGGAGTTCGTGGAGGTCGGCGGCGGCCTCATCATGCTCGCAGGCATGCTCGACAATCCGCGCGCGTACGTCGGCACCCTGCTCGAGGACGTGATGCCCGTCGTGCTCGGCGACGCCGACGAGGAGCGGCGCATGCTGAGCGACGGGTACATCCAACCGTTCCGCCCGCGGCTCGAGAATCCGCTCGATCCCCACGAGGTCGTGCGACTCGAGAAGGACCTCGTGAAGAACCGCAAGCTCTGGGAGGATCCGGAAGTCGGTCTGCCGGCGCAGGAGTGGTACTACCCGGTCCGCAAGGCCAAGGGCGGGGCCGAGGTGATGCTTCGCCATCCGGTCAACGCGAACCAGTTCGGCAACCACGTGCTGATGGCGTCGACGTTCTATCCGTCCGGCCGGACCATGTTCATCGCGTTCGACTCCACGTGGCTCTGGCGCAAGTTCTACGGCGACCGCTACACCGAGCGCTTCTGGCGCGCCGCGATCCGCTACGTGGCGTTGAACAAGCTGCGGCGCACGAACAAGCGGTTCGAGCTGCTGACCGACAAGTCCCTCTACGACATCAACGACGCGATCCAGATCAGTGCGCGCGTCAAGGACCTCGACTTCAATCCGGTGGCCCTCGAGTCCTACGCGGTGCAGCTCGCCGACGAACAGGGACGGGTCACGCCGATCGAGCTGGCGAACATCGATCCGACCGAAGGGTTGTTCGAGGGAACGGTGCGCCTCGGCCTGCCCGGCTCGTATCAGATCTGGCTCGAGGATTGGACGGCGCGCGAGACAGGGCGTCTCGCGCCGAAGTCGTTCCGGGTGGAGGTGCCGCAACACGAGTGGGACGATCCCGTCCTCGAGCGCGACGCTCTCGAGGCGATCGCCGCCTCGACGAACGGAGAGTACTACGGACTCGACGAGTTCGAGGGCGCGCTCGCGTCGATCGAGGGGGACGTACGTGAGCGGAAGAAGGGCGAGCCGACGCGCGAGGAGCTCTGGTCGTCGTTCGCCGCGCTCCTCGGGTTCCTAGGCGCGATCAGCCTCGAGTGGATCCTGCGCAAGAAGTACAACCTGATCTGAGCGACACGACCGCTCTCAACCCTCGGCGCGCTCGTACAGCACGAGGGACGGACCCGGGCGCGTCATCTGCCACGGGCGGCCGTACGGCAGGAGAAGCGACGGCTGCCCCGCGTCGCGATCGAACAGCACCGGATCGCGGCCGTTGCGCCGTGGCTCGAGGTCGAGCACGGGACGATAGCGCTCGCTCACGATCGGTTCGAGCGCGCTCCATCCGAACGGGAGCTGCATCAGGTCGATGGCCGAGCGTTCGAGAAGGATGAATCGCGGCGGTGAACGGCGGACGTCGTCCGGCGTGAGCACCTCGAGCTGCAGGACCATCTGGAGGTAGTTCTGCGTGATCGGGGGCGCGTGCGTTCGGCTCGGACCGGGAAGGCCCAGGAAGCCGTACGCGAGCACGTCGGTCGGCCGCGCCCCGGCGTCCCGGAGCGCGCGAACCACGTCGGTCCGGGTGTCGGGGCGCGTCAGCAGCCAGTCGAACGACGCCGACCGCGCGAGCGACGGCAGCACCGCGGCGGCGACGAGGATGGCCGCGGCCGCGCGCGGGCGCGCCGTACGACGGGAGACGAGCTCCACGGCGCATCCGGCGAGCAAGGCGAGCGTCACCTGGACCGGCGCGCCGTAACGGACGGCCGTCTGGGGAATCAAAACGGGGAACAGGACGAGCGAGGTCGCGAGCAGGAGCAGGGTCATTCCGCGGCGGCCGTCCCGCAACAGCAGGACGGCTCCCGCAAGCGCGAGGAGGGTCGCCGACTCGCCGAATCCGATCCAGACCGAGTTCACGCCGTGGTACGCGAGCGCGGCCGGCACGCGCGTGAACTGGAAACGATGGCGGGAGAGGTCGCCGAGGTGGTGCATGAGGTCATCCGCGGCGAAGAACACATGGGGAGACAACGCCACCAGGACCGCGATCGCGGCCGCACCCGCCGCGAAGAGCGCTCCGAACGACGGACGTTCGGCCCGCGGCGCGCGTCGCGAGAGGAGCCAGGCCAGGCCGACCGGCACGGCGAGGAGGAACCCGTTGTACTTGACCGCGGTCGCCGCCCCGACGAGCGCCCCCGCGACGAGGAGGTGTCGCGCGCGTCCCGTCGCCGCGAGCCGGAGGGAGCGATCGAGGACGAGGCTCGCGAACAGGGTCAGCAGCACGTCGAGCGTGCCGAAATGGGAGAGCCGTACGTGGAGGTAGCCGGCGGCCAGCGTGGCGGCGCCGGCCACCGCGGCGATCGCGCCGCGTTCACGCCAAAGAACGCGGAGCACGACGACGACCGTCAAACCGCCCGCGATCAGTGAGACGATCCGGTGCACGAGGAACAGAAGCGACGGGTTCTCGGCGAGTCGATCGCGGCCCTCGACGAAACCGTGCGACGACAACAGGGCGATGGCCCCGAGCGTCGCCGCGTCGGCGGCTCCGTAGAGGTAGAACCCCCCCGATCCCCAGTAGAGGAATCGTCCCGGGTGGAAGTCGCCGCGGAGGAGCGAGTCCCGCACCGCGACGACCATCGTCTCCTCGTCCACCTCGTGATCGAAGATCGCCTGGGAAGGATCGTCGAAATCGAGGCCGAACGAGACGCCGACCGCCCGAAGGACGATCGCGACGACGAAGACGGCCAACCCCGCGGCCGCCCGCTTCGCGATCGCCATGCTCGTCCTCCGTACGGTGCCGTCACGTGACCCTCGGTCGGGCGCCGCCCGGCGGCCCGGACGTCATCGATCGACCGCACGAGAGACTCGATCAGAATCCTAACCCGCGATCCAACGTCGGAATCCTGAACCGTATAATCCAGGCGGCTCTGGACCCGTCGCCGTCGCAACGGGCAGACCGGAAAAGGCTTGGCTAGTCATCGGAGGGCGGACGATAGACGTCGTTGGGCACCGCGCACCGAATCGAGGCTTTCGCCGAGCATCATGAAGTCGATCCCTCGCAACTCGAGCCTCTCGTTCCTGATCGTCCTGGTCGCCTCCTTCCCGGCCGCGCCGGCCGCGGGCCAGGATGCGGCGTTCGCGGGCTGGGACGCACTCGACGACGAGAACTACACCTTCGATCCCGACAGCAGCGAAGTGGCGACCTTCGCGATCTCCGTGTCGGGAGAGGTTCGATTCCGATTCCACAACGCGAACGAGCTGATGAAGGTCGGGAACTTCCGCCTCGCCGCGGAGCCGCTCCAGGACATCATCAACATGTTCCCGAACCACCTCCATCAGGTGTCGGACACCCGGTGGGTCGGCGCGGCGGAATACGCCAAGTACCTCCTGTCGACGTTCCCGCCCGAGGCCCGCCGCGAGTACGCCGACTGGGCGTCGCTGCGCGTGGTGAGCACGTTCGAGCGGGCCATGCGCGACCGTGACGTCGCCGTGCTCGAAGGCCTCGCGAACCGCTGGGTGGTGACCCCGCAGGGCCAGCAGGCGCTGCGCCGGCTCGGCGACCTCGCCCACGAGCGCGGGGCACACGCACTGGCCGAACGCTACCACCGGCGCCGCCTGGCGTTCTCCGAGCCACCGACGCCCGAGGACCCTTGGATCGCGCTCCGGGCCGCGATGGCGGGCGCGTACGCCGGCGACGCCGAGGGGGCTCGGGCGCTCGTGCGGCGGTACGCGACGGAGACCGTGAAGTTCGAGGGCAAAGCGCTTCCGCTCTCGGGGGCGTACGAGCGCGTCGCGGCGAGCGCGCCGCGCCACCGCGAAGACTGGTCCGTTTTCGGCGGGCGGAACGATCATCGGGGCATCGCGCCGTACCGGGGCGGCGACGTGCGGCTCACGGAGAATTGGCACGTCCCCGCGTTCACCGGCGCCGGCCGCAACCCGTTCCGCACGCGGGTGGCCAACTATCAGGAGTTCCCGTTCCACGTCGCGGTCGACGACGGAACGATCGTCGCCACGGACGGGCTCTCGGTCCGCGCGTTCAGCTTCTTCTCGCCCGAACCGCGCTGGATGTACGAGGGGCCGCTCTACAACGTTCGCACGTCCGACGACTTCTACGTCTTCGAGGACTACGTGCGCCCCTCCAACGGAAACCCGCCGCAGGGCTCGCTCGCTCGCTCGTTGCCGCTCGCCGCGACGGTGGCGGGCGGCGTCGTCGTGGCTCCGCTCATGGATCTGAAGGCTCGCGGGCGGAACATCCGGTTCGACAAGACCCCGATCACGATCGCGATCCCCAAGCGCAGCCTGTACGCGATCGATCTCGACACCGGCGAAGCGTTGTGGACCCAGCGCCGTCCCGAGCAGGACGAGACATCGTTCGTCAACCGCTTGTCCGTATCGGTGCCGCCGATCGTCGTCGGCGATCGCGTGATCGCGGCCGGATACATCCTCGAAGGCGCTATCAACCACCATGTCGCCTGTTTCTCGTTGAAGGACGGCCGCCTGCTGTGGAAGACGCCGATCGTCGTCGGCCAGCAGGAGCTGACGATGTTCAACAAGCCGTTCAAGGAGTTCACGCTGCAGATGCCGGCCGAGGCGGACGGCTCCGTCTACGTGAGCACGAACCTCGGCCTGTTCGCCGCGCTCGACACCCTCACCGGCCATCCGCGCTGGGTGGTCCAGTACGAGTCGATCCCGATCAAGGGTGCACTGCACTACACGCAGCATCGCGAGCGGGGGACCAGTTCGAACAACGATCCACCGATCGTCGCCGACGGCGTCGTGGTCTTCTCGCCGTTCGACTCGTACTCGTTCTACGCGGTCGAGGCGAGCTCGGGGAAGCGTCTCTGGTCGATGAAGTCGAGCAGCCGCCAGGGCGAGTCGCGATACTCGTGGTTGCTCGGCGTCGAAGACGGCGTCCTCGTGCTCGGCGGCTACTACGGCATCGGGCTGTTCGACCTGAAGACGGGCGCCCGATTGGGCGAGTACCCGTTCAGCGGGAACAACGCCGACCCGCGCGGACGAGGCTGTCTGACGAACGGAGTGGTGCATCAACCGCTCTACGATCGCTTGCTCACGCTCCGCTGGAAGCGCGTGTCGCCTGCCGTCGTCGACTTCGACGAGGAGTTCGTGAGCTGGGATCCGGATCAGGCCGGCAACCTGCTGCTCTATCGCGACGTCAAGGTGTCGATGTCGCAGGACGAGATGACCGTCTTCTACGACGTCGACACGCTGGTGCGCGAGACGCGGCTGCGGGTCGCGTCGGACGATCCGAGCCTCGAGGACCTGATCCTCCTCGGCGATCTCGAGCATCTGCGCAACGACCACGCGGCGGCGGTCGCGATGTTCAGACGGGCGCTTTCTCATCCCGATCGGAACCCGGAGTCCGACCGCCGCGTTCGCGACGGCCTGTTCCGCGCCTACCGCGACCTGGCGAAGCTCGCCGACATCAGCGGAGACGCCGACTCGCGCCTCGAGCACCTGAAGGAGATGGCCGAGTTCGCGCGTGGTGATCACGCGTTCCTCCGTACCGTCGAGCAGGTCCTCGACATCCACGAAGCGGCGCGCGACTTCGACGCCTATCTCGCCGCGCTCGATTGGATCGATGAGCGCGCGGCGGACGCGGACTATGGGTTCAAGAAGCACTCGTACGGCGGTCTGGTACGAACCGGCCTGTTCACGCTCGACCAGCGCGCATCGGTCGCGGTCGCGCGATCGGCGCCGGTGGACGCGGTCGCGGCGTGGCAGCGCATGCTCGATCGTTACGCCGACCTGACGTTCGCGGGCAGCTCGGTGACGCGCTACGCCCGCGAGCGGATCGAGGAGATGATCACGCAACATGGTCGCTCGGTGTACGAGCGCTTCGAGGATGAGGCGCGCGATCTTCACACCGCCGCGGTGGCCGGGCGGGATCGCGCCGCGCTGCTGGCCGTGATCCGAAGGTTCCCCAACTCCACCCATTCGATCGACTATCGACTCGACTTGGCGCGTCTCGAGCTGGATTCGGGATCGCCGTCGGCGGTGTTCGAAGTGGTCGCGCCGCTCTTGTCCGGCACGATCGACCTCGAGCAACGCGTCCGTGCGCTCGGCATCGTCGCGCGCGGGGCCGAGGCGGCTGGCGACACGCAGCTCGCGGCGACGGTCTGGCGGCGCCTGGTCGGGCTGGGGAAGGACGTGCCGTACTCGGGCGGAGAGGGCGACTCGTACGGCTCGATCGCCAAGGTGGAGGCCGCTCGGCTGACGGGAGGAGGCGCGGCGGCCCCCTCGGGACCGCGGCTCCGGCGGAGACCCGTCCTGGACGACGTGCGTACGCGCGGGTTCGAGCTTCGCGACGTGGGCATCGTTCCGATCGTCGAGACCGGCGCGAGCGATGACCCCGAGATCGTCATCGTCTTCGGCGTCTCGAAGGACGACGATCGCGCTTGGCTCTGCTGCATCGACGCCGGCGACCTGAAGGAGCGGTGGCGGGCGGAGGTGGCCAACTACCGCCACGAGAGCGATCCGATCCTCGCCTACTTGATCGGCGGGCGGCTCGTGGTCCGACAGTCCCGGACGTTGCGCGGGTTCGATCCGGACGATGGCACGCTTCTCTACGAGCGCGAGCTTTCCGCCCTCCCGACGTTCGAGTGTCGAGGCTCCGGTCTGCTCTATCTCGCGTGGGACCGACGGGACGGCCGCAACGTCGTGGCCGGGTTCGAAGCCGCGTCCGGCTCCCGCTTCTGGGAGCGCGAGTTCGACCGCGTGATCAGCGACGTGGTGGTGGGCGGCGACCTCGTCCTCGTGAACAGTCCGGACGGCCACGTCGTGGCCCTCGACGGGCTGACCGGCGCGACGACCTACGAGATCTCGCTGCTCGAGTTCTCGAATCGGCCGGGAGTCGTCCCGTTCGCCGAGTTCGGAGTGCTGATCGCGGCCGGGATCGAGGAAGCCACGAACCGCGGCCGGCTCGTCGGCTTCGACCTCGCCGATGGACGACGCCTGTGGGAACTGGGCGACCTCTCGTTCCGCCTCGCGCCCGAGTGGGTGAGGGCTGGACGCGAGTCCCTCGCCCTGCTGGTCGGCACGCGGAGCTCGGCCGGGCAGGTGACGGGGATCCACACCGTCCAGCTCATCGACCCTCGGTCCGGAGCGACGGTGCGCGAGATCGACACTCCGGGTCGTCTCTCCACGTTCGAGCTCGGCCCCGCCTGCGCTTCGAACCGCCTCGTGATGATCGAGGAGGATCGAAGCCGGAGTGCCAGGAAGCCGCCGCGGATCGTGGTCGTCGATCTCGCGTCGGGAGAAATCGATGACGTCAGGTTGGATTCGCTTCCGGAGCGACGGGTCGAGGTGAGGGCCATCCTCGTCGGCGACGGGACTCTGTGCGGGACGATCGACGTCAGCCCGGTCATGCCCCGTTCGAGCACCAGCTTCGCGTTCACGCTCGACCCGACCGCCGCCTCGCTCGAGATGAAGTTGATTCCGTCCGAGCGCGAACGGTACGGGGCGACCGCGACGACGACCCGCACGTCGCTCGCCGTGCTCAAGGCGGACCAGCTCTACGTCTATCGATCGAATCGATCGAAGGAGGAAGCGCGATGAAACGTTCCGCGGCAATCGGGCGAGCCCCGGCCGCCCTGGCCATCGGCATTCTCCTCGCCGGCAGCCTCGACGCGCGACAGGAGGAACGATCGTGGACCGAGGTCGACGCCGCCGATGACGCCGACGCGATGCGCGCGGTGGAGCGAGGTCTCGTGTGGCTGAAAGACCATCAGAACGACGACGGTTCGTGGACCGGCCACGTCGGGTTCAAGCTGAACCAGAACTACGAGATCGAACGGCACTCGCAGTCGCACGTCGGAGTCACCGCGCTGGCTGGCATGGCGTTCCTCGCCGGCGGGCATCTCCCGGGCCGCGGCGAATACGGCGCCTCGATCACGTCGGCGACGGAGTTCGTCCTCCGCTCCGTCGACGACACGTCGGGGTTCGTCTCCCACGGCGGCTCGCGCATGTACAGCCACGCGTTCGCCACGCTCTACCTGGCGGAGGTGGTCGGAATGACCCACCGTGCCGACGTGCGCGAGAAGCTCCAGCGCGCGGTCGACCTGATCGTCAAGTCGCAGAACGATCACGGCTCGTGGCGCTACGAACCGTTCGCCGTCGAGTCGGACATGTCGATCACGGTGTGCCAGATCATGGCGCTTCGCGCCGCCCGCAACATCGGCATCAAGGTGCCCCGCTCGACGATCGATCGGGCCGTTCAGTACGTCCAGAGCTCGTACGTCGAACGCGACGAGATGAACACGTTCTACTACCACGACGGGTACTATTTCCTCCGCCGTGGCTCGTTCAAGTACCAGAAGCAGGACAACACGCGCTCCTCGTTCGCGTTGACGTCGGCCGGGATCGCGTCCCTCTACAACGCCGGCGTCTACTCCGACGATCGCCTGCGCGAGTCGCTCGACATCCTCGAACAGACGTACCACCTGTTGGAGAACCGCCAGAACCACTACTTCTACTGGTACGGCCACTACTACGCCGTGCAAGCGATGTACGTCGCAGGTGATCCGTGGTGGAGCCGCTACTACACTCGGATCCGCCGGGACCTGTTGAAGGGCCAGCTCCGGGACGGGAGCTGGCCGAACGACATCGGCCCGGGGCCGGCGTTCGGAACGGCGGTCGCGACGATCATCCTGCAGGTGCCGTACAAGTACCTGCCCATTCTCCAGCGGTGAGGGACGATGGACCCGAGGACGCTTCGATCCGAACTGGAACGGCTGCGTGGACGGCTGCGAAGCCTCTTCGTCCTCTACGGCTCGTTGCGCCTTCTCGCCATCGTCGCGGCGATCTTCGTGGTCCTCTTCCTCCTCGATCGGACGCTGACCCTTCCGAGCGGCGTTCGACTCCTCTTCCTCGCCGGTGCGGCGCTGATCCTGGGGTTCTTCACCTACCGCGGAGTCGTCTACCCGCTGCGCCGGAAGATCCGCGCCGAGGACGTGGCGTGTGCAGTGGAGGAGCGATTCCCGGAGTTCGACGGCCGACTCCTCTCCACGCTCGAGCTCGAGGGCCGCGCGCTCGATCCTGATCGCAACGTGTCGGTCGAGCTCGTGAACGTGATGCGGGCAGAGACGGCCGGCCTCGTCAAAGGAGTGCGGTTCGAGCAGATCTTCGACTACCGGCATCTGCGGCGGCTGGCCGGCGTGGCGGCGCTGCTGCTCGTGGTCGTGGTCGGCTACGGACTGAGAGAGCCGCACCTTGCGGGGATCTTTCTGAAGCGCCTCGTCGGGGCAGACGTCCGCTGGCCGCAGCGTGTCTTCCTCACCGTCGAGTTCCCGGGCAGCGCGACGCACTTCCAAGTAGAGGAGGTGGATGGCTACCCGGTTCGGGTGAAGGTCGCGCGCGGCGCGAGTCTTCCCGTGACGGTTCGCGCGCGCGGCGAGAACCCGTCGTTCGTCGAGCTTCGCACCCGATCCGAGACGGGGCGCGTGCCGACGATCCCGCTGGCCCCGACCGCCGGTTCCGAGTGGGTCGGTCGGTTCCGCAACGTCCGCGAGGACTTCACGTTCTTCGCGCACGACGGCGACTCCAACGACGACGGCCTGGAGGTGAGCGTCGAGGTGTTCGCGCCGCCGGCCGTCCAAGCGCTCGTCACGGTGTTGACGTTCCCGCGCTACACGGGTCTCGAGCCGCGCCGCGAGGAACGCGGCGACGTCGAGGCGCCGGAGGGGACCCGCGTCGACGTCGAGCTGACGCTCGATGGAGACGCGGTCGAAGGGAGTCTTCGATTCGATGGAGCGACCGGTCCAGTCGATCTGAAATGGCGCCCGGGCGAGCGCGCCCCCGCTGGGGACGACGGCGCGTTCGCGGCGGGAGCGTGGGTCGGCTCGTTCACGGTCACCGAGTCCACGTCCTACTCCGTCAACCTGACGGGCAGCAACGGATTCACGAACCTCGAACCGGCGACCTACGCGGTCATCGCCGTGAAGGATCGCGCCCCTACCGTGCGGCTGATCGAGCCATCGCGAGTGCACGTCGAAGTCACACCGGAGGCGTTCGTCCCATTCCGCGTCGCCGCCGACGATGACTATGGCATCCGCTCGATGCGGCTCGCGGTGCTCCCGTACGGTCTCGAGAAGTCGAGCGAGTTCGACCTCCTCGCCGGCGCGCAAGATCCATCCGTAAAGCGGCGCATCGTCTATACGCTGGTCGATCTGTCACAGACCGCGTTCGAGCACGTCAACGGGCCGCGCGCGGCCCAGGTCGGCGACAGCTACGTGTACTCCGTCGCCGCCGAGGACAACCTCGAGGTCGACGGGGCGGCAGCCCCGCACCGGACGGAGGTCAGCGGGCGGCGCGTCGACGTCGTCTCGATGAACGAGAAGATGCGGCTCCTGATCGAGCGACAAATCCGTCTGAAGGACGACGTGCGCTCGCTGCGCGAGCTTCAGGCCGAGAAGAGCGCGCGGCTGAAGGACGTCCTGTCCGACTACGAGGCGAGCGAGGGCGACCGCCCGCCCGAGGCGGACGACCTCGCCGCGGTCGAGATCGGACAGAACCAGGTGACGAACCGCGCGACCCGGCTCTGCCGCGAGTTCGGCGACCTGTTCGAGGAATACCTGCTGAACCGGATCGATCAGAGCGCGGCGGCCGACCGGATCGTGCCCGCCCTCGCCGAGCGGAAGCGGGCGTCGGAGGCGATCGACGGCTTCGAGTTCGCGATCTACCGGCCGCTGGTCGACGGCTACCAGAAGGGCGACTACGGCAAGCTCGACGTGGTCGGCCGGCTGCTCGACATGGTGGCCTGCATCCTCGACGTGAGCGAGTCGCTCTCGCCGAGCGCGGCGGCGTCGATGAGCGCCGCCCGCATCCTGGTCGATCCACGCGATCGCCCGACCGGGATCGGGCAGGCGCTTGCGCATCAAGAGTCCGTCCTGCGCCGCCTGGACGAGCTACTCGAGAAGATGGACGAGTGGGAGGACTTCCAAGAGATCCTCACGTTGTTCACCGATCTTCTCGAGGACCAACGGAATCTGAACGGACGCACCCGGAACGCGCTGCGGTCCGAAGGGCGTTGACGAGGACGACGACATGAACGCACGAACAGGGCTGTTGACGATCTGTGTGATCGGGTTCCTCCAGCTCGCGCCGCCGTCGCGGGCGCAGGAGACGGACGTCGACCTCCAGCGTCTGGTCCGGGATCAACGCATCATCAAGGAGCGTCTCGAGAAGATCGAGACCAAGATGGAGCGATTGGCCGAGAAGCTCGCGGGAGAGGGCAAGACCTACAACGCCAACCTCCTGACGAAGGCGCTCGCCGACCTGCGGGAGTCCAAGGCCACGGACCGCATCGACGAGGTCGTCCCCGACCTGTCTTCGGCGCGATTCACCACGCTCGATCGGCAGGCCGAGGTGACGCGTCTTCTCGAGTCCGCGTACGCCATCCTGCTCGATCGCAACGACCTCGAGAAGCTCGAGCAGGAGCTCAACCAGATTCGCGCCGGCATCCAGGGCATCAAGGACCTGCGGGCCGACCAGCGCAAGGTGATCGACGAGACCCGGCAGGTCACCGAGGACGAGAAGGGGTTGCTCGACCGGGCGCAGACTCAGCTCCAGGATCTGATGGAGCAGCAGCAGAGCCTTCTCGATGCCACCGAACGTCAATCCCGCGAGGGCGACGAGTCGATGATCGAGCTGAAGCAGGCGCTCGACGAAGTGGCGAATCGTCAGGCGTCGGAGCTGGAGCGTTCGCGCGAACGGCAACGGGCAATGATCGGCGACGCCCTCGATCGACTCGATGAGGCGATCCGGGCCGAGGAGTCGGCGCTCGACCGCGTCTCCGACGAGGCGAAAGCGGGGTCGGACGGGGCCGAGCCCCAGCCCGAAGGCGACGCGAAGAAGTCGGATCGTCCCTCGTCGTCCTCGACGAAGGAGCCGCGTGAAGGCGCGAGCGACGTCGAAACCCCGCGGCGCGATGCATCGAAGCCGCCGAGCGGTGCCGAGACCGCGGAGTCCGAAACGCCGACCGCTACGAATCCACCGGAGTCATCGAGCTCGTCGAGCTCGTCGAACTCGTCGGAAGAACCGAAGTCGCCGCAGAACGCCGCCTCGAACGAGGCGGAGCCGGCGTCCGAGACAGCAGCCGCCGAGACGAGCCCTTCCGATGCATCGAAGCGTGCGGGCTCGACGCAGCCGAGCGAGGCGCCAGGGCAACCGTCCGCCGCTCGCGAGGGGAAGACTCCGTCGGCGGAGAACGACCTCGACCCGGCGGAGCAGGCGGCCTTCCTCGCCGATCAGAAGCGGGCCAGCGAGGCGCTCGAGCGGCTGGCAAGGAGCGAGTCCGACCGCTTGAATGGCCCCGATGATCGCGCGGCGGCGGCCGCGGCGGAGCTGCGTGAGCTTCTCTCGCCGTCCGTCGAGGCGGCGCGGGCCGCGATCTCCCGGGCCGAGGCCGCGGCGCGCAAGGCGGACCGGGCCCGGTCCCGTGAATCCGCTCGATCCGCGCTCGAGGCGTTGAGGGAGGCGCGTCGCGAGCTCGAGAGCGAGCTCGATCAGATGCCCGGCATGGTGCCCGACGACGCCGCGGAGAACCAAGACGCGATCGCGCAGGCCGCGGCCGCCGTTGCGGAACGGATGGCGGAGGCGGCTCGGTCGCAGCCGGCCGAGTCCGAGCTGGTCCAAGCGTCGGAGGCGATGCAGAAGGCGGCATCCGCCGCGCAGCAGGCCTCGAAGGCGGCGTCCGAGTCGAAGGCCGCGCAAACGTCCGAGGCGCAGGAACAGGCGCTCGCGAAGATGAACGAGGCGCGTTCGGCGCTCGAGAACGCGGCGAGCGAGGCGGAGAAACGGTCCGCGCAGCTCGCGTCGCGCCAGAACTACGTGAAGAGCGGGATGGATGACCTGAAGGAGTCGCTCGAGAACCTCGACAAGAAGCTCGGGCTCGAGAACGATTCCGATCGTGAGCAACGGAAGGACCTGTTCGAGCAGTCGAAGGACGAGATGGAGGCGTCGGCGAACCGGCTCGAGAAGTCGGAGCTCGCGTCCGCGGCCGAGAGTCAGCGCTCGGCGCTCGCCAAGATGCAGCAGATGCAGCAGTCGCTGGATGCGGCGTCGGAGTCTCAGCCGTCGAAGAGCTCGCGCGACGTGGCGATGGAGGAGGAGAAATACGAGGATCTCGCCAAGCGCCAGCAGGAGCTCGAGGACAAGACGCGCGACCTCATGAACCGGCTCCGCGACGTGAACGACGAGGAGTCGAACGACGCGATGTCGAACGCGGCCTCCCGCATGAAGCAGGCCCAGTCCGAGCTCTCGCAGAACGACGGCGAACGCGCGCTGCCGCGCGAGGAGGAGGCCGAGAAGTACCTGGCTCAGGCGCAGAAGGAGCTCGAGGACGAGGAGGAGCGCTACCAGAACCTGCGCCAGGAGGAGCTCCTGTTCGCGGTGAAGGAAGAGCTGCTCGCGCTGCGCGAGTCGACGGCGTCGATCTACGAGAAGACGGTCGAGCTCGATCTCGAGCGGCAGGAGAGCGGCGACTTGAGCCGCTCAGGCCGCTCCCGCGCCAAGAAGCTCGGAGCCGACGCGAAGACCGTCGAGGAGCGCAACCGCGAGGTCGTCACGAAGATCGAGGAGGACGGATCGCTCGTCTTCACGTTCAGCCTCGGGAGGAACTCGGAGGACCTCACCCGGATCTCCGAGGCGCTGGCGGACCGGCCGTACGTCACCGACGACTTCATCCAGTCGATGGAGCTCGACGTGATCGCTCGCTACGACGAGCTCGTGGAATCGCTCGACGACGAGCTCGATCGGCGGCGGAACGCGAAGCCGGAGGAAGACCCGCAGCAGCCGCAGAATCCGAATGGCAAACAGCCGCTCATCCCGCGCGTCGCCGAGCTCCTGATGGTCAAGCAGATGGAACAGACGGCGCTCGAGAAGATCAGCAACTTCATCGCGACGAACCCCGAGCTCGGAAAAGAGGAGCTCGGCGAGGTCAATCGCGAGCGGATCATTCGCATGGGTCATCAGCACGCCGAGGTGACCAAGCTGTTCGAGGCGCTCGTCGCCGAGGCAGAACAGGCGAACGCTCCCGAGGACGAAGACGAGAAGGAGAACCGATGATGAAGCGCGCATCCACCGCCCTGATCCTCGCCGCGCTGCTCGCGGCTCCGGCGATTTGTCAGCACGAGCAAGAGCTCGAGGCGAAGGAGTTGATCGCCCGCATCAAGAAGCAGATGAAGGTGATCGACGAGCTCCTGCTCGACGTCGACGACTCGTCCCCGACCGCTGCGAAGGAGTCGATCGAGCAGGTCACGACCGACATCGAGAAGCTGCTGAAGACGGTGACCGAGGGCCAGGCCAAGGTGATCGAGGACATCGAGCAGCTCGTTCGGATGACCAAGTACTCGCAGTCGAACCAGGGCCAGTCGGGGCAGCAGGATCCGAAGAGCCAGTCCCAGTCCCAGAACCGGGAGCGGGACCGAGACGCGGAGCCCGACGAACTGAAGCAGCAGGGCGAGCCGAAGCAGAGCGGTGCGGACCAGAAGCAGCAAGGCGAGCCCGAGGGTCAGGACGAGCCGCGCGACGGCCGCGCCGATCAGCAGGAGCCGGAGCAACGCGACGCGACGTCGGAGGCGCCGCCGCCCGAGACGCGTCAGTTCGAGCGCGAGAACGTCACGGGCCGATGGGGGAACCTGCCGCCGAAGGTGGGCGAGATGTTCCAGCAGCTCGGGCCAGACCGTTTCCCCGCGAAGTACATGAAGCTGATCGATCAGTACTACTACAAGGCGAACAAGAAGAAGGACTGACTCGAGCCGGCGCTCGGTGCAGGCGAGCGGGGGCATCGACCGTTCGAACCTCCGTCGCCGCGCCCGACGATCATGACTTTCCGAACCGACAGACCCAGACCCGCCAACCGTCGTCGCGTCGCGCTTCTCCGGCCGCCGCGCGTCGTGGGGCTCGTGCTCCTGATGCTCTGCGGCGTCGGTGCGACGCCGGTCCGCTCCGGGTCGAGCGCGGTCGAGGGCGAAGACGGCACGTCGACCGCAGTCGACGACGCGTCGATCCGCGCCGCCCGCGTGGTGGATCGGGGCCTCGAGTACCTCGCGGCCCAACAGAACGAGGATCGGTCGTTCTCGATCGAGCCGGGCGAGGACGCGAAGCGGGCCCCGCTCGCCGTCACCGCGATCGCGGCGCTCTCGTTCATGGCGGGCGGCTCGACGATGGGACGCGGGCCGTACCACGAGCAAGTCCGTACCTCGATCGAGTTCCTGCTCGACCACCTCGCCGAGGTCCCGCCGCCTGGCGTCGCGCCGAGCCGCGACGGCGCGCCGCCCCAGTACGGCTACTTCACGATCGGGTCCGACGATCTCTCGAAGCTCCACGGGCACGGCTTCGCTACGCTCGCGGTGGCCCAGGCGTACGGGACGCTCCACATCGACGCGACCTACAACGCGACGGCCGAGACGAAGGCGCGCCTCGACCAGCGGCGGATGCGTGAAGCGCTGTCCGCGGCGACCCGCTTGATCGAGAAGTCGCAGTCCGACGTCGGGGGGTGGTACTACCGGCCGTACGAGGCGGATCACGAAGGTTCGATGACCGTCCTGATGATCCAGGCGCTTCGCGCGGCCCGTGACGTGGGAATCGACGTCGACAAGGGAGTGATCGACCGTGCGATCCAGTACATCCACAAGAGCCAAAAGCCCGACAACGGCGGGTTTCGCTACCATCTCACCCACAACACCGTCAGCTACCCCCTCACCGCGGCGGCGGTGGCGACGCTGAACGCGACCGGGACCTACGACAGCACGGTCATCGACCGGGGCATCGACTACATGCGCCGCAACGACCCGATCCTGAACGCCGACCGGGGGTACGTCGCGCAGCAGTTCCCTTACTACGGCCGCCTGTACGCCGCACAGGCGTACTACGTCTATCGCGATCGGCGCCTCTGGAACGTCTGGTATCCCCGTCTCGTGGAGCGTCTCGAGGAGCAGCAGCATTCGAACGGACGGTTCGAGAGCGCCGAGTACGGACGTGTCTACGCGACCGCGATGTCCTGCCTCGTCCTCGAGATCCCGTTCCAGTATCTGCCGATCTTTCAGAAGTAGGGCTTGTCGTCGCGGCTCGGATCGGCCGAAATACGGGCTTCTCTCACCCAGACTTCGGAGCATCGCATGTTCGCGAGGAGCGCCGCCGCCCTGCTCGTGCTGTCCTTCGGCACCATCGCCGGGGCGCAACAGACGATCGAGAGTCCGACCGATGCCTTGGGCGCGACGGGCGTCGGCGAGAGAGTGACGGTCAAGATGACCTACGAAGGCGACCCGGCGCGACGCGTCGTGTCGAACGTTCCGACCGTCGTCGCGATCGCGGCGGAGTCGCCGCTCCGCCTCACGAACGAACCTGAGTACCGGACGACCCAACCCCGCTACGGGTTCCTCCGGCTGGCTCGGGAGAAGAAGATCGCGTTCGCGTTGGACCGCTCGGAACCCGGTACGCAGGTGTACGACCTGCTCTACCTCGATCGCAACGTGAACCGCGATCTCACCGACGACGGCGATCCGATCAAGGCGGCGACGGTGCTCGCCGAGTCGCGCGACCTGACCTACTCCGAGTTCCCCCCGATCGAGCTCGACCTCTACTACGGCAAGGACATGCGCGAGCGGTTCTCGGTCCTCCTCTACGCGTGGTACCCCCGCAACGGTCTGCTGACGCGCCTGTTGATGAGCTCGCTGTCGTGGCGCGAGGGCGAGGTGCACGTGCACGGTGCGAAGATGCGCCTCGCCGTCTTCGACGGGAACAACGACGGCGTCTACGACGTCGAGAGCTCGCGATGGTCGATGCAACCGATCGACCTGCCCCGGGACGGACTCTTCGACCCCGAGAATCGAATCGCGGCGAACGTTCCGATCCGCATCGACGGAGTGCCGTTCAAGGTCGCGACGATCACGCCGGACGGCCGCCTGCTCGATCTCGAGTCGGAGACCTCCGACAACGCGTCGAAGGCGGAGCTCAAGTTCAATCCGCTGCTCCTCGAACCTCCGCGCCCTCAATCGGACGCGGAGGTGCTCTGGACGTCGAGCCTCGACCTCGCCATCGAGGTGGCGCGAGCCGACAAGAAGCACGTGTTCGTCTACTTCGGCGCGGACTGGGCGCGGTCGTCACGCCTCTTCGACGAGCGGACGCTGCACGACGCGGAGGTGCGCTCGCTGCTCGGCGAGTTCATCTGCTATCGAACCAACCCGGACCTCGAGCCGTCCGCCGCGAAGCGGTACGGCGTGAGCGCGATCCCCACCGTGCTGCTGCTCGACGGGGACGGAGACGTCGTCGAGCGCGTGGTCGGCTACCGGCAGGCGCGAAGCTTCGCCAACCTGCTGCGCACGTACCGCTGAAACCGTTCGGTCACGGATCGGATCGAGCGCCCGTGGTGCCCGCGCGCGGCATGACGTCGAGCACGGCGTTCATGCTGCCGCTTCGATACCCAATGAGATCGACCGCGACGTAGAGGTACCCGAGCTCCAGCAGCCGGCGATGAATCGACTCGCGGTGTCGCCCGGCCGCGCGTGCGATGTCGGAGGCGGGAAGCTCGATCCGCGCCACGGAGCCGTGGTGTCGAACCCGACACTGCCGGAAGCCCAGCGACCGAAGGAACGACTCGGCTTGGTCGATGCGCCCCAACGTCTCGACGTCGATCGCCGTTCCGTACGCGACGCGCGACGCGAGGCAGGCCGAAGCCGGCTTGTCGGCGATCGACAGCCCGAGGAGGCGCGAGAGGTCGCGCACGTCCTCTTTCTTCAGCCCGGCCTCGAGGAGCGGTGCCCTGACCGCGAACTCGCGAGCCGCTCGATGTCCGGGGCGGAAGTCGCCCTGGTCGTCCAGGTTCGCGCCGAACACGACGACCGCGAGGCCGCGCTCGGCCGCGAGCGGAGCGAGCACCTCGAACAGCGAGTGCTTGCAGAAATAGCAGCGTTCCGCGTCGTTCTGGCGGTATCGAGCGTCTTCCATCTCGAGCGTGCGGACCATCTCGTGTACGACCCCGAGCTCCCGGGCGAGGCGGATCGCGTCGCGCCGGTCGTGATCGGGCAACGACGGCGAATCGGCAGTCGCGGCGAGCACGCGGTCTCCGTGGACGTCGACGCAGACCTTCAACAGCAGGGCCGAGTCGACGCCCCCCGAGAACGCGACGAGCACGCCGTCGCCGAGGGACGTGACGACGTGGACCAGACGTTCGAGCCGTTCATCCACGGACCACGCCTCCGGTCGGCGACGACGCCGACGCGATCGGTCGCATCGGCATGCGGCCGGCCCGATAGGCCTCTCGTCCCGCCTCCGTCGCGAGCCGCATCGCGCGCGCCATCCGAACCGGATCCTGAGCCTTTGCGATTCCGGTGTTCAGGAGCACGCCGTCCACGCCGAGCTCGAACGCGATCGCGACGTCGGACGCCGTCCCCACTCCGGCGTCGACGATGATCGGCACGTTCGCGTGTTCGACGATGAGCCGGATGTTGTGTGGATTCAGGATCCCCATCCCGGATCCGATCGCCGAGCCGAGCGGCATCACGCTGGCCGCCCCGGCCGCCTCGAGGTAGCGGGCGAGCACCGGGTCGTCCGAGGTGTACGCGAGCACCGTGAACCCTTCCTTTACAAGCTCGTGGGTCGCCTCGAGCGTCGCCACCGGGTCGGGCAGCAGCGTCCGCTCGTCCGCGATCACTTCGAGCTTGATGAGCGACGTGTCGAGGAGCTCGCGAGCGAGGCGCGCGGTGCGGAGCGCGTCGTCCTTCGTGTAGCAACCCGCCGTGTTCGGGAGGAGGGTGATCCGCGAGCGGTCGATGTGATCGAGGATCGTCTCCTCGGCCGTGAAGTCGACGCGGCGAATCGCGACGGTCACGCAATCGGCGCCGGACGCTTCGATCGCGCGCGTCATGGTGGCGTGATCCGCGTACTTGCCGGTGCCGACGATGAGCCGGGAGTGGATGGTATAGGGGCCGAGAACGAGAGGGGCGCTGTTCATGGTCATCCGCCGCCGACGAGGGTGACGATCTCCACACGGTCGTCCTTCTCGAGGACGACGTTCCGGTGTTGGCTCTTCGGCACGATCGCGCGGTTCCGTTCGACGGCGACCAGCGCCGTGTTCAACCCGAGCTCCTCGAGGAGCGCGAGGATCGTGGTGTCCACGTCGACCTCGCGCGACTCGCCGTTCACGGTGATCTTCATGCGCCCGAGTATAGCCAGTGCGGTTCCTGAACGTCCCGCGGCCGGCGGACGTCACGGAGCGGACTCGCGCGCGTGCCACTCCTCCTCGATCACGCGGCGGGTCGGAGCGAGCGCGTTCCAATCGAGGTGCAGGCGGAACAGGCGCTCGGCGTCGTCCTTCTCGCCCAGCCGCGCGGCGAGGCGCGACAGCTCGAGCAGCAGGTCGGCGGTACGGGGCGCGTCGTCGAACGAACGCCGCGCACGTTCGGGGTCGACGTCCGGGAGCAGGAACCTCGCGTGATGCAGGACGACGCGCGTCGAGTCCGGCGCGAGCTCGAGCGCGCGGGCCGATTCCTCCCGCGCGCGCGCCTCCTGCCGATGGAAGAGCTCGTGGACGTCCGCGAGACCGAGGTGTGCCTTTGCCATCGAGCTTCGGTGCGCGTTGGCGAGCGGCGGCGATCCCGCCACGAAGCGACCGTCGGTCTCCTCGATCCGCTGGCGCACCTGTTCCTCGCCGACCTCTTCGTACAGGACGAGCGCGCTTGTATAGGCGGCTTCCGCCGCGTCGGCGTCGCCGCGGCGGCTCTCGACGTGGCCACGCAGGAGATCGCACTCGGCCGCGAGCAACCGGTTGTTCCAGAGGTTGCTCGTTCGAACGTGAGTCGACGTCCGAAGCGCCCGCGCGGCCGCCTCGTCGAGCCGACCCGCCTGATAGAGCGCCCATGATTGCCAGCAGGGCGACCAAGACTTCACTCGCTCCGCGTCGAGGACGGCCGCGTCGGACGCCGGCACGAGCGCATCGGCGCCTTCGGCCGGAATCGCCAGCGACGCGTCGATCGCGAACCGCAGGGCCTCGTCGAGCCGATCGAAGAAAGCGAGCCGGACATCGTCGTGTCCACGGCGCCGCAGCACCTCCAGGACCGTCTGCGGACCGAAGACGCCGGACAGCGCCTCGTCGAAGACGCAGTAGCCGGCTTCGTATGGAGCTCGATCGATCGCGTCCGTGAGCCGCCGGACGACGCGTTTTGCGGGTGCGCCCGCGAACGTCTCGACGATCGCCGTCACGACCAGCACGCGAGCCGCCGTGATCGCGGCTTCGCGCTGGTTCCTCGGTGGTTGCCCGACTGCGGCCGACGCCTCGGCGAGCCACGCGAGGGCCGGCTGCACCTCGCCGGCGAAGAGGGCGACGATGGCCACTCCGAGGAGGAGCTCGGCCGACTCCCGGGCGGTCGCCGGATCGCGGCGGGCGGCGCGCCGATCGATCTCCTGGCGAAGGAGGAGGTACGCCGCGCCGGCGCGATCGAGGTAGACACCGGTGGTCAACGCGTCATGTTGGATCAGCTCGAGATCGCGGGGAACGACGGCGCGCCCTTCGTGAATCACGCGCAGCGCGTCCTCGGCGCGCGCGGAGCTCAGCAGCCGGGAGCGCAGGGCATCGAGCGCGTCCCGCGCGGCGCTCGACACCGCGGGGTCCGGGTGGGAGATCAGCCGGGCGATCTCGCCGGCCGCGTCGACGGTACCGGCGTCCGCGAGGCCGGCGAGGGCCGCCGGGAGGCTCTCGCTCGCCGCCGGGCCGCCGCGCAAGACGACGGTCCGCAGGCCGCGTTCGGCCGTTCCCCTTCCGCCACGAGCGACGAGCTCGACCAAGAGGGGACCTCGATCGCGGGTCGCACCAGGGAATAGCCCGAGCGCGGTCGTGGCCCACGCGTCGGGCAGAGGCGGGATCGCCTGATCGACGATCGCCCTGAGATCCGCCGCCGATGCGGTCCCGAACCCGTGCATGAGCGCGTCGTCGGCGACTCGGACCGCTCCCCGCGACGCCGCCATCAATGCCAGCCGCCGGATGCGCCGATCCAGGTCGTGGACCCACTGCGCGAGCTCATCCGGGGCCAATACCGCGCCCGGCACGCGAAGCAGCGCCTTCATCCGAGCCACGCGGGCGTCGCCGAGCCCTTGGTGGGCCGTGGCCGGGCCGCTACGATCCACGTCTTGAACGACTCCCGAGCTCGTCGCGGCGGAGTCGAGCGACAGGTGGATCGCAAGGATCGACGCGATCCGGGCGACAAACCTTCGCGCGGCGGAGCGGCGGGTCCAAAACCCTTTGCATCCTGAAACTTGGAACGCTACCATTCGTGTCCGTCACACTTCGAGGTCGATCACCGTACGAGTGGGTCTTGCCCACTTTTTCTTTTTGTAGCGGGGTCGACCAACCAACAGTGTCGAGTGGTCCTCGACCATGGACCGCTCGAGTTTGTACCAAGCCCCGCCACCGGATGAATGTCGATGCTGAACGGCGAAGAGCTGATCCGATTGATCGACACGATCCATCGGGACAAGGATATCGACAAGGAAGTTCTCTTCGAAGCGATTGAAACGGCGCTGTTGACCGCGGTGCGCAAACGATACGGCGAGCGCGAAGACCTGGCGATCGAGATCGATCGCGAGAGCGGCGAGATCATCGCGTGGGACGGAGACGAAGAGGCAGAGGACGTCGATCTCTCCGAGCTCGGGCGCATTGCCGCACAGACCGCGAAGCAGGTCATCATCCAGAAGATCCGCGACGCGGAGCGCGACGTCATCTACGGCGACTACGAGGACAAGGTCAACACGATCGTCACCGGGACGGTGCAGCGGATCGAGGGCGGCAACATCATCGTCAACCTCGGCAAGGCGGAAGGGATCATTCCGCGCCACGAGAAGGTCCGCAGCGAGAACTACAACCCCGGCGATCGCATCAAGGCGATCATCTACGACGTCAAGAAGGTCGGGCCGAAGGTCAAGATCATGCTCTCGCGGACCGACCCCGAGATCGTGAAGAAGCTCTTCGAGCTCGAGGTCCCGGAGATCGCGGAGCACGTGATCGAGATCAAGAGCATCGCTCGCGAGCCCGGCTTCCGAACGAAGATCGCGGTCAGCTCGATCGACTCGCGGGTCGACTGCATCGGCGCGTGCGTCGGTATCCGCGGCACGCGGATCAAGTCGATCACGGACGAGCTGAACGGCGAGAAGATCGACATCATCCGCTGGAGCGACTCGCTCGAGGAGTTGATCCTCAACGGCCTGCGGCCGGCGCAGATCTCGAACATCGAGATCGACGAAGAGAAGAAAGAGGCACGCGTTCTCGTTCCCGACGATCAGCTCTCGCTCGCGATCGGAAGGAAGGGCCAGAACGTCCGGTTGGCCTCGCGGCTGACCGGCTATGAGATCAAGATCCAGGGGCCGCTCGACGCGGGCCGCGATGACGATGGTGACGACGGTGATGCCGAAGTCGCCAAGGTGCGCGAGGCGCTCCTCACCGAGGGAGCGCCCAAGGCGCCGAAGGTGCCGGAGGCGGAGGGACCGCCCGAGGCGGCAAATGCGCCCGACGAGGCCATCGAGAGCCCGTCGACCGCGAGCGAACAGACTCCGACGGTCGAATCGGGTTCGACTTCGGAATCCACCGATACCGACGTGGCAACGCCGGTTCCGGCGGACCAGCAGAACGAGGAAAACGTCTAGCCGAAGCGCCTCCGACGGGCGCATACGGGGCTGGACGCGAGAACGCATGAGACTGCACGAACTGGCCAAGGAGATCGGTGCCGAGAGCAAGGCCCTCCTTTCGCTCGCGAAGGAGTTGGGCCTGAACGTCCGCAATCACTCCTCCAACCTCGCCGTTGGCGAGGTCGCGATTCTGAAGGCGGCATACCGCGAGGAGTTCGGCGACACGGTTCCCGAAGCGCCCGCGGTCGAGGCCGAGCCCAAGAAGAAACGAACCCGACGCCGAGCCGGCGACGCCGATGACGGTGCCGCGGGCGCGACCGGCGAGGGGGACGACGCGACGGCGGATGCGGACGACTCCGACGCCGACGGCTTCGATGCCGACGAGGCGGACGAGGACTCCGGCGAGTACGAGGAGTACGAGCCGGAGGAGGGCGTGACGACGTTCGCGGCGGAACCGGCCGATGACTCCACCGAGTCCACGGCCGAATCACGCGAGGCGGTCCGAAGCCCGACCGTGACTCGAACCGAGGACGCGACGCGAGCCCCGGACCCGACCAGGCCGACCGCACCGAGTGCTCCGGCGCGCGGGGTCCAGACGGGCGCCGCGTCCCAGACCGAGGCCGATGCCCTCAGGCCCGCCGCGAAGAAGGCGGGGCCCGAGGTGCCAAAGCAGAAGCCGCGCCCGGTGACCGGCAAGCCGCTGCAGACGCCGACGGTCCGACGCAAGACGTCGGGCGCGAAGATCGTCGGCCGGATCGAGCTTCCCCCGGAGGAGATCAACCGTTCACGAGCGCCGCGCCCGCCCGCGAGCGGCGGCGGCGGCCCTGGTGCCGGTGGCGGTGGCGGCGGTGGTTTCGACGAGTCCGGCGGCTTCGACAGCGGTTCGGACCCGACGGGGGCCGGCCGCAGCCGCTTCGGTACGCCCGCGATGCGGGACGCGCACGAGCAACAGCGTCGTCGTGGCGCGGCCGGGGTCCCGGCGCGGCCGAAGGACGATCCGCTGTCATGGAGCCCGGACGACGAAGACGATCCGCTGCTCCAGGGGATCCGCATCCGCAACGTCCAGTCGGGTCCACACACGCGGCGGCCGCCGCGTCGCGTGGGTCCGCGTCGGTCGGGGCGTCGCCAGCCGCCCACGAGGCCGACGGGACCGATCGAGGTGCCCGTCCCGATCTCGGTGCGCGACCTCTCGCAGGTCCTCGGGGTGAAGGCAGCGGACATTCTGCGGATCCTGATGAAGCAGGGCGTCATGGCCCACTTCAACACCGCGCTCGAGGAGGAAGGTGTCCTCGAGATCGCGGCCGCGCTCGATCTGGAGGTGAATACCACCGCCGAGAGGAGCTCCGAGGAGGAGTTCCTCGATGAGGTCGACGCTTATGAAAAGAAATTGGCCGCGACGGTGAGCGCGGCTGGCGACGAAGACGTTCTGCCCCGTGCGCCCGTCGTTGCGTTCTTGGGTCACGTCGACCACGGCAAGACCTCGCTGCTCGACTACATCCGCAAGACGAACGTCGCGGCGGGTGAGGCGGGCGGCATCACGCAGAGCATGCGCGCGTACAGCGTCTCGCTGCCGAGCGGAGGCTCGATCACGTTCCTGGACACGCCGGGCCACAAGGCGTTCACCGAGATGCGGGCGCGTGGAGCTCACGTGACCGACATCGTCGTGCTCGTGGTGGCCGGCGACGACGGCGTGATGCCGCAGACGGAAGAAGCGATCCAGCACGCGCACGCGGCGGGCACCCCGATCGTCGTGGCGATGAACAAGATGGACCGGGTCGAGGCGAACGCGGATCGCGTGCTCCAACAGCTCGCGCACGCCGGCGTGATGGTGGAAGGCTGGGGCGGTGAGGTCCAGGTGGCCCAAGTCTCGGCCGTGACGGGCATGGGCGTCGACGACTTGCTCGAGAAGCTCGCCCTGCAGGCCGAGATCATGGACCTGAAAGCGAACCCGAACCGGCCCGCGCGCGGCACCGTCATCGAGTCGTACAAGGATGACCAGCTCGGCGCGGTCTGCACGGTCCTCGTTCAAGAGGGGACGCTGCGCACCAGCGACATCGTCCTGTCGGGCACCGCGTTCGGACGGGTGCGGACCATGATCGACGATCAGGGCCGCAAGGTGACCGAGGCGGGACCTTCGACTCCGGTGAACGTCGTCGGTCTCGACGAGCCCCCGCAAGCGAGCGAGCCGTTCTTCGTCCACGAGAGCCTGAAGAAGGCGCGCGACGTCGCCGCGGAACGGATCCAGAAGGAGCGCCTCCAGCGCGTGAGCGGTCCGGCCCCGGCCGGCGCGATCACCCTCGAGAACCTGTTCGCAAACCTCGAGGCGGGCAAGGTCGAAGAAGTCAAAGTCGTGCTGCGTTGCGACGTCCAGGGTTCGCTCGAGGTCGTTCGCCGCTCCCTCGAAGAGCTCACGACGAGCGAGGTGAAGGTCAAGATCCTGCGCGACGCGCTCGGCGGCATCACCGAGGACGACGTCTTGCTCGCGCTCGCCTCAGAGGCGGTCGTGGTCGGGTTCAACGTCATCGCCGACGAGAAGGCTCGCCAGCTCGCCGACGCGAAGGGCGTCGAGATCCGGGCGTACCAGGTGATCTACGAGCTGCTCGACGACATGAAGAAGGCGATGGAGGGCAAGCTCTCGCCGATCAAGACCGAGATGGTGGTCGGCCACGTCGAGATTCGCGAGGTGTTCAAGGTCTCGCGGCTCGGCAACATCGCAGGGTGCCGCGTGACCGACGGCGTGATCCGCCGGAACTCGTCGATCCGGCTCACGCGCGACGGCAAGGTGATCTACAACAACGGACGTCTCGATTCGCTCAAGCGGTTCAAGGACGACGTGCGCGAGGTCAAGGAAGGTCTCGAGTGCGGTCTCCGAATCGACGGCTACGACGACATCAAGGTCGGTGACGTCCTCGAGATCGTCGAGGTCTCCGAGGAGAAACGGACGCTCGACTTCTCGAAGAACTGATCCATGCTCGTCGTCGGGGTGCTCGAGGTGCGGATGCGACTCCGTTCCTCGCGTTCGCTCAAGGAGAAGCGGCGGGTGGTCCGGAGCATCAAGGACCGTCTCAAGGGTCGCTATAACGTCTCGGTCTCGGAGTGCGACGATCAAGACCTCTGGCAGTCGATCGTGCTGGGGTTCGCAATGGCCGGAAGCGACGCCGGCAAGGTGACCCGCGACCTCGACGAGATCGTCCGTCAGCTTCGCGTCCATCCCGAGGCCGAGTTCCTGCAGCACGATCTGCAGATCCTGTAGGCGATCGGAGCGAGAGATGAGCTGGAGCGCAGAAAGCCGACTCGCCGAGAAGATCCGAGCCCGCGTGGCGAACGTGGTGCTGTTCGAGCTGCAGGATCCGCGCATCCACCTCGTAACGATCACGCGCGTGCGGCTCAAGAAGGACCTTTCGGTCTGCACCGTCTACTACTCGGTCCTCGGAACCGAGGGGCAGCGGTCCCGTACCGCGCACGCGCTTCGCGACGCGGCCGGCTTCGTGCGACGCGAGGTGGCCAAGGTCCTCCGCACCCGCGTGACGCCGCAGATCGCGTTCCAGTACGACGACGCCATCGAAGGGGGGTTCCGGATGAGCGCCCTGCTGAAGCAGCTCGAGGAGGAGCGGGGCACGGAGAGCGAGACCGAGGGCGAAACGGGGGAGGACGAGTCCGCGGTGGTGGACCCGGACGGGTCGACCTCTCCCGAGGCTCCCGAAGAGGGCGGCCCGCCCGACCCGACGCCCGAACCGAAACCGACATAGTAGGAGGAGCGAGTCGCTTCCTCCGGCTCGCGGGTCGCCACCCGCCTCGGCGCGGTGACCCCCGAACAGGGCGACGCACGGCGCGGCCCCCGGACGTGGCGTTGACGACTCAGTCCTTCTTGCGCCAGCGGACGCCCTCGGGCGTGTCCATCAGGATGATGTCCCGCGCGAGCAGCTCGTCCCGGATCCGATCCGCGGCCGCGAAGTCCTTGTTGCGGCGCGCATCTTCCCGCGCGGCGATCTGCGCTTCGATCTCAGCCTCCAGATCGCCGCCGGAATCGGAGACCGGCAGGACCCCGAGGATCTCGTCGATCTCGCGGAAGAACGCGAGCGCGGCGCGCGCGTCGCTCGCGTTCAAGTCGATCGAGTTGAGCTCGCGAACCAGGTCGAACAAGGCGGCGAGGCCCTGCGAGATGTTCAGGTCGTCGTCGAGAGCCGCGATGAAGCGCGCTCGCGTCTCGTCGATCGTCTCGATCACGGCGACGCTCGGGGAGGAGCCGGGGTCGCCCCGAGTCGACCGATGGACGAGTCGATCGACGCAGTTCGTCAGACGTTCGAGCGCGTTCGTCGCGGCGGTCATCCCCTCGCGCGTGAAACGCATCGGCTGGCGGTAGTGGACCGATAGGAGGTAGTAGCGCAGGTCGCGCGGCGAGAACCCCTCGGCGATCAGGTGGCGCGGAACGAGGATGTTCCCCTCGGACTTCGCCATCTTCGCGCCATCGAGGTTCAAGTGGGCGACGTGCAGCCACGTCCTGACGAACGGACGCCCCGTGAAACCTTCGCTCTGCGCGATCTCGCACTCGTGGTGCGGGAAGATGTTGTCGACGCCGCCGGTGTGGATGTCGAGCGTGTCGCCGAGGTACTTGCGCGCCATCGCCGAGCATTCGATGTGCCATCCCGGAAAGCCGCGTCCCCACGGCGAGTCCCACTGCATGATGTGGTGCGGATCGGCCTTCCAGAGCGCGAAGTCGCGAGGATGCCGCTTCTTCTCCATCACGTCTTCCGCGACGCGCTCGCTGGCTCCGACCCTCAAGTCGTCCCCCACGTTGCCGGACAGGCGTCCGTACCCCTCGAACTTCGCGACGTCGAAGTAGACCTCGTCGTCGACGACGTAGGCGAGCCCCTTGTCGATGAGACCCGAGATGATCTCGATCATCTCGCCGACGTGGTCCGTCGCGCGAGGGTAGTGGTGGGCGCGACGGATGTTCAACAGGTCGAGGCCGTCGAAGAACTCCGCCGTGTACTTCTCGGCGATCTTCCACGGATCGAGCCCCTCGCGCCGCGCCGCCGCCTCCATGCGATCCTCGCCGGCGTCGTGCTCCTCGTCGCGGAGGTGGCCGACGTCCGTGAGGTTCATGACCTGAGTCACGTCGTAGCCACGGAAGTCGAGGTAGCGCCGTAAGAGGTCGGTGAAGACGTAGGCGCGATAGTTCCCGATATGCGGGCTCGAGTAGACGGTCGGGCCGCAGTTGTACATACGGACCTTGGGCGGGTCCTTCGGTGCGAACCGTTCGACCTTTCGGGTCATGCTGTCGAGGAATCGGAGCACGGGGCGCCACCAGGATGCGTTCGATGCGCGAGGATCGAGGGATCGATCGACCGGGCCGGACTATAATCGGCCGCCCACCGTTCCGCAACTCGAGCCGAATTCGTTGACCGCGCTGATCGACCGGACGCTTCGCAACTACCGCATCCTCGACCGTCTCGGCCAAGGCGGCATGGCGACGGTGTACCTCGCGCGCACGCTGAAGGCGCGCCGGGGCCTTTCCGAGGGTGCCGAGGTCGCGGTCAAGGTGCTGCATCCGCACCTTGCCGCGGACGAGGACATCCAGCGTCGATTCCGGCGCGAGGCCGGCCTTGGCCTCGTGTTGAAGCACCCGCGAATCGTCACCGTGCATGACGTCGGAAGCGAGAGGGTCGACGGCAAGGTCGTCCACTACATCGTGATGGAAGTATTGCGGGGGCGAACACTGAGGCAGCTCCTCGACGCGAGGGGACGGCTGCCCGAGCGAGAGGTGATCGACATCGGTCGTCAGGTCGCGGAGGGTCTGGCCGAGATCCACCAGCGCGGTGCGGTCCATCGGGACGTGAAGCCGTCGAACATCTTCGTGGACGAAGCCGGTCAGGTGAAGATCGCCGACCTCGGGCTGTCGCGGTTGCAGGAACCATCGACGGAGATCTCGCTTCCAGGAACGATCCTCGGCAGCGTCGGCTACGCGGCGCCCGAGCAGATGGGGGCGGAGCCGGTCGGACCGGCCGCGGATCTGTACGCATTCGGCGTCACGTTGTACGAGCTCGCGTCGGGCAAGAACCCGTTCGCCGGCGTCGACCTCCGCTCGACGCTGAGCGCTCACCAGCGGCTTGCGCCGCCACGGCTTGGCGACGTCGCGCCCGGCATCAGCTACTTCCTCGAGCAGGTCATCCTCGCGCTGCTCCAGAAGGAGCCGGCCGCGCGCCTCCAGCCGGCGTCCCGCGTGGCGCGGATCTTCGAGGAACGCGAGCGCTCGGAGTGGTGGTGGGAGATGGTCCGCGGCGAGGGGACGGCGACCCAGCGCCTCGGCGCACGCTCGCAGTTCAAGGTGCACCGGCGCAGCCGGGTCTACGGGCGCGACGCGGAGCTCGACAAGCTCCGCGACGGTCTCAAGACCGCGGTGGTCGGGAGGACCGGGACCGTCTCGATCGTCGTCGGTGAGGCGGGGGTCGGGAAGTCGCGGCTGGTGGACGCCGCGATCGAGACCTCCGACCCGGAAGTCCAGCGCGCCCGCGTCGTCGTCTCGCGCTTCCTCGACCTCGCGACCCCGCTCCCGTACTTCCCCTTGAACGAGGCGTTGCTGAAAGGCTTCGATCTGAAGAGCCGCGGCCGCGACGAGCGCCGCGCTCGGCTCCCCGACGTGCTGCGCGCCCACCTTCCGGAGCGAAGCGTCCTTGCCGACGCGTTTGCGACCTGGATCACCGACGACGAGCCGGAGACGACGGGTTGGATCGAGAGCGAAGCAGTGCCCGCTCTCTACGCCGAGGTGTTCCGCACGATGTCGGTCAGGTCGCCGCTCGTGCTCGTCGTCGAGGAACTCCAATGGGCGGACCGCGGATCGCTGCGCGTGCTCGAGGCGCTGATCCGCTCCATGGCCGCGTTCCCGATCGCGTTGATCCTCACCACGCGTCCCACCGGAGTCGAGCCGGACGGCGATTCGGCGGCGGCGCCGTTCTTCGAGGGCGTGCTCGCGCGCCCGGCGACGACGTCGGTCCATCTCGAGCGCCTCGACGTCGCCGCCGTCCGATCGATCGTGCGCGACCTCGGGGTGCCCGACGACTCGATCCAGCCGCTGACCGCGCGCCTCCACGCGGCGAGCGAGGGGAACCCCGCGTTCCTGTTCGCGATCGTCGAGGACCTTCGCGCGCGCGGCGCGTTCGGTGACATCGACCCCAGGACGCTGCAGGACCTTGCGATCCCGTCGTCGATCATGGACCTTCTCACGCGCCGCCTCGACGAGCTCGACGAGACCGAGCGTCGGTTCCTCGAGTTCGCCTCGATCATCGGCCCGCGGTTCAAGATGGAACCCGTCGTCGAGGGGCTCGGGCTGGACCTCGTCACGGCGAGCGAAGTCGTCGGGCGGCTCACGCGGCGGCATCGGTTGTTACGCGCATTCGACCAGGCGTACCGGTTCGATCACCACTTGCTGCGCGAGAGGATCTACCGCGAGGCGCCGCCGGAGCGGCGGCGCGAGGATCATCGGGTGGTGGCTCGATTGCTCGCACGCGCCGCCTCGGACCCGGCGGCGCCGAGCCGCGACGCGTACGAGGCGGGAGTCCACTTCTCGCTCGGCGAGGAGCACGTCGAGGCGGCGCGCTACCTGGTCGGGGCGGTCCGCTTCCTCGTGCGTCGCAGCCTCCACGAGCGAGCCCACCGCCTGGCCACGCGGGCGCGCGAGCACCTCGAGGCGATCCCCGACGGCGCGCTGGGGCTCACCGCTCGCGAACGGTACGCGGTCTACGAGGTGCTCGCCGAGGTGAGCGGGCACCTGAACCTGCGCGATCGGCAGGGGGAGGCGTTGACGCGGGCGGGCCGCATCGCGCACGACGCCGGCGACGATCGGATGATCGCGGAGAGCGAGGTCCTGCTCGCGCGCCACGGTGGTGCCACGGCGCGCTTCTTCGCGGCGCTGCAGCACGCGTCGAACGCCCGTGCCGCGGCGATCCGAGCCGAGGATCCGCAGCTTCACGCGGCGGCCCTTCGGGTCGAAGCCGCGATCCTGAGGACCCTCGGCCAGACGGACTACGACGATCTCCTGCGCGAGTCCGACGCGCTCGCGGCGGCGGCCGGAGACGAGACGGGCCGCGCATTCGGGCTGCTCCTCCTTGTCCAGCTCTACCTCGCGACGGACCGACCCGAGGACGCGCTCGAGACCGCGAAGCACGCGTTGTCTCTCTTCAAGAGGCTGAAGGACCTGCGCGGCCGAGGGCGGGCGTTGTTCCATCTCGCGCGGGTCTACCGCGAGTTCGGCGACGTGATCCGCGCGACCCGCGCGATCGACGCCTCCCTCCGCATCGCGACGGCGAACAGCGATCGCGGTCTCGAAGGGCGCTGCCTGTACCTCAAGGGCGAGATCCTCATGCGCCGGCGTGCGTACGCCGAGGCCGAGGAGTTCCTGACGCGTGGCCTCGAGCAGCTCGACGCCGCCGCGGATCGCACGCTCGAGGTCTACGCGTTGGTCGCGATCGCGCTCCTCCTCTCGGCGCGCGGCAACCCGCGCCGCGACCCCGCTCGCGCGACGGTGCACGCGACGCGCGCGGTGACGATCGCGCAGCAGCTCCGGCTTTCTCGGCAGGAGGCATATGCGTACGCGGTGCTCGCGTTCACCTACCTCGCGGCGGGACGCAACGAGTTCGCGCTCGCGGTGAGTCGCAAGGGGATGCGATTCCTCGAGCAGCAGGCGACGGGTCGCAAACGCGCGGCCGAGATCACGTTCATCCACTACCGCTGCCTGAAGCAGTTGGGTCGCACGGAGGAGGCCCGAAAGCAACTGCAGCGCGCGCGGGAGCTGGTGATGGAGCGCGCGGAGGAGATCAAGAATCCCGTGTTCCGCCGAGCGTTCCTGGAGAACGACCTCTTCAACGTCGCGGTGCAGCGGGAGACGCGGGGATAGGAGGGGACACGGATCCCGTGGCGCGCCAGCGGGTCCGTTGGTCGATTCGCGGGCTACGTTCCTCGCCGTGGCGCGCGGATTCGGCGGTGGTGGTGGGCGGAGCACGGCGACCGTCCGTCCCCGTTCCACGCGGTGTCACGCTGGAGAACTCTTCGTCCGCGCTGCCGCGTACCGACGTCGTTCCTCCTGTCCGCGTCGTCCGGAACGACGCCGAGACCCGTGCCCGGGACCAAGTGGCGGGGGCGGCGCGCGAGTCGCCGTCGAGTCAGTCGACGCGGCCGAAGGGCATGAGGGCGAGGGGAGTGGACGAGGCGGGGAGGGCGAGGGCTCGAGCGAGCGCTTCGTCGTTGAAGCCGCCGACGAGGACGGTGCCGAGTCGGAGGGTGGTGGCTTGCAGGTAGACGTTCTGGGCGATGTGGCCGGCTTCGATGTGGACGTGGCGCTCGCCGAGGGCACCATGCTGGACGCGGGCTTCGTCGCCGACGGCGACGATCGCGAGGATGGCGGGCGCGGCGTGGATCCAGTCCTGGCCAGCGGCGGCGACGATGCTCGGGGTGACGTCGTTGGGGCGGAGGAGTTCGAGTTGGTGGTGGGGGGCGTCGTAGCGGTAGTGGCCGGGCGGGAGCCCGTCGGCTCGGTGGACGGCGAGGTGGACCTCGACGGGGTACGACGCGTGCGCTGACGGCGCGGTGCGATGCCCTTCGGCGTCGGTGATCCCCTGGGCGGCCCACAGGAGCTGGGCGATCTGCGCGAGGCTGGGGGGCTCGGTGGAGTAGGACCGGACGGAACGGCGCGTGGACAGGGCGGACTCGACGCTGGTTGGACCGTCGAGCGCGGGCGCGGGCAGCGGGAGCCGGTCGATGGCCTCGAGCCGCGGTCGCGGCGAGTCGCCGCAGCCGACGAGCAGGGTCGAGAGGATGAGGATCGATTGACGCGAACGCCTGCGTCGGCCCATCGGTTCGGTCTCCGGATGAGCGGTCCATCGTAAGCTTCCGATCGGCGAGCTCGCAGCGCATTGGGACCGCCGGTCGCAACGGCGGAGCCGCTACAATCCGCCCCGCGAAGATCAGTGGTGTCTCGCCAAGACAGGAACTTATGGTTGGGCGGGCCCTCAAGATCCCGCGCCGCGAGTCGAAGTGAGAGTCCGCGGCGGCCGTCGTACTGAGTCGAGAGATGACAATGAACCACCTTCCGGATCGACGAGCCTTCCTGAAGGCGTCCGCGCTGCTGGGCGCGTCGGCGCTCATCACCGGCTGCCGGACGGGGCGTCGCGGTTCCGTCCCGCGGGACCGGAAGTTCCGCCTCGGCGTGATCGGCTGCGGCGGAAAGGGTCACTCCGACACCACGGCGTGCGTCAGGGCCGGCGCGGAGGTCGTCGCCCTCTGCGACGTCGACGCCGAGCGCGGGAAGGGCGCGTTCGAGATGTTCCCGGACGCGCGCCGGTACGAGGACTATCGCGACCTGTTCGACCGCGAAGTCGACCTCGACGGCGTCGTCATCGCCACGCCGGACCATTCGCACGCAGTGCCGGCGCTGCTCGCGATCGAGCGCGGAATGCACGTGTATTGCCAAAAACCCCTGACGCACACCGTGGAGGAAGCTCGCCTCCTGCGGTTGGCCGCCGCCGAGTTCGGCGTCGTCACGCAGATGGGAAACCAAGGGACCGCGATGGATGGCTTCCGCGAGGCGACCGAGGTGATCCAATCCGGCGCGATCGGTCCGGTCCGCAAGGTGCACGTCTGGACGAACCGCCCGATCTGGGCGCAGGGCGTTCAGCGTCCAGCCGAGATCGATGCGATCCCGTCGCGTCTGCGCTGGGACCTGTTCCAAGGCCCGGCGCCGTATCGCCCGTACCACTCGTCGTACGCGCCGTTCTCGTGGCGCGGATGGTGGGACTACGGAACGGGCGCGCTCGGCGACATGGCGTGCCACATCATGAACCTCGCGTACCAGGCGCTCGAGCTGGGCGCTCCGACGCGGGTCGAGGTCCTCGAGTCCAACGGAATGACCGAGGACTCGCCACCCACGTCGTCCGTGATCAAGTACGCGTTCCCGGCGCGGGGCTCGTCGCCACCGGTCGAGCTGTACTGGTACGACGGCGACCTGAAGCCTCCCTCCGACGTCGTGCCCGGCCTCGAACTCGCGGCCGGTGGGACCCTCATCGAGGGGGACGACGGAGTGCTCTACTCCGACGACGACTACGGCGCGCGCTACAAGTTGTTCCCGGAGGAGCGGTTCGAGGGGTTCGAGGCGCCTTCCGTCCGGCTGCCCCGCGTCGAGCGCCCCGTGGCGTCCGGTGCAGAGGAGGGCGAGGAGCCGTATCCGCGGCACGAGCTGATCCAGCGCGAATGGATCCAGGCGTGTCGCGGCGAGGTCGCCGCGTCGTCCGGGTTCGACTCCGCGGGACCGTTCACCGAGGCGGTCCTGCTCGGCAACGTGGCGCTCCGCGCCGGACAGACGATCGAATGGGACGAGGCGCGGCTCGCGGTGCGCGGCAGTGGGGCGGCCGGGTCCTTCGTGACGAAGGAGTACGCTCGTGGCTTCGAGCTTCCGTGGAAACCGTAGCAAGAACGCGCGAGCGACGAGGACGCGATGGATCCAAGGAACCCGCTCGGCCGCCTCGATTGGTTGAGCCGGCACGAGAACGTCGCCGAGGTGAGCCTCCGCTTCCTGCGTGGGCCGGACGGGCAGACGATCCGGCGCTTCGAAGTGACGACCAAGGACGGCAAGCTGCGCACGATCACGATGGGGAAGCGACAGTCGTGGATCGACCTCCTGGACCGACTCCATCAAGCGATCGATTCGAGCGGAGGGAGGCAATGACGACGCGGACGTGCAACGGGATCCTCGCCGTGCTCCTCCTGCTCCTCCTCGACTCGGGAACCGCGGCCGCCGACGGCGTCCCGTCCGACGTGAAGAAGAAGCTGAAGGCTGGTCTCGCGGACGTCCGCCGTGAGGGCGCAAAGGAGGCGGCACGGACAGCGTCGTCGGAGGCGGTCCGACTCCTGATCCCGCTCGCGGCCGCCGATCGCGACGGCGACGTGCGCGACGTCGCGTTCACCGAGCTGCAGAAGCAGGCGGCACCCGTCGTGATCGAGGCGATCGTCGAGTTCGGCATCGGGTCCAAGAAGCCGATGGAACGTGCGATCGCGGCGGAGCTGCTCGGCGCGATGCGTGCCGACGCGGCCGAGATCGCGGGAGCGGCGCTCGTGGAGGCCCTCGCGGACCGTGACCGGGAGGTTCGCTTGGCCGCGGCGGAGGCGGTGGGGCTCGTGAAGGTCGCGTCGGCCGGCGAGCCGCTCCGGCGACTCGTGGCGGACGGCGACGACCCGCTCCTTCGCGTCATCGCCGTCGAGTCGCTCTCGCGGATCGGCGGGGATGACGTGACCGACGCGCTTTCGGGCCTGTGCAGCGACGCGAACGACGCGGTGGCCGCGCAGGCTCTCGAGTCGCTCGCCTTCCACGACCGCGCCGCGGCCGCCGCGGCTGCCGCCGGCGCCCTCCGCCGCCAAGTGGATGATCCGGCCCTGCGGGCCGCGACGCTCGCCGGAATCGAAGTGGCGCGGGTCGTTCGGAGGCCCGAGCCGATCCCGGCGCTGATCGCGCTCCTCGAGCATCCGCGCGGCCGCGTCGTCGACCTCGTGTTCTCCGTGCTTCGCGAGGTGACCGCGATGGAGCTGCCGGACGATCCGAAGAGCTGGAAGGAGTGGTGGGAGCACTACGGGGACGGGTTCGAGGTCCCGGCGACGCGCTCCGCCCAACCGGCCCAGCCGGGCGATCCAACGGGCCGGCGCAGTCGCGTCCGCTTCTACGGGACGCCGATCGTGAGCGATCGCGTGGTCTTCGTGATCGACTTCTCGGGCTCGATGCGCGATCCCGACGCGTCCGGGCGACCGAAGATCGACGGGGCGCGCGACGCGCTGCGCGAGGCGCTCGAGGCCATGCCCGAGGCTGCGACGTTCAACGTGGTGGCGTTCGGCGACGAGCCGCGGTCGTGGAAGGACGCGCTCGTGCCGGTCAACGCGAAGAACGTCGACGACGCGATCAAGTTCCTGAAGGGCGCCGGTCCGAAGGGCTACACGAACCTCTACGACGCGTTGGAGGTCGCGCTCGCTGATCCTGACGCGGACACGATCGTGCTGCTCTCCGACGGCGCGCCCTCGATCGGGAAGTACGAGTATTTCTCACGGATCCGGCATCACGTCGGACGGATGAATCGGCTGCGCCGCGTGGCGATCTCGGCCGTCGCGCTCCAGCCGACGGATCACGCCCGGTCGTTCCTCGAGCGTCTGGCGAAGGAGACGGGCGGAAGCTACTCCGAGCGCTGAGCCTCTCCGCAGGAGAACAGCCGACGTGTGTGTTGGGTTGCGGGTGCTCGCCGGCGTGCTCACCGGTGAATCAGCGGATCACCGCGCGCAGGTCTCGGCACGGCCACCGTCGATGGCGTACGTCGCGCCGGTGATCCATCCCGCGCGGTCCGACGCGAGATAGGCGATCAACTCCGCCACCTCTTGCGCCGTGCCGACTCGGCCGAGCGGGTGCGTCTCGCGGCTTCGCTCCAGAAACGCCGCGTACTGCTCCTCCGACATGCCGCCCCGTTTGTGGATCTCGGTGACGACGACGCCGGGGTTGACGGCGTTGACTCGCACGCCCTTCTCGGCCAGCTCGAGGGCCGCGCAGCGCGTGATTTGGTCGACCGCCGCCTTGCTCACGCAGTACGCGGTCACGCCCGGGAAGGCGCGCGAGCCAGCCACCGAGGAGACGTTCACGATGTTTCCGCGGGAGGCGATCAGGTCGGGGGCGAATCGGTGGCAGAGGTCGTAGAGCGCGCGGACGTTCACGTTCATCGTCCGATCGAAGTGCGCGAGGCTCGTGTCGGTGATCGTCCCCGGTTCGAGGATCCCGGCCGCGTTGACGAGGACGTGGATCGACCCGAGTCGTGCACGCGCCGCGGCGACGAGCGCAGCGCGCTCGTCTTCAACGTCTAGGTCGGCGCGATGCGTCACCACCGCATCGCCGAGCTCGGTTCTCAGCCCGGTGAGCGCGCGTTCGTCGCGTCCGATCGCGAAGACGCGCGCGCCCTCACGGACGAAGGTCGCGGCCGTCGCGCGGCCGATCCCGCTCGTCGCGCCGGTGACCACGGCGTTCCGGCTGGAGAGATGAGCGTCGCTCACGGTCGGTCCTCGTGCATCGCGTTCGGTCCTCGCAGGAATGCTCGGGCTTCTTCGCCGGGCCCGCGAATCCTATCGTTCCATGTCGATCGCCGCCGCCGCCTCCGATGGAAAACGCCGTCGCGAGCCGCCGCGGCCGTCCAGGAGCGCCCTTGAGGGATCCCGGAGTTCGTGGAATCGTCAGCCTCCTGCGGAGCCACCGTCGATTCCGCCTGCTTTGGTACGGGCAGGCGGTCAGCGGCCTGGGCGACTGGCTGAACCACGTCGCAGTGATGACGCTCCTGCTCGATCTGACCGGTTCGGGCCAGATGATCGCGGCGTCGCTGATCCTGCGCATGCTGCCGAGCCTGTTCGTCGCGCCGTTCGCGGGCGTCCTCGTCGATCGCTTCGATCGCCGCCGCATCATGATCCTCGCCGACGTGCTGCGAGCGGCGACCGTCCCGTTCTTCCTCCTCGCGCGCGATGCGTCGTTCGTGCCGCTGATCTATGGGCTCGTCCTGATCCAGGTGTCGATCAGCGCGTTCTTCGAGCCGGCGCGTTCGGCCGTGTTGCCGAACCTGGTGACGAAGGAGGAACTCCTGTCCGCGAACGCGTTGATGTCGGTGACGTGGTCGTTGACCCTCGCGTTCGGCTCGGCGTTGGGCGGCCTCGTCATCGCCGCGTTCGGTACGGACGTCGCGTTCGTCCTCGACTCGCTCACGTTCCTGGCGTCCGCCGCGTTGATCGGGAGGATCGCGATCGAGAGCCGCCCGGGCCGCGTCGACGCCCTGAGTTGGACGCGAGGCTTCGTCGACTTGAAGGATGGGCTCGCGTACGTGATCCGCGAGCGCGCGGTCGGCTCGCTCGTGCTGGTGAAGAGCGGGGTCGGTCTGGCCGGCGGGATGGTCCTGCTGCTCACCGTGCTCGGCGAGCGCGAGTTCTCGGTCGCCGGGAAAGCGGCGGCGGGGATCGGACTCCTTTTCGGGGCGCGTGGGATCGGCACCGCGCTCGGGCCGTTCTTGGGCCGCGCGATCAGCGGCTACCACGAACCGGCGATGCGGCGCCTGATCGGCTTCGGTTTCATGCAGGCCGCGCTCTTCCTCGTCCTGTTCAGCCGCGCCGAGCGGCTGTGGGTCGCGCTCCTGCTCCTCCTCTGCGCGCACGTCGGCACGAGCGTGAACTGGGTGTTCAGCACCGTGCTCCTGCAGCTCAGGGTGCCCGACGAACTGCGCGGCCGGGTCTTCTCGGCCGAGCTCGCGTTGTTCACGGTCGTCTTCTGCGCGGTCACGTACGGCACTGGATTCGCATTGGACGAGCTCGGGTGGTCTCCGCGCCGGCTGGCCGCCCTGGCCGGGGGATCGCTGATCATCCCCGGATGCATCTGGTTCCTCGCGACACGGGCGAAGCGTCGTTCGGGGTGACGTCCCTCGCCTCGAATGCGGTCGTTCCGACTCATCTCGGGTGACGCCGCCTCGAAAGATGAGACTCCAATCGGACCAACATCGGCGAGCCGAGGAACGTTGAACGCGTGCGCCTCCTCTTGGAGGCCGGGAGTGTGAGCGAACGATGAAGGTCGATACAACCGATCCGACGGTGTTCGTCGACGTCGACGACGACTCGGTGGTGCTGCCCCGCCCGGCGCGCGGCGCCGAGTTGCCCAAGAGGATCGCCGGCTATCGCATCGTACGGGAGCTGGGACGCGGCGGGATGGGCACGGTCTTCGAGGCCGAGCCAGACCATCCGGACCAGCCGGGGCGGCGCGTGGCGCTGAAGGTCATGCGGTATGGCATCGCCTCGCGTGCGCTCTCGCGACGGTTCGAGCACGAGTCGCAGCTCCTCGCGCGGATGGAGCACCCTGGGATCGCGCGCGTGTTCGCGGCGGGGACTCACGTGCCCGCCCCGGGCGACGGCGGCATCGGTCCGGTGCCGTTCTTCGTGATGGAGTACGTCGACGGGGGCGTCGCGATCACGGAGTACGCGGCGCGCGAACGGCTGCCGATCGCCGCGCGGATCACGCTGTTCCTGGAGGTCCTGGACGCAGTCGACCACGGACATCGGCGTGGCGTGATCCATCGCGATCTGAAGCCGGCGAACATCCTCGTGGACCGTCACGGCCGGCCCAAGGTGATCGACTACGGCGTGGCACGGCGGCTGGCGAGCGATCCCAACGGATCGACGATCCAGACCGAGATCGGGCAGATCCTCGGAACCGTTCAGTACATGAGCCCCGAGCAGCTCGAGGGCGACCCGACCCGCGTCGACGCGAGGACCGACCTCTACGCGCTCGGCGTCGTGCTGTTCGAGCTCCTGTGCGGCAAGCTCCCTTACGACGTGCGACGCAGGACGATCGTCGAGGCGAGCCGCATCGTGCGTGAGGATCCGCCGGATCGACCGGGCACCGCGCGCGAGCCGCTCGGCGTCGATCTCGAGACGATCGTCCTGAAGCTGCTCGAGAAGGATCCGACCCACCGGTACGTGAGCGCGCGCTCTCTCGCCGATGACCTGCGTCGGGCCGCGCTTCGGCCCTCGACCCCGCCCGACGCGTCCTCCTCCGCCGGCTCCGCACCGTCGGTCGTGATCGACGCGAGATGAACGCGCGCCGGGTCGGAGCCAGCTTCACGATCCCGGGAGCCCCTGTGCGGTGGTCGTCGACCCGGCGAACGCGGCGAACGTCGCGCTCGCCGGGTCCGAGACGGATACGATTCGGACCCGGGGCGACCCTCGATCTGGATGGCACGATGCGCATCCGTCCGTTCCTTTTGCTCGCTGGCCTCGTCGCTTGCCGCGGCGTCGAGTCTCCACGCCCCGACTCCGTCGCGGCCGACGAGGCAGCGGTGCGGGTCGTGCTCCTCCGGAGCGCGGAGTGCTTCAACCGCAAGGACGCGGACGGATACCTCGCTCTCTACGCGCCGGACGCGGTCCTCGTGAACGTGCGCGGCCGGCGCTGGCGGCTGCCGGAGGACCGCCCCTTGGTTCATGAGGTCTTCCGCACCGCGCTCCGCGCGGCGGTCATGGAGACCGGAGACATCGACGTGCTCTTCCTGCGGCCCGACGTAGCCGTCGCGCGGGTGGAGATGACGGTGGGACCGTTCGTGCTCGACGACGGCAGCCAGCGTCCCCCGGAGCGGCAGATCGGACTGAGCGTCCTGACCAAGGAGAGGGCGCGATGGTGGATCCGCACCTTCCAGAACACGGCGGTCGCGGACTCCAGCCCGCGGCCGTCCCCGGCGGGCGTCCCGCCCGGTCCCGATCAGTGATTCCAGGCGTGGTTCCAGGATCACGTGCCGAGCGCCCCAGGAGAATCCACGAGAACTCGGAGTCACGTCCCTAGTGGTGTGATTCAGATTGTTGGTGGATTATCCGGAGGTCATCGTCGTCGCTGGCAAGGCGCGACGACGACCGCGTATTCGAGATACGTCGAGGAGGAGCAACGCAGCAAGCGATGACGAGGGCCCCGGAGAAACG
>CAZYQW010000048.1:0-12737 GCA_964649825.1 uncultured Phycisphaeraceae bacterium | reverse complement strand
CGAAGCGAGGCGAGGTCATCGCGACCGAGATCGAGGCGCAGGACCGCAGGCGTACTGCCTGTACGTCGAGGATCCTGCAACGAAGAGATCGGTCGCGAGGGCCCGCCGCAGCCGGAATGACTTTCACCACGGGCGGCTAGGACCGTCCTCGTCGCTCGATCCGCGCGAAACGCATTCATCGGTCGCCTCCGTACGTGCGTCGCAAGCCGGTGCACAGTACGGAAGCGGAAGCGATTCGTTGAGTCCGTTTGGCGCCGGTCGGGCCCGTGCCCGCCGCCCCGGGGCGCGAGCCCCGTCACTCCGAGATCGTGATCTGCACCCCGCGCGAGGCCGAGAAGCCGGTGGGCGCGACCGGGTCCTTCACGAAGAGCTGGCACGCGAACGTGAAACCCGAGCTGTCGGGAGGAAGCACACCGACGAGGATCGCGCCTCCCTTCCCGGCACCGACGCCGCCGAGCAAGAACGGCAGGGGCGGGTTCAGCACGGGAGCGATCAACTGGAAGCACCCCGTGCTGCCGATCGGGGTCGACGCCGGGTCCGAGCCGAACAGGACCAGCGCGTCGGAGCCGCCCAGCGCGTCGCCCGCCACCAGGTACATCGGCTGACCTGCGACGAACGCACCGGCCGCGATCAGCGTCGGGACGATGCCGCCCGTGCCGGGGCAGCCCTGGCCGTAGTAGTGGAGCGTGCCGAACGCCCCGGTCGCGAACGCGATCCCGTTGAGGGCGAACCGCGCGTTGTCGTTCAGCGGGGCTTCGTAGGTCGCCGTGGCCGAGCTGACCATGTCGACGTCGGCGACGATCAACAGGCGGCCGGCCGTCGGTGCGAATTCACCGGCGTTCCAGATCGCCGCCGTCGCCTCGCCGCTCGCGTTGATCGACGCGACGTGTCCCCCGCGGTCCAGCACGTGGCCCGGGTCGAGTCGTCCGGTCGCTCCCCACTGGAGCACCTGCGACGCGACGCCGAACGGGCCGTCGTGCAGCGGGTTCCCGCCGAACGAGGTCGACCCGTCGGATACGGCGGTCGGCACCCCGAGCAGCTCGCCGATGAAGTCGGACGTCGGGCTGTCCTGGAAGAGGATCAGATCACCGCCGGCCAGGAAGAAGTCGATGATCGCCTGCGCCACCCCGAGGGGCGTGTCCTGATCCCACCACCACGTCGCCGCGAACGCGTCGACGCTCGCGAGCGAGTTCGCATCGACCTTGGCGAGCGAGAGCGTGTCGATCTCGATCGGCACCGTCCCCGCCGCGCCGAAATACGCGTCGTTCTCGATCGCCTCCTTGAGCGGCTGGATCCGCGTGCCGCCGTCCCAGGACCACTGCCCGCTGCCGGGAGTCAGCGTCGCGCTCGGTCCCGCGATCACGTAGTCGGCCGCGTTCGCGGCGGGAACCGTGAGGAGCGCTCCCACGAACGCGCTCCCGACGCGCATGCTCGAACTTGCCATTCCGATCTCCTCCTCGCGGATCGGCACCGCCGACCCGGTGTCATCTTCTGCGGACTCTTATCGGTCGTTTGCCGTCGTCTGTTGAACGCATCGGCGGCCCTCGCTTGTCCCCTCCTCGGAGTGACGCCAGAATGAAACGCTCAACTTGCGACGCGACGGAGGCGCGCGGTGACGTCCTCGCCCACGAGACGCCAGTTCTTGAAGACGGTCTGCGCGACCGCCGCGGCCTCGACGTGGGCGTCGTGCCGGCCCGGCGACTCGGACCCGCGGCCGAACATCGTGCTGATCATGGCCGACGACCTGGGGATCGATGGCATCGGCTGCTACGGCGGCGAGTCGTTCGCGACGCCGCGCATCGATCGACTGGCCGCGGAGGGGACCCGTTTCGAGTGTTGCTACGCGACGCCGCTCTGCACGCCGTCGCGGGTCGAGCTACTGACCGGCCGCTACCCGTTTCGCACCGGCTGGACGAACAACATCCAGCACCTCGAGGAAGCGGCGGGACGCGAGCTCCACCTGCGAACCGAGGACGAGGTCACGTTCGCGCAGCTCCTGAGGGACGCCGGATACGAGACCGCGATCGCCGGGAAGTGGCAGCTCGCGCGGTTCGACGCGCATCCTCGCCATCTGTCGGAGTGCGGATTCGACGAGTCGTGCTGCTGGATGTGGAAGTCGGGAGAGGGATACACGTCGCGCTACTGGTCGCCGGTCGTGTTCGAGGACGGCGCGGTGCGCGCGGACCTGGCCGGCGTGTACGGACCTGACCTGTTCGCGGAGGCGATCGCGCGCTTCGTTCGCTCGGAGCACGAGGCGCCGTTCCTCGCGTTCTACTCGATGACCCTTCCGCATGGGCCGTTCGAGCCGACTCCCCGTCAGACGGGAGGGCACGCGCCGGCCGCGCCGGTTCCCGCGCTCGGGAACTTCGGCCCGATGGTCGAGTACCTCGACGAGCTCGTCGGGCGGATCGTCGACGCGCTCGACGAAGCTGGACTCGCGTCGCGGACGTTGGTCCTGTTCACGAGCGACAACGGGACGCCTCCCGAGGTCGCCGTGCGGTTTCGCGGCGTGGACCGGACCGGCGAAAAGGGGCGGGCCTCGGAGGCGGGCATGCGCGTGCCCCTCGTCGCGCGATGGCCCGGGCGAGTGCCGGCCGGACGCACGGTCGACGATCTCGTCGACTTCAGCGACTTCCTGCCGACGTTCACCGAGCTCGGTGGCGCGACGCTCCCGGCGTCTCGCATCGTCGACGGCGTGAGCTTCGCGTCGGTGCTGACCGGCGACGGCAAGAGCGGACGCCAGTGGGCGTTCTCGCAGGTGCGCGACCGCACGTGCATCCGCGTCGCACGGTACAAGCTCTACGACAACGGACGCCTGTTCGACGTGGTGAGCGACCCGGCCGAGAGCGACAACCTGATCGCGCGCGAGGATCTCGTCGGGATCACGCGGCGCCTGCAGGCGATGCTCGACGGCGTGGCGCGCGGAGAGCTGCCGTCCGCCGGGAACGGAGGCTGAGCGGTTCCGGGACCGGCGTTCAGCGGTCGCCGTCGAGGTACTGAAGCGCCTCCTCTGCCTTCTCGGGCGTCACCTTCTCGGCGTGCCCCACCCCGAGGGCACGCATGGCGATCTCCTTCGCCCGCGGCGCGGAGATCTTCAAGGCGGTCGCGACCTGCGCCCAGGAGAGGCCCTTCGAGCGGGCGCGGAGGACGCGCACCTGCTCCTCGACGCGATTCTCGAGCTCGAGGACTTCTTGTTCGTTCAACGGACAGCTCCAGAGAGGGAGTGTTCTTCCTCGCCCCGGAGCTGAACCGCGGTATTTTCCCATGCGCCGCGGCCGAGTAAAGCCTCGGGTCGCGGTCCGGAGCCGGCGCGACGATCTGACGCACGTCCGGGGCTACGAAAGCGGAGCTACCTCGATGTCGGAAGGCGACCGGACTCCACGTGCACGAACGATCACGGACCTGACCCGCCGCACCGACCGGCCGTGGATCATCGCCCACCGCGGTCTGTCCGCGCGGGCCCCCGAGAACACCGTTCCCGCGTTTCGACGCGCGGTCGAGGTGGGTGCGGATCTGATCGAGCTTGACGTCACGTGGACGGCGGATCGGGCCCTGGTCGTGATCCACGACGACACCCTCGATCGGACGACGAACGGCTCCGGACCCGTCCTCGCCCGCGCGTGGTCCGAGGTGGCCGCGCTCGACGCGGGGGCGTGGTTCGACGAGCGGTTCACGGGGACGCGCGTCCCCACCCTCCGCGAGGCGCTCGCCGCCATCGGCGACGGGACGCCGGTGAACGTCGAGGTCAAGGCCGAGGCAGTGGCCGACGACGCGGCGGGGGGGATCGTCGAGGCGGTGCTCGCGTGCGTGCGCGACGCCGGATGTCGTGACCGGGTCATCGTCTCGTCGTTCGACCCGCGGGCGCTCGACCACGCTCGGGCCATCGACCCGGAGGTGGCGCGTGGCGTGCTCTTCGATCGAGCGGCGCACGCGGGCCGGACGGCCGGGCAGATCGTCCGCGAGCACGCGGCCGCCGTCTTCAGCGCGAGCCGCCGCGAGATCGACGTCGGGATGGTGGCCAGCGCGCACGACGCCGGCGCGATCGTCGCCGCCTACACGGTGAACGACGTCGCCGGAATGAACCGGCTCCGCGCGCTGGGCGTCGACGCCTTCTTCTCCGATCGCGCCGACGATCTGCTGGAGGCGGTGCGTCCGGCTACGGGGTGACCGCGATCACCGCGTTCGATGCGCTCGCGCCCAGGTCGGCGGCCGGATCCTGGATCCACGCCTGAACGACGATCGGCACCGCCGACGGGACGCTTGGCGGCCAGACGTAGGGCAGCGCGAGGGAACCGCCGGCGTTCGTCGTCAGGCCGACCGCGAGCTGTACTGGAAACGGGACGAGCGTGCCGTTCAGGAACGGTGTCGGCGTCGCGCTGGTCGAGACGAACCAGAACGTGAACGCGTTCGGCGCGGCCTGGGTCAACGTCATCGCGTGCAGGGACCCGGTCATGAGGTCGCCCTCCGCGAGGAGGTGGGGGACTCCGGGACCGCCGTGCTTCGCGGCGCCCAGGTTCGTCCACGGGTTCGTGGTGACGGTTGCGCTCGAGGAGGCCGGCGCACCGTCGATCTTGCCGTCGTTCGGAGTGACGGTGCACAGGAGCGAGTCGCCCGCGCTCACGGCGTCGCGAGGCAGGCGGTCGACTCGACCGGCGTGCACGACGTCGCGGATCATCAATCCGTTCTTCATCCATTGGTACCGGTACCGAACGACGTCCCAGTCGAGGTCCTCGAGGAGGACCGGCGCGCCGACGCGGCACGCGACCGATCGGCCCTCGCCCGGCGTCGCGGGATCGAACGCGACCTGGATCGGCGCGGGCGGACGGTTGAACCCGGGGACCTTCGTCGCGACCACCTCGATCGGCGCGTCGATCAAGACGGCTCCGTTGAAGTCGACCTCGACGCGCCACGTCCCCGCGGTCGTGTGCATCTCCGGGAGGTCGTACTCCCACCAGAACCAGTAGGTCCGCCACCATTCGGGGTTCGCGAACGGCACCGCGAGCGAGTCGAGCGCGACGGTCCCGTTCGGCCGGAACCAGCGGACGCGCCACGTGCTGTGGGGCGGCAGGTTCGCCCCCGCGAGCCAGAACCGGGTGAACGTGTCGGTGAACCCGACTTGCGCGTCGGTCGGCATCGGATGGGGCAGGCCCGCGACCTGCGTCAGGTCGACCGTGGTCACCCCGAAGTCGTAGAGGAAGGTGGAGAGATCCAGCGGCTCCTGCATCGCGAAACCGGATGGTCCGGGACGGCAGTCACCCGCGTGCGGCTCCACCGCGACGTTGTTCTGCTGCACCTCGAAGTGCAGGTGCGGCCCGAAGCTGAACCCCGACGAAGCCGCGAGGCCGACCTGATCCCCCTCCTTCACCGGCTGCCCGACTTGAAACGCGACGCTGTTCTTCCGGAGGTGGAAGTACCACGTCTGCTGCCCGCTGCCGTGGTCGAGGATGATGTAGTTGCCGTCGTTCGTGCTCGACGCGGTGTTCATGTCCTCGAATCCGTCTTGAGCGAAGAGCACGACGCCGTCCCGCACCGCGAAGACGGGCACGCCGATCGCCTGCTCGGCGAAGCTCCGCAGTCCGACGTCCTGCCCGCGGTGACCGTCGTACGCGAAGGCACGGCAGGAGAAGTCGTAGTATCCCGGGCTCGTCGGGTCGAGATCGACGAAGCCGCCCGGGAAGACGTCCGCGTGGTGGCGGCCTCCGATCGGGTCGAACGGGAAGAGCGGCGGGGCCGCGAGCTGCTGCTCTGTCCCGGCCGCCGGCCGTGTCGCCGCGACCTGCGCCCGCAGCGCGGCCGAGACGCACGAGAACCCCGGCGGCGGCACCGGCGCCGGGCCGCCGCCGCGAAGGCCGGGCGGGGAGAACGTGATCGAGACGATCAGACCGGTGGCGAGCGAGGGAGCGATCATCGATGGCCTCTCGGGGAAGGCGGTGAGTTCCAAGAGTACGCCGTACTTGGGTTCGTGCGCAACGACCTCGATCGGCCTCGATGGCCGGAGCACGCGTCCCCGGTCGAATCGCCGATCCAGCGTCGATCCAGCGCCGATCCACGGGCGTTGTTTTGTCGCCGTTCGATCCGGGGCGGGCCACCCTAGAATGCGCCAATGGAACGCTTCTACGTCACCACCCCGATCTACTACGTCAACGATCGGCCGCACATCGGGCACTGCTACACCACGCTCCTCGCCGACGTCACGGCGCGGGCCGAGCGGCTGCTCGGGCGCGAGGTCTTCTTCCTCACCGGCACCGACGAGCACGCGGAGAAGGTCGTGAAGTCGGCGGCAGATCACAAGGTCTCTCCGATCGAATGGGCCGATCGGAACGCGGCGGAGTTCCGGAAGGCGTTCGCCGCGATGAACTTCTCGAACGATGACTTCGTCCGCACCACCGAGGAGCGTCACAAGAAGCGCGCCGCGTCCTACATCCAGCGGCTCGTCGACTCCGGCGACATCGAGCTCGGCGACTACGAGGGGTGGTGGGACGCGTCGCAGGAAGAGTACCTCACCGAGACGGTCGCGAAGCGCCACGACTTCAAGAGCCCGGTCACCAACAAGCCGCTCGAGAAGCGGGTCGAGCGCAACTACTTCTTCCGGCTCGACCGGTACGAAGCGAGGCTCCGCGAGGAGATCGACTCGGGACGCCTTCGGATCCTGCCCGACGCGCGTCGCAACGAGGTGCTCGGGCGGTTGAACCAGGGGCTGCAGAAGGTGCCGGTGAGCCGGCGCATCCGGCCCGAGGACGTCGATTGGGGCATCCGGATGCCGAACGATCCGGACCACCGCATCTACGTCTGGATCGAGGCCCTGAGCAATTACCTGACGACAGTGGACAACGATGCACGACGCAAGTTCTGGCCGGCCGACGTCCACATGATGGCGAAGGACATCCTTTGGTTCCACGCCGTCATCTGGCCCGCGATGCTCCTCGCGCTGCACGAGCCGCTGCCGCGCACCGTGTACGCGCACGGCTACTTCGTGGCGGACGGCGTGAAGATGTCGAAGAGCCTCGGCAACTTCATCGAGATCGATCGCCTCGAGAAGTACGCCGAGCGGTTCCACCGCGACGCGGTGCGCTGGTACCTGGCGACCCAGGGCCCGACCGGGGCCTCGGACGCCGATTTCGCGTACGGTCGCTTCGTCGACGTCTACAACTCCGAGCTCGCGAACGGCGTCGGGAACGCGGTCAGCCGGGTGGCGAGCATGGTCCAGAAGTACTTCGGCGGCGCGCTTCCCGCCCTTGCGACCGGCGTGGTCACGGCGGGCGACGGAACGACGTTCGACCTCCGCGCGCGCGCCGCGGAGGCGGTCCGGGGCTTCGTCGAGGACATCGGCGAGCTCCGGCTCGACGTCGCGCTGCGGCGCGGCATCGGGCTGGTGGAGGAGGTCGACCGGATGATCACCGCCACGCGCCCGTTCACGCTCGCGAAGGCGGAGACGGACGCCGCGATGGCCCAGGTCGGGGAGATCCTCACGACGTGCGCGGAGTCGCTGCGGATCGCGACGTTGCTGCTCGCGCCCGCCATGCCCGAGAAATCGGCCGAGGTCTGGCGCAACTGGAACGTCGCGGTGCTCGCCGATCCCCGCGACGCGAACGCGCGGTTCGTCGCGCCGCTCGCGGAGCTTGCCGCGTGGGGGGGCGCGCACTCGATGCGGGAAGGGCACGTCCTCGAAAAAGGGGACGCGCTGTTCCTGCGGGCCGACCCGACCGAACCGGCGCCGGCGAGCTCGTGACCGTCCCCGGAGTCGACCGGTCGTGTCGAAATGAGCGCTCGAGTGCAAGCCGCTCGTTCTCACGGGACTTGGAATCCAACGAGCTCGATCTCGCCGTATCTCGAAGTGCGATGCGGCCCCCCAGGGTCTTTGCATCCAGCGGCGTTCATTTTTTCGTAAGTGTCCATCAAAGAGTGTGTTGCGACTAACGCAATCCGTCGGTTCGGCCGTGCTCGAATGCTGCGGCGCGGCGAACCTGTGCTAGATTCATCCCCGTCGTTGCCGGCGGCCTCCCGCGTTGGAGCGGTCGAGGCGCCCCTAGCCACAGAAGAGGAGAGACCATCCGCATGAGTGCTTCGCAACCGAGAGTCTTCATCGCCGCGGCCATTCTCGTCGCCGCGCTCGTCAGCCCCGATGCTGGTGCGACCGTGGTTCGCGCGAACTTCAACATCGACGGGGCGCAAGAGGTGCCGCCGAGCGGCTCGGCCGGTACCGGCACGGGCAAGATCTCGCTCGACACCGTGAGCGGCCTGTTGACCTGGCGCGTCTCCTACGGCGGTCTGTCGGGCGCCGCCACGGCCGCCCACTTCCACGGCCCCGCCGCGCCCGGCGTGAACGCGGGCGTCCAGGTGAACATCGGCACCGCGAACCCGGCCATCGGGTCGACGACGCTCAACGCGACCCAGCGGGCGGATCTGCTCGCGGGGCTCTGGTACGTCAACGTCCATACCGCCGCGTTTCCGGGCGGAGAGGTCCGCGGGCAGGTCGCCCCGATCACCGGCCCGATCCTCCACTCGACCTTCCCGATCGACGCCTCCCAGGAGGTGCCGACGAACGGCTCGCCCGCGACGGGAGTCGGTCGGATCGCGTTCGAGACCGCGACGAACACGCTGCGCTGGTCGATCTCGTACGGTGGGCTGCTCGGGTCCCCGACGGCGGCGCACTTCCATGGTCCGGCCGCGCCGGGCGTGAACGCGGGGGTCCAGGTCAACATCGGCGTCGCCGCCAACCCGGCGGTCGGATCGGCGGTCCTGAACGCCACGCAGGCGGCGGACCTCCTCGCGGGCCTCTGGTACGCGAACGTCCATTCCTCGATGTTCCCGGGCGGAGAGATCCGCGGTCAGGTGTCGCCGATCGACGGACCGGTCGTCCTGAACGAGATCTTCTACGACTCGGACGGAGCCGACGACGGCAACGCCTTCTACGAGCTCGCCGGTCCGGCCGGTGCCAACATCGGCGGGTGGCGTCTGGTCAGCATCGAGGGTGGTGCGGCGGCATCCTGCGGCCAAGTGAACGGGGCGAGCGACATCGCGATTCCGGACGGCACGACGATCGGCGCCGACGGGCTCTACGTGATCGCGGACACGGCGGGCGGAGTCACCAACGTGGTGACGCCGGTCGGCCACAACGGCGGCGCGCCGGATCTCCTCTCGGCGAGCGCCGACTTCGAGAACGGAACGGACGTGGTCCAGCTCATCGACGCGCTCGGCGGGTTGGCGGACGTTTGCGCGTACGAGGATCCGGCCCAGGCACTCTGCTCCGACTCCGACGTGGTCGGAAACGACATGCTCGAGTTCCAGTCGGCGCTCGACTTCGCCTTCGGCGGCGTCTCGTTGACGCGGTGGCCGACGGGCAGCGACACCGACAACAACTTCGAGGACTTCGTGCCGAACCGGGCGCCCTCGCCCGGTGCGCACGGTGAGCCGCGAGCCCTCGTCTTCGTCGGCCCGGGCACGATCAGCCTGACCGCGGGCGGAACGGTCGACTACGACATCTACACCTGCCGTCCGAACACGCAGTACCTGCTGCTCGCGTTCATCACCCAACCGACCAGTCAGACCCTCGCGGGGCTGGCCTTCGATCCGGTGACCAACATCTTCATCAACCTCACGATCACCCCGAACCCGATCGTCGTCAATTTCACCGGCAACCTGGACCACTTGGGCCGGGCCACGGCGACGCTCGCGATTCCGGCCGGGATCGCGACCATCGGCGTGTCGGTGCCGGTCTTCTTCGCGGCGATCGCGCCGGTCGACGCGACCGCGATCGTCACCAACGACGTCTCGACCACGATCGCTCCCTGATCGAGTCGACGTCGTCGTCCTTCGACGAGGCGGCGGGCCGACCACGGTTCGCCGCCTCGTTCGTCTCCCGGTCCGTCCTGGCGCCCGAACCGGCGATCCCGACTTCCCGAAGACGAACCACCGGACAGGCGACGGGCCGCGCGAGTGGGTGGAAGGGGGGGGACGGCCGCGCGTCTCGGACTCTCGGACGAACCGTCCGGTTCACGACCCGCTGGGGAACGGGTGGGAGGGAGCGACGGGTGGGCGTCCGATCGCTCCCTGTCGATGGCGCGGCCACGTGGGGGTGCGGCCGGCGCTCGACCCGCGGCCCGAAGGACCGTGGTGATCCTCCGGCCGCCGAGAGCCTACGAGAGAGTCACTTCCCGTCTTGGGCGGCCTCTCCGCCCCTGGCTGCGTTGCTCATCCTTGGCGCATCTCGCGTACGCGGTCGTTGCCGCGTCGGGCCAGGAACGAAGATGCCGCGCCCAAGACAGGAAACTCCTCGTTGCGCGGGCCTTACTGGGAGACGGCCCGCAACCCGTTCGACGCGCCGTTGACCGCGGTGCTCGTCGAGTTGAGCACCCAGTACTGCATGTACACCGACAGATTCGGCGGAATGGCGGCCGGCCAGACCGCGGGGATCACGATGCTCCCGTTCGCGTCGGTCGGGATCGTCGTGATGAGGTCCAGCGACGGCACCATGATGCCACCCTCGAACGGGACGTTGATCTGCGACAGCCCGACGACGAAGAGGGTCGGCGACGACTGCGCGGCGTTGGTCAACGAGATCGTGACCGGGGTGCCGGCCTTCAGCGCGCCGGACCCGGAGAGCACCGGCGTCCCGGTCGACCCGGCGAGTGCGTGGCCGAGGTCGTACCATCCGCCGTGGATGGTGAGCTGGCCGACGATGCGGACGTTCGTCAGCGTGACCGTTTGATTCCCGAAGACCGGCAGGTTGACGACGAGCGTGCCGAGCGTCACGTTCGTCGCGCTCGCGAAACCGAACCCCGTTGCGTTCAATCCGAACGACAGCGTGGCCGCGAAGGCGGGGGGATCCGGCGGCGGCGGCACCACCACCATCTGGTTCAGAGCCTGGACCGGGGCCGGTCCCGGGATCTCGATCGATGCCGCCTTCAGGTCCGGCGGGATCTGGCTCGTCACGTTGATGTTGTTGAACGGGATCCCAAGGAAGATGACGTCGGCTTCGATCAAGGTGATGTTGTAGTCGACCTCGTAGACCGAAGCCGCCGGATCGACCGAAGTGGGCGACGTCCAGGAGACGTCCTGCCCGGAGGTGTTGACATCGAACGTCCACGTCTGGCCCGCGATCGCGGGGGACATGCCAAGCATCGTTGCAACGAGAGTCCTGCAGAGCGTCTTGCTCACGTTCCAATTCCTTTCGAGTCGTTGACGGTTTCCGTCGGCCGAGTTGCGACAACGGTACCGCGGAACGCGGGCGCCGTCCAGGCAGGCCGGAGCGACGCGGAGCGATGGGTTCGGGTCGACGCGTTCGGTGGCGAGGGCGTGCCGTAGAGCGGATCGATGTGGTGCGGCGCCTGCTCGATCCCGTGGGCGCAGGACGTCGACCGTGCCACGGCTTGATGACTTCGGCCGGTGAGGCGCGCGAGGAACTTCCGTCCCGTCGGGCCGCGTCTCGCGGAGGAAGCCGGCGCGCTACATCAAGTCGACGCAGTCCGCGCGGTCGTAGGGCCCGGGCGCGCCGCGATCCAGCCGCCGGCTCCGTACGTCGCGGGACGCTCGTCGACGGAGCGGGCCGGTCCGGGGCCGGGATCGCAGGGCGAGCCGGGCAGCGGCGCACAGATCGACCGCTCGAGGGCCGTTCGGAGGTGTGGGAGTGATTCGGCGGATCTACACGCGTGGGCATGGGTCAGGACACCCTGACTTCGTCGTCGGTCAACTGACGATTGTCTCGGGCCGGCTCTTTGGATAGTCTCCTTGGGCTCGCGTCCCACCTTGAAAGGGGGAGTTCACCGCCGCAGCGGCGATTCGACGCAATGGAACTGACGGGGATCACTTGGTCGTTTCCACGGGTGAGCCGCCGCGGCGACGCGTCGCAGTGGACGAGCCCTCGCGCGGATGGCGCCTCCTGGGTACGCGATGGGGCAGATCCGGACCGCGATCCGCCGCTGCAACGGGCCGCGCGACTCGGCGACCGGACGCGAGCGGCGATGCGTCTGCGGCACTCGAGCCCGCTTGTTCATGCTGGTTTGCGGGAAGATCCGTCGGCACGTGCCCGAGGCTTGACGCTCCCGCGGCCACGGCGACCGATCGTCGCCGTGTACCAGCGCACATCGGCGAGTGCGCGAGCACGCCAGTGCAGGCGATGCGGCACGAGTGGCGGGAGCGGGTGGACGCGGCCGATGGAAGAAACCGTGGAATCCTCCGGCTTGACGTACGCGCGTGCGATCGCGACTGACACTCTCCGCGCCGATGAGTCGGGCGGGGCGAGCATCGTCTGCGAAGGTGGCTCCGAGCCTGCGGGCCCGAACGCGGCGCCGCGGCCAACCTCGCGCCCGTTGACTTCGCCGCGGCTCGGCGACCAAGCGCGCGCGGCGATGCGATTGCGCCACTGTCCGCGCACGGAGAAGGCTTACCTTCATTGGATGCGCCGGTACTACGATTTCCACGGCCGGCGCGATCCACGCGACCTGGGCCCCGAGCACGTCACGGCGTTCCTCACCGATCTGGCGGAGCGGCATCACGTCGCGGCCTCGACGCAGAACCAGGCACTTGCCGCGCTGCTCTTCCTTTACCGCGAGGTGATCGGCCGCGATCTGCCCTGGCTCGATGACTTGGTGCGTACGCGCCGCCCGGCGCGCGTGCCGGTCGTGCTCACCCGCGACGAGGTGCGCGCCGTCTTGACGCGCATGTCCGGCGCGCCGAAGCTGATGGCGACCCTGCTCTACGGCGCGGGCCTCCGTCTTCTCGAATGCTGCCGGCTCCGC
>CAZYQW010000047.1:0-10552 GCA_964649825.1 uncultured Phycisphaeraceae bacterium | reverse complement strand
GGGATCCAGGAGGAGGCGCCGACCTTCGGGAAGCCGGTTCTGGTCCTGCGGGACAAGACCGAGCGGCCAGAGGGCGTCGCGGCGGGCGTGGCCGAGGTCGTCGGTACGGACACCCGGAGGATCGTCGCCGCGACGGTACGTCTGCTGACCGACGGGGAGGCGTATCAGGCGATGGCCAGGGCGGTCAATCCCTACGGCGACGGTCGCGCGGCGGAGCGGATCGTCCACGCTCTCGCCGGCGAGCCCTGCGGTCCATTCCTCGTCGACGCCGCAGCGGGCCTCGCCGATGGCTGAGCAGCCGCCTCTCTACTTTCTTCTGCTCCGAGCGGTGTCGTTGCTCGGCACCGAGCCGCTCCTCTACCGCTCGATCTCGATCCTCGCCGCCGGCGTCGGGGTCGTGGCGATCGGCACCGCGCTGTCCCGGGTGCCCCGCACCAGAGCGGCACCGATCCTCTGGCAGTGAGGAGAATCGACGACGTGGGATCGCCGGGCGAGCACCATCATCTCCCCATCCTCTTCGACCAGTACAGCCGCTACCGGGCCGTCGTCGAGGTGCTGCGGGAGATGACCGCCGATCGTCCGGTCCGGCTGTTGGACGTCGGCAGCGGTCCCGAATGCCTGCTGCATCAGCTGCTGCCGGGCTTTCCCACCGTGTGCATCGATCCGCTGCTCGCGGGGCGGGAGGCCGAGGACCGGATCGCAGGGGACGTCAATTCTCCGGCCCTCGACGGGCAGCGCTTCGACCTCGTGGTCAGTATCGACACCTTGGAGCACGTCGAGAGCGCGCAGCGACACGCTTTTCTTGCCCGCCTTTCCGGGCTGGCGACCAGCGGCATCGTCGTCGCCGCACCGTTCTCCGACGTGGGGGAGGCGGAACGCACCGACCTCCACATCAACGAGATGTACCGCCGCTTCACCGGTCGCGACTACTCCTGGTTGGAAGAGCACTTCTCGCGGGGCCTCCCGTCCCTGGCCAGGACGAGGGCGACGCTCGAAAGCCTCGGTTGGCAGTGTGAGCTGGTGCCCAACGCGCACGCTCCCTGGCTCCGCAGCCTCCTCCCGTTCCTCCTGGTCTGCCTGGAGGTCGAGCGGTTGCGTCCTTTCGGATGGCGGCTGAGCGATTGGTTCAATCGGAATCTGGCCCCGTACGACGACCTCGAGCCTGCCTACCGATGGCTCGTCGTCGCCCGCCGCCCCGGAGGACGACCACTGCGAGCGAGCCGGCGGTCGTCCGACGCGGAAGAGGCGGACGCCCGCTGGCGAGAGCTGTGGTTGGAGCTTCCAGCGTTCCTCCTCGAGGCCGCCGTCGAAGCACTGCGCGACGTACCCGCCGTCGGCGACGAAGCGGAACGCGCCGCCCGCGAGGTCGACGAATGGCGCCTCCGGGAGAGTCTGGTGGCGGCCTCGAAACGCATCGTCGACCTCGAACGCGAGGTCGCCTCGATGCGCGCCGAGGTCGAGCGAAAGTCGGCGACATGGGCCGAAATCGACCGCCTGCGCGGCGAGCTCGCGGGCATCCATTCGTCGCGGTTGTGGAGGCTCGGCTCATTCTACTGGCAGCTCCGACGCCGGGTGGCGGGCGGTCGGCGCCTGCTTCGGGCGCTCGTCCGACGGCAGCCGTCCGCGAACCGAGGACCCCTGAGCCGTGGCGCTGCGATCCACCTCCCCGATGCTCCGTCGCATCACGGGTGCCGGGGCTACGACATCGTCTGCTTCCCGATCATCGACTGGGACTTCCGCTTCCAGCGGCCGCAGCAGCTGTGCCGCCGCTTCGCCGTCGCAGGCCACCGCGTGTCCTACGTGCGGACCCGCTTTCTGTCCCCTCAGTCGAAGGCGCGCTGGAGCGAACGGGAACCCCTCGTCTTCGACCTCGAGCTCCCAGCTGCACGCGATCTCAACCTCTATGCCGACGAGATCGACCCGGCGAGCCGGGAGCTGGCCCTCGCCGCCCTCGACGATTTTCGCCGGGCCGCGGGCGACCATCCGACGGTCTGCGTGGTCCAGCTCCCCTTCTGGGCGCCCCTTGCCAAGGAAGCGCGGGTGCGCTGGGGCTGGCGGCTGGTCTACGACTGCATGGACGAGCACTCGGGCTTCGCCAACACAGGAGCTGCGATGCTTGCTCACGAGGAGGAGCTGGTGGCCGACGCCGACCTGGTGGTGACGTCGGCGCGCGCGCTCTATGAAAAGACGGAGGGCTCGCGGCGGCGGCTCCTCCTGCCCAACGCGGCCGACTTCTCACACTTCCATTCGGCGCTGCGGGCTCCGGCGGCGCGCAACGAACAGCCGGTGGTCGGCTACTACGGCGCCATCGCGGAGTGGTTCGACACGGAGCTGGTGGCCGAGGCGGCAAGGAGGCGCCCCGAGTGGCGCTTCGTGCTGATCGGCAGCACGTTCGGCGCCGCCATCAGCGAGCTGGCGCGCCTGCCGAACGTCGAGCTCCTCGGGGAGCGCCCCTACCATGAGCTCCCGCGGCACCTCGCCGCCTTCGACGTGGCGATCATCCCGTTCCATCGCAACGAGCTGACGCGCGCAACCAACCCGGTCAAGTTCTACGAGTATCTGAGCGCCGGCAAGCCGGTCGTCGCCGTCTCCCTGCCGGAGCTCGAACCCTATCGGGAGCACTTCTACCCGGTCGACCGGCGCGCGGACTTCGTGCCGCAGCTCGAGGCCGCGCTGGCCGAACGTGACCCTGGGCGTGTCGTGGCGAGGGTCGAGGCGGCCCGGCAGGAAACCTGGGAGCGGCGCCAGGAGAGCCTCGCTTCGGAGATGGCCGGGCTCTACGGCCGGGCGACGATCGTCATCGTCAGCTACGAGAACCTCGACTACCTGCGCCTCTGCCTCGACAGCATCCGCGACAACACCCTCTATCCGAGGTACGAGGTGGTGGTCGTCGACAACTCGTCCAGCGAGGAGCTCCACGCCTTCCTCCGCGAGCGGCAGGCGGCCGACCCCAGGCTGACCGTCCTCTTCAACGAGGAGAACGTCGGGTTCCCGCGCGCCAACAATCAGGCGATCGAGCGGGCGACCGACAGCGACTACGTCGTCCTGCTCAACGACGACACCGTGGTCACCCGCGGCTGGCTGGCACGGCTGCTGCGCTACCTGGAGCGCGATCCGTCGATCGGCCTGATCGGGCCGGTGACGAACTGGATCGGCAACGAGGCCCAGATTCCGGTGACCTATCGCGATCTCGGCGAGCTCGATCCCTTCGCCTCGGCGCGGGTCGTCCGGCACAGCGACGAGACGTTCGACATCCCGGTCCTCGCGATGTTCTGCGTCGCGATGCGGCGCAGGCTCCTCGACGAGATCGGCCTCCTCGACGAGCGGTTCGGTGTCGGCATGTTCGAGGATGACGACTTCGCGAAACGAGTGCGGCAGGCGGGCCTCCGGGTGGTCTGCGCCGAGGACGTGTTCGTGCACCACTGGGGCAAGTCGTCCTTCCGGCGGCTCGACAGCGCCCGCTACGAGCAGATCTTCGAAGAGAATCGTCGGCGGTTCGAGGAGAAGTGGGGCGAGCCCTGGCGGCCCCACCGGTCGAGGCGGGCGGCGACGCACTGAGCAGCGCGACGGCAGCGCCTTCCCGCGGTGCCTGCGCTCACGTCGACGGCCGCCCGATGCGGAACCAGAAGCTCCCGCCACCCCACCAGGGCGAATCGGGGAAGGTCTTCCGCATCTCGGCAGGGTACCGCCGCTCCATGTAGGTATTGCCGAAGAGGACCTCGACACCCGTGTTGCCGAGGAGGTAGGCGTGCAGCAGGTACTGCTCGTTCCAGAAGTAGTGGAGGTCGACCACCCAGGAGCGAGGGTAGTCGTCGGGCAGGAAGATGTCGTGGACGTGGACGACGACCCCGGGAGCCAGCCGCGGCAGTACTTCGAGGAAGAGGAAGACGACGTCGCTGCCGGACTTGACGACATGGGAGCCGTCGATAAACAGGATGTCGTTCGTCCTCAGCGAGGCGAAGAGCTCGAGCGGCACTTCCTGCACCGGCCGGGAGATGAGCCGGGTCAGACCCGGGAAGCTGGGGCGGAGCCAGGGCGGGGGATCGGGCTCGATGCAGAGGAGATCGGTGCCGCCGTTGAGCGAAGCCGCCTGTCCGGCGAGGAGCGACGAGTGACCGCAGCCCACCTCGATGATGCGCGTGGGGCGGAAGTGCCGCACCATGCAGTAGAAGACCAGGGCGTCGGTCCCGCTGAAGGTCGGGTTCTCGAAGGAGAACCGCGTGTGCCTCGGATCGGCGTGGCGGGGGAATTTCGAGTACTCGTCGAGGAAGCGGGGGAAGTGGCGCGTCAGGAGCTCGAGCGCCACCGCGTCGTTGAAGTCGATGCCGGTGGCTTCCCGGCGCTGCTGCCAGAGGTTCTTCGACAGACGCGAGACATCGGGGATCGGGGAGTAGAAGTGGTTCGCCGTGAGGTGGAAACCCTTTCGCTCCCAGGCCAAGAAGGCGTCCTGGGGTACCGGCGCCGCGAGGAACGGCGGCAGGAGGTCGCCGAGAGCCTCGTAGGCCGCGGCGTCGCCCGCCGCGCCGGAGAGCCTGCGAGGGAGCCCTCGAGCCCAGTCCTGCAGCCAGCCGACGAGGCTCACGCGCAAGCTCCGGAGTCCATTCACGAAGTATAGCGACGCTCGAATCGCATCGATTCAGCGGTGGCGAATCGTCGAGGCGAGAGCCGCCAGGAGGTCCGCCGCCCGGCGGTCCCAGGTGTGGTCGGCGACGCGGCTACGCCGCCTGTGCCGGACCTCGCTCGTGTCGCTGGCCACCGAACGCGCGATGCTCGCCGCGAGCTTGCCGGGATGCCGGTAGGTGAAGAGGAGAGGCTCTTCCCAACGACGGACCTCGGGCAGGTCGCGGGCCACGACAGGCAGACCGACGGCGAAGGCTTCGTAGAGCTTGATGGGATCGACGCTCCGCGTCAGATCGGTGTCGCGAAATGGAACCAGGGCGACGTCGAGCGTCCGCAGGAACTCCGGCACGGCCGAGTACGGGATCTCGCCGATCAGCCGGACATTGCGGAAGCGGGCGAGCCTGGCGACGGCGGCCGCTTCGACCCGGCCGGCGAGGCAGAGCTCCCACTCTGGATGACGGGTCGCGGCGGCGGCGATCGCCTCGTCGTCGAACCAGGGGCCGAGGGCACCCACGTAGCCGGCACGGACCGGCGCGCCGGTCGTTCGAGGCTGGGGAGGCGGATCGAGCGGTGGGGAGAAGTCTTCGAGCGCGACCGCGTTCGGCAGGAGGGCGACGTTTCGGTTCAGCCTACGGGCTCCCTCGGCGAGCAGGGACGAGCTCGCGGTCACCAGGTCGGCCGAGCGCAGCAGGTCGTCCTCGTCGGTGGAGATCGCCTGGGGGATTCCGGGAAAGGCGCGATGGAGGTCGAGGCTGTCGTAGACGAGCGGTACGCCGAGCCGGTCCTTGAGCCGCGACGCGAGCGGTGCCCAGAAGGGCAGCTGCGCGACGATCGCGGAGACCCGGGACGCGAGCCCCCTCTCGAGGAGGTCGGCGAGCGATCTCGCCGCGCGGTCCGACAGTGGCTGTCGATAGGGGTCCGGTCGGCCCGGGACCCGCATCCGCAGGCGGACGACCCCGGGACCGCCGGAACGTTGGCGCCACCGCGGCTGGATCCAGGACCGGGAGAAGCCCTCGACATAGAGGACCGTGCCGCCGCTGCTCCGAGCCAGCGCCAGGGCGAGCTGTTGCGGCCGCTGGAAGCGATAGCTCCAGGCGACCGCCGGCAGGTAGACCAGGCAGGGTTCTCTCCCGTCGGCCGCGGCGAGCGGTGTCGCCGCGGATCTCGGCTCCCGCGCGCTCCTCAGCTCCGCGAGACGGAGGGGGAGGTCTCCCCGGATCAACCGTCCGGCGACCGATCGGGCCAGCCGCTCCACCTCCCCGGCTGACTCGAGGAACCCTGCGGCCCGGCTCTCGCGGAGGGCGAAGGGGCCGGTCGGCGACGGCGTCACCCGAGTCGTCGAGCCGGGTGGCATCGCCGTGCGCCGACGGTCAGGCGAACCGGCGCGGTTGCTCGTCGCCGCCGGGCCCCTTGAGCGCGGGCTGCGGGTTCTCGATCTCGACGTCGCGACGCCGCTCGTGCATGAGCACCATCTCGATCAGCCGGCGGTTGAACGCGATGAGGTCGCTCAACAAGCCGACAAGCAACGTCAGGAAACCGAGAACGAGAGCGACCCCTCCGAGGATGAGGGACTGGATGTGCCCCTCGCCATCGCCCGAAAGGTAAAGGTAGAGGAAGCGAGCGATGGGAATGCCACCGATCAGACAGAGGGCGCCGCCGAGCAGCCAGAAGACGCGCAAGGGGCGGTACATCGCATACGTGCGCAGCGCGGTGACCGCCGAGTGGAGGAGGAACTGAGGGATGCTCCGGAAGAGGCGGGACTCGCGGAGCTGCGGGTTGACGCGGATCGGTACGTGGACGACGCTCATCGACTGGTTGCCCGCCTGGATGAGCATCTCGATGGTGTAGCTGAAGGAAGAGAGTATGCTCAGGCGGCTTGCCGCCCACCGCGACATCGCCCGGAAGCCGCTGACCGCGTCCTCGACGTCGACGCCCGACAGCCGGCGGATCATCGAGCTGCCCAGGCGCTGGAGGAGCTTCTTCGTCCAGGAGAAGTGGGGGATCGTCGCCGTCTGGCGATTTCCGACCACGATGTCTGCTTCGCCCGCCAGGATCGGAGCGATCAACCGGGGGATGTCGTCGCCGGCGTACTGGTTGTCGGCGTCTGTGTTGACGATGACGTCGGCGCCGAGCCGCAGGGAGTGCTCGAGCCCGGACCGGAAGGCGGCCGCCAGGCCTCGATTCCGGCGATGACTGACCACATGGCGGACACCGAGACGGCGGGCCACCTCGACCGTGCGGTCAGTGCTGCCGTCGTCGACGACGAGGATCTCGACCGAATCGACGCCTTCGATGCGGCGCGGGATGTCCGCGAGCGTCTGCGGTAGAGTCTCCTCTTCGTTGTAGCAGGGGATCTGGACGACGACTCGCATGAGCAGGTTCGAACACTCTACAGCCGTGAACGGGAGGGTGCAAGGCGACGGGACCGGCGCGTCGCGGTGGTGGGAGCGCCGCGCGCCCGGGGTGGCCGTCGCGGCGATCCTGCTCGCGCTCGTCATCCTCGTCAACTTCCGCGAGGCCCGTGCCCACGGCATGAACTACGACGAAGTGCTGCGCCTCAACCCCCTCGTTTCGCTCGTCAATCCGGACGCCGAACAAGTCGATCAGTCGATCTACTCCGTCGAGGTGGGTTCGCAACGACTTCCGGTGATGGTCAAGAGCTACATCTCGTCGATCACCTCCGTTCACCTGCTTCCCGCCCTGCTCTGGGACGATCCGGCGTCCGGTCTGCGCATCCTCTACGGTGTCTACCTGTGGATCGCCTGTCTGCTCCTCTTCCTGTTTCTCGTTCGCTATGGCTTTGTCTTCGCCTTGGGGAGCGCAGCGCTCCTCGCCGCGTCCCCTCATCTCTATCCAGAGATCCGCTTCGGCTTCGCATCGGTCGTTCACGTCATCGTACTGACGGCCGCGGCGTTCTGCTGGCGCCGCGCCTTCGAGACGGGGAGAGCGTCGCTGTGGTTCCTCGGCGGGCTCTGCTTCGGCCTGGCCGTCAACCTGCGCGGCCCGACCATGTGGACGGTCGGCGGATTGTGCGCCGCGGGCCTGATCCTCTACCCCCGTGTGCTCTTCGCGCAGCTCCGACGGCCGCGCGTGCTCTTGGCGGCCGCGGCGGGATGCCTGCTCGGCGGAGCGAACTACGTCGTCTACAACCTGGCGACGGGTGGCGGGACCTTCCGCCCCTTCGTCACCGCGATGTTCCGACGCAAGGAGTACAACCGCGATCCGATCGATTTTCGCCAACTCCCCGACCTGTCGGTCGAGTTGGCGAGCAAGCTGCGCGGCCTCCACGTCGTCCTGGGGGGGCCCGGTCTCGACGCGGTCGTCTTCTTCGCGACGGCGTCGGTGGCGGGCGTCGCCCTGCTGGTGTTCGCTTGGAGGGTGCTCACCGGGCGCGAGCTCCGCTCCCGGGCGTTGCTTCTCCCGGCTGTCGCGTTGCTCTTCACCTGGACCTTCATCTTCCTGACTCCGAAGAGCGGCAGGGCAGGGCACTGGGCCTACCTCTCGCCGCTTCTCGAGATCTCGCTGATGAGCGGCGCTCTGGCGATCTGGGGCTCCCGCGCGTCCGGGCCCCGTTGGCGTCAGATCGTCGCCGTGGCCCTCGGAGCGGCCCTCGTGGTGGCGAGCTTCGCCGTCACCTGGGACGACGTCTCGACGGCGGTTCGGACCCAGGGTGACGGGCTGTTCTCGCCGATGATCTACGAGATCGCCGCCGACGTCGACGACCTCGATCCCGAGGAGCACGTCGTGGTCGCCGTCGATTGGGGCTTCTGGAGCCAGCTCTACTTCCTCTCCGAGGGCGAGGCTCCGTTGTCCGAGTACACCTTTCGATTTCTGCGCGCGGACGATCACCGAGCAGCCGAGATCCTCGGCTCGCTCCTGGTCGCGCAACGCGGCCAAGGTCGCGACGTCCTCTTCCTGCACCGTAGCCGGCCGGTCCTCGGCTCGGCACTGCCCACCTTCCTCTCCGGCATCGACCTCCTCGGTGGGGAGCTGAGACAAGTGAGCGTGTACACCGACGACGACAGGCCCGACGACGCGTCCTTGTTGACGACCCTCGCCAACCCGGACGAGGTCATCCGGCGCTTCTGTGGAGTCGAGGTCGGGACCGCCGCGCCACGCATTGACGCGTTTGGTCCGCAAGTGGTGACCTTCGCGGGTGAGAGCGTGGACGTGTGGGTCGTGCTCGACCGGGCCGACCCGCGGTTCACGGTGCTCTTCGACGGACGACCGAGACGGATCGTGGTCGGCGGCGAACGGACGGTCCTGACGTTCACGATTGCCCGCGACGAGCTCGCCGCTCCGGGCCGCTACCCGATCGAGATCTGCGACCCGTGCCTGAACGAATGTGCCGACCCGGTCTATTTCTCCACGCGTTCGCCGGCGCGGGGGCCTTGACGCTGACCGTCCGGGGAGGGCGACTTGCGGCAGATCGCGATGAGGTCGAGTGCCGCCGCTGGTTCGGGAGTCATGGAATAGTCGCTGGCGGCGAACCGACCCTCCCAGTCGCGGCTGGCCGCTGAAGGGCGATGGCCACCCGCCGCCGTCCGGCGCAGCACTGCCCGGAGCGACCGCTCGAGACCTCCAGGAAGGCGGGAGCGGAGACGGAGCGGATCGAGACGATCGATGCGGCGGAGACGGCGCAGCCGATTCGCCTCGAGGCGTTGCACGTCCGGCGACGCGGCGAGCCCCCAGATCTCGACGGACGGAAACGCGTTCCGCAACAGGCTGGCGAGTTCCTCGGCGCGATACTCGCGGACGTGATGGCGGTTCCACGGGCGCTGCCCCGGGCTGAGGCGGAGCGAGGCGTTGGGCGTGCTGACGACCGTGACACCACCCGCCGCGAGAACGCGGCTGAGCTCGTGCACGAAGAGACCATCGTGCTCGACATGCTCGATGACCTGCAGGGAGAGGACACCCCGGAAGCTGCCTGAGGCGAAGGGCAGGGCACGACCTTCCCCGAGCACGAAGCGGCAGCGGCGGCTGCCGTACCGGCGACGGGCTCGCGCCACCGGTCCGGGATCGACCTCGAGTCCGATCACGTCCAGGCCGTGTGCCGAGAGGAGCTCGCCGCCATAGCCCTCTCCGGAGCCGACGTCCAGGACCCTCCCCGACCCGGCGAGCCGCTGTGCGGCGGCCTCGTACGCGGCGACGTGACGGAGATACATCAGGTACTCATCCCGCGTGCGGCAGTCGTCGGGTACCACCCTCTCGCCAGTGAATCCAATCGGCGAGGCGCTCATCGCGCACCGCGCGCCGGAGACGCCTCCGCCTCGTCGGCGGCGGGGCGCCGCGCGAGCACCAGGAAGGCATTGCCGAGGTCGGTGCCGAAGAAGGGGATCTGAAGCCAGAAGAACGGCGCGAGGAGCTGCGGTCGGGACAGCCAGCGGAGGCGCGCTTCGATGGTTCGCTCGGTGCCGCTGCGGGCAGTGCGTTGCTCCGCCGTCTTGCCTCCGTCGCGGGCGACGCGGCGGCGGTTCACCAGGTTCCGCACCGGTTCGATCAGATTGCCCAGCGGGAAGGCGTAGCAGAGGAGCCGCTCGATTCGCAGGCCGGCGCCCGTCGCCAATCGCTCGAGGTCCCCGCGGCTATAGCGGCGGAAGTGGCCGGCCCAGATGTCGGATGCCCCGAACCGCTCGCCGTGGGCCGGGACGGTCAGAAGCAGCCGGCCCCCGGGGGCCAGACGCGCCGTCCACTCGCGAAGGACGACGTCGTCGTCGGCGATGTGCTCGAGGACCTCGCAGGCGACGATCAGGTCGAAATGGCCATCGACCCCTTCGAGAGTCGCGGCCGGGGAGATGGACAGCCCCTCTCGCTCGAAGCGGCGCGCCGCCTCGTTTCGCGCTTCAGCCGAGGTTTCGACGCAGCTCGCGTCGAAACCGGTCGCGACGAGATGAACGAGGAGGTCTCCCGCTCCGCAGCCGATCTCGAGCAG
>CAZYQW010000046.1:0-8995 GCA_964649825.1 uncultured Phycisphaeraceae bacterium | reverse complement strand
GTCCTGCGCCTCGATCTCGGTCGCGATGACCTCGCCTCGCTTCGAAAGCACTTTCACCACGAGCTGCTAGCCCAGCTTCCGAAAGGTCCCTCAGCCCACCCGCCAGGACGCATCCGAGTCGATTGGACCCATTGGGCCTCTGGTTGCTAATCATCTCGCGAAAACGCCGTTTTCGGTCCTCGTGGACCGCTCGGGCCGAGTCCGGCGTTACTCATGCACGATCGCCGTCACCGTACGGAAACCATCCGATCTGGAGAGTCCATGACCGCGTCTCGTACGATCCTCACGTTGGTCCTCGCGCTCGCGCCCATCATCGTCGCGGACGCCGAGTCGCCGTTCGATGCGGTCTGGGCCGCGTGGAACGCGGGCGAGTCCGAGGCAGCCCGTGCCGAGGCCGAACGCCTCGTCGCCGAGAATCCAGACGACGCGATGGCGCACGCGGTCCTGGGATACATCCTGGACGCGGAGGGAGACGAGGGGCGCGCCGACACGGCATTGACGAGGGCGATCGAGCTCGGCGGCAGCGACGTCGACGTCCTCCGGCTCGCCGCGGACGTGCACGCCACCCGATTCGGAGCATGGGTCGGTACCGATCTCGATTCCGTCGCCGGCGAGCAGGCGCGCCAGGCCGAGGATCTCTACGCGCGCTGGAGCGACGCGGCTCCCGGCTCGTCGGAGCCCCTCGTGCGGATCGCGTGGATCCGCAAGACCGGTGGCGATCGCACGAGCGCGCTGGGGCTTCTTTTCGCGGCGGTCGCGAGGGAGCCGCTTGCCGACGCGCCCCACGCCGAGCTCTGGAGCTTCCTCAACAACGAGGTCGACTACGATCAGCTCGCCGCGTTCTATGAAGGACTCGCCCTCGGCGCCGCCGATCCCGCGGTGGAGAGTCGCGGCTGGAACTACCAAGGCCAGCTCATCCGCTACAAGGGCGACAAGCTGCGGATGGACGGAAATCGGGCCGGCGACGACGGCGACGTGTCGGGGCAGGTCAGCGCTCTCGAGGAAGCGGCGTCGACGTACGCGCGATCGGTGCCCTGCTTCGAACGCGCGATCGCGGCGGACCCCGCGTTCGCCGCCGAAGGGCTGAGCCACGTGGTGCAGAGCCACGCGAACATCGCCGGCGTCTACGCCGACCTCGGCGACCGTCGCGCCGTTGGACGGGCCACGGAGAAGGGTGAGATCGCGGTTCGCGCGTGCGCGGAGACGACGGAGCCGGCGACGGCCAAGCGTGCGATCGCGAGCTACCTCACGTCCGCCGCCGAGGCCTTCGGCTCGACGAACGACCTGGCCGCGACGATCGCCGCCGCCGAGCGCGCGAAGGCGGCCCTTCTCGACGAGAACGCGATCGGCTCGGACGAGTTCAAGAACGACGTCGACCGCCTGAGCTACGCGATGTTCGTCGCGTCGGGCGGGGAAGGCGGAGCCGCCGACGGCATGATCGCGCTGCGCAAGTTCTGGCAGTGGGCGACCGGCATCGTCGCCGACGACGCCCAATGGTGGAACAACTATGGTTTCTTCGCGCGCGAGTCGCAGTCGTACGAGGAGTCGTACGCCGCCTACAACCGCTGCATCGAGCTCGCGCCCGCGAACGTCCGTTACGTCAATGACGCCGGTCTGATCCAGCTCTATCACCTGAGGACCGACCTCACGCGCGCCGAAGAGCTCTTCCAGCGCGCCGTCGAAATGGGGGCCGAGCAGTACCCGGCGGCCCAGGATGACCCGGTCGCCGAGGCGGACATGCGCTCGGCGTGGGGGGACGCGATGCTGAACCTCGGCCGACTCTACACCGAGCTCGGACGCTACGACGAGGCGGCGGCCGCGTTCGATCGACTCGCCGAGGTCGACGGCACCCGCGCCGACTTGTATCAGAGCCGGTTCGCGTTGACCCTCGCCCGCGGCGACGTCTCCGGCATGACGCAGGCCGTCGATCGCAACGTCGAGTTGCTCCGCGCCGACCCCGCGGATCGCGAGGTGCGGATGCACCTCTTCATGATCCGGACGTCGATCACCGATCGCTTGAAGCAAGGCGCGAACCCGGAGCTGACCGAACTCCTCGGCAAGATCGAGGACGTCCTCGGTACCACCCGCGACGACCGTGACGAGACGCGCTGACTCCTTTGGTCGGAGAAACCCGATGAAGCTCCCGCTCCTCCTCGGCATCCTCTTGCTCGCCGCGTTCACGGGAACCGCTCGCGCGAACGACGACGAGGTCGCTTCGAAGCCCGCGCTCGACGAGGGACGCCTGCGCCGCGCCCAATCGTTGCTGGACGAGGGCAAGTTCGAGGCGGCGCGCGACCTGTTCTCCGAGCTGAAGGACACGTCGTCGCTCGATGGGCGCATCCACTTCGGCCTCGGTCGGGTCCTCGCGAAGATGGGCGAGTACGCCGAAGCGGTCGACGAGCTGCTCGCGGCGTCCGATCTTCTCCCGGGCAACTACGACGTGCTCCACTTGCTCGGGGAGACGCTCTTCCTGCAAGGCCAGGACGCAGCGTGGAACGCCGACTACGAGACGGCCGGCTACGCGATGATCGATGCCCGCCGCATGTTCGAGCAGGCGGCCGAGCTCCGGCCAGGAGAGGCGGCTCCGTGGCTGGGCGCCGCCCGAGCCGAACGCGCGCGGGGTGAGGCGCAGGAGGCGCAGCGACTCGTCGAGAAGGCCCTCGAGATCGATCCAAAGCACACCGGCAGTCTCATCGAGCTCGGCAGCCTGCGGTTTGGCGAGATCGTGGCCGCGAAAAACGCACGGAACGACGCGGGCGCCGAGCGGGCGCGAAGCGCCGCGCGAGAACCGTACGAGAAGGCGCTCGATCTGGAGCCCGACAACGCGTACGCGATGAACGGCATCGCGTGGATCTTGAAGTCGGCGAACGATACCGAGGCCGCGATCACGTGGTTTCACAAGTCGCTGCTCTCGAACCCGACGCTGACCGACGGCTACGACAACCTCGCCGAGCTCCTGTCCGGAAAGGCCGAGGAGAAGAAGCGCCTCGTGGAGCTCCTCGACGGAGTGGTCGGTGCGGCCTCCCGGTACGCGTCCGGCGACGAACGCCGGCTCGCCCGCGCCGTGGCGCTCTATCGCCGCGGCGTCGCGAAGGCCGCGGTGCGGGACTTCGAGGGTCTCGACAAGGACCTGGCCGAGGCGGCGAAGGCGGACTCGCGAATGAAGCCGGCGTGCGACTATGAGCGCGCGGTCGGGTTCTATCGCGACAATCAGTACGCGCAGGCCGCCACGATCCTGGCCAGGATGGCGCAGGAGGACCTCGACGTCCTCGTTTCGACGATCTCCTCGCAGCGGTCACCCTCGGACGCGGCGTTGATGGTCCGGTCGATCGGCGACCGGTGCTACCGCGAGAATGACTTGGACGGCGCGCGCGAGATGTTCCACGTCGCGGCCGAGACGCTCGTCGACAGCGCCGACGACTGGAACAACTACGCGTTCTTCGCGCGCGAATCAGGACGCTACGAGGAGTCGCTCCAGGCGTACGAGCGGGCGATCGCGATCGACGGATCGAACCCGAACTACCTGAACGACACGGCGCTCATCCTGCACTATCACCTTCACCGCGACCTCGACTACGCGGCCGAGCTGTACGAGCGGGCGATCGAGGAGGGGAATCGGTTGCTCGAAGACCCCGGCGCGGACTCGTTTCGCAAGCAGAACGCGAAGATCGCGGTGCGTGACGCCTCGAACAACCTCGCGCTCCTGAGGCGCGGCGCCTCCCGCAAGGGGAGCGGCGGGTAAGGAGGACGGCGCCGGCCCGCCCGGCCTCGGGGAAGACGATCGTCCGCGGGCGCTCCCCGCGCGCCCGCGAAACGACGATCGATCCCGCAACGGTTACGACTTGAGGAACTCGGTGATCGCCTGCGTCGACGGATCGCCGGGCCGGCCGTCGGGCTGTTCCTTCGCGAGCAACGACTGCGCGGCCGCCTGCTCTTCCATGCTCCGCTTCATCTCCTCGATCTCGTCCGTGGTCATCGCCTGGAGCTCGATGAGGCCGGCGTGGATCTCGAGGGCCGCGATCTCGACGGGATCGGTCGAAGGGTTGTCGATCAGCTTCGGTGCGCCGCGGACGAGCTCGTGGATTCGCTTCTGCAACAGCACCGTGAACTTGAACGGACCGCCGCAGCGCTTCGTCAGCTCCCAAACCATTTCACGCTTCATATCGTTTCACCTCCGGCCGCCGGTCGTCGTGCCGTCCGGGGCCTCGTCCTCGTGTGTGCCACGAATCAGGGCGTCGTCGGATGGCCCGCCTCCCCCAGACCGAGGATCGCGCGGACATCCGCGTAAGCCCGGTCGAGGTCGTCGTTCACGACCACGTGATCGTACGCCGTACGATTCGACAATTCGAACTCTGCCTTGGCGATCCGCTTCTCGATCGCCTCCTTGGTCTCTGTCCCGCGGTTCTCGATGCGCCGGCGCAGCTCGTCGGTCGACGGCGGCGCGATGAAGAGGTAGATGCCCTTGAAACCTTGTCTCAAGAGGTTCAGTCCGCCCTCGACGTCGATTTCCAGCACGTAGTACCGATCGGTCGCCCGGATCGCGGCCTCGAGCGGCGCCTTCAGCGAGCCGTAGAGGTGGCCGTTCCGGAACACCTCGTTGTACTCGACGAAATCGCCGCGTTCGACGCGGGCCAGGAACTCCTCGCGCGACAGGAAGTGGTAGTCGACGCCGTCCGCTTCGCCCGGGCGCATGGGGCGCGTCGTCGCGGTCACCGCGACGTCGACCCGCGCCTCCTGGCTGAGCAGATCGACCAGCGTGGTCTTTCCCGAGCCCGAAGGACCCGAGATCACCACGAGGCCGCCCCGAAACGGGATGCGGGCTGTCTCCAGCGGCTCGGTCATTCGAGGTTCTGTACCTGCTCTCGAATCCGCTCGATCCACGCCTTCAGGTCGATCACGTGCCGCCCGATCGCGACGTCCTGGTTCTTCGATCCGATCGTATTCGCCTCACGCGCGAGCTCCTGCACGAGGAAGTCGAGCTTGCGGCCGATCGGCCCCGACTTCTTCGCCAGGGCCGTCCGGATCGCGGCCGCGTGGCTGCGCAGCCGCACGACCTCCTCGGTGACGTCCGCGCGGTCGGCCACGATCGCGACCTCACGCTCGAGGACTCCCTGGTCGACCGGGACGTTCTCGATCAGCCCACGGATGCGCTGCTCGAGCTTGCGCTTGTACGCGGCCGGGACCTTCGCGGTGCGCGTCGCGATCGCGCCAACCTCCTTCAGCACGTGGTCGAGGTGGGAATCGATCTCGGTCCGCAACCGCCCGCCCTCGCTCCGGCGGGAGCGCGCGAGCGACTTCAAGGCATCGGCGAGCGCGGCGAGGACCGTCTTCAGCTCGGCGTCGTCGACGGAGTCGCTCTCGTCGAGCGTGACGACGCCGGGAAGCTGCAAGACCGTCGCCACGTCGAGCTGGAACGGCAGACCCGTCGATCGACAGAGCGCCTGGATCGACTCGACGTAGTCGTTCGCGAGCGTGACGTCGACGCGGGGCACCTCGCGGCCGCTCGAGCGGACGCGCAGGTGGACGTCGACCGTGCCGCGCGTGACCGCCCCGCGGACCGTCTCCTCGATGTCCGCCTCGTGCCGGAAGTAGCGGTGCGGGAGCTTCGTCTTGACGTTCAGGTAGCGGTTGTTGACCGAGCGGACCTCGACGGTCACGTGGGTCTCTCCCACGGATCGTTCGGCACGACCGAATCCCGTCATCGAGCTCGGCATGTCTTCCGGGGGGCGCTAGCCCGCCGCTCCCGCGGATTCGCTCGGAGACGTCAACGACCGGCTTCCTGGCTTCACCGGCACGGACCCCTGCTTCGCGAGCGGGTCGTCGGCCGCGTCCCAGACCTGAGCATCGACCTTCGCCAGCGCGTGGAACGGAACGGAGAACGGGTTCCTGCCCCCCGTCCGGTCGACGATGCTGCCCACTCCGATCACCTCGGACTGGAACGTGTCGGCCAGAAGCCGGACCACCTCGGCCGCCGATCCGCCCGTCGTCACCACGTCCTCCACGACGAGCGCCCGTTCGCCGGCCGCGACCCGGAAGCCGCGTCGCAACGTCATCTCGCCGTCGACTCGCTCGGTAAAGACGCAGCGAGCCCCGAGGAACCGGGCCACCTCGTGCGCGATGATGATCCCCCCCATCGCCGGGCCGACGACGACCGAGATCCGATCGTCGCGAAACCGCTCGCCGAGGGAGACCCCGAGCACGCCCGCCCGCGCCGGATGCTGCAACGCGAGCGCGCACTGCACGTAGCGGTCCGAGCGCTTGCCCGACGAGAGCTGGAAGTGTCCCTCGAGCAACGCGTCACTCTCGCGAAGGAGGTTCAGCACCTCGTCCGGCTGGAGCATGGAAGTTCCCTTCGCTTACTTCGGCGGCGTCTCGGCGTCTTCGGGCACGCCGGTGACCGTCCCGCCGCCCGGCTCCGATTCGGTCGTCTCCTCGGCGAAGATGTCCGTGCCGGCGCCGCGGTAGCCGCACTTGTTGATCAGGATCGCCGACGCGACCCAGATGATCGCGAGCGTGGCGGTCGCCTTGTTGACGCCGGCCGCCTTGACGCCGAACGTCTCGGCGCCCATCCCACCGAACGCTTCGCCCAGACCTCCTCCCTTCCCTTCCTGGATCAGGATGATCAAGGCCAAGAGAAGGGCGGACGCTATGAACAGGAACCAGAGCAAGTACAGCATCACGTCGCTCCGTCGTCGTTCGTCTTCGTCTTCATCTTCACGCGGTCTGGGCCTTCGCCGCTCGCACGATCTCGAGGAACGGCTCCAGCTTCAGCGACGCGCCGCCCACGAGGGCGCCGTCGATCTCCTCCTCGCCGAGGAGGGATTCTGCGTTGTCGGGGGTCACCGACCCGCCGTATTGAATGCAAAGGCGCGCCGCGAACGACGCGCCGCACAGTTGGGCGGCCGTGGCGCGAATCGCGCGGTGCACCTCGACCGCTTGGGCCGGCGTCGCGGTGCGTCCGGTGCCGATCGCCCAAACCGGCTCGTACGCGACGACGAGGCGGGCGAGGTCGTCCGCCGCGAACCCCCCGAGCGCGCCGCGCACCTGACCGTTCACGACGTCCAGGGTCTGGCCGGCGTCACGTTCTTCGAGACGCTCGCCGACGCACAGGATCGGCGCGAGCCCGGTGCCGAGCGCCGCCTCGAGCTTGCGCCGGAGCAACGGCTCGTCCTCGCCAAAGTCACGCCGTCGTTCGGAGTGCCCGAGGATGACGTGCGTCGCGCCCGCGTCTTTCACCATCGCCGCGGAGATCTCACCGGTGTACGCGCCGCGCGTCTCGGCGTGGCAATTCTGTGCGCCGACGATCAACCCGCTTCCTTCGGCCTGGCGCGCCACCTGCGCGAGCAGCGTGAACGGCGGGAACACTCCCACGCGGACTGCGATGCCAGCCGGCACCGCGCTGGCCAGCCCCTCGACGAGGGACCGCGCCAACCCGCTGTCCAGATTCATCTTCCAGTTTCCGGCGACGAACGGCGTGCGCATGGTTCCGGGGCGAGGTCGAAACCCGGCACTTTATCCATGGCCCAGCGGCGCGTCAATCCCCGGCTCACCCCCTCGACGGCCCGCTCCACCATCTGGTGCGCGACCTCGTGCGCGATCTCGAAGGACGGCGGGTCGAGTTCGCCCTCGCGGACGCGAAGAGGGCGATCCCGCGTCGGCCAGCGTCACGCCCGCCGCTGCAGCCGCGCGCGGATTCGCCGCCAACGGGACGCCGCGACGTCGGCGTCGAAGGCGAGTTCGACCTGATGATGACGTCCGGCTCCCCAGACCTTCCCCGTGCGCGCGAAGCCAAGGTGCTCGTGCGACGCGATGAGAGTCGTCTTCCAGGTGTAGACCGCGATCCGGATCGCGCGGCACGCGGTCCGTTCCGCCCGCGGTGAACGACATGAGGCGCAGTACGTTCCAGCCGTTCCGGTGGCCCGCGGCGATCGTCACCCAACCGATTCGAAGGTCGGCCGATCCGTCGCTCGAGACCTCCCACCGCATCGACGCCGCGCCGATCACTCGACCGGCGGCGCCAGGAGCGCGTTCGCCGGGGCTTCCGAACGGTGACGAGACCAGACGTGAAGAACGCCCACCCGGGGCGTCGCCAAATTGTGGTGGTCGATCTACATCCTTTCGCGCCGTCGCCGCGACCGCTCCGCGGCGCCCGGGTGCGGCCGCGAGGTCCGCGGTGGGCCTCGCCGCCTGGGTCGGCCACGGCCTCGAGCCGGCGCCGTCGATCGCGGCGCCGTCGCTCGCGCCGGACGCGTACGAGATCGAGGTCGCGACCCGCACCGGGCTCTCGGGCCGCGTCCGAAGCCGCTGCCGCGTCCGGAGCCGTTGCCGCGTCCCGTGGGGGGACGGTCGAGGCCGTCGTGTTGGGACCGAGGATGGGTGATGGGGTAGCGGGACTTGCTCTTAGGAAGGGGGAGGAACTTAGCGCGCGAATTCGAGGATGGTGGTAGGTGGCGCCGGTGCCGCGTGGGACGGGCACGAGTCTGGGCGTCGATTCCGGACGCAGTGGACAGGAGGGACGACGTAGTACGCGGGAGCGTGGACGGAGAGTTCTCCAGAGTGATACCGCGTGGAACGGGGACGGACGGTCGCCGTGTTCGGGCGAGGATGGGTGATGGGGTGACGGGACTTGCTCTTAGGAAGGGGGAGGAACTTGATGCGCGAATTCGACGGTAGTGGTGGGTCGAGCCGGTGCCGCGTGGCCGCGGCCACGAGTCTGAGCTTCGATTCCTGACGACGCGGACAGGAGGGACGACGTGGTACGCGGGAGCGGGGACGGGCCCGGCGGGGAGAAGGGTCAGGGGGGGAAGCCTTCGGGGGGGATGGTCGGGCCGGGGATCTCGGATGGATCGATGAGGTGGAAGCGGCGCCAGCCGAGCAGGAGGTCGAAGACGCGGGTGTCGGTGACGGGGCGGGGGACGTCGGGGACGAGGTCGGTGTAGCGGTGGCCGTTGGACCAGCCGTTGAACCAAGGGGCCGACGAGAAGAGATCGACGGG
>CAZYQW010000045.1:0-75189 GCA_964649825.1 uncultured Phycisphaeraceae bacterium | reverse complement strand
CCGGGGGTGCGCGCGGGGTTCGCGCCGCGGCCTGGGCGCCCCCCCCGCCTGGGGGTGGCGGGGGGCCCTCGGCCCGCGGCTCGTCGATCACGCGTCCGCTTCGATTCCGCGGAACGTGATGCTGCGGAACTTCGCGTCGAGTGCGATGTCGACCACCTTCACGATGTCCTCGTAGATGCACCCGTTCATCGGCTCGAGGTTCATCTTCAGCTCGTCCTCTTCGTCCGGATCCTCCGGCGGCGGGATGTCCTTGCGGAGCTTCTTCAGCCTCGTCGCGAGATCGTCGAGGGACCGGATCCGCTCGCCCTGCAGGTAGAGCTCCACCTGGTCGATCTTCCAACCCCCGTTGCTGTTGTTCCACCACTTGTCGTAGTTGTCGCGCACGGTCAGGTCGAGGACCTGGTGGGTCTGCTTCCGAACGATCCGGATGTCGACCTTCTCCAGGATCTTCTGCTGCGGCGTGGTGTTGACGCCGACGTCCTTCGGAAGGTAGGTCTGGAGTTTGCCCTCGAGGATCTTGAACTTGATCGAGCAGAGGAAAAAGATCAGCAGGAGGAAGGTGACGTCGATCATCGGCGTCATCTCGATCTTGATCTTCTCGGTCGCTGCTTCTTTTGCCGGTGATGCCATGGTTCGGCTCCAGTGCCCTTATTGGGGCTTGTCCTCGTCTGTCTTTTCCTGACCCGCGGCGAGCTCGATCTTCCAGATCTTCAGACCCTCGAGACCGCATTTGAACATGACCTTCTGGACATGCTTGAACTCGGCGGCGTGGTCGCAGCGGATCAGGAGGGCGCGTTCCGCCAACCCCTGCGCGTCCCTGGTCGGCTTGCCCTCGGGACGCGGGAAGTCGACCTTCAGCTTCAGGTGCTGCTCGAGCGCGTCGAGGGTCATTGGTTGACGGGTCATGATGTACTCGCCGCGACGATTGATGTTGACGTAGAGGCGTCCCTCCTCGGGCTCGTCATCCATCGCCGTCTTCGACATCGGAAGGCGCAGGTCCTCGAGGTCCTGCTGGCTCAAGTCGATCACGATCATGAAGAAGATGATCAACTGGAACACGATGTCGATCATCGGCGTCATGTCCATTTCGGGCGGATCGAGCAGCTCTTCCTTCGCGCTCTTCATGCGCAGACTCCTTCGACTCCGTCGACTTCTTCAAGGAGAGACTTCGTCACGAGAGACTTCGTCACCAGCGCACCTGCCTAGCTCTTCGTCGGGCGGAATCGCTCGAAGATGTCCTCGACGACGGCCGAGATCTCGAGCGTGGTCTTCACGACGCGGTTGCGCAGGAACACGAACGCCGCGGTCATCGGGATCGCGACGAACAGCCCGAGAAGCGTCGTGATCAGGGCGAGCGAAATCTTGTCCGCGAGGTCGGCCGGCTCGGCCGCGCCCTTCGTCGACGAGATGACCTTGAAGGCCAGGATCATCCCGATGACGGTACCGGTCAAGCCGAGCATCGGCGCCACCGCGGCGATGAGGCTGAGCCAGCCGAGCTTCATGAAGAGCTTGAGCTGCTCCTCTTCGGCCATCTCCTCGACGGCCTTCTCCATTGCTTCGAACGACGCGTTCAGGCGCGGAAGCCCGGCCGCGACCACATTGGTGAAGTAGCTCGGCTCGGACTCGCAGAGCTCCATCGCCTCCTGGTACTCGCCAGCCTCGATGAGCGCCTCGACCTCGTCGACGACCTCGGGCGGCGCGAGCTTCTGCTTGCGCATGTTGACGAAGTTGTCGATGAACAGCGCCAGGCCGATGACCGAGAGGATGATGAGGATCCATCCGACGGTTCCGCCGCCGCCGATCACGTCGCTCATCGTCATCGAAGGCTCGGCCGTATCCTGCGCCAGCAAGGCCGGCGCCGCACAGAAGAACGCGAGCAAGACAGGGAGGTATCGGGTCAGGAACTTTGACATCGTCGGACGTAGCCTCCGGCTTGGGCTGTTGAGGATCGAAACGGATGTCCCGTGAATCAGTTCAGTTTTTCTTGTGCCTTCTGGGCCCACCGGGTCCCGGAAAAGCGTTGGGCCACTTCGAGGAAGTAGTCCTGAGCAAGCTTGGATCCCTTCGGCTCGGCCGGGCCGAGCTCCTCGGACACGAGACCGAGGCCGTACGTCGCCTCCGCGACGGCGTCGGGATTGGAGAAGTATCGCACGCGGACCTGCGCGAACGCCATCTGCGCTTCCTTGAGTTTCTTCTGGGCCTGGAGCGAGTGACCCAGGCCCACCAGCGCGGCGGCGCGAACGGCGTCGATCTCGGCCGTGTCGCTCACGATCGTCTTGAAGAACGTCTCGGCCTGGGAACCGCGGCCGTCGCGGATGAGGACCCGACCCTGCTCGAGGCGCGCCAGCCCGGCATGCTCGGCCGCCATCTTGCGGTAGCCTTCGTCGAGCTGGGTCTGAGTCGAGAGCGAACGCGCCGTCTTCTCCAGCGCGGAGAACGCCCGCTTCGCGTCATCCGGTCGTCCCCCCTCGTCGAGGGCCTTTGCCTTCTCGTAGAGTGCCTTCAGCTCCCACTCGGTGCCGTACTTGTTGCCGACCGATTCGGTGACGAGCGTGTCGAAGTCGGCAAGCGCACCGTCGAGGTCGCCCGCGCCGAGCTTCGCCTGTGCCCGACCGAACAGGATCGCCGGGCGACTGCGCGTCTTCGGGTTCGCGGCGAGCGCGGCGTCGTACGACTCGATCGCGGACTTGTACTTCGACCGATCGCGCGCTCCCCACATGCGACAGGTCTCGCCGATCTCGTACGGGGCCGCGACCTTGATCCAGTCGCGAACGCGTTCGGTCATGGAGGCCTTGAACAATGAGACCGCGTTCTCGAAGTCGCCTTCGTCCCGTGTTTCCAGGGCGTCCTCATAGGACTCAGGAGCGTCGCCGTAGTCGATCGCGCGCACCTTCGAGCCGGGCAACGTGAGGTCGGTGGTGCCGCGTCGATACTTCACTTCGTCATAGTGATCCTGCGAAACCGTGCCCGTGATCGGGCGACCTCCGCTCTTCTGCCAGATGCGATCGGCGGCGGCCGACAGCGCGGTTGGGGCGAAGGAGGAGAGCGATGCGATCAGCGTCGCGAGCACGGCCGCACGGGTACGGGTCATGAGGCGGTTCGACTCCGGTAAGGTGCTGCCGGATCGGATGATGCAAAGACGGGGCATGCTATCGGCTCCGTGCGAGGGTGTCAATCGGACTCGAGCTCGCTCGATCAACGGACGGCCCGTTCGATCCGGGTGATGATGCGCTTCCACTTGCCACCACCGAGATCGGGGTAGAAGGTCTTGTAGTTCTTGATCACCTTGTCGAGCGCGACCTTCTCCTGGGGATTGATCTTCGCCTGCATGTACTGGCAGTACATGTAGTTCGTGACCGCGTCCCACCAGTGCTCGCTGGCCTTCTCGTTCGCGTCCTCGATGCCCTTCTTCAGCTCGAGCCACTTCGCCATCGCTTCTTGGTATTGGGCCGCGCCCGGAATCTCTTTGTACTCGTAGAGATCGCGACCTTTCTCCTCCTCTTCCATCCATCCCCCGAGGCAGAGCGCGTAGTTCCTCACCGCGCTCCGGACGCGACGCTTCGCGGCGTAGACCTCGGCGCACAGCGGGAGTGCATCGTGGAACCTATGAAGCTGGACGAGCGCGCCCGAGTACGGCTCCATCACCTGCTGTTCGATCGTGGGTTGGTACTGCGGTTTCTTGCCGTAGCGGCTGACGAGGCGCTCGTACGACTCGACGGCGAGCTCGAGCTCGCGCAGCTCGTAGTACCAGTCCGCGACGTTCTTCAGGTTCGTGAACGATGAGTAGCCCGTGAGCGCGTTGTACTCGTCGAGGTAGTCGGCCGCCTTGCGCAGGTACGTCTTCGCGTCGGGTGCCTGCTCGTTCTTCTTGAAGGCGTCGAAGTACCCAGTCGCCACCGTGTTCAGCGCCCACTGGATGGACGTGTGCTTTGGGTACTTCGACTGCATCCCGCTCAACAGGGACTCCGCGGCGTCGTACTGCTCGAGACCGACCAAGGCGCGGATGCGGTAGTACGTGACGTGCGGAAAGAACGCGGCCTGCGACTCGAACTTCCCCTCGTAGTCGTTCAATGAGTCGAACACGTCCTGGTAGCGCTTCTGATCGAGGAGAACGCCGGAACGATAGAAGACCGCCTGGGCGTGCGCGATGTCGCGCTGCTGCTTCTGCTTCTTGCTGAAGCCGACGTTCGTGCTCGCGATTCGCTCGAGCAGATTGTCGAACGTCTTGATCGCGTCGTCCGGTCGACCCGCGCCGTCCTGCGAGCGGGCCTTGTAGATCATGGCGCGTTCGTAGTACGTGCTCGATGAGTGGACGGCATCGAGTTCCTCGATCGCCGCCGCGTAGAGCTCCTTCCTCTCCTCGGTGTCGGACGCGGCCGCCGCGTTCGAATACGCCTCGCGCGCCTTGAGGAACTGGATGTCTCCCGACACCCCGAGCTGCGTGACGATCTCGCGCACGCGGTTGCGCTCGGTCTTGTCGAAGTCCTGCTTGGTCTCGGTGTAGCGGCGGTCCCACGCGGTGTACGCCTCGAGCGCGAGCTCGCCCATCGCCTCCTCGTCCGAAAGCTCCTTCGCGGTGTCGAGGCCTTGTTCGTACGCGATCGAAGCTTCGAGGTTCCGGCCGAGGCTCTGGTACGCGCCTCCGATGTCCTTCCACGCGTTGGCGAGGTACTCCTTCTTCTCATCGTCCGAGCGGCAGGCGACGGCGAGCTGGTGCAGCGTCGGGATCGCGTCGAGCCAGCGCCCATCGGCGATGTGACCGTCGGCCGCGAGGCGGAGCACCGACGGCGGCTGCGAACCGCCAGCGACGTCGATGAGGTCGCCGAGGAGGTTCTGCGCCTCGAGGCCGACGACGTTGCGGTCGTTCTTCTCGGCCACGCGTTGGACCAGCGGCAACGCGTCGGCGCCGGTTCCCATGTCGATCATGACGCGTACCTTCTCGAGGAGCGCACGATCGCCGTCGGGGCCGAACTCAAGTTTGTACTCCTTCGCCTTCGCTTCGAATCCGTTCATCATCTCGATCGCCCCGCGCCGGAGCGCGCCGACGAGCGCCGGGCGGTAGACCGGCGGCTTCGCCATCCAGTTCGCATCGCCCACGACCAGGTATTGTTGGGCCTTCGAGGTCAGGTCATCGGTGTCGGTGATGGTCTGCGACGCTTCGAAGCGGTTCGCCGCGTCGCGGTAGACCTGGGTCACGCCGAGATACGCCTTCTCGAGGAGGCTGAGGACGAAGCGTCGCTCCTCCTCGCCGATCTTCGGGAGCTCGGCGATATCGATGCCGTCAGGGGAGAAGATGTGAGTGAGCGACGCGAGCGCCTTCTCGTCGTGGTCGGCGGCGTTCTCGAGCTCGATCCGACCGCGCTGATACTCGGCCATCCCCTGGTAGTAGTACGCCCAGAAGGCCCAGATCGACTCGCCGCCCGCTTCCCAGATGTAGTCGACCAGCGCATTGGCGCAGTTCTGGAGGTAGTCGTTCCGGTTGAAGTCCTGGAGCGGATAGAGCAGCGCCCATTGGTAGTACGCCTCGCCGCGGCGGTAGAGCGCGAACAACGCGAGCTCGGACAGGCGGGCCGCTTCCTTCTCGCCCGCATCCGGCGCGGCGGCGGTCAGCTCCGCGTAGGCGCCGTTCAGAGTCTTCACCGCCTCGCGGAAAGCCTCCTCGGCCGCCGTCCGGGCGACGAGGATCTCGGACTCGGCGGCTTCGCTGGCGCGGAGCCGATCGATCACGTCGGCGTAGAAGTTCCCCTTCGAGAGGAGCGTGCTCGCGAACCCATCGACGAGCTCGGTCCCTTTCTCGACGGTCATCGCGCGGCCCATGCCGTCGATCGCGGCCGTGTAGTGCTGGATCGCCTCGTCGTAGTAGCGCTTGCGGTCCTCGACCGTGAGCGCGTGCTCGGACGCGAGGCGGGCGATCGTCGCTTTGGCCAGCGCGACGCGATTGCGCGCCTCGTCGTCGGTCGCGTCCTTCTCGATCTTCTTCAGCCATTCGACGGCCAGGTCGAAGTACCGGTGCCGTGCGAGGTCGCGAGAGAAGTCGATGTCCTCGCGGATGTCCGGCGGCGCGGGGGGCAGCGCGACGGCGACGCGATCCAAGTTTCCGCTGACGAGGAGGACCGCTCCGGCGAGCGCGAGGTTCGGCAGGGACGAGAACGTTCGCATGATGGCGATGTGACTCCGCGAGAGTTCGAGGACGAGCCGGGCACGATGACCGACCGACCGGGGGTCAGGCGATCGAGCACACCAAGGTCAGCCGCACCGGCTGATGGATTCGCACCGGCCGCTGGAAGGGCGACCGCGGACGGGCAAATTACATCAACCGACGGTCGAACGTAACCACCGAGGCGCACGGGAAGACAACAAACGCTTTGCGCGCCGGGTGCACTGTTTCTTGAACGGAGATCCTCCGGATCGGTTCACTCGCCGCGGCCGCGACGGGGACGCGCCGGCCGCAGTGACCCAAACGAGAGAGGCGCCGAGCCCGTCCCGGGCCCGGCGCCTCGAAGGAACCGGTTCGGATCGCCGCGTCAGCGCGCGAAGCCGCTCGCCAACGGTTCGCCCTCCTCGAGGACCAGGATCTTGGCCTTCACGAGGATCACGAGCTTCTGCTTGTTCAGGAACTTCCCCTTGCGCGAGAAGATCGCGGAGAGGATCGGAATCTGATTCAGGAACGGGATTCCGGATTCCAGATCACGGTCTTCGTTGACCTTCCACCCGCCGATCATGATCGTCGACCCGTCCGGCATCGTGATCGTCGTGCGGGCGCGTTGGATGTTGATCGTCGGCAGCTCGATCGTCACGTCCGACCCGATCGCCAGCGACGTGGTGAACGTGGCGATCGGTCGCTCCAGGGTCGCGATCGTCGGGCGCAGCTCCATCGTCACGAAACGCTTGTCCGAGCTGACGACCGGCCGGACGTCGAGCACGACGCCGTCCTGGAGGACGTCCACGATCGGCTGCGCGATGACCGCCGCCTGAGCGATCTCGACGTCGAAGTCCTTCACGTAGGACACGTGGTTGATCACGCTCAGGCTCGCGCGCTGTCCGTTGAAGACGGTCAGCGACGGCGCATCGGCGATGTTCGTCGTGCCGTACTTCGAGACCGCGCGCAGGATCGCCTCGACCAATGTGGAGTCGAGGAAGGTCGCCTGGAGCGACAGTCCGCCGGAGTTCGCGAACTCGTCGTTCCCGAGCGTGACGTCGTAGAGGTTCTCGACGCGCGCACGGACGTCGTCGAACGTGCCGCCCTGGTGGAACACGCCGACGTCGTTGTCCGTTCCGACGCCCGACGGATTCGTAGGGGTACCGAAGCCGTCCGGCACCGAGCCGAAGTCGTCGAGCACGAGCCCGTTGGGAATGTCCGCGGCCGGGTTGCCGGCGTCCGGCCCGAGACCGCGGAAGTCGACGCCGATGTCCTCGAGGAACGTGTCGGAGACGGTGAGGAACCGCGACTCGATGTTGACCAGAGTGCCGGTGTTCTCGCGGAGGTCGGCGAGAAGCGTCCGGATCAGCGTGTGGACCTGCGGCGTCTGCCGGACCACGAGCGCGCCGGCCACCGGGTCGCACCGGTTGTTCGGGTCGAGGTCCCAGCTCTCCGGCGCGATGTTGCTGCGGATCAGGTCGGCGAGGCGGTCCGCCTCGAGGACGAGCGGTTGCGGTTCGATTCCCTCGTCGCCGAAGTCGTCGCCGCTGAACCCGGAGGGCGTCAGGTTGAAGTCCTTCGACGGGAAGTTGCTGATGACTTTCGCGAGGTCGCGGATGTCGTAGATCTCGAGGATCTGGCCGCCGAGCGCCTCCTCCTGGCTGAGGATGTGGACCACGCCGTCCTTCACGCGGTACGAGAGCGGCGTCGGAGAGATCTCGAGCAGCAGCTTCAGGGCGTCGATCGCCGCCATCGGGCCGGCGTTCACGGTGAAGAGCGGCTCGTCGCCGGACTCGATGATGGTCGGCGACACGATGAAGTTCACGCCGGTGACGGTTCGGAACCAGTCGACCGCCTCGCTGAGCGCGGTATCGGAGAAGGAGAGCGTCATCGGCACGGACGCGAGCTTGCCCATGATCTCGCGCTCGTCCGCGGAGACCAGCTCGTCCTGGACCGAGAACTGGATCGGGCCTTGGCTCTCGATGTCGCGCCAGTCCTTCTCGTCGGGGAAGAGCACGAGGTCCATCTGCGGCTTCAGTTCCGCGGCCATCTCGTCGAACGTCTTCCGCCAGTTCTCCTTGTAAGTGCGGCGAAGGTCCCGCGTCGTCGCCTCCATCCGCGCGTCCTTGGCGATGTCGCGGAAGTGAGCCGCCTCGCGGTTGTTCGGGTCGTACCGCAGGACTTCCGTCAAGTAGCTCTCGGCGAGCGCGAACTTGTCGTCGATGAACGCGCGGTTCGCCGCCTCGTACAAGGAGACGATGCGGTGCTCGAGGCGCGCGCGAGCCTGCGCGTCGGCCTCTTCCTTCTCGCGGAGGATGCGGGACTGGCGGGCCTGCTCCTCGGCCCGGTCGCGCTCGGTCTTCGCCCGCTTGGCGGAGTCGAGCCGCGTCAGGATCGCCTCTTCCGACAGCATCCCTTCCTGGAGGAACGGGTTCCACCGGATGATCATCAGCGCGTCCTCGAACGCCTTTATCGCCTTGGCGAAGTCGCCCGCCGTCATCGCGGCCTCGCCCTGCTTCACGCGACCCTCGGCTTCGATGCGGATCTGCGCGCGGCGAACCTCGGCGATCTCGGCCGCGGACTCCGCCACGTCCTCGACGTCGCCGGTCACCTGCAGGCCGAGCGTCGCCGCGACGCGCTGGAAGCCGATCTTGGCGCCGTCGTTCGCCGGGTCGGCGTCGATCGCCTGCGCGTAGGCGCGGTACGCCCCGCGGAGATCACCGTTCACCTCCGCCCGAGCCGCGCCGGCCAGCATGTCCGGGACCGTGCCGCCGCTCGGATCGGTCGTGAGCGCGGGCGCCGCCGTCGGCGTCGCCGCCGGTGCACTCGTCACGGGCGCGGCCGCCGGCTCGAAGCTGGACGCTTCGCCCGAGTGCGAGCCAGGCAGGCTGCATCCAATGACGGATGCGACCAGACCGCCAGCGACGGCCCACACCAACGGGCTGAGTGGGCTGAGGTTCCTCAGTTGCGCCATTTGGTTCCTCTCCAATTCCATTCGGCCTACTTCCCACGTGGTGGGGGGAGAGCGACCGCGTGATGACGACCCAATCTGTTTCGCTTGCGCTGACTCTTTCGGAGCTTAGGGCCGGTCGACGCTCAGGGACCGGGTGGCACCCCGGTCGCCGTCGCACCGTACCTCCAGACGCTGCACGGGGATCTTGCGAACTTCCTCCCGGAAGAGGAAGCCCGTCTCGTCGAAAGCTCGAGATCCGTCCGGGTTGAACAAAGGATGACGGATCGTTTCGTCTCGCGTTTCCGCGATCACATCGATCGCGGCGACCTCGAGGCCGGTGTGGAAGTCGATGGTGCGTCCGGCGACCTCACGTGGTCCGCCGATCGTGTCGCCGACTCCGACGTCGAACGTCGCGCTCGCCAGATCTTCCTCGGTCGCGACCGTCACCTCGATCCGGACGCGCGGCTCATCGCCGGCGGTCGCGTCGCCGAGGAGGCGCACGTCGAACGCGTCCTCGCGAACGACCGTCAACACCTCGCTGCGCTCGCTCTCGATCAAGGTATCTTTCTCACCGATCCGTCCTTCCAACACGGTCAGGACGGCATAGAAGACCGTGCCGCCTCGGGCGCCGAGGCCCTCGTCGAGGTGGCGGGTCTGGGACAACGAACCGGTGGCGATCACGCGAGGAGTCTCACCCACGCGCCAGCGGTATACTCGGTAGCCCGTACTGAGTAACGAGTTACCAGCAGCTTCTCGTTCGATCGCATCGTTCGCCGGGTTTCGGTCCCAGGCCAGCTCGATCGCGAGTCCATGCGGCTCCCATCGCAAACGAAGCGGAGGAGCGATGCGCCGGAACAGCTCTTCGGTCGAGCGTCGATCGGCGTAGGTCGATAGCTCGGCCGCCGAGAAGAACGTCTCGGCCGCGAACTCGAGATCACTGCGATCGAAGTCGAACCGTACGAGGGTGTCCCGGGTCGTCGCAGCGCTCTCGAGCACTTTGAACGGGTCTTCCCCGTGCGCCGACGGCGGCTTCGCCTCGATCAAGACGATTTGACCTAACTCGTTACTAGAAATAGCGTTAAATGCGAGCTCACGGAAGCCGAGAAATATAAGGAGGAGGCAAATGCCTGTCAACACAAGAATTCGATCGGCGCCCGCCCGGATCATGCATCGCCTCCGGCGAGGAGCAGGTCGATCGAGACCGTGATCCGCATCGGCGGCGCGTCGCCGTCCCATCCCGAGCGCAGCCATTCGAGCTCGTTCGTTCGATCGAGGGACACGCTGATGACGTCTCCCGGCGGATCGTCGGCGGAGCCGGTCGTGAGCCGCTCGACCAGGCGGACCCCCGACGTCGGGGAGCCGGCGGCGGTGAACTCGATATTGCGCCGCTGGATCATGGTGGTCCCGATGAAGCTCGAGCGCGGAGAGACGCGAAGCGACTCGATCGTCAGGTCTTTGGACTCGCCCATCGCGCGGAGCAGCGCACGGAGGGCCAGCCGTCCGCCCCGTGCCTCCGAGCCGGCCGCCGTCGCATCGAGGACCGGCCGTAGCACCCCCGCGTCGACCGCAGCGAGCCGGGCGAGCTCGAGGAGTTCGGTGTCGGTCGGCGTCGTCGCGTTGCCGGGCCGCTGGACGCCGTCGTGGAATCGATCGATGAGGCGACGGACGTTGTCGAGCCGCTGACGGTTCGCTTCGAGCTGGAGGACGGCGGGCGGGACGTTGCTCGAGAGGAGTCCGCGCACCTCGGTCGCGGCACGGCGCACCTCGACCAGGTGCTGCCGGTGCTCCGCCCGAGCCGCGCGGCCGGCCGTGAAGTAGTGGTAGGGACCGATCAGGGCGAGGATCAACACCACGAGGAACAGGAGCGATCTCATCCCGCGCCTCCCTCGTGGACGAGCACGCGGAAAGCGAGCGTCGTCGTCTCGGCGAACTCGTCCCGCTCGCTTTCGACCTCGCTCACCTCGATCGTACGCACGCCGCGAATCGCGGCGAGGCGTTGGCGAAGCACGGTCGGCGCGCCGGCGTCGAGGATGTGCGCGCGGGCGCGGCCCGTCACCTCCGTGCCGCCGTCGGCCGCTTGGACTCGGCACGCGACCAGCCGCAGGTCGGAATCGCCGAAGTCGCGGATCGATGGACCGAAGCGGCGCACGACGGCGGCGAGGAGCGGCGTCCGCGGCCGGCGCGACTCGACGAACCGATCGAGGTCGGCCTTGTGCGCCGCGATGCGGCCGAGTTCGACGAGCTGCGCGGCGTGCTCCTCTTGGAGGCCACGGATCTCGTCCGCGGTCGGGCTGACGTGGAGGCGGCGGATCCGCGCCGCTTCGCGGACGTCGCGTTCGGCGGACAGGTACGCCACCGCGGAGAGGAACACCGACGCCGCGGCCAGACCCGGCAGGCGCCGCGCCGCGGTGCGCGTCCGGTTGCGCTCGAGCAGCTCGATCGGCGGATCGTCCGCCCGCGCGGCCGCGATCGCCAACCCGAGCGCCGAGCCCATCTGCGCGACGTGAGGCTTCGCCGCCGGTGGGACGCCGCCCGCGATCGAGAGCCGATGGAGCGATCCAATGCTCTCGATCTTCGGGTAGTGACGCTCGAACTCCCAGATCACCTCCGGCATCGACGCGCCTTCGCCGAACAGCGAGACCGACTCGGGTTGGAAGTCCCGTCCGAAGAAGAACGTCGCTCCTTTGCCCACCTCGGAGGCGATCCGCTCGCCGAGCCGACGGATCGCCTTGACGCGCGGCTCCCCCTTCCCGACCGCGTCGAGACCGATGACGCCGAGGGGCAGCGTGCGGAACGCGAATCCGCGGTCGCGCAGGTAGACCACCTCGGTGCCGCGGAGGCCGACCGAGAGGACGATGCGGTCGCCCTTGGCCGGCCGATCGTAGCGGACGAAAGCGGCGAGAGCGGCCGGCGATGGAATCAGGTTGTCGAACTCGAGGCCCGCCTCGCTGAGGTCGCTGACGAACGCGTCGAGCAGGCGCCGGCGCACCGCGTAGAGCTGGCACGGCACCTCGAGCTGCCCGGGCTGGCGCTTCAGCAGGTGCGTCCGAACCACGTAGTCCTCGATCGGGCCGCGGAGCGAGCGATGCGCCTCGTAGCGGGCGATCTCTTGGAGGCGCTGCTCGCCGACGTCCGGGACCGAGACCAGCCGGTTGAACGTGGCGACCGAAGGAAACCCGACGTAGACGCGGTCGAGCGGACCCGGCTTCGCGTCGGCGAGGAACGCGCGCAACGTCGCGTCGGCGCGCGGATGGAGGCCGGCTCGCGGGCGGACCGCACCGTCCTCGGCGCGCGCGTAGGGGCGATAGTCGGCCCACGTGACCACGAGGCGCGTGCCACGCCGTTCCAGCTTGACCGCCTTCAAGGCGCCGTCACTGAGCTCGATGCCGAGAGCGGGATACGAGAACACGCCGACTCCTTCAGGTCCGTCCGCCCCGGGCCGCCGCGAGGCGTTCGGGGAACGGGATCACGCCGCCCTGTTCCTCGACCAGGGCTGCCACGAGCTGCACGTCCTGCCAGACCTGGGCCTTGCCGGCCGGGTTGCGAAGCAGGTACGCGGGATGGAACGTCGGGATCACGGGGATCTCCCGGTACTCGAAGCGTTTCCCGCGGACCTTCGAGATCCCGCCCTCGACCTTGACGAGGTGGCGCGTCGCCGGAAGGCCGAGCGCGCAGAGCACGCGCGGCCGGACGACGTCGATCTGGCGGTCCAAGTACGGCGCGCACGACGACACTTCATCGGGCTCGGGATCGCGGTTCCCAGGGGGCCGGCACTTCACGATGTTCGCGATGAAGACGGTCTCGCGCGAGAACCCCATCGCCTCGATGATGCGCGTCAACATCTCGCCGGACGCCCCGACGAACGGCCGTCCGGAGCGGTCCTCGTCCGCGCCCGGGCCCTCCCCGACGAACATGAGATCCGCGCCGACGTTCCCTTCGCCCGGGACGGCGTGGGTCCGCGTTCCGTGGAGCTTGCAAAGGATGCAGACGCGCACCTCCCGGTCGATCTCCTCGAGCCGCGCTCGTGCGTCGGCGGGGCCGAGCCGCTCGCGAAGCGGGCCGACGCGGACGCCGCCGGTGGGGATCGGCGGCGGCTCGGCCGGCGCCGACGCGACTCGCGACGGCACCGGCGCGGACGCGGCACGGAGCGGTGGAGTCCGTCCCCGAGGGACGACCCACTCCTCGATCCCGAAGTCACGGTCCGACTCGAGCTGGTAGAGGAGGGCGCGCAGCGCCCGCTCGTCGCGCTCCGTCACGAGCAACCTTCTCCGATGAGATCATCGCCGGACCGGCCGACGACACGACAACGGACGAACGTAGACGTCGGGTACCCCCCCGGCAACCGGATGCGACGGTACCGTTCGGAAAGTCCAGAGCTTTCGCGCCCGTCGCTCGATTCGACCAGGACCGTTGCCTCGGTGCCGATCAGGCGCCCGTCGTACTCGATCCGCAGTCGGCGCTCCTCGCGCAGGAGCCGAGCGACTCTTGAGCGTACGACCTCGACCGGGACGCGATCGGCTCGCGCCGCCGCTTCGGTCCCCGCGCGCGGGGAGAACGGGAAGACGTGGATCCGCGAGAACCGCGCCTGCCGCGCGACCTCGATCGTGCGGCGGAAGTCGGCCTCGGTCTCGCCCGGGAATCCGACGATGACGTCGGTCGTGAGCGCGAGCGCGGGATTCGTCGCTTCCACCGCCGCGATCCGCTCGAGGTAGCGTGCGGCCGTGTAGGGACGCCGCATCGCGCGCAGGACGCCGTCGTCGCCGCTCTGCAGCGGAACGTGGAGGTGCGGCGCGATCTTCGGCTCGCGGGCGATCGTCTCGGCGAGCGGCTCGTCGACCTCGGTGATCTCGAGCGAGCTGAGCCGGACGCGAAACTCGCCGGGCAGCGCGGCAACGGCGCGGACCAGATCGAGGACGCAGTCGCTTGTGTCGCGGCCGTAGTGGCCGAGGTGGATGCCGCAGAGCACGAGCTCCTTGAACCCGCGTCCGATGAGCGCCGTGGACTCGGCGAGGATCTCGTGTCGGAGGCGGCTCCGCACTCCGCCGCGGATCCTGGGAATCACGCAGAAGGCGCACTTCGCGTCGCACCCGTCCTCGACCTTCAGGAATGCGCGCGTGCGGTCCTCGAACGACCGGTCGTCGAGCGCGAGCGCGCCGTCGGGTCGCGCGGGGACCGCGTCGCCGAGAAACTCCTCGAGGCGCGGGCGAAGCGTCTCCCGCTCGCCGGACGGAACCGCGAGGACGCCCGAATCGATCGTGCCGTAGCCGGTTCGGTCGGTTGCCGTCATGCAGCCGGTGACGACGAGTCGGGCGCCGGGGTGCTCGCGCCGGAGCCGCCGGAGTGCCTGGCGCCCTTTCTGCACCGCGCGATCGGTCACGGCGCAGGCGTTCAGGACCACGAGATCGGCCGGGCCGTCGCCGTCGGTCTCGATGAGGCCGAACCGTCGCAGCTCGGCGCGAACCACCTCGCCGTCGTAGCGGTTGACCTTGCAGCCGTGGTCGAGGATCCGGAACCGTTCCATGGCGCGGAGCATATCGAGTGGGTCGAGCGTCCGTGCTCCTAACTTGCCGCGGTCCCACATCCCCGCGCTCGGGGCACGCACGTTCGGTCGCGCGGCGCAACGCGGTGCTCGTCGAACGTCGGGAGTCGAGGTCGTGGCACGAGCCGCGTCGTTCTGCTCTGATTCGCTCCGACTCCATCCATCGCCTTTCTCCAGCTGGAGCCGTCCGTGAACCGCGCCTCACTCCTTGCCGTGATCGTGCTCGTCACCCTGACGATCGGTCTCTGGCTGCAGCACGGCGAAGGCGCGCGCGCCGACCGGCTCCCGCCCGCCCCGTCGCTCCCCGAGGCGCTCGCCCCGCCGGCGCCGTCCGCCGTCGGCCCGACGGCGCCCGGCTACGCGTTGCTCGGGGCCGCGGCGCTTCTCCTCCTGCTCTGGCGCCGCGGGATGGGTCAGGCGCCTCTGTCGGCCCTTCTTCCCGGGCTCGTACTGCTCGCCCATCCCGCCGCGCTCGTGGCGGTGGTCGACGCGTCCGGTCGGCTCGATCTGGCCGGCGTCGCCGCGGTCGGCCTCGGGGCGTTCCTCTCCACGCGGGAGCGGACCGCCACCATCGCGGCCGGAATCTTGCTCCTCTTCGCGGGCGTCCTCGTCGCCCCGTCGGGCGCGCTGCTCGCCGCCCTGGCCGGCCTCGTTCTGCTCGAGCGCGTACCGAGCATGGACAAGGGAGCGCTCCTGCTCCTCGTCTATGGAGTCGCTCGCGCGCTCGGCGGGCCTTGGCTCGGCACGATCTGGAGCGGTGCCGCGCGCGGCCCGACGATCGATGTCCCCGGGACGGAACCGCTCGACGCGGCGATCGGCGTGCTCTGCGCCGTCGTGCCCCTGCGACCGGTCGCAGCGGTTCCCGCCGCGCCGGTGGTCTGGCTCGCCGCCGTCGTCCTCGGGCTCGTGCTGCTCGGGTTCCTGGTCGCGCCCGAGCGGCGCTTCGGGGGACGTTGGGTCGCGACGGCGACGCTTGCCGCCGTCGGTCTCGCCGTCCTCGCCGTAGTCGGGACCGGCGAGGCGCTCGGCGCGACGGCCGCGCTCGTCCCGGCCGTGCTGCTCGCGCTCTGGATCGGCGGCGTCGGGGACGACGTCGAACGATCGCCGGCTCGAGTCGCGGTCGCCTCGATCGCCGCGCTCGCCCTCCTGTCGTGTCTCGCGACGGTGACGATCCGCGCCGTCGCGGCATCGCCGGCCCCGTCCTGGTTCGTGCGGGCCTACGACGCCGACCCCGTCGCCGCGGAGTCGAGCCCGTTCGCGCGGGCGGCGCTGCGGGAGTTTCTCGCACACGCCCCGAGCACCGAGGTCGAGGCGCTGGTCGAATCGCGATTGTCGGTCCGTCCGAGCGGCTCGGCCGGCCAGGCGGTCGTCGACCGCGATCTCGCCGTCGCTGCGGCGCTCCACGGAGCGAACGAGCCCGCGTTGCAACTGCTGGAACGTGCGGCCGCCGCGGCCGCCCCGGACGGAGAGGCCGGCGCCGAAGCGTTCATCGCGCGGCTCGACGTCCTCCTGCGCCTCGGCGAGCCGACGCGGGCGCTGGCGATCCTCGAGCCCCGGCTTGCCATGGCGTCCGATCGCGAACGGGCCGAACTCCTCGTCCGCGCGGCGGGCGCGCACATCGTGCGGGCGTACCGTCCTGGGCCCGGCACCGCCGCGAGCGAGGACCGGCGCGATCGAGAGTTGACGCGTGCCCGCGAGCGCTTCGCCGAGGCGATCGACGCGGATCGGAGGTGTGCACGGGCGTGGCTCGATCGCGGGCGCTTCCGGATGGTGCTCGGCCAGGGCGTGGACGCGGTGAAGGATCTCGAGGAATGCGCGCGCGTTCGTCCCGACCTTCCGGCGCCGCACCTCGAGCTCGCGAAGCTGTACTTCTCCCGCGGTCAAGACGTTGCCGGCGAGCGCGAGCTGAACGCGGCGAGCCGGATCGCGGGGCGTGACGATCCAGAGGTTCGCCTGGTGACCGCCGAGCTGCAGATCGCGCGCGGCGACCTGATCGGGGCGGCCGACGTCGCGGCGAAGCTGTGCGCGGACGTCCACCGCCTGCGCGGCGGCGGGGAAGAGCTCGGTCAGCTCTACCGGCGCATCGCGCAGCTCGCGGAGGACCGCAACGACGCCGGCCTCGCCGAGGAGCTCTCGCGCCTCGCGCTCTCCTACGGCACCGACGTCGAGGCGGAGTCGACGCAGCGCCTCGCTCGCCTCCTGGGGAACGCGCAGCGTTACGAGGAGCTCATCGTGCTCCTGGACGAGGCGGAGCGCAGCGGGCTGCCGGTCCCGGACATCACGCGCGCGCGCGCGGCCGCGTGCAAGAACGCCGGCTTCGGCGCGTGGCTGAAGGGGAATACGGCGACCGCATACGCGCGCTGGGTACGCGTGCTCGACCTCAGTCCGTCGCTCGACGAGCTCGGCACGGTTCCGACGCTCCTGCGCAACATCTTCGACGAGGTGCCCGGGCTGGACGGCTCGCCCCTGACTCGACACTCGAAGCGCGCGTACGAGGCCGGAGTCGCCGCCCTCGCCGACGGCGACCCGGCCCGCGCGCGAAACTACCTCTCGGTCTCCGCCCAGCTCCTGCCGAACAACCCGTTCGCGCACTACCACCTCGGCCTCGCGCTGGACCGAACGGGGGATCGCGACGCCGCCCAGGCGGCGTTCCAACTCGCGATGCGCTGCGCCGAGGCCCAGGGACGCGACGACGTGGCCGCGCGCGCGCGCGCGTTGCTCGACGTCGAGTAGTCCGAGAGCCGGCCGCCGCGCTCGAGCCGTTGCGCGAGCCGAGTCTCGAGCCGGGCTGCTACCGGCGGCTCGCGACTTCGCGTGCGGCCTGCGCGCGTCGCAGCAGCAGGGTCGACGTCGGCTCGCCCGGCTCGCACAAACCGGCCGCCTCCTCCAGGTGCGCGGCCTCCTCGGCCGGCTGCCCCATCGCGGCCGCGGCGCGGGAGAGGATGAAGAGCGCCGTCGCGGTCCGGCCGCCGTCGGCGAGGGCGCGCGCGAGGGCGTAGCCCTGCTCGACGTCACGAATGCCGTTGACGTTCGACGATGCCATTCGATCGGCGATCGCGAGCATCGACGCCCGCTTGCCCTCGTTCGTCAGCACGAGCAGCTCGAACGCCGTGCGCGCGCCGTCCGCGTCGCCGAGGCCTTCGCACGTCTCGGAGAGCCGGCGCAGGTCGGACGGATCGGACGCCCCGAGACCGACCGCGGCCTGCAGGTGGCGGCGGGTGAGCTCGTCGGCGCCCATGTCCTCGGCGATGCCGGCGATCGTGAGGTGCGCGACCACGTCGTCGCCGGCGCGCGCCGCCGCCTCAGCGAGGCTCGCGTTCGCCTCGTCGACTCGACCGCATCCGGCGAGCATCTGGCCGAGCGCGAGGTACGGATCGGCGCTGGCGAACGGCAGGTCGCACGCGGTGCGGAGCGCGTCCTCGGCCTCGATCGTACGACCGAGCTCGCGCGCCGTGAGGCCGACCTCGAGCCAGAGCTCCGATCGGAACGGCTCGCGACGCACGCTCTCCTCGAACCAGGAGAGCGCCGCCTCGGTGTCACCCCGCTTGCGGTGAAGCTCGGCCAGCGCGGCGGGCGGGTCGGCGTCGGACGGGTCGAGGCGTGCGGCCTCCTCGAGATGGAGCCGCCCGCCGAGCGGGTCGCCGAGCACGACGCAGAGCACGCCGACGTTGTAGTGGCCGACCGCGTAGCTCGGGTCGAGCTCGATCGCGCGTCGAAACGCCTCGAGCGACTCCTCGTAGCGCTGCATGTGCATGAGCACGATCCCGAGGTGGTTCTGCGTTCGACCGTCCTGCGGCCCCGTGGCGGCCGCGCGCTCGAGCGAGTTCGCGGCCTCGACCAAGCGGTCGAGGCGGAAGTAGAGGCGCCCCAGGAACTCGTGGGGGAGGGGATCGTTCGGCCGGGCGGCGGCCACGGCCAGGAACGGCGCTTCGGCCGCCTCGAGCTGCCCGGCGCCGAAGCGGGCGAGCCCCAGGAGGAAGTGAAGGTCGAGATCGGAGGGAGCGTCAGCGACCGCCCGTTCGAGCAGCTCCGCCGCGGCCTCGAACTCCCGCTCCTCGAGAAGCTGCTGTCCCCGCGCCGCGATCCCGTCGTCGCCGGCGAGGGCGGGGGCGGCGCCGCAGAGCGCGAGGAACAGGACGATGCAACGCATGTTGTGGACTCCAAAGGTGTAACGGCTACCGCCTCGATCGCGCGCGATCGCGGTGTGCCGGCCTGGGAGTCATCGGCGGGGGCCGACGGGTGCTTGACGAATTAATCCATTAAGTGGACTGACGAGGCGGCGAGACTGAAGTCCCGAATGGTCGCGTCCCGCTCCTTACGCGACTCCCCAGATCTCCCGTGCGTACTCGCGGATCGTTCGATCGCTCGAGAACTTGCCCGAGCGGGCGATGTTCAGGAGGCACTTTCGCATCCAGACCGGGCGGTTCAGGAAGTCGGTCGCGACGGCCGACTGGATCTCGATGAACGCCCGCAGGTCGGCGAGGACGAAGTAGGGGTCGTTCGTGCGTAGGCCGTCGGCGAGGTCCTTGTAGAGGCCCGGTTCGCGCCGGTTGAACCGATCGGCCTTCAGCGCTGCGAGCACGCGCGCGACGTCGGCGTCCGCCGCGACGACCGCGGCGGGGTGGTACGTGCCGTCGCGGCGGTGCGCCTCGATCTGCTCGGCGGTGAGCCCGAAGATGTAGAGGTTCTCGCGGCCGGCCTCTTCGGCCATTTCGATGTTGGCGCCGTCGAGGGTGCCGACCGTCAGGGCGCCGTTCATCATGAACTTCATGTTGCCGGTACCGGACGCTTCCATTCCGGCGGTCGAGATCTGCTCGCTCACGTCGGCGGCGGGGATCAGCCATTCCGCGAGCGTGACCCGGTAGTCCGGGATGAACGCGACCTTCATCCAATCGCGGGCCTTCGGATCCGCGTTCACCGTCGCCGCGATGTCGTTGATCAGCTTGATGAACCGCTTCGCGGCCGCGTAGCCGGGCGCCGCCTTGCCGCCGAAGACGTACGTGCGCGGGACGGCCGGCGTCTTCCCGTCGTCGACGAGGGCGAGGTAATCGTGCACGATCCGCAGCGCGTTCATGAGCTGGCGTTTGTACTCGTGAATGCGCTTGATCTGTACGTCGCACAACGCGGCCGGATCGATCGTCGCCTCGGTCGTGTCGTGGATGATGCGAGCGAGGCGGTCCTTGTGGCGGCGCCGCGCGGCGACGAACTCGGCGTGCAGCTCGGGATCGTCGGCGAACGACTCGAGCGCGCGCAGGGCGGTGAGGTCCTGGATCCACCGGTCGCCGATCCGCGCGCTGATGAGCCGGGCAAGATCCGGGTTCGCCTTGAGCAGCCACCGGCGGTGGGTCACGCCGTTCGTCTTGTTGTTGAATCGCGTCGGCCAGAGGGCGTGGAAGTCGGGGACGAGCTTCTGGGTCAGCAGCTTCGAGTGGAGCTCGGAGACGCCGTTCACCGAGTGGCTGCCGACGATCGAGAGGTTCATCATCCGGACCGATCGGTCGCCGTTCTCCTCGATCAGCGAGAGCCGGCGCCGGCGTTCCTCATCGCCCGGCCAGCGCGCTTCGATCTCTTCGAGGAACCGCTCGTTCAGGTCGAGGATGATCTGCAGATGCCTCGGAAGCACGTTCTCGATCATCGCGACCGGCCATCGCTCCTGCGCCTCCGGCATGAGCGTGTGGTTCGTGTACGCGATCGTCTGGCGAGTGATCTCGAACGCCTCGTCCCACGGCAGTCCCGCCGCGTCTACCAGGATCCGCATCAGCTCGGCGACGGCGAGCGCGGGATGCGTATCGTTCAACTGGATCGCAGCGTGCTGCGGCAGGGCGCGGAGGGCCTCCTTCGACGTGCCGTGGCGGCCGACGATGTCCTTCAGCGCGCACGCGACGAAGAAGTACTCCTGCAGGAGGCGCAGCTCGCGGCCCTCGGGGATGTCGTCGGACGGGTAGAGGACCTTCGAGATCCGCTCGAAGCGGAGCTTCCGTTCGACCGCCCGCAGGTAGTCGCCCGTGTTGAAGATCTTCATGTCGAACTCGGTCGACGAGTGCGCGGCGTAGAGCCGCAGGTAGTTCACGGTGCGGCCGCCGAAGCCCACGACCGGCAGGTCGGACGGCACGCCGAGCATCGTACGCGCGCCGGTCCACTCGCCCGGCCCGCAACGCGTCGTGCGCGTCGCCTCGCCGTAGACCGGGATCTCGTGCGCGAAATCGGGTCGCACGATCAGCCACGGAGTGCCGGGCGAACGCCAGACGTCGGCGTGCTCTTCCTGGTAGCCGTCCTTGAACGCCTGGCGGAACAACCCGAACTCGTAGTTGATGCCGTAGCCGTAGCCGGCGAGCCCGAGGGTCGCCATCGAATCGACGAAGCACGCGGCCAGCCGTCCGAGCCCGCCGTTGCCCAGCGCGGGGTCCTTCTCGAGCTCGAGGAGGTCGTCGAGATCCGAGTCGAGCTCCTCGAGAGCGCGCCGGCAGCGATCCTCGATGCCGAGGTTCAGCAGGTTGTGGCCGAGCACTCGACCGAGCAGGAACTCCATGGAAAGGTAGTAGACGTGCTTCGTTCCGTTGGCGCACGACGTCCGCTGCCAGCCGAGCATGGAATCGATGATCGGATCCCGCACCGCCAGCGAGACCGCGAGGAATCGCTCGCGGCCCGAGAGTCCCTCCCATTCGGTCCCCAGGACGTAACGGGAGTATCGGAGGATCGATTGCTTCAAGCTCTCGATCGTCACGGTGGAACGTGGGGAGGGCATTTGCGGCTCGAGGATCGTCACGGGTTCGCTATCGGAATCGAGTCGTCGCCGCATTGAAGCGATTTGTCGAACCGACTCCAGAGAACGGTGGCGATTCTCGGGTCGCGCCGCCGCGAATGTCGTTGCGCGTCAGGAACGTCCGGATGCGACGGGAAGCAGCTCCCGCAAGTCGAACTCGGCGAGCGGGCGGGAGACCCAGTAGACGAACGTCCCGGCGACCAGGCCGCCGACGAGGTCGGTCCACCAGTGGAAGCCGAGGTACACCGTCGAGAAGACGATGAGGACCCCGCAGATCGTCGCCGCGCGCGCGTAGCGGACCAAGCCGGAGTCGCGCGCGATCAGGACGAGCGAGACGGTCAGCGACACGTGGTAGGACGGGAAGCAGTTGTCGAGCCCGCTCATCGGCCGGACGATGTCGATCAGCAAGGGATGGACCTCGTCCATGAGCGGAAGGACTCCGGCCGGTGCGTGGAACCACGGCTCGTGAACCGGAAAGAACAGGTAGAACGGCAGGCAGAGCAAGTAGTTCAGCAGGTACACGTACGCCGTCAGTCGCACCCGATACCGGTCGTCGAGCCGATCGAACGCATGGGCGTTCGCGAACAGCATCCCCGGAAACAGGATGAGGTACGCGAACGTGAGGATGAGCGTCAGCGGCCAGAACTCGAAGATGCTCTGGATCGTGGCCGGGAGCGACCCCTCGATCTGGTGGAAGATCGGCGTGAAGTCCTCGGGCCGACGGACGTGCGCCAGGAGGTCGTATTTCGTCTGCCAAAGATCGATGACGAACACGGCCAGCCAGATCCCGACCGCGAATTGGAACGTCGGTCGCCGCGGCAGCTCGCGCCACGAGTTCCAGGTGGCGCGCGCCGCGCCGGTCCCGACGGCGAGGCGGACGAAGCTGATGACGACCGCGAAGATGAGCGCGATCTGCAAGAGTCCGAGGCACGTCTTCATGCCTTGCGTTTCTCTCCCGGTGACGCCGATCGAATCCGGTACGGTACCAGATCCGATTCGTTGACCTTGGTCGCAATTTCACGGCCCCTTACCTCGACGTAGGTCGATGCTTCACGGAGATTTGAGTTGATCCCGACCATCGACGACGTCCGGCGAGCGCAGGAGCGGCTGCGGAACGGTCCCCATCGTACGCCGGTCTTGTCGTCGCGCCGACTCGGCGAGCGGGCCGGGGGTCGAGTGTTCCTGAAGGCCGAGAACCTGCAGCGGGCCGGCGCCTTCAAGTTCCGCGGCGCGTTGAACGCGGTCCGCTCGCTCTCCCCGGCCGAGCGCCGCCGCGGCGTGTGCACCTATTCATCGGGGAACCACGGCCAGGCGCTCGCGCTCGCCGCGGCGAGCGAGGGCGCTCGTGCCGTCGTGTTCATGCCCGAGGATGCCCCGGGGTTGAAGGTCGAAGCCGCGCGCGCGTACGGTGCCGAGGTCCGCTTCGCGGGGAGGACGTCGGTGGAACGTCGCGGCGCCGCCGAGCGGCTCGTCGAGCTGGACGGCCTGGTCATGATTCCGCCGTTCGACGACGCGCGCATCATCGCCGGCCAGGGAACGGTCGGGCTCGAGATCGTCGAGCAGGTCGAGCCGGTCGACGTCCTGCTCGTGCCGGTGGGGGGTGGAGGCCTGATCGCGGGGACGTCGCTCGCGGTGAAGGATCGGTTCCGCGCCGTCGAGATCCACGGCGTCGAGCCGACCCACGCGAACGCGCTCGACCGCGCCCTCGCGGCCGGCCGCCCCGTCGCCGTCGAACCCGGCCCGACGATCGCCGACGGCCTCAAGCCGCTTTCGATCGGAGAGATCACGTTCACGATCGCGCAGGAACTGGTCACGGACTCGATCCTCGTCTCCGATGACGAGCTCATCGCCGCCGTCCGTTTCCTCGCGGAGAGCGCGCGTCTCGTGGTCGAACCGTCGGGTGCGGCCGGCGTCGCGGCGCTGCTCTCTGGTCGTGTCCCCCTCGCCGGTCGGACGTGCGTCGTGGTCCTCTCGGGTGGGAACATCGATCCGGCCCTGCTCGCGCGCATCTTGGCGAGCTGAACGGCCCTCAGTCGGCGCGGGGGTGCGTCTCGTCGTACGTCTTCTTCAGCCGTTCGAGGTCGAGGTGGGTGTAGATCTGCGTGGTCGTGAGGTTCTCGTGTCCGAGGAACTCCTGCACGACGCGCAGGTTCGCGCCGCGGTTCAAGAGGTGGGTGGCGAACGAGTGGCGGAGCGTGTGCGGCGAGGCGCTCGGGTCGAGGTCGGCGTGCGCGAGGTGGACCTTCAGGAGGCGCCGCATGCTGCGGTCCGTCAGGCGCCGCAAGCCGGCCGGGCCGCGTCGATCGTTCAGGAACAGAGCCGGTTCGGTCGATCGACCCATCGCTCGGAGGCGTTCGGCGCGTCGATCGAGGTACACGGTGAGCGCGGCGACCGACGGCTCGCCGAGGATGAGCATCCGCTCCTTCTTCCGCTTGCCGCGCACCCGCATCGTCCGACCGAGCCGATCGACGTCGTCGACGTTCGCCGACACGACCTCGGAGACGCGCGCGCCGGTCGAGTAGAGCACCTCGAGCAGCGCACGGTCGCGGACCGCCGCGAACGAGTCGCCCGCCGGCGCGTCGAGCAGGCGATCGATCGCCGGCTCGTCGAGGAACTTCGGCAGCGGCCGGTCGCGCTTCGGCCGTCGCACGGGGACGGCGGGGTTCTCTTCCAGCTCGTCCTGCTCGACGAGGAAGCGGAAGAACGTACGCAGCGCGGACACCTTCCGCGCCATCGTGGACTTCGATCGCGCGCCGTCACCGTCACGCCCTTCGCGGTAGTGGCGGATGAACTCACGCACGACCAGCGTGTCGACGCCGCCCGCGTCGCGCACGCCTCGCGCCCGCGCGAGCTCGATGAACTGGATCAAGTCGTTCTCGTACGCGCGCAACGTGTGCGGCGACGCGCCGCGCAACGTCCGCTGCGTGTCGAGGAACCTCTCGAGCGCCTGGTACAGATCCGCCGCCATGAGGGGGAGGATAGCAGGAGGTATCGACCGGCGCTTCGTCGCAGGACCCGGACGGATCCACTTCGAGTGACGCGCTGGTGGACGGGGCGCGCCCCGGCGCATAGTCTGCCGCGGTGACCCTGTTCGAGCGACGCCTGTCGGGTCGATTCGACCCGTTCGAGTGCTTCCGTCGGCTCCGCGGCGGAGGCCCGGCCGTGCTGCTGGACGGCGCGCGCGAGGCCAGCGACCTGGCGCGTCGCGCGTACGTGTTGTTCGACCCGTTCGACGTGATCCGAGTCGAGGCGGAGTCGGACCGGGGGAGCGCGGCGACCGATCCGTTCCACCGGCTCTTCGCCTCGATCGCGGCCCACGGGTGCGAACCCGACGAAGGTCCGTCGCGGTTCCGCGGCGGCGCGGCCGGGTTCCTCGCGTACGACCTGGGCCGGCACCTCGAACGCTGGCCGACCACGGCGTCGCGTTCGACCGGCGCGCCCGACCTTTGGTTCGGGCTGTTCGATCGCGGGCTCGACATCGATTTGCACGACGGATCGGCCACTCTGTTCGTCCGGGACGATGACGAGGCACGCGCACGGTCGGTCTTCGCCGCGGCGGAGCGCCGTCTCGCTGCGCCGCTCGCGCCGCTCGCGCCCGTGCCCGTCGCGTCGTCGCTCCGCTCGAACTTCACGCGCGACGAGTACCTGGGAGCGGTCGAGGAGGTCCGCGAGCGGATCCGCGACGGCGAGGTCTACCAGGTCAACCTCTCGCAGCGGTTCGAGGGCGCCTTCCGTGGTGATCCGCTCGCGCTCTACGGCCGGCTGCGGCAGGAGAACCCGGCGCCGTTCGCGGCGTACGTCGACGCCGGCGACGTCCAGGTCCTCTCCTCATCCCCCGAGCGATTCGTGCGACGGCGTGGATCCATCATCGAGACCCGACCGATCAAGGGGACGCGTCCGCGCAGCGGACGTCCGGACGACGACCTCCGCGCCGTCGCCGAGCTCTCGACCTCGAGCAAAGAGGCCGCGGAGCTGGCGATGATCGTCGATCTCGAGCGGAACGACTTCGGTCGCGTCGCCGAGTTCGGGTCGGTCGAGGTCGTGGACGCGGCACGGATCGAGACGTATGCGACCGTGTTCCATCGCGTGGCGACGGTCCGCGCCCGGCTTCGTGCCGGGGTCGACTCCGAGGCGCTGCTGCGCGCGACGTTTCCGGGCGGCTCGATCACGGGTGCGCCCAAGCTGCGGGCGATCGAGGTGATCGAGGAGATCGAGCGGACGCGTCGCGGGGTGTTCTGCGGTTCGATCGGATGGATCGGGTTCGACGGCGACCTCGACCTGAACATCGCGATCCGGACGATCGTTCGCGAGCGGGATCGCGTGCACTTCCACGTCGGCGGCGGCGTCGTGCTCGACTCGTCGCCCGCCGCCGAGCACCACGAGACGCTTGTCAAGGGGGCGGCTCTTGCGCGCGCACTGGGCGTCGACCTCTTCGGCGCGGAATGGACCGCCGAATCGACCCTCTGATTCTTCCGTCCGGACGCGCGTCCGGCTCGTAGAATTCGGCACGTTCATCGCTCCCCCCAAGGAGGTTTCTCGCGATGCGCTTCCGCACGATTCTCGGATGGCTCCTCGCCACGCTCGTCACGACTTCCGTCGTCGCTCAGGAAGAGCCGGCGACCGGAGCCGATCCGACCGAACACATCGAGAGTCTCGACGCTGCTCTCGACGAGAGCAAGACGAACGACGACGACAAGCGCGACGCGGCGATGACGGCCGCCGTCGGCGCGATGGACCTGCTCACCAACGACTACAAGAACTACGACGAGAAGCAGAAGAAGGAGGCCGTCAACGCGATCGCGAAGGTCTTCAAGTTTCGCGCGAAGGAGGGCGAGGACCGCCTCTACATGGCGGCGGCGGCGGCGCTGTCCGCCATGATCCCCGAAGGGGAGGCTCCCCTGAAGTCGGCGATGAAGGTGAAGCACCTCGAGAAGCGATCCGACGTACAGGCGATCCTCGTGGAGTCGCTCGGCAAGCACAAGAACCCGAAGAACGTCGATGTGTTCGTGAAGCTGCTCAAAGAGAGCGAGAACATGGTCGTGAAGGCGGCGATCCAGGCTCTCTCGGAGTATCGCGACGAGGACGTGAAGCTGCGGAAGGAGATCGTCGAGTCGCTCGTCAAAGAGTACGCCGGAACCAACAACCTCGACCTGCGCGAGAAGGGCAAGAACCCGGTCTGGCGCGAACGAATCCTCGCCATCGAGGTACCGATGAACGACGCGCTCGCCGCGCTCACGCTCCAGAGCTTCCAGTCCGCGCCCGAATGGGAGAAGTGGTACAACGACAACCGCTCGAAGAAATGGTGATCGTCCGCCCCGTCCGCGACCGGGGGGCACGCCCTTGAACCATGGGCGTTTCCTTCGGTTCGCCGCCGTGGCCGTCGCGCTGGCGGGAGTCGCGGGCCTCGTCGGCTGCGGCAAGGATCCCGTCGCGCCTGTCCGTCGCACGTTGATCGAGGACGACGTCTCCGTGCCGGTGCTCGCCGGCGTCGACGGCCCGCTGGCGGTCTACGTCGCCCCGATCGGGTTCGAGCCGCGGCCGGCGAGCTGGTATTCGCTGCGCCTGCGCGACCTCGCCGCGGTGGCGGAGCCTCTCTCGTTCTTCGAGCTCGCGGTCTACCATCTCGGGGGGCCGGGTGCGCCGCCGGTCCGGCTTGACGAGGCGCGCCTGTGGATCGAACGGGGCGACGATCGCTTCGAGTACGTCCCCGACTGGTACACGCCGTCGGACGACCGCGTGCGCGCCTCGACGCTTCGATTCAAGACGCTCGGCACCTTCGCGGGCACGTCGCTCGGGCCCGGCGACATCGTCGAGGCGTTGTTCGCGGTGCGCGGTTCGGTCGACGCGGAGAGCGCGACCGGCGGGCGCCTCGAGTGGGCCGGCCACACGTTCGAGCTGACGCCACGGCACATCCCGCTCGCGCTGCTCGACCGGCTTCGCCAGGCCCCGACGCGGGAGATCGTCGTGGCGAGCCTGGCGCCGCCGGACCGCGACGAGGAGGCGGGCGATCCGGTCGCGGGCGACGAAGACTCCGACGAAGACTCCATGGATCGGTAGCGTGACCATGAGTCGTCCTGACCCTTCGACCGAGTCCGATCGGGACGACGATGGAGCGGGCCCGCCCGGCGCGCTCGAATCGCCGGCGGGCATGCCGGCCCCGAACGACCTCCACGCGCAGGTCCGGATGAACTCGGAGGTCCTGCGCTGCATCCATGACGCGCACACTCGGCTGGCCAAGGCGCTGGAGCGCTCCGACCGGACCGAGATGGTGCTGAAATCGACCGACGCGTTGAACCAGACCTTCCGGCGACTCCACGAGTCCCAGAAGGTGCTGGCCGATCGCCTGCGCGAGGAGCGGCGTCGCGGTCCGTACACGATGGCGCTGTTCGGCGGCCTCGGCGCCGCAGTCGTCGTCGCGATCGCGTACGTCGTGATCGGACGCCTCGAGGGAGAGCTCAGGACCGAGGCGCGCGCGCTCCACGAGTCCCGTCGCGAGGACCTCGCGCGCTCGGCACGGAGCCAGGTCGAGCTCGACCGCGATCGCGAGCGCATGTTCGACTCGGTCGAGCAGGGCTTCGCCGCGAATCGTGTGCTCGCGAACGAGAACAAGGCGCAGGCGGCGGAGATCGCACGACTGAAGCAGATCCTCGCCGCGACGCAGGGCGACCTGCGCGAGCAGCGGCACACTGGGACCGGCGACCTCGCGCGGCAGCAGGAGCTCGAAGAGAAGTCGTTGCGCCTCGAGCGCGAGCTCGACCTGGCCCGCGAGCAGCTCGTCGAGCATGACCTCCGCGCGAGCGAGCTCGAGTCGTTGGTCCGATCGCTCGAGGGAACGGCGGTCCCGGCGGCTGCGATCATCGAGGCGATGGCCGACGCGTCGTCGCCGCGACCGGACCGCGCCGTCGAGACCGACGCGGCAGAGGCCGACGCGGCAGAGTCCGGCGCCGGCGCGACCGTCGCCGCGACCCCGGCCGGCGCCGAGCCGACCGAGGCGTGGATCGAGCCGTCCCATCCCTCTTCCACCGCGTCGGCGGCGTCCACGGCGTCGGCGCCGGCCGATCCGAACCAAGACGTCGTCGACGCCGTGAATCGGTTCCTGCGCGACGCGGGAGTCCTCGACCTGCGCCTGCTCCGTTGCGAGGGGATCGAGGCGGGTCGAGTCGTCCGACCGCTCGTCGAAGTGCGCAGCGCCGAGGGGTTCCCGATCGGCTTCCACGACGCGGCGCGCGGTTCGTTCGAGGTCGACGTCGCGGCCCGGAGCGGGGCGTTGGTCCTCGAGGACGGCTTCAGCGTGATGCGCGGCGCGCGCGCCCCGTTCGCCGGTGGAAGGCTCGTGACGATCATTCCCGCGGTGCTCGCGGGGTCATGGAACGTCGGCCCTATGGCCGCGGTGACGCGGGAGATCGCGAGCGATGCGGCTCCATCGCCGGTCGCGGCCGGGTCCGCGGCCGAGCCGGGGTCGCTCGCCGCGAGCGCGAGGGTCGATCTCGACGACCTGCGCGGGCGGATCAACGCGCTCCTGCACGCGGACGGCGAGCGCCGCTACGAGCTCTCGCGGCTCGACGGCGTCGAGGCCGGCCGCCTGGTCGGAGTCGGACTCCATCACTACGAGTCGAGCGGGGCGCTCAAGAAGACCGTGACCGCGAAGTGGCTCGACATCGAGATCGAGGGCGGCGACCGGACCGTGCGCCTCCGATTCATCGAGGGATACCACGTCGCGCGGGGCCGGGAGGTGCCGTTCTTCCAGGGCAGGGGGGACGATCGCCCGACGTGGACGCTGACGCTCGGGCGGGGCGACGCGAGCCGGTGGTCCGCGCTCGTGGCCGACCTCGCCGATGCGTGATCCGGCCCGGGCTGGACTCCAGCGGTTCGGCTCAACCCCGCCGTGGGAACGTCCGATCAGAACGTAGAGTCTCGCGCCGGCCGAAACGCCTTCCTCTCTATGATCGACGCGATACTCGAGGAGATGCGATGGACTACGTCTCCGCCTCGGGCGGGCTGATCGTCGGCGCGGGCGCGTGCCTGCTCGCGCTGTACGTCATGCGTTCGCGTCTCGTGCGGCGAGCCGACGAAGTGATCGCGACCGCGCGGCGCGAGGCGGACCGGATCGCGCGCGACTCCGAGGACCGCGTTCGCGAGGAGGAGAACCGGCGGCGAATCGAATGGGACCGCCGCGACGAGGGCCGGCGCGCCGACTGGCGGGATCGCGAGAATCGGCTGTCGGCGAAGGAGGCCGCGTTCGATCGCAAGCTCGAGCAGCTCGACCGGCGTGAGGAGCGGATCGGCGAGCTCGAGGAGCACGCGCGCCACCGGCAGGAGGACGCCGACGCGCTGCGCGCCGAGGCCGAGTCGCTCGTGGCGCGGGCCAAGGAAGAGCTTCTGGTGACGGCGGGACTCTCCCACGAGGAGGCGGCCGAGCGCGCGCTCCACGCGATCGAGGACGAGCTTCGCGCCGAGACGGCCGAGCGGATCCGCAAGAGCCAGGAGCGGTTCGAGGAGGAGGCGGAGCGCCACGCGCAGAAGGTGCTCGAGCACGCGCTTCAGCGGATGGCGATCAAACTGACGTCCGACTCGACCGCCGTGACCATCAAGCTGCCCGACGATGATTGGAAGGGGCGCCTCATCGGGCGAGAGGGCCGGAACATCCGCACGCTCGAGCAATGCGCGGGCGTCGATCTCATCATCGATGACACGCCGGGCGTCGTCGTGGTCTCCTGCTTCGAGAACGTGCGGCGCGAGGTCGCGCGCCAGGCGATCGAACGGTTGATCGAGGACGGGCGCATCCACCCGGGTCGCATCGAGGAGGTCGTGGCGCAGACGCGGCGCGAGGTCGAGGACGACATTCGACAGACGGGCCGAAAGGTGCTGCACGAGCTCGACGTGCCGCGCGTCGATCCGCGGATCCAGTACTGCCTCGGCCGTCTGAAGTATCGGACGTCGTACGGACAGAACCAGCTCCAGCATGCGGTCGAGGTCTCGTACCTCGCGGCCGCGATCGCGGGGGAGATGGGGTTGAACCCGCGCCTCGCGAAGCGTTGCGGCCTCTTCCACGACATCGGCAAATCGATCGATCATGAACTCGAGGGGGGACATCCGTCGATCGGGGCGGACCTCGCGCGCCGCTGCAACGAACGTCCCGAGGTGATCAACGCGATCGCCGCGCACCACTACGACGTGCCGTTCGAGTCGATCTACGGAGTGATCGCGCAGGTGGCGGACTCGATCTCCGCCGCGCGTCCCGGAGCCCGGCGTGACACGATGGAACGGTACATCCAGCGCCTGGAGCGGCTCGAGGAGCTGGCCGCGTCGTTCCCGGGCGTCGACAACGCGTTCGCCATCCAGGCCGGGCGGGAGATCCGGGTGATCGTCGACGCCGCGAAGATCGACGACGATCGCGCCGTCGTTCAGGCCCGCGAGATCGCTCGTCGCATCGAGGAGGAGCTCGACTACTCGGGCGAGATTCGGGTCACCGTCATCCGCGAGACGAGGGTGACGGACTACGCCCGTTGATGGTAGAACCGAACGTTCTTCCGAAACCCACGGGCAGCGTGCATCGCGGACCGCGCATGCATCGACCCCGCGCTGAGCAGCCTCCACGAATCGCGTGGAGCCGGACGGGATTTTCTTTGGATCTACGCATCCTGACGATCGGCGACGTCGTCGGCGCGCCTGGTCGCGACATCCTGCGCCAACGATTGAAGTCGGTGGTCGCCGAGCTCGACGTGGACTTCGTCGTCGCCAACGCCGAGAACGTGACCCAGGGCTCCGGAATCTCGGCCGGCGACGCGAGCGCCCTGTTCCAGGCGGGCGTCGACGTGATCACGTGCGGGGACCACGTCTTCCGCAAACCGGAGACCCGCGGACTGCTCGAAAACGACGCACGCTTCGTCCGCGCCGCGAACTTCCACAAGAGCGTTCCAGGACGCGGCCGCACGGTCCTCCCGACGCGCCGAGGGATCGACGTCGCCGTGCTCCACGTGATCGGACGTGTCTTCATGCCGCCGATCGACTGCCCCTTCGCGGCGGTCGACCTCGCGATCGAGGCCGTGAAGTCGAAGACGCCGGTGATCGTGGTCGACATGCACGGCGAGGCGACGTCCGAGAAGGTGGCGATGGGCCGCCACCTCGACGGTCGGGCGTCGGTGGTCTTCGGGACCCATACGCACGTCCCGACCGCCGACATCCAGATCCTCCCCGGCGGAACGGGCTACATCACCGACGTCGGCATGACCGGGCCGCACGATTCGGTGCTCGGCCGGCGCACCGATCGCGTCTTGACCCGTTTCACCACCGGCATGCCGGCGCGGTTCGACGTCGCGACCGGCGACGTTCGCATCGGAGCCGCGGTCTTCACCGTCGACGCGCGGTCCGGTCGCTGCGTCGAGGCCGAGCGGATCGAGGTGCGCGAATGACGGAGTTCGCGGACTTCCTCGTTCGCGCGCGCCAGGACGTCGACGCGGCTCTCGATCGGTGGCTGCCGGCCGAGTCGGCCGCGCCGGTCCGGTTGCACCAGGCGATGCGCTACGCGGTCTTCGGCGGCGGCAAGCGACTCCGGCCCGTCTGCGTCCTGCTCGGCGCGACCGCGGTCGGGGGCGACGTCGAGCGCGCGGGTCCGGCCGCCGCCGCGATCGAGATGGTCCACACCTACTCGCTGATCCACGACGACCTGCCATGCATGGACGATGACGACCTGCGCCGCGGCCGGCCGACCGTCCACCGGGCATACGACGAGGCGCTGGCCGTCCTGGCCGGCGACGCCCTCTTGACCCACGCGTTCTCGGTCCTCGCCACCGAGCTGCCGGCGTCGATCGCGGTGGTGGCCGTGCGGACCCTGGCGCGCAGGGCGGGCGCGCTCGGAATGGTCGGTGGACAGGTCGACGACCTCGCGGCCGAGGGGCGCGAGCTCGACGCCACCGCGATCCGGTCGATCGACGAGCGCAAGACGGCCGCGCTCTTCCAGGCGGCGTTCGAGATGGGTGGACACTGCGGCGGCGCGGACGAACGGGACCTGGAGATCCTGGGGCGGGTCGGAATGGAGCTCGGAATCGCGTTTCAAATCGTGGACGACCTTCTCGACCGGCGGTCCTCGACCGAGCGGCTTGGCAAGGCGGCCGGAAAGGACCGGGCCCGCGGCAAGGCGACGCTCGTCGACCGACTCGGCGAGGAGGTCGCCGCCGCCGAGGCGGGGGGGCGGACGGAGGCCGCGATCGGGCTTTGCGCGGAGCTTCCGAAAGCCGAGTTGATTCAAGAGCTTGCGCGAACTATGTTGCAACGTTCGCACTGATCCGACGGGAGCCGAGTGCTGGACTATGTCGAACTCCATCAGCCTCTCCGCGGACGCCCCTCTGCCCGAACGTGACGACGGCCCCTCTACGGCCGATGCGTCCTTGCTCCGGCGCATGGCGCCGCCGATCCTTCCGCGCATCCGCACCCACGTGGACGTGTGCGCGCTCGATCGCACGGAGCTGGCCACGCTCGCGGCCGAGGTCCGCCAGAGCATCATCGACGTGGTGTGCACCACGGGCGGTCATCTCGGTTCGAACTTCGGCGTCGTGGAGCTGACGATCGCGCTGCACTACGTGTTCGACTTCGAGCACGACTCCCTCGTGATCGACGTGGGGCATCAGTGCTATCCGCACAAGCTGCTCACGGGACGCCTCGATCGGTTCCATACGCTGCGCTCCAAGGACGGGGTGTCGGGCTATCCCCACCCCGCGGAGTCGCCGACCGACGTCATGCGGAGCGGTCACGCGGGTACCGCGATCTCCATGGGGCTCGGCATCGCGGCGGCGGACGGCGTCCTCGGTCGCGAGCGCCGCGTGGTCTGCCTCGTCGGCGACTCGGGCCTCGGGGCGGGCGTCGCGCTCGAAGGGTTGAACTACGCCGACCAGCTCGGCCGCAACGTCCTCGTCATCCTCAACGACAACGAGATGTCGATCTCCAAGACGGTCGGCTCGCTCGCCTCCTACTTGAACCGCCTCCGGGCGGCGCCGATCTACACCGGCGCGAAGGAGCGGTTCCACGCGCTGCTGCGGTCGGTTCCGTTCGGCGAGAAGCTCGACAAGAACCTCGTCGACATGGTCGATGCGGTGAAGGCCGCGATCGCGCCGGGCCACCTCTTCGAGGAGCTCGGGTTCCGTTACTACGGCCCGATCGACGGGCACGACACCGGGCTGCTGATCGACCAGCTCGAGAAGCTGAAGGATCTCGAGGGCGTGACGCTGCTGCACGTGGTCACGAAGAAAGGACGCGGGCTCGAGCCGACGGGCAAGGACACGCGGTTCCTGCACGCGGTCAACGCCGGCGACACGCTGCCGGGTTTCAATTCGCCCGACGGCATCGTCTCCAAGCAGGAGATCGAGACGTCGAAGCGCAAGCCGAAGGTCAGCTTCACCAAGGCGTTCGGCCGCGCCGCGATCGCGGCGGCCGAACGGGATCCGCGCGTGGTCGCGATCACCGCCGCGATGCCGGACGGAACCGGGTTGACGGAGTTCGCCGCGCGGTTCCCGGACCGCTTCCACGACACCGGGATCACCGAGCAGCACGCCGTCGCCTTCGCGGGCGGGCTCAGCAAGGGCGGCGCGAAGCCGATCTGCGCGATCTACTCGACGTTCCTGCAGCGCGGTTACGACCAGGTGTTCCAGGAGGCGATCCTCCAGGACCTCCCGGTCGTCTTCTGCCTCGACCGCGGCGGTCTCGTCGGGCAGGACGGTCCATCCCACAACGGGTGCTACGACATCGCGTACCTCCGCACGTTCCCGTCGGCCGTGATCTGTTCGCCGAAGGACGCGTCCGAGCTCACGGCGATGCTCGACCTCGGGCTTTCCCAGGAGCACCCGTTTTTCATGCGGTATCCGCGCGGCAACTGCGCCGACGTCGAGATCTCGCGCGCGCCGCTCGAAGTCGGTCGCTCCGAGGTATTGAAGGACGGCACGGACGCCACGATCGTGGCGCTCGGTCCGTTCGCGTACACGGCGCTCGACGCGGCGAAGCGGCTCGCCGAGCACGGCGTCGATGCGGCCGTGATCAACGCTCGGTTCGTCAAGCCGCTCGACCTCGACACGCTGATCGCGTTCGCCGACAAGACGCGGGTCCTGGTGACCGTGGAGGAACACCAGGTGATGGGCGGCTTCGGTTCCGCGGTGCTCGAGGCGTTCGCGCTCCTCGGCCGCAACGCGGGCAAGGTCGTCCCGATCGGCATCCCCGACCGGCTGATCGAGCACGCCACGCGTTCCGAGGCGCTCGAGGATGCCGGCTTGACGGTGGACGACATCGTGCGCACGGTTCTCGCCCGGCTGGCGTAGGCCCGAACTCGACGTGAAGCGGTCTCGCGTCTACTTGGTCGGCGACGCTCGGAACCCGCGCGTCCAGTCCGCGATTCAAGACCTGCTGCCCTGGGTGAAGGAGCGGGTCGACGTCGTCGGCGTCTGCGGCGACTTCGAACAGCTCGATCCCGGCGACGCCGACCTCATCGTGATCCTCGGCGGCGACGGCGCGATCCTCGCGACCTCCGTACGGATGGAGGGTCGCGACATCCCCCTGATCGGCATCCGCCTCGGGCATTTCGGGTTCCTCGCCGAGCTCGAACCGTCGAACTGCCGCCCGTACCTCGAACGACTCTTCGCGGGCGAAGGGAAGCTCGTCGACCGTTTCGTGCTGGCGTGCGACCTCGAGCGCGACGGCCGCCGCGCGCCGGTGGGCCGCGCGGTCAACGACGCGGTCGTCACGGCTCGCACGCCGGCGCGGATGCTCGCGCTCGACCTTCAAGTCGACGGCCAGGACGTCGCGCGCTATCGCGGCGACGGTCTGATCATCTCGACGCCGCTCGGCTCGACCGCGCACTCGCTCGCGGCGGGCGGGCCGGTCGTCGAGCCGGGATCGAAGTCGATCCTGGTCACGCCGCTGGCGCCTCACACGCTCTCCAGCCGTCCGCTCGTGTTGGACGCGGGCCGCGTGCTCACCATCCGGGTCGTGCCCCGATACCGGCGCTCCGCCCTCCTGTCGCTGGACGGACAGCGCACCGTGAAGCTCCGCTCCGGCGAGTGTCTCTGGGTGCAGCGCGCGGCCGACACGGTTCGATTCGTCTCGATCGTCGAACGGACGTTCTTCCAGACGCTGCGCGAGAAGTTCCGCTGGGGTGGATCCGTTCCGTTCCCGAGCGAGGACGGTTCGTCGCCGGGGCCGGTGTGAGTCGCGTCCGGCTGCCGTACGTCACCACGGACGTCGCGGGGGTCGGCGGCCGGATCCGAGCGGTTCCCGAGGACTTCTGCGTCGAGGAGATTCCGCTCTATCCCGCGTCGGGCACCGGCGACCACGTCATGTGCACGATCGAGAAACGCGGACTCTCGACGCACGAGGCCGCGCGGCGTCTCTCGCGTGCCCTCGGCGCGTCGCCGGACCGCGTGGGGTACGCGGGGCTGAAGGACGCGGACGCGGTCACGGTGCAGCGGGTCTCGATCGAGCACGTCGATCCCGACGCCGTCGCCGCGCTCGACGTGCCCGGCATCCGCGTCCTCGACGTCGCGCGCCACGGCAACAAGTTGAAGAAGGGTCACCTCGCCGGGAACCGGTTCCGCGTGCGCATTCGCGACGCAGCCGCCGGCGCGCTCGCGTCGGCGCGCGAGGCGCTCGCGATCCTCTCCGAGCGCGGGGTTCCGAACTCGTTCGGCGAGCAGCGCTTCGGCCGGGCCGGGAACACGCATCGGCTGGGTCGTGCGCTTCTGCTCTCGGACGGGTGGGCGTTTCTCCAGGAGCTCATCGGCGGGATCGCGGGAGACCAGGGCGAGGCGGCCCGAGCGGCGCTCGAGGAGAAGGACGCGGCTCGCGCCGCGGCGCTCCTGGAGGGCGGTCACGCGCGGGAGCGCCGGGTGCTGCTCGCGGCCGCCCGTTTCCCGGGCCGGCCGATCGTGGCGGTCCGAACCCTCGATCACGCGCTGGTGGACCTCTTTCGCTCGGCGTACCAGTCGGAGCTCTTCAACCAGGTGCTCTGCCGTCGCTTCGATGGCTACGATCGGTTCGTCGAAGGGGAGCTCGTGTGGCTCCATCGCAACGGCGCTGTCTTCGCGCTCGGCGACCCCGCCGCGGAAGAGGAGCGGCGCCGGCGGGTGGAGATCAGCCCGTCCGGGCCGCTGTTCGGACCGCGCTCCGGCACGCCGACCGCGGAGGCGGCCGCGATCGAGGAATCGGTGCTGGCCGCCAACGGACTCACGCGCGACATGTTCCGCCTCGCCCCGGGTTGGCGTGGCGCGCGGCGGCCGCTCCGCGTGCCGGTATCGGACGCGAGCGTCGGCGCGGATGGCAACGACTTGATCCTCCATTTCTCGCTGCCGCCCGGCGCGTACGCGACGACGTTGCTGCGCGAGATCATGAAGCCGAGCGAGGCCGACTCGATCGACGCGGTCGACGCGCAGTGACATCGACCGCGTCGCAACACCTTCTCTCCACCGCACCGGGAATCTGGTAGACTTCGGCGCATCTCGACCAGGAGCTCGTCATGAACCGGTTTGCACTCCGTACCTGCCTGCTGCTTGCGTTCTCCGGCCCGACCGCGATCGCCCAAGACGCCTCCAAGACGGAGACCGGAGCCGTCGGCTCGACGGTTCCCTATCCGATCTCCGAGTCGATCGAGGCGTCGGACGACGTCGATCCGAGCGAGCTGCTCGCGGCGGTCGTCAAGCGCATGGGGGGCGAGAAGCTCGATCAGCGCAAGGGGATGGAGTACCACCGGATCATCCACAGCGTCCGCGGGACATCGATGGCGTTCTGGGAGAAGTTCCGGATCCGCACCGATTGGAGCGGCGAGGAGCTGCGGGCGCGGGTCGAGGAGGTGACGATCGATCCGGCCAACGGGAAGGCGCAGAACGTCGCGTACGTGATGAACGGCGACGACATCTTCAAGCGGATGGGGCCGAGCGTCATGACATCGGCCCATTGGGAAGCGATCACGAAAGCCGTCTACTACAACGAGGTCTTCATCGTGCTCGGCCCGTGGCTGCTGCAGAAGGCGGGTGTCGAGCTGGCGTACGACGGCGTCGCGACCGTCACGACGTACGAGCCCCAGAAGTACATCGAGCCGGACGAGAACGGGGTCGGTGGCTATTCCGATTATCAGCCGGCGACCTTGACGTACCACAAGCTCCGCGCGGCGATGCCGGACGAGTTCGCGGGAACCTGCGGCGACGTGGCGGAGCTCTGGATCACGATGGGGGACGAGCCGGAGGTGGCCCAAATGCGGTTCCTGATGGGGTCGCGGCCGTACGTCTATGGTGCGTACGCGCCGACGCTGACGATCGGCGCGTACCAGGAAGTCGACGGCATCCGGATTCCGAGCGAGGTCCACGCGACGGTCGCGGACAACGCGGAGCGGATCGAGCACGTGTCGATCGTCAACGTTCGATTCGACCCGGAGATCAGCGAGCTGGAACTCGAGAGACCGTGAACCTGCAAGGGCTTCCGGGCGTCGGCCGCTTCGCTTGACCACGTCGTTACCGTGGCGTACACTTCGACGTAGAACACGCTCGGAGCATCGAGGAGCGGACGCTGCCGTTCCGTCGCGATGTGGCGGCGCTTGCCCCGCGCACGTGGCTCGCATCGACTGGCCGGGGTCGCCCGCTCCGACCACCCTCGCCCCCCACCCCACCCGTTGGAGGTACCCTAGTGGCGCGATCGACCCGGACCCTGAACGTTCTTTCCGCCGCCCTCGTCCTGGCTTCGATCGCGGGCGCGGACGTCGATCCGACGCTGACGATCAACGGCGCGACGGGTGATAACACGACGGTCGTCGAGCTCACGAAGTTCACGCCGCTGACGATCGCGATGACCGGGACGCCCGGGGCTCCGTTCGGACTGCTGCTTTCGCTCGACGCCAACCAGGCGTTGTCGACCGGGTTCTTCCTGCAGCCGCTCGTGGACGCGACCGACAAGATCGACTCCCCGATCCACCCCGTCTTCGACGGCATCGGCATGACCTACATCGCCGGCCAGCTCGGGATCCCGGCCGGAGACTTCGTGACGAACATGCCGTCGCCGATCTTCCGGTTCGACGCCAACGGCAACTTCGTGCTGAACGCGCTCGTTCCGCCCGTGGCGGTCATGGTCGACAACGACGCGGCCGAGACTCCGACCGCGCCGTTCGGTCCGACGAAGCCGATCGTCATCCCGCTCGTCGACGGGGCGACCTTGTTCCTCCAGGTCGTGTCGCTCGACATGACGAACCTGACCGTACGGGTGGGCAACGGCATCCGCTGCAACTTCCAGGCGATCACGCATTCCGCGTCGATCGCGTACTCGCAGGGGGTCGCGACGAGCGCGTCGACGGTCACGGTCGGCGGAGAGCAGACGGTGGGGATCGTGGCGGATACGAACCTCGACGACGGCGTCGCCGGCACGTTCACCGTCGCGCCCGAGTTCGCCTCGGACGGCTTTCCGACCCGGTTCGACATGTGGATGATCGCGCTCGCCGGACACCAGGAGGCGAACGCGACGAGCTCACCGCCCGACGGCACCACGATCGTCGACTCGGCGTACAAGGCGATCCAGGGCTATGCCTCGAGCATCGAGGTGTTCACCGGCACGCAACCGGCGCGCAACAACGAGAACTTCGAGTTCCCCCGGATCGAATGCCCCGGAAACAAGGCGCTCTTCCACTGGCGCAACGGGACGACGGCGCAGCCGACGTACGGGTTCGGGATCCTGTTCAAGGACACGAACCAGTGGCGCAACCTCGTGCCGTCGTCGTTCGCCACCTTCACCGAGTCCGCGACGCGTTCGCCGTGGGAGATCGAGGTCGGGGTCACGCCGGACGGAAAGCGAGCGCTGGTCGTGCTCGACCAGAGCTCGAGCGGCTTCGATCGGCTCTTCCTCTTGAACCTCGAGCCGGGCGGGACCTTCAGCAACGGGCAGCCGATCCGAGAAGCGACCCCGACCGCGAACGGCGAGGTCCGACGCGTCTGGGAGGAGGGCATCAGCTTCGTGCTCGACAACGTCGGCGGCTACTTCGGGTTCTTCCCCTCGACGAACAGCGCGTCGACGCTCGAGAGCCTCTTCCCGAATCGGCTCTGGAAGGTGCACATGAACGGCATCGACCAGGCGGTCAAGATCATCCCCTCCCCGGGCGAGTTCGGCACCTTCGCGCACGTCAACCGGACGAGCCTCGTGAACGCCGCCCGCGACTCGCTCTGCGTCGTCGCCGGGCCGGGCGCCCAGAAGGAGGACGTGATCTCGTTCTCGAAGTTCACGGTGTTCGGCTCGTACGTCCCCATGAACATCACGGCGTTCCCGAACAACTTCATGCTCGTCGACGACCTCGACACCAGCGACGGCACGTCGACCTGGGCCAGCCTCTCGAAGGATGGTTCGGTCTACGCCGGTGCGCGACAGGTCGGCGCCGACGGTTCGATTCCCTTCATCGCACAGACCAACGGCCAGGGCGCCGGAAACGTGCAGGACTTGATCTTCGACGTCAGCAGCGGCGGGCTGTTCGACACCGTGAACGAGTTCAAGGCAACGCAGGGACTGCACCTCACCGACGACAACAAGTTCCTGCTCTTCCACCAGGGCAAGCCGAACGCCGGGGCGGCGAGCGACAACAGCGACCTGTTCGTGATCAACGTGAACTCCGGGAAGGTGTTGAACCTGACGCGCTCGCTCGGCGGGCCGGAGTACGCCGACAAGGGCCCGGGGTCGAAGGCGCTCGAGGGGCCGTGGGACTTGCCCGCGAGCTCCACCGACCTGCCGACGGTGGACTACGGCGGATCGTTCCTGTCGCCGGATCGAGGCACGCGGTACTTCTTCCACGACCAGCACCTGACCCTGAACGACCTCTACAACCTCTACGCGGTGGCGGTGGGCTCGGAGACCGGCACGGGTGACCCGTCGTTCAAGATCACGAACGTCACCGGCACGTCGTTCGAAGAGACGCCCGGCGCGGGAAAGCCGCCGTTCGGAACACCGGATCTGCTGACGAACTCGGGCTTCTTCAACGAGCAGGTTCCGAGCTACGTCCGCGTCCGCCGCGTCGGTGGGGCCGGTGCGCTCGCGAACTTCTACTACTTCTCCAGCCGCCTCAGGACGGGCCCCCCGGGCGAGAACAACATCGAGAACCTGTTCCTCTTCGATGGCAACAATCCGGGTCCGGCGCTGCGGTTGACCGCGTTCGGCACGACCACCACTCCGATCGCGGTCGAGAACGGTGCGACGATCACGAGCGTGACGCCGAGTCAGATCGAACCTAAGGTCGCCTACGTCCTGAATCGGACCGGCAAGGTCCAGGATCCGCGTCAAGAGGTGGTGATGCAGGACTTGAACGCGTTCGGCGACCCGCTGCGGCTGCCCGACAACGGCGGCGTTCAGCCCGCGTTCAACCGAGCGATCACGGCCGGGTCGTTGAGGTGGCTGTCGGGCTTCCCGAGCGGCCTCGTCTACATGGCCGGGTCGCTGCCGAAGATCGCGTCGCCGACCGCGCCGAGCACCGACGGACAGACGACCAGCGTGCCGGACGCGTACAACCCGGTCGACGCGACGCCGTTCTTCGTCGACCCGCTGAGCCCGGCCTTCGAGCGAAAGTTCGTCGCCGACCCGGCGGTCGGGCAGTTCCGGTCCGGCATGATCTACAACGTCAAGTAGGTCAGCCGACGAAGCGGGCGTAGATCGCGCGGGCCCGGGCCGGGTCGTCCGTGCCCGTCACGATGGCGCGCCCGTCACGGAAGAGGTGCACTTCGATCTCTCCGTGGCAAAAGCGCGCGAGATACGGGTTCTCGGTCAACTCGGTCGATCCGCGGAGCCGGGCCACGACCTCGTCGTAGGGGAACGGAGCCGCGGCGGCGGGGCGAACCTGCACCGCGTTCCTCCCGCAGAGCTGGGCCGACCGAGTGCCGCGGCGGTCCTCGAGGAACGAGAACTGCCGCTTCCCGCAGCACGGACAGTCCGGGGTGGGCCGCTCGACGTCGACTCGGCGCATGCGATTCGTCCAGAGATCGATCGTGTACGCGCCGCGCAAGACGGCGTCGGCTCGTCCGCTCAGGATCTTCAGCGCTTCCATCGCGGCGAGGGAACCGACGACGGCCGGTGCGGGGCCGACGACGCCCGCCGTCTCGCAGGTCTCCGCGGTGCCCGTCGGAGGGGGCTCCGGCACCAGGCAGCGGAGGCAGGGCGTGATCCCCGGCAGCACCGGCATCAGGAAACCGGAGGCGCCGACCGAGGCCGCGTAGACCCACGGGCGTCGATCGCGCACGGCGACGTCGTTCATGAGGTAACGCACCTCGAAGTTGTCGCTGCCATCCACGATGACGTCGACGTCCGTCACGAGGCTCTCGATCGTCGACGCGTCGACGTCGGCAACGACGGACTGGATCTCGACGTCCCGGTTCGACGCGCTCAGATGGATGCGCGCCGCCTCGGCCTTCGGGAGCCCGCGCGCGGCGTCGTCCTCGGTGAAGAGGATCTGACGGTGGAGATTCGACGTCTCCACGAAGTCGCGATCCACGAGCCGCAGCGAGCCCACCCCGGCCCGGACGAGCAGCGCCGCCTCCTGGCAGCCGAGCGCGCCGACGCCGATGACCACCACGCGTCCGCATCGGATGCGGTCCTGGCCTTGCCGGCCGAGCTCGTGGAATTGGATCTGGCGGCCGTAGCGATCGTCGTGCGGGGGGATCACGCGGTCATTCTACGACCGTGCCGATCGAGCGCGTTCGCCCCTTCGCGCGTCGCGCGCCCGGGAAGCGGCCGGTCTCGAGCGAGCCCCCATGCAAAAGCCGCCCCCCCGGTAGTAAACCGGGGGTCTTGGGAATGAGGATGGTTTGAGGAGAGACCGGGGGGGAACGGCAAAGTACGAGAGCGGCCCAGGGAAACCCGTGTTCAGGGAACTGGGAGGAGAGATTGAGGGTTTTACGCCTTCGGCGCAGCAACCCTGGCTCGCCACTCGGAATCTCTCGGTCTCGGTCGCGAGGACTTCGATCGTGAGATTCGCCCGTAGATACGTGACCGGCCGAACGGGGTAACAACGGTCTCTGGAGTTTTTTGATCGCGGTTCGCCGGCGGCGTTCCCGAGGGAGCGGTGGGGTCGATGCGACCCGTTGGTTTCGCTAGACTTCGGTGCTTCGTCGGGAGCCCGGAAGGCGGTTCTCGCGGTCACCGAATCCTGAGGAGCGTCATGAGAGACAGTCTAGGAGTTCGATCCGATCTCGTGGTGGGCGGCCGCACGTACAAGATCGCGCGCCTGCCGGCGTTGGAGGATCGCGGCTGGTCGATCGCGAGGCTTCCGTACGCCCTCCGGATCCTCCTCGAGAACCTGCTTCGTCACGAGGACGGCGAGGTCGTGACGGCGGCCGACATCGAGGCGTTGGCCGAGTGGAACCCGGTGGCCGTGCCGTCGCGGGAGATCTCGTTCACGCCGGCACGCGTGCTGATGCAGGACTTCACCGGCGTCCCCGCCATCGTCGATCTCGCCGCGATGCGCGACGCGATGGCGGCGCTCGGGGGGGATCCGAGACGGATCAACCCGCTGCTCCCCGTCGAGCTCGTCATCGACCATTCGGTCCAGGTGGACGCGTTCGGGACGCCGGCCGCGCGCCGCATCAACGCCGAGCTCGAGTTCGCGCGCAACGGTGAGCGGTACTCGTTCCTGCGGTGGGGCCAGAAGGCGTTCGACAACTTCAAAGTGGTGCCGCCCGAGACCGGGATCGTGCACCAGGTCAACCTCGAGTATCTCGCGCAGGTCGTCATGCGTCGCGACATCGACGGAGAGACGATCGCGTATCCCGACACTCTCGTCGGCACCGACTCGCACACGACGATGATCAACGGGCTCGGCGTGCTCGGGTGGGGAGTCGGCGGCATCGAGGCGGAGGCGGCGATGCTGGGCCAGCCGGTCTCGATGTTGATTCCGCAGGTCGTGGGCTGCCGCCTGTGCGGCGAGCTCCCGGACGGCTCGACGGCGACCGACCTCGTCCTCACGGTGGTCGAGATCCTGCGCAAGAAGGGCGTCGTCGGCAAGTTCGTCGAGTTCTTCGGGCCCGGCGTGAAGAACCTGCCGCTCGCCGATCGCGCGACGATCGCGAACATGGCGCCGGAGTACGGCGCGACGTGCGGCATCTTCCCGATCGACCACGAGACCCTGCGCTATCTCGATCTGTCCGGCCGGCCCCGGGACGTGATCGAACTCGTCGGCGCGTACGCGAAGGAGCAGGGCCTGTTCCTCACCGACGACTCGCCGGACGCGGAGTACAGCGACACCGTCGAGCTCGACCTGTCGACGGTCCGGACGAGCCTCGCCGGCCCGAAGCGCCCGCAGGATCGAGTGCGGCTCGAGGACATGGCCACGAGCTTCGAGCACTCGCTGCCGACCCTGCGGAAGGGGGGCGGCGAAGGCGCGCGTCGCACCGCGCAGGTGACGGTCGACGACGAGGTCGCCGACCTCAGCGACGGGTCGGTCGTGATTGCCGCGATCACGAGCTGCACGAACACGTCCAACCCGTCCGTCATGCTCGCGGCCGGGCTGCTCGCGAAGAAGGCAGTGGCGAAGGGACTCACCGTCCCGCCGTGGGTGAAGACGAGCCTGGCCCCCGGCTCCAAGGTCGTCGTCGATTACCTGAACGCGGCGGGGGTGTCCGAGGCGCTCGACCAGCTCCGGTTCAACGTGGTCGGTTTCGGGTGCACGACGTGCATCGGCAACTCCGGACCCCTCGCCGAGTCGATCTCGGCCGCGATCCATCGCGAGGGCATCGTCGCCGCGGCGGTGTTGTCGGGGAATCGGAACTTCGAGGGCCGCGTGAACCCCGACGTGCGTGCCAACTACCTGGCGTCGCCGCCGCTCGTCGTCGCGTTCGCGCTCGCCGGGCGCGCCGACGTCGACCTCACCACCGAGCCGCTCGGCATCGGCCACGACGGCGAGCCCGTCTACCTGAGTGACGTCTGGCCGACGCATCAGGAGGTCGCCGACGCGGTCGCGGGCATCCGTCGCGAGATGTTCGAGCGCGGCTATGGCGACGTGTTCCTCGGTCCCCGGCCGTGGCAGGAGCTGCCGACCCCGGAGGGCGACCGCTACACGTGGGACGAGCGATCGACGTACGTGAAGCGGCCCCCCTACTTCGATGGGATGGCGCGGGAGCCGGCGAACGTCGTGAACATCGAAGGTGCGCGCTGCCTCGCGGTCTTCGGCGACAGCGTGACCACCGACCACATCTCGCCGGCCGGCTCGATCGCGAAGGATGGTCCGGCCGCGCACTACCTGGTCGAGCAGGGCGTCGACCCGAGGGACTTCAACTCCTACGGGTCGCGGCGCGGCAACCACGAGGTGATGATGCGCGGCACGTTCGCGAACGTGCGCATCCGCAACCGTCTCGTCGAAGGCGTCGAGGGCGGCTACACGCGCCACCTGCCGGACGGCGAGCAGATGACGATCTACGACGCCGCGATGAGGTATCGCGACGAAGGAACTCCGCTCGTCGTGATCGCGGGCAAGGAGTACGGGACGGGCTCGTCGCGCGACTGGGCGGGGAAGGGGCCGAGCCTGCTCGGCGTGAAGGCGACCCTCGTCGAGAGCTACGAGCGGATCCACCGCAGCAACTTGGTCGGCATGGGCGTCCTTCCGCTGCAGTTCCTGGAGGGCGACTCGGCCGAGTCGCACGGGCTCGACGGGACCGAGCGCTACGACGTCCTCGGGCTCGAGACGGCGCTGGTCGAACCGTACGAGACGGGGCGCATGGTCAGGATCCGCGTCACGCCGGAGCAGGGGGCGGCCCGCACGTTCTACGCGATGGTGCGCATCGACACGCCGCAGGAGGTCCACTACTACCGCCACGGCGGCATCCTGCCGTTCGTCCTGAGGAAGCTGCTTTGAGCGTCCGCCCGCCCGTCGAGCGTCTCCGCGAGATCGTCGGAGCGAAGCACGTCCTCGACGACCCCGGCGAGACGTTCGTGTACGAGTGCGACGGCCTCACGCACCTCCGTCGCCGGCCGACCGCGGTCGTGCTGCCCAACGACACCGCCGAGGTCGCCGCCGTCGTGCGCGTCCTTGCCGCGGCCGGCGTGCCGTTCGTGGCGCGCGGCGCGGGCACTGGACTCTCCGGCGGCGCGCTCGCGCCGGAGGGGGGCGTGATCGTCGAGACGTCGCGCATGACGAGGATCGTGCTCGTCGACCCGGAGAACCGCTTCGCGGTGGTCGAGTGCGGGGCGACCAACGCGTCGGTCTCGAAGGCGGCGCGCCCGTTCGGGCTGTTCTACGCGCCCGATCCGTCCTCGCAGGTCGCGTGCACGATCGGCGGCAACGTCGCCGAGAACGCAGGCGGGCCGCATTGCTTCAAGTACGGCGCGACCGCGCGTCACGTGCTCGGACTCACCGCCGTGCTTCCCGACGGCGAGACGATCCGAGTCGGGTCGCCCGCCGCGGACCCGCCGGGGCTCGACCTGACCGGGATCCTCGTCGGCTCCGAGGGGACCTGCGCGATCGTCACCGAGGCGATCCTGCGGCTCGTGCCGGTCCCCGAGGTCGTCGAGACGCTGCTGTTCGCGTTCACGACGGTGGAGGGCGCGTGCGAGGCGGTGAGGAGGATCATCACGGACGGGCTGCAGCCATCGGCGCTGGAGATCCTCGATCGACTCACGATCGAGGCGGTCGAGGCGTCGGTGTACGCCGCGGGCTACCCGAAGGACGCGGGCGCGGTGCTGCTCGCCGAGTTCGACGGTCCGGCCGTGGTCGTCGAGGAAAGCGCCGAGCGCGTGCTCGCCATCGTGACCGCGGTCGGCGTGCTCTCGTCGGAGCGCGCGCGGGACGAGGCGCATCGCCTGCGGCTCTGGAAGGGGCGCAAGGGCGCGTTCGGCGCGATGGGCCGGCTCGCGCCCGACCTCTACGTGCAGGACGCGGTCGTCCCGCGCTCGCGTCTGCCCGAAGTGCTCGCTCAGGTGTTGGAGATCGGGCGGCGGTATCGGATCCGCCTCTCGAACGTGTTCCACGCCGGCGACGGCAACCTGCATCCGAACGTCTCGTACGACCGCCGCGACGACGACGAGACCGAGCGCGTCGTGGCGGCTGGGGCGGAGATCCTGCGCGTCTGCGTCGACGCCGGCGGGTCGCTGTCAGGGGAGCACGGAATCGGGATCGAGAAGCGCGACTCCATGCACCTCGTCTTCACCGACGACGACCTCGCGAAGATGCGCGCGGTCCGCGACGCGTTCAACGGAGCGTCGCTCCTGAACCCGGGGAAGGTGCTGCCGAGCACGCGAAGCTGCGTCGAGGCGCGCCGCGGCCAGCTCACGTTCGAGGAACCGACGTGATCGAGCGGCTCCGGCAGCTCTTGGGCGGCGACGCGGTCTGGGAGATCGGCGCCGACGGCGAGGTGGCGCGAGCCCTCGGCACGGCCCACGCCGTGGCGGCGTCGCCGGCTACCGAGGAGCAGTGCGCGGCGGTGCTCCGCGTCGCGGCGCTTTCGGGGGCGGCCGTGGTGCCGTGGGGAGCGGGCCAGCACCAGCGTCTCGGGAACCTCCCGGCTCGCGCCGAGGTCGTCGTCGTCGTGACGACGGAGATGGCGGGGATCGTCGACTACGACGTGGCCGACCAGACGATGGTCGTGCGCGCCGGCACGCGCCTGAACGAGGTGCTCGCACGCGCCCGCGACGAGGGGCAGCAGCTGCCCCTCGATCCCCCGGGGCTGCATCGGGCGACCGTCGGGGGAGTCGTGGCGGCGGGCGTCTCCGGACCGCTCCGCACCGGCTACGGGCGGCCGCGCGACCACGTGCTCGGCTGCCGCGCCGCCCACCCCGACGGCACGTGCACGAAGTCCGGCGGACGACTCGTGAAGAACGTCACCGGGTTCGACCTCCATCGGCTTTATCACGGCTCGCTCGGCACGCTCGGCGTCGTGACCGAGCTGTCCCTGCGGTTGGCGCCGCTCCCCGCCCGCGACGTCACGCGATGTCTCGTGTTCTCCGACCTGGACGAGCTCGACGGGTTCCTCCTTGCCCTGCGCCGGAGCGGGCTCGATGTCGCCGCGCTCTCGTTGATCGACGCGCCGGCGCTCGATCGCGCCTGTCCCGGCGTCGTCGTGACGGAGGGTGAAGGCGAGTTCGTCGTCGGGATCCGCCTGCACGGCACCGGGCGCGGCGTCAGCGACTCGGTCGAACGAATCGCGAGCCTCCTCGACGCGTCGCGCGACGTACGGTCGATCGATCTCGACGACCGCTCGGCGGACGTGCTCTGGTCCGCGCTCCGCGACGTCCACTCTCGGCTCGACGCCGGCGGAAGCGGTTCGGTGATCCAGGGGACCCTGTTGCCGTTTCGAAACGGTCGATCGGTGGTCGGCGGGATCGTCGAATCGATCTTCGCCATCGCGGCCGGCGTCGACCTCGTGCCGCACGTGGTCTGCGAGCCGTTGCTCGGCGTGGTGCGGGTCGGCGTCCCGGGCGAGCCGTCGGACGAGCTCGTCGCCGGGCTCGCGCGGCTCATCCCCGAGGGGGGCCCGGGCGGGTGGGTCGTAGAGTCGGCTCCCCTGCGTTGGCGACGGCAACACGACGTCTTCCTCGGACGGGTCCAGGCGCCGGCCCTCGTCGGCCGCGTGAAGTGCGCGCTCGATCCGCACCGGGTCCTCGCCCCGGGTCGATTCGCGCCGGGAGGAGTGACGTGAGCGGCGCGTCGATCCAGAGCAAGCACGACCTGGTCCAGTACCAGAAGACGCTCGACTGCGTCCACTGCGGGCTCTGCCTGCCCGCGTGTCCGACCTACGAACTCCTCGGTCGCGAGGGAACAGGGCCTCGCGGGAGGATCTACCTGCTCCGCGGACTGGCCGAAGGGGCGATCGAGCCGACGGAGAACGTTCAACGCGACCTCGACCTCTGCCTCGTCTGCCGGGCCTGCGAGCCGGTCTGTCCGTCCGGCGTGCGGTTCGGCGAGATGATGGAGTTCGGCCGGAGCCGCCTGCTCGAACCGCACCGAGCCCCGACGTGGGCGAACCGGCTGCGACGGATCGCGGTCCGGCACCTCCTTCCTTTCCCGCGGCGCCTGCGCGCCGTCGCGTGGATGCTCGCCGCGTACGAGGCGCTGGGGGTGCGCGGGCTGCTGCGCCGCTACGGAACGCTCAAGTACCTCGCGCCGGACCTCGACCTTCGCGATCGCCTGCTCCCCGACATGCCGACGGCGGAGCGGAGGCGTCCGCTGGAGGGGTACCACTCGTCGATCGGCGAGCGCCGTGGTCGCGTCGCTCTGCTCGAAGGTTGCGTCCAGCCGCTTCTCCTTGGCGACACGAATCGCGCGACCGTCCGCGTCCTGACCGAGCAGGGGTACGACGTCATGATCCCGTCGCGGCGAACGTGCTGCGGCGCGCTGTCGGCGCACTTCTCGGCGGCCGACGTCGCGGAGAGCGCCGCGGTCCGGACGATTCGCTCGTTCAAGGAGCTCGGCCCGGTCGACGCCGTGCTCGTGAACTCGGCCGGCTGCGGCGCGATGATGAAGGAGTACGGTCGTCTGCTGCGCGAGGCGCCTCACGCGGCCGCCGACGACCGTCGAGCGGCCGAGGGGTTCTCCTCGCGGGTGATGGACGTGACCGAGTTCCTGATGCGCGAAGGACTGCGTCCGATCCGTGGCACGTTCGAGACGACCGTCGCGTACGCCGACGCGTGCCACCTCGCCCACGCGCAGGGGGTTCGCGCCGCTCCGCGCGACCTGCTGCGGGCCGTGCCCGGCGTGACGCTCGTCGAACTCGACGACTCCGACCGCTGCTGCGGCGCGGCCGGCCTTTTCAACGCGCTGCATCCGAACGAGTCGATGGCGCTGCTTCGGGCCCGGCTCGCCGCGCTCGCGAAGAGCGGCGCGAAGGTGCTCGCGACCGCGAACCCCGGATGCATCCTCCAGTGGCGCGCCGGGATCCGGATCGCCGGCCTCGACGTCGAGGTGATCCACCCGATCGAGGCCGTCGCGAGGGCGCGATGACGACGACCGCATCCGCGTCGGGAGCGACATTCCGTTCATGGGTCTCGGGCGGGCGGCTCGATAGACTCTGTGGACTCCCACGATGATCGAGTACACCGTCCGCATCCCAAGCCCCGCGTCGCACCACGTCGATGTTTCGCTCCGTCTCGGCGCAGCGCCCGACGGGATGGTGGTCTGGATGCCGACGTGGACGCCGGGCTCCTACTTGATTCGCGAGTTCGCTCGCAACATCCGTGAGCTGGTCGCACACGGCGCGGACGGCACCGTGTTCCGGGTCGAGCGCGAGGACAAGAACTCGTTTCGCGTGCACGCCACGCCGGGCGCGCCGGTCGAGGTCGACTACCGGCTCTATGCGTTCGAGCAATCGGTTCGTACGAGCTACGTCGTCGAGGACAACGCGCTTTTGAACAGCCACTCCGTCTTCCTCGGAGTTCGGGGGATGGATGAGGTGCAGCATCGCGTGGTCCTCGAGCTGCCGGCCGGGTGGGAGGTCGCGACCGCACTGGCGCGGGACGGCGATGGGCATCGCTTCACCGCGCCGTCGTACCACGACCTGAACGACGCCCCGATCCAGTGCGGGCGCTTCGACCGCGTCACGTTCAGCGCAGCCGGCCGTCCGCACGAGGTCGTCGTGGTCGGCGGGGGGAACCACGACCTGGAAGGCATCGCGGGCGACACGACGCGCCTTGTGGAGGCGGCGGCGAGGATGCTCGGCGGTCTCCCCTACGAGCGCTACGTCTTCCTGGTCCAGAACGGCGGTTCCGGCCGCGGCGGGCTCGAGCACCGGGACTCGAGCGTCCTGCAGTTCCCGCGGTTCGCCTACGCGGACAAGAAGACGTATCACGACTTCCTGACCCTCGTCGCGCACGAGCACTTCCACGCGTGGAACGTCAAGCGGACGAAGCCCCGCGATTTCACGCCGTACGACTTCGACGCGGAGACGTACACGCGACTCCTGTGGGTCTGCGAAGGGGTCACGGCGTACTACGACGAGCTCCTCCCCGTGCGCGCCGGGGTCGTGACGCGGGAGGCGTACCTGAGACGGCTCGGCGAGGAGATCACGCGCTACCGGCGCACGCCGGGCCGACGCCGCCAGAGTCTCGCGGAGGCGTCCATGCTGGCGTGGATCCAGCTCTATCGGCCCGACGAGGACTCGCGGAACGCGGGCGTCTCCTACTACCAGAAGGGGTCGCTCGTGGCGCTCCTGCTCGACGTCGAGATCCGCCGCGCCTCCCACGACGCGCGATCGCTCGACGACGTCCTGCGCGAGCTGTTCGCCCGCTATCCAGAGAGGTCTCCCGGGTTCACGGAGGAGGAGTTCGAGTCGCTCGCGTCGGAAGTCTCCGGCGTGCCGCTCGCGGCGTTCTTCGCTCGGCACGTGCGCGGCACCGACGAGCTCGACTTCGAGGGCGCGCTCGCGCACTACGGCCTCGTCCTCGAACGGCACGAAGCGTCGCGCCCGTCCACCTACGACCTGCTCGGAGCGCGGATCCCGAAGGGGGGCGCACGGCTCGTGATCGAGTCGGTGGACGCGGACGGCCCCGCGGCGGCGGCGGGGCTGTCGGCGCGCGACGAGATCATCGCGGTGGGCGGCTATCGCGTCGGCGAGGGGGCGCTCGCCGCGCGGCTCGCGGGGATCGGCCCGGGTCGGACCGCCGCGATCACGATCTTCCGTGACGATCGCCTGGCGACCATGGAGGTCACGCTGTCGCCGTCCCCCTCCCGCCCGTGGCGCATCCGCGAGAGCGAACCGTCGGCGCGTCGCGAGGCGTGGTTCCGCGGATGACGCCGGCCGTGTCGCGGCGCCGGCCGGTCTCGGCCTGCATCATCACCCGTAACGAAGCGGGCCACATCGGCGACTGCATTCGTTCGCTCGGCTTCGCCGACGAAGTGGTGGTGGTCGACTCGCTTTCGACCGACGACACCGTCGCGATCGCGGCTGGCCTCGGCGCCCGCGTCGTGTCGCAGGAGTTCCTCGGCCACGTCAAGCAGAAGCAGCTCGCCGTCGACCTCGCCGCGCACGACTGGGTCTTCTGCATCGACGCCGACGAGCGGGTCGATTCGCGCCTGGCGGACGCAATCGAGAAAGCGCTCGCGGAAGGGTCGGATGGGGACGCGTACGAGGTCGCTCGACACGTCTTCTACCTCGGGCGCTTCATCGACCACGGCGGTTGGTGGCCGGAGTGGCGGGTGCGGCTGTTCGACCGCCGTCACGGCCGATGGACGGGCACCGATCCGCATGATCGCGTGGAGGTGGACGGCGCGACGTTCCGGTTGGCCGGCGAGCTCGTCCACTACAACTATCGCGACCTGTCGCACCATGTGTCGAAGATCGATCAGTACACGACGATCTCGGCGGATCGCGCGGCCGAGCGCGGCGAACGGGCGACCGTGGCGCGGCTCCTGTTCCGTCCACCGCTGCGCTTCTTCAAGATGTACGTCCTGAAGGGAGGGTTCCGGGACGGCGTGCGCGGCCTGATCGTGGCGGGGATGGGGGCGTTCTACGTCTTCCTCAAGTACGCGAAGCGGTGGGAGCGGCGTCTCGAGGGCCGATGAACGCTCTTGCGCTCACGTTCGTGCACCTCGAGACGACCGCCGGTGGCGGCCTTCGCATCGAGGTCGCGCGGTCGACGAGCGAGGGCCCGATCGAGAGCCACGAGCTCGCGCACGCCGACCGGGAAGACGCCGCCAGGCTCGTGTTCGAGAAGTCGGCGGGGACGGCGCTCGTCGTCCGTGATCGAGCTCGCTTCCTGCGGCGGCTCGCGATCAGCGCGCGCCGGCTCGACGAGGTCGTCGTCCTCGAGCTCGAGCTGCTGCTCCATCTGCTCGCACCGGAACGGGTGGTCGCTTCTCGCGACGACGTTCGGACGCTTCGGGCAGAGTGGGCGCGCGCCTCGCTCGAGGTGCTGCACCTCGCCGATTCCGAACGACTGGAGGTCGCGCGCGATCTCGAGGATGCTCGCTCGCCGCTGGCCGTGGTCTTCGCCGGCGAGGGCCGCGGCGGCGCGGTCGTGGTGGGGAGCGCGTCGCTGGCCGACGGCCCGGCGCGGGGGGAGCCGGCCCCCGTCCTCGCCCGGATCGAGGACTCCGAGCTCCACGCCGTCTTCGGCGCCGGCGGGACCCTGGCTCGAGCGATCCCCGGCTACGCGCCGCGCGAGGCGCAGTTCGCGCTCGCCCGGGTCGCGGCCGCGGCGTTGAACGATGGTCGCGTGGCCATGGTCGAGGCCGGCGCCGGAGTCGGCAAGACGTTCGGCTACCTGGTTCCGATGGTGCTCCACGCCGCGCGCAACCAGCAGCCCGTCGTGCTCTCGACCAAGACGAAGAACCTGCAGGCGCAGCTCTTCGAGCGCGACCTGCCGGTGATCCTGGGCGCGCTCGGGATGCGGCTGCGTGCGGTGCTGGTGAAGGGGCGCGCCGACTACCTCTGCCGGCACCGGGTCGACGTCCTCGTCGACGCCGCCCGTCGTTCCGGCGATCCGGAGGAGCGGATCGCGTCGCTCTACCTGTCCCGGTTCGCGGGAGCGTCCCGCGACGGCGACCTCGAGCGGGTCTCGTCGTGGGCGATCGATCGCCTTCCGCGGCTGCGGAGGTTCCTGGACGCGGTCCGCTCCGAGCACGGCGCGTCGGGGCGGACCTGTCCGTACGGCGGCGCCTGCTTCTATCCACGGCTGATCCACGCCGCGCGCGCGGCGCATCTCCTCGTCGTGAACCACGCCCTCGCGCTCCGCTGGCCGCGCGACCTTCCGCGTGCCGACGCGATCGTGTTCGACGAGGCCCACCACTTGATCGACGCGGGGACGAGCGCGCTGACCGTTGCGATCTCCCGCCGCGACCTGATCGGGCGGCTCCGGCGCATCGAGGGCGGCGGCGTCGGGCGCATCGGGATCGCCGTGCACTTGCGTCGCGCCGGGCGGCTCGCGGGTGGAGTGCCGCCCGCGATCGTGGACGAGATCGATGCGTGTCTCGACGAGTCCGATCGCGCGCTCGAGGACGTGCGCGAGGTGGATGCGGCCATCGACGGGATCGGGCGGATCGACGGCGCGGCCGCGGCAGCGGGCGATCGAGCGCCTCGCGTGGCGACGGTCGACGTCGGCGCCGGACGCAGCGTGCCGGCAGAGCTGACGTCGGCGCTGCGGCGATCGTTGGATCGGCTCGATTCGGTCGCGCGACGGCTTACCCTCGCGGCCAACGCGACGATCGCCTTCGCCGACGACTTGGGCGGCGTCGACGGCGAACGGGCCGCGCTCATGGAGCTCGCGCTCGAGCTCGAGTCGGCGGGCACCGCGATCGCCGACGCGCGCGACGCGATCGTGTCGTTCCTCGACTCCGACCAGGACGTCCGTTGGATCGAGCTCGACGTCGGCCGGGATCGCGGCTGGCGTCTCGCGCGCGCTCCGCTCGACGTCGGAGCCGCGCTCGCCGAGCGGCTCTACTCGCGGCCGCGCAGCGTGGTGCTCACGTCCGCGACGCTGCGGATCGGCGATCGGTTCGACTACCTCGCGCACCACCTCGGGTTCGACGCCGTCCCCGCCGACCGTGCGATGGGGCCGATCGCGCTCGGCTCGCCGCTGCCGACCCGCCATCGTTTGCGGTTCTTCGTGCCGCGCGGCGATCCAAGCCCTCTCGCGGCGGACGAGGAGACCGCTTGTCGCGCCGTGGCGCGGTTCGTCTTCCCCCCGGCGGTGCTCCTCGGAGGACGAACGTTGGTGCTGTTCAACGCGTTGTCCCGCATGACGAGGGTCGCCGCGCTGCTCCGCGTGCCGCTCGCGCGGCGGGGCATCGATGTCCTCTGTCCGGGGGACGACGGACCGGCCGCGCGCCTGCTCGAGCGGTTCCGCGACGCGCCGCGAGCGGTGCTGCTCGGCGGCCGCGCGTTCTTCGAGGGAGTGGACGCCCCGCACGGAGGGATCCGTTGCGTGGTGATCGAGCGGATCCCGTTCGATCGGCCCGACGAGCCGATCCACGCCGCACGCGTCCGTGCCGTCGAGGCGGCCGGCGGGGACGGGTTCCTCGATTTCTCGCTCCCCCGCGCCGAGCTCCTCCTCCGGCAGGCCGGAGGGCGGATCGTCCGCGGCGCGGGCGACGGCGGCGTCGTCTTGATTCTCGACCCCCGAGCCGGCGAGCCGCGCCGGTACGGCCCCTCGGTGCGTCGCGCCCTGCCCGCGCCGTGCGACGTCGGGGACGAACGTGAGATCCTCGAGCGAGCCCTCGTCGCATTGGCGCCGTACCGTGTTTCAGAAGCTGAAACTCCGCGTGATCTGATCCTCCAGTCGGAGTCCCAGTTCTTGCGTTCACCGTCTCGACGGGTCGTAATACGCGCGTCTGAATCGGACTCAATTGCTCAGGACGATCCGTAGCATCGCCGAGGCAGGGCGGCGTTCGGACCAGGCAAATCACGAGGGTGGAATGGAGTCGACCACGGGGGTGGGCGACACGGACCGGGTCCACGCGATTCTGGTCACGGTCGAGGAGACTTTGACCCGTTGCGGAGGGCGGCTGGCGTCCGTCGATCAAGAGCAAAGCTGGTCCATCGACGATCGCGTGGCGCTGCGCGCGATCCTCGAGGCGGACGGCGACTTCGACGTGATCCGTGACGACGTCCTCTCGGTGACGCTGGCGCGCCTCGCGTCGTGTTCGATGGACGAGCTGCAGGAGCTCGTGCCGATGCGGCGCCGGGACGATTCGACCCGCCGCCGGCGCGCGGCGCTCCGGCGGTTGCGGGCGCGCGCGCGCCTGATCCTCGATGCCCGGCGGGGCGGCGGCGCGTCGTTCGAGGACGCGGTGAGGGCGAGCGGCGATCGCGATCGCGTCGAGGCACGGCTCGCGGGCATCGTGGGGAACGATCCGGACGCGCTGCGGAGGATCGACGTCCACCGCCGCTCGATGAATGGGCGGCCCGACGGCCCCGAGGCGCGGCTCTGGCGGTTCGCGATGCGGGTGGCGCCGGACGACGCCGACCTGCGGCGGAGACTCGAGGCGCGCCGGCGCGAGCTCCTCCCGTTCGTCGCCGGCCCTTTCTCGGTCTGCGGCACCATTCCCCGCTGCGATACCTGCGCCATCGGCGATCGAGGTCTCTGCGCGACCGTTCTGCCGCGCCGGGTCAGGACCGCGACGGAGGCGGCGCCGACGGACGAGACGGATCCTCTGGTGCTGCGCCGCGAGCGCCTTCGCGGGGAGTGCCTGCTCCGGCGGTCGCGATCCGGCATCGAGGTGCTGGAAACCCGATGGGACGAAATCAAGGCGCAGGTGCCGCCGTCATCGTGGCGCGAGCGGGCCGATTGGTTCCGCGCGCGGCTCCGTCCCGCGATGATCGAGCTGGCCGAGAAGCTGGCCGAGCACGAGCGCAGGGTCGAGCGAGGGATCGTCGCGTTCGAGCAGTCGTACGCGGGCGAACCCGGATCGAGTCCGCGGTGGGAGGCGGCGTGGGCGATCCTCTCCAAGATCCGTCGGCTGGAGTCGGAGCAGAGGTCGCTCCTCGCGCGCCGCGGGATGCCGGAGCGATCGCGCGGACAGGGTCCCGCGGGCGGATTCGACACGAGCCGGATCGCGTGACACGAGCGTCTCGGTGCCCGGGCCGGCCGGATCAAGGTGCCGTCCCGCCCCCGTCCGGCGTGACGCGGTCCCCCCCGTCGTTCGCGTCGTCCTGGACCGCGAGCCGGTATCCGATGCCCGGTTCGGTGCAGAGGCGGCACGGGCGCGCCGGGTCGTCCTCGATCTTCTGTCGCAAGCGATGGACGAGCTGCTTCAGGTACTGTCGGTCGCCCTCGGCGCGTCCGCCCCAGACGTGGTGGAGGATCGTGTCGGAGGGGACGGGGCGACCCGCGCTCGCCACCAGCGACTGCAGCAGGCGGAACTCGAGGGGCGTCAGCCGTACGGTTCCCGTGCGGCCGATCCGCGCCGTCATGCCCGCCGGGTCGAGCTGGACGTCGCCAGCGGCGACGCGGCCGCCCCGTTCCATCCCGGCGCGCCGCAGCAGCGCCCGCACCCGAGCGAGGAGCGTGCGTGGGCTGAACGGCTTGGTGAGGTAATCGTCCGCGCCCTCGTCGAGCCCTCGGACGACGTCCTCCTCGTTGCCGCGCACCGTCAGCATCAGCACGGGTGTCTCGTCGCCCGCGGCACGGATCGCGCCGCAGACGTGGAACCCGTCGACGTCGGGGAGGTTCACGTCGAGCACGACGAGGTCGGGGCGCTCCTCCGTGAGCAACCGTAGGGCGCGCTCCCCGCTCCTCGCCTCGATCGCTAGGTAGCCCGCCTGGCGCAGGGCGAAGGCGATGAGCGGCAGGAGCTCCGGATCGTCGTCGACCACCAGGATCTTCATCCGAGTTCACTCCACGGAAGCGTCACCGTGAAACGCGCGCCGCCGGCCGGCGAGTCGGTGACGCCGATCGTGCCGCCGTGGCGTTCGACGATCGACTTCACGATCCAGAGGCCGAGACCCATCCCCTCCGTCCCTGCGCCTCCACGATGGAAGCGGTCGAAGACCGAGTCGACGTCGGCCGGCTGGACTCCGGGACCGGCATCCTCGACCCATACCGCGACCGAGCGCTCGCCGCTCGCGCCACCGACGCCGATCGCCGTTCCGTCCGGCGCGAACTTGTTCGCGTTCGCGAGCAGGTTCACGAAGACCTGCGTGAGCTGGACCGGGTCGCCGTCGACCCACCAGTTCGACTCCTCGGAGGCGGGCAGGTCGAGCTCGAGGCGCTGGCGCCGTTGGATCAGCAGCGGCTCGGTCAGCGCGCGTGCTTCCTCCAGGACCGCGGCGATCTCGACGGGGACGCGGCGCAGCGCCGCCTGCCCGGTCTCGATGCGCACGCTCTCGAGGAGGTTGTCGATCAACCGCGTCAACCGCAGCGTGCTCCGCTCGAGCGACGCCACCAGATCCATGGCCGGCGAGGGCTCCATCTCCGCCATTTCGCTCTGCAGCAGCTCGAGAGAGGCGAGCTGGGCGGAGAGCGGGGTCCTCAGCTCGTGCGACACGTTCGCGAGGACGGCGTCGCGCGAGCGGCGCGCCGCCTCGATCTCCGTCTCGTCGCGGAGCACCTGCACCTGGTGCGGCCCGGCGGGCGGGGCGCTCGTCACGACGACCGTGCGCCGGCCGTTCGCGAGCTGAAGGTGCTCGGTGCTGCGCGAGCTGCCGCGCGAGCGGGCGTGGACGATCGGGCAGGACGTTTCGCAGGGTCGAGCACCATCCAACTCGAGCGGGCGCAGCACGTCCCCGCAGAAGCGGCCGATCGCGTCCTCCGCCGCGACGCCGAGCAGCGCGGTGGCCTGGTGGTTCAGGTAGCGAAGCCGGCGCGCACCGTCCACGGAGAAGACGCCCTCCACGATCCCCTCGAGCAGCGCGCGGGCCTCCGCCTCGCGCTGGTGGAGCTCGGCGGCCGCGGCCCGCAGCCTCTGCCGCATGTCTTCCATCGTCGCGGCGAGCGAGTCCGCGTCGCTCCCCGGCGCCCGCGGAACCGGGGTCCCGAGGTCACCGGACCCGATCCGCCGAGCGGCCTCGCCGAGGACGTGGAACGGTCGCGAGATGCGACGAGCGGCGAGCACGCCGGCCGCCACCGCCATCGCCGCGGCGAGCACGGTGACGATCGCGTACGACCGGCGCAACGGGGCCTGCGAGCGCGCCACCTCGGCGACCGGAAGGGCGACCTCGACGCCGACGGACGCGCCGTCGCCCGTGAGGAAGCGCCGCGCGCGCCAGGCGTCGCCGGTGAGGAACGGGGCGGGATCCTCCGGCTCGCGCGCCGCCACGAGGATCTGCAAAGGGAGGCCGACCTGCTCCTCGAGCGGCCCGCGCACCGAGTCGTCCAGCCGTCGCACCACGAGCGCGCGGCCCTCGGGGTGATCGACGAGCGGCATCGACGCGACGACGAGCGCCGTTTCGCCCGTTCGGGGATCGCGCACGGACCGCGCCGTCCCGGCGTCGAGCCCGTCGAACGGGCCGAGCGCCTCCCACGGGAGGTCGCGTGGGACGGCGGCGACGAGCGCGCCGCCGACCGCGACCGCGCACCCGTCGAGGCCGGCCGTCGCGTGGAACCGATCGAGGAACCGGTCGAGCTCGACTTGATCCGCGGTTTCGACGAAGCGGAGCAGCGTCGGGCGCTCGGCCAAGAGGCGCGCGCTCGTGAGAGCCGCGTCGATCAGGCGCTGCAGCGCTTCCAGGGCGCCGACCGCGGCGAGCTGGACGCGCGCTCGCGCGTTCTCGGTGGCGAGGCGCTCGAGCAGCACGAGCCCGGCGGGGACGAGGCCCGCCGCCACGAGCAGGACGAGGAGCAGGCTCAGGAGCGTAAGCCAGACCCAAAGTGGCAGGCGGCGCGGCATGCCGCGCTCGAACGTCCGGCTGCCGCGCGTGCGAACCTCCTCGCCGGCCCGAACGTTCATCGCGCCTCCTCGGCCGATCGCCGCTCGATGAACGTCTTCAACGCGAGTGTGACGACCGCGAGGACGCAGAGCAGCGACGCCACCGCGAAGGCGGCCGCGAACTCGTACTCGTTGTAGAGCACTTCGACGTGGAGCGGCATCGTGTTCGTCGCGCCCCGGATGTGGCCAGACACCACCGACACCGCGCCGAACTCGCCCATCGCTCGCGCGTTGCAGAGCACGACCCCGTAGAACAAGCCCCACTTCACGCTCGGCAGGGTGACGCGCCGGAACATGTGCAAGCCGCCCGCGCCCATCACGCGGGCCGCCTCCTCCTCTTGGGTGCCCTGCGCCTGCATGACCGGGACCAGTTCCCGCGCGACGAACGGGAAGGTGACGAAGAGCGTCGCGAGCACGATGCCCGGCGTCGCGAAGATGACCTGCAGGTCGTGCTCGGCGAGCCACGGGCCGAGCCATCCCTGCATGCCGAACAGCAAGACGTAGACCAGGCCGGCGACGACCGGCGACACCGCGAACGGGAGGTCGATCAACGTCATCAGCAGGCGGCGGCCGCGGAAGCGGAACTTGCCGAGCGACCAACCGGCCGCGAGCCCGAACGCGGTGTTGAGCGGCACCGCGATCGCGGTGGCGAGCAACGTGAGGCGGATCGCCGCGAGGGCGTCCGGCTCGACGAGCGCGGCGACGTACGCTCGCCAGCCCTTCGCGAGCGCCTGCGTCAAGACGAGCGTGAGCGGCGCGACGAGGAGGAGCGCGAGGAAGGCGACGGCGATGGCGATCAGCACGCGTCGCGCCCACGGCGGCTCCTCGGTGACGGGCCGCCGGCGGGACGAACGGCGCGGCGCGCCGATGGAGGTGGCGGGAGCGGCCATCTCAGGACCTCGCCTTGGGCTTCGCGGCGCGCCAGCCCTGGAGCAGGTTCGTGACGAGCAGCAGAACGAACGAAAGCACGAGCATCGCCGCGCCGAGTGCGGTCGCGCCGATGTAGTCGTACTGCTCGAGCTCGGTGACGATCAGGAGCGGGAGGATCTCGGTCTTCATCGGCATGTTGCCAGCGATGAACACGATCGAGCCATACTCGCCGACGGCGCGCGCGAACGCCATCGCGAAGCCGGCGAGGATCGCCGGCATCAGGGCGGGGAGCAGCACGCGGCGGAACGTGGGCCAGCGGCCGGCGCCAAGCGTTGCCGCGGCCTCCTCGGTCTCGTGCGAGAGATCCTGGACCGCCGTCTGCACCGTGCGGACCACGAACGGCAGGCCGATGAAGACGAGCGCGACGACGATGCCGAGCCGCGTGAACGCGACGCGGATGCCAAGCGGCGCGAGGAGACGCCCGACGGCGCCGTTCTCGGCGAGGAGCGTGGTGAGCGCGATGCCGGAGACCGCGGTCGGCAGGGCGAACGGCAGGTCGACGAGGGCGTCCAAGAGGCGCCGTCCCGGGAATCGATACCGCACCAGTACCCACGCGACCACGGAACCGAAGACGACGTTGATACAGGCTGCCGCGAACGACGCTCCGAGGCTGAGCGCGTACGCCGCCCGCGCTCGCGGGCGGGTGACCTCCTCCCACAGGGCACCCGCGCCGAGGCCCGCCGACTTCACGAACAGGCCGGCGAGCGGGACGAGCACGATCACGGTCGTGTAGAAGACCGTGAAGCCGAGCGTCAACCCCAAGCCGGGAAGGACGTGGTGATTTCGGTGACGTCGCATAGCTCCTCGTCGGGCGCGGTCACTGGCCCGTGAAGATGCGGTCGAACGTTCCGCCGTCGGCGAAGTGCTCCCGCTGCGCGCGGTCCCATCCGCCGAAGAGCTCGTCGACGGTGAACAGATCGATCGGCGGGAACCGGTCCGCGAAGCGCGCCGCCACGGTCGGGTCGCGCGGCCGATAGAAGTGCTTCGCGGCCAGCTCTTGCCCGTCCGCACTGAAGAGGTGCTCGAGGTAGGCCTCCGCGACCGCCCGCGCACCGCGCCGGTCGACCACTTCGTCCACGACCGCGACCGGCGGCTCCGCGAGGATGCTCATCGTCGGCACCACGATTTCGAAGCTCTCGGGGCCGAGTTCGCGCGCGGCAAGGAAGGCTTCGTTCTCCCACGCGAGCAGAACGTCGCCGATCCCCTTCTGGACGAACGTGTTGGTCGAGCCGCGGGCGCCGGAGTCGAGCACCGGCACTTGACGGTAGAGCCGAGTGACGAACTCGAGCGCCGCGCCCTCGGCGCGCGCGCGCGCGTCGGCGGGGGCCGCCCGTACCTGCTCGAGACCGCCCAGCTCTCGCGCCATCGCGAACCCCCACGCGGCAAGGAAGTTCCAGCGCGCGCCGCCCGACGTCTTGGGGTTCGGCGTGATCGGCGCGATCCCGGCCCGGACCAGGTCGTCCCAGTCACGGATCTCCTTCGGGTTCCCCTTGCGGACGAGCAGCACGATCGTGGAGGTGTAGGGGCAGCTGTTCTCCGGGAACCGCGATTGCCAGTCGGCGGCGATCCGTCCCGCCTTCGCGTGGATCGCATCGATGTCGTACGCCAGCGCGAGCGTGACGACGTCGGCGGGCAGCCCGTCGATGACCGCGCGGGCCTGCTTGCCCGCGCCACCGTGGGACTGTCGGATCGTCACCTCCTGGCCGGTGCGCTCGCGCCAATGCCGGCGGAACTTCTCGTTGAACTCCTCGTAGAGCTCGCGGGTCGGGTCGTACGAGACGTTCAGGATCTCGACGGCGTTCTGGGCGGGCGCAGGGTCGCCGGCGCGGCGCTTGGAGTCGTGCGAAGGCTCGCAGCCGGCGGCGACGAGCACGAGCGGCGCGAGCGGGAGCGATACGGTGACCGCTCGGAGGAACGCGGGGAGGAAGCGGTTCATCTTCGGGTCTCCGAATCCAGGGACGTTGGGTCGGGGCGGGCGGCGCGTCATCGCTTCACGATCAGCAACGGCCGCCGCACCTCTCGGATCAGCCGCTCGACGACGCCGCCGAGGCGCTGCGTGTGACGGTCCTCGCCGCCGTCCACCGGGGTCCCGACCACGAGCATGTCGTGCCCTCCTTCGTTGAGCTCGGCGAGGATTTCGTCGACCACCGGGCCGCGCCGTACGCACGAGCGCGCCACGACCCCGCGGGCGGACAGGGCGCGCGTGCACGCGGCCAGGAAGCGATCGACGTGCGGCGAGCGCGGGGCGTCGTTCTCGTCCGACCCATCGAGCACGGTGAGCACCGTGGCGGACGCGCCGAGCTGCCACGCGAGGCGCTCCGCGAACCGCACGTGCGCCTTCCCCGGCTCTCCCACCGTGACGCAGACGAGGAAGCGGCACGGCGGCGCCGTGGCCTCGGGGACGAGCAGAAGGTGGTGGCGGATGCGCACGAGCCAGTCGATCCGATCGCCGATTCTCTCCGCGTCGAGCCCGAGCACCGCCATGTCGAACGCGTCGTCGGGCCGCTCGGTCTCCGCGCCGAGCTCGCGCTGCTCCGCGATCGACTGGTCATCGTGCGGGGCGGCGGATCCGTCCGAGAGGAGCGTCGTGTGTGCGTCGACGCGGGTCGCGAGGAGGCGTCCGAGCTCACCCGCCGCCCGCGCTGGCGGGGTCGAGCCGGAGTCGATCAGGATGCGCAGGCTCGCCGGAGCGAGCACGTGGAACCGCCGCACGGCCACCCACGTCTCGTCCCCTTCGCCGAGCGGGTGGCGCATCGCCTCGTGCTGGGGGCGCGTCGCGTCGACGAGCAGATGATCGGCGCCGAACGGCGGCGCGGGCGCGACCGGGCGGACGCCGGGCAGGCGCGGCAAGCGGAGCCGGACCCGCTCGAAGCCGGCGATTGCCGCGCGTCGCTCGACGATCCCGCGCCCGAGGCGGGGTTGATCGCCGAGCGCGTGACGCGAGAGCTCGACGTCCTCGGGCCGTACGAGGACCTGCGCTCGCCGCGGTGTCCGTCCGGAGGCCAGCTCGGTGGCGATCGCGAGCTCGACCGGCCCGAGGCGGACCGCGTGGGCCGATGACTCGCCGACGAGGACGTTTGCCGCGCCGAGGAAGGTGGCGACGAACGGCGAGCGCGGCCGCAGGTACAGCTCCTGCGGCTCGCCCACCTCGAGCAGCCGTCCCTCGCGGAGGACGGCGAGCCGGTCGGCGAGGTCGAACGCCTCCTCTTGGTCGTGGGTGACGAAGACGGTGGTGAGCGCGAGCTCCCGCTGGATGGCGCGCAGGGCCTGCCGCAGCTCGACGCGGATCTTCGTGTCGAGCGCGCCGAATGGTTCGTCGAGCAGCAGGACTTCGGGCTCGTGTGCGAGGGAACGGGCGAGCGCGACCCGCTGCTGCTGGCCGCCCGAGAGCTGCGCGGGGTAGCGTCCGGCGAAGCCCGAAAGCCCGACGAGCTGCAGAAGCTCCTCGCGCCGCTCGCGGCGACGCCGCGCCGGCACCTTCCGCACGCTCAGCGCGAACTCGACGTTGTCCGCGACCGTCATGTGGCGGAACAACCCGTAGTGTTGGAAGACGAAGCCGATCCCGCGGTCCTTCGGCGACTCGTTCGTGACGTCGCGGCCATGCAGCCGCACCGTACCCTCCTCGACGTCGGCGAGGCCGGCGATCATGCGCAGCAGCGTGCTCTTGCCGCTGCCGCTCGGGCCGAGCAGGACGAAGAACTCGCCCGACCCGACGTGGAGCGAGACGTTGTCCACGACGGGCGTACCCTGGTATCGCTTCGTCAGGTGCTCGAGCTCGATCGACATGCAGTCTCTCTCTCCGATGGCGCCAAGCGCCTAGCGGCGCCGCGCGAAGCTCCAGTCCGATCCGTCCTCCGCGAGCCACAGGCGCTCCGACGAACCGCTCGGGTGCTCGAGGTGGACGACGAAGGTCCGGCGTCCGCACGGTGTCTCCCTCTCGTCGATCTGCACCAAGACGATTGCGCTCCCGGCTCGCTCCGCGACGGCGCGCACGACCGACGCGGGGAGATTGCTCAGCGACACCTGCGACTGGCCAAGCGATCGCGCGAGCCGCAGGAAGAGTGCGCTCACGCCGAGGATCCCGGCCAGAACGACGAGCACCGCCAGTCGGTATTTCGCCTCGATGCGCATAGTGATCGACCGATCGTTCGCGCGTGCACTCGACGTCCGGTGCGCGACGACGCAGATCGTTCTAGTTCTAGTCGGGCCGCAGGGCGTTGTCGGTCGAATGGGCGGTCGAATCCGGGTGACAGTCTTCGCGACCACGGGGGGGCGATGGTCCACGGTGACCGACGATCGAGGGCGCGCGTGCGTCGATTTCGACGTGGTACTCACCGATCACCCGGACTTTGCGCCGGCGATCTCCTGGTGCGGGTGGGACGACGACGTTCCGCGGCGGCGGCGTCGTCGAGTTCGAGGTGGGGCGAGCCGGTCTCCGGCGCTCGGCTGGGCGTCCACTCGTGGACGTGGGAGGAGTTCGAGGATGGTTAGCCGCTCGAGATCGATCGCCTCGAGGTGCCCGCCGGCGCGCCGGGCCGAGCCCTAACGCGACCTGCGGCTCGTCCCGACCGTGCGGTGAAGACGGACGAAGACCCCGAGGCAGGTCGCCCCTTGAGTCTTCGGTCGCCCGCCGCTAATCTGCCCGGTTCTGTATCCGGTTTGCTGTCACTCACCAGCGGGGCCCGACCGTGAAGCTCAACCTGCGACGATCCAATCTGAAGAAGAAGCGCATGACGGGGTTCCGCTACCGCCGCAAGACCAAGGGCGGACGCAAGGTGATCGCCCGGCGCCGCCGCCGTGGACGTCAGCTCACGAGCGGCTGATCGTCGTCGTCCGCCACCTCTGACGTCCGGGACGTCAGGGGGCGGTACCGTTCCAGGTGCCGCAGCAGCACCTGGAGGTCCGAGGGGATCGGCGCCGTGACCCGCACGTCCCGTGCGCCGCCGGGGTCGTCGAACTGAAGCACCTCGCAATGGAGCGCCTGCCGCGCGAGAATCGGCTTCTCGCGGCGGCCGCGTTTCGCCCGGAATCCGCGCTTGAGGTCCGACAGGAACACCTCCGGGCGCCCGCCATAGAGCTGGTCGCCGAGGATCGGAAACCCGATGTGCGCGAGGTGGACTCGGATCTGGTGCGTGCGACCGGTGATCGGGCTCGCGCGCAGCAACGTGTAGCCGTCGAACCGCCGCTCCACCGTCACGCGCGTCATCGCCTCGCGCCCGTGCCGTTCGTCGATCTGCATCCGGAGGGCATGCTTGGTGTGCTTGCCGATTCGTGCCGTGATCTCCTGTTCCGGCGTGCGGACCACTCCGCGCACCAGCGCCAGGTACTCCTTGTGGACGCGATGCTCGAAGAACGCGAGGCAGAGCTCGCGCTTCGCGTTCCGGTCGCGGGCGAGGAGCAGCGCGCCGCTCGTGTGCTTGTCGAGGCGATGGACGACCTTCGGCCGCTGGCCCGAGCCGGGTGACGTCGCGATCGAGGGCGGCAGCAGGTCGAGGACGGTCTTCTGGCCGCGGCGTCGCTCCGGCACCACGGAGACGCCGGCCGGCTTCGCCACGACGATGGAGCTGTGGCCCTCGTAGAGCACCTCGACCCGCCGTTCCTGGGAACGCTCGCGCGACGCGCGGAGGAGTTCGTCCGACCAGACCACGTCGACGACGTTCCCCGACTTCAAGGGCCGGTTCAGGGCGTCCTCGGTGCCGTCGATCGTGACGTGCCCCTCGTTGATGAGCCGCCGGACGATCGCCGGCCGCGCGTCCAATTCGCGGCACAGGAACTGGTACGGCCGGATGTGCTTGTGGTCGGGAGTGACGACGAACGTCTGACGGCGCGGCATGGAGTCATTCTAGGAGCGCGTTCGAGTCTTCGCGCGGCATTCGATCGGCGGCGGAGCGGGGCGCCGAGAAGGGCCTGACACGTCGTGAAACGGACGCCTCGGCGCGTTAACATGTTGTTTCCCCATCCTCTCGAGGATCGCCATGCAGATCGAGCTCGCCCAGCACGCCGGGTACTGCTTCGGAGTTCGCGATGCCGTCGAGCTCGCGCTGGAGAGCGCGAAGAGGTACGGGTCCGTCTACATGCTCGGCGACATCGTCCACAACGAGGTCGTCGTGCAGCGGCTCGCGGCCGCCGGCGTCAAGGTCGTGAACAGCCTCGACGAGGCGAAGGACGCGCCGCTCCTGTTCCGCGCGCATGGGACGGCGGTCGAGACGTGGGCGGCGGCGCAGTCCAACCAGGTGAACATCCTGGACGGGACCTGCCCGCTCGTGTCGAAGATCCACGCCGAGGTGATCGAGCTGGCGAAGGAGGGGCGGCGCGTCATCATCGTCGGGGACCACGGCCACGACGAGGTGGTCGGGATCGCGAGCCACGTCGCGGACGTCTTGATCGTGAACGGGCCGGACGAGGCCGAGAAGCTGCCGCGGATGCGGCGGGCCGGCGTCGTGTCCCAATCGACGCAGATGCTCGAGAACGTCGTCGCCGTCCTGAACGTGCTCTACCGCAAAGTGGTCGATCTCCGCTTCATCAACACCATCTGCTTCCCGACGCGACGCAACCAGGAGGAGATTCGCGAGCTCGCGGTCGCGCACGACGTCGTCGTCATCGTCGGCTCGTTCACGAGCGCCAACACGAAGCGGCTGACCAGCATCGGCAAGTCGCTGAACCCGCGGACGTACCAGGTCGCGACGGCGGACGACATGGCACCCGAGTGGTTCGACGGCGCGAAGTCGGTCGGGGTCTCGGCCGGAGCGTCGACGCCGGACGAGCTGATCCACTCGGTCGTGGATCGGATCCGCGCGATCGCGGCCGAGCGCGAGGCGGCGGCGAGCCGCTGATGTCTCCGGTGGCGCGTGACGCACGGATCGGGCGAACGACGCTCGTCGCCGCGGTCGCCGTCGTCCTCGCCCTGCTCGCGATCTGGCTCGGACGAGCCGGCGTCCTCGGTCCGACGGCTCCACGATCGACGGAATCCACCGGGGTCGCGGATGGAGCCCCCGCGATCACCGGGTCGACGAGCGTGCTTCCCGACGATCCCGAGTTCGACGCCGCCGCGGAAGCGTCCCGCACCGAGGTCCCGGGCGGCGCGATGCTGCGTGGGATCGTCAAGGACCGGACCACGGGGAACCCGGTGCCGGGGATCGAGGTGCGTGTCACGCCGACGCCCCCTCGCTTCGACGTCCTCGACGGCGTCCGTCTCGGTCTGCTCGAACGGGTCAAGGACCTGAAGGCGCGCTACGATCGCGACGTGTTCGAGCCGGTCGCGGACGGGCGCCTCGCGGTGACCGACGCGACCGGGCGCTTCGAGTTGAGGGGAGTCCCCCGCGGCCGGCTCTACCTCTACGCGTCGTCGGCTCGCTACTACCAGGACGAGTTCCCGCCGATCGAACTGGCCGACGTGGCCGACATGGCCGACGTGGGGGGCAAGGTGGGCGCGGCCACCGGCGCGCCACGCGAAGAAGTGGTTTGGGTGACGCTCGGCGGTTGCGTGGTCGGCCGCGTCACCGACCGGCGCGGTACGCCGTTGGCCGGGGTCGAGATGAACCTGTTCTATCCGCTGTCGCCGCTGTCGATCTTCACGCTCGAGAGCCGCGGCTCGCAGAAGGTCCGCACGCGGACCGACGAGAACGGCGATTACGAGCTTCGCGCCGTCGCTCCCGGCCGCGGGTTCTTCCTCTACACGATCTCCGACCATCACCCCCACGCGGTCGAGAAGGGGATCGAGGTGGCCGCCGGGCGGAACACGCGCGTGGACGTCATCCTCGCGTCGGGCGGAGTGTTGCGGGGACGCGTGGCCGCGTCGGGCGGCGCTCCGATCGCGGGCGCGGAAGTGAGGCCGATCCCGCTCGCGGGACTGTTCGACATGCTGTGGGAGGGCGACGTCGGCCTGTTCGACGGGGTGACCGACGCCGGCGGGAACTTCCGCGTCGACGCTCTGCCCGACGGGCGCTACCGAGTCTTCGTCCGCGCGGCCGGCTACCGCCCGGGGATGAAGAGCGACGTGATCGTCCGTGAGGGCGAGGTGACGCCGCGCGTCGATTTCGAGCTTGCGACCGGATCGTTCCTCGCGGGCCGCGTCGTCGACGTCGGCGGGAGGCCGATCGCGGGCGCCTCGATCCGCGCCGGCGGCGGCCGGCCGATGGTGCCGGGCGCCCCAGCGTCGAGGTTCTCGCGAAGCGGCCGCGGCGTCGAGTTCGAGAACGTGCCGTTTCCGGTTGCGACCTACGACGAGATGTCCCCCGAAGACCAGAAGCTCGTGCGCACCGAGCTCTTCAAGAGCCTCGGGCTGCTCCGGCTCGAGCGCGAGCCGGACGCGAGCGACGAGCTGGTCGAGCGTCCGTTCGACGGTCGCGACTTCACGTACATCGTCCATCGCTTCGTGGCCACGAGCGATGACGACGGCGCGTTCCGCGTGGACGGCCTCCCGGAGGACGAGGCGTTCTGGGTCTGGATCCACCACGAGGAGTTCGCCGATCGGGTCCTGCGTGGCGCAACCCCCGGCACGGACGACTTGGAGATCGTCCTCGATCCGTTGACCGGGTTCACCGGCGCGGTGATCGCCGGAGAGTCCGGCGAGCCGGTGACGCGCTTCGAGCTGTTCGCGCGCAACCTCTTGGGGTTCGACGAGGTTCGCCGCGAGATCGTGACGGCGGATGGTCAGTTCGAGGCGCGCGGGCTGAACCCCGGTCCGTATCGCTACACCGTCACTGCCGACGGTTTCCGCGGGGCCTACGAGGGCCGCGTCTACGTGCCGTCCGGCGAGATGGCGCGCGGCGAGATCGTCGTGCTCGAGCCCGGCGCGGTGATCGAGGGCGTCGTCGTCGAACGAGCGACCGGCCGTCCGATCGAAGGCGCGCGCGTCCTGCCGTTCCGAGAGGAGGGAACGTACTTCGAGAACTTCCTGCCGCGCTGGTTCGTGGCGAAGAAGACCGACGTGGAGGGCCGGTTCCGCGTGGCGGGCCTCGCGGCCGGCGACGTCACCGTCACCGTGTCGCACCCGCGCTACGTCGAGACGAAGTTCGAGCTCGAGCGGCTGGCCCCGGGCGAGGCGCGGCTCGACGTGGTGATCCCGCTCGTCGCGGGCGGCACGATCGATGGCCGCGTCATCGACGCGCGCGGCGCGCCGGTGTGCGGCGTCGACGTCATGGTCGAGAGCCGCGACCGGAGCGTCTTCCGCCAGGCGGTCAGCGACCGCGAGGGGCGCTTCCTTGTCGACGGCCTCGGGGAGGGCACGTACGCGGTCATGCGGCTCGATCTCGACCTGAGCGACGGCGACGTCTACTCGATGCTGCCCCGCTTCCTCAACGGGCTCCGTCCCGTGCTCGTCGAAGTGGAAGAGGGTCGCGCGGCGCCGGTGACGCTTCGCATCGGCGAGGCCGACGAGGGCACCCGGGTCGAGGGGCGGGTGCTCGAGGCGGGGATGCCGATCGCGGGCGCGTTCGTCACGCTGTTCCGCGCCGACGGCGGTTCGATCGGGAGCGGCGGGCTGCATTCGGCTCGCACCGACGAGCTCGGACGCTTCCACGTCGACGGTGTGGTTCCCGGCGCGTACCTGGCGCGGATCTCCGGGCCTCCCCTCCAACCGGGGGATGTGCGAGTCGGGCTGGACGTCCCGGACCTCGCGCGCTTCGCGGTCGACCTGCTCGTGCCCGGCGGCGAGATCGACGGCCGCGTGGTCACTCTCGACTCGCGTCCCCTCGCGAGCCTCGACGTCTCGCTCGAGGCGGCGCGCACGACCGGCGCGGCGGGGCTGCTCGCGTTCGGTCGAACCACGACCGACGCCGGCGGCCGGTTCCGCTTCCGCCGGCTCGCCCCCGGCACGTTCGCGGTCCACGTGCGAGGTCGGAAGGACGCCGGCGTGACCCACTCCGACGTACGTCTCGACGGGATCGAGCTCCGCGCGGACGAGCGACACGACCTCGGCGCGATCGTGCTCGGGGCGGGTGGATCGGTCCGGGGCGTGGTCGTGGATGCGGAAGGGCGGCCCGTCGAACGGGCCGCGATCTTCTTCCGCGCGGAGGACGGTCGGCTCGACGCCTCCGTCACCGACACGCTGAGCGGTCCGGATGGGTCGTTCACGCGGGACGGCCTTTCTCCCGGCCGGTACCGAGTCCAGGCGAAGGCGCTCGGCTACGGCGTGGGGGGCGACTCCGCGGCCGTGATCGAGGGGCGGACGTCCTCCGTCCGGATCGTGCTGCCGTCCGGCGCATCGCTGCGGGTCGCGGTCATCGACGCGGACGGCCGCCCGGTCGCAGGGGCGCGCATCGAAGTGCGCGACGCGGCGGGCGAGATGGTCTCCGACCTCGTTGGTCCGTCCGACCTCGTCTCCGGCTTTCGGATGGGCGATCCGGCGCCCGGCGTGGTGCTCGTCACCGGCCTCGCGCCGGGACGCCACGCGGTCACCGCGACGCACCCCGAGCACGGCCCGGCTACGGCCTCAGTCCACGTGGCGGGCGAGATGACGCCGCTCGTGGTCGTGGTCGGCGGGTAGCTCGCACGCGCCGGCTTGGCCTCGCCGCCCGGCACATGCGAACCCGATCACCCGATCACCCGATCAAGGGACGAGCGTGACGGCGACCGGGTTCGACGCGAAGACCGGCGCGGTCCCTTGGAACGTCGCGTAGGCGTGGTGGAGGACGAGGCCGGCCGCGACGGGCGTCGTGTTCGGCGGCAGGACGAAGCGAGCCGCGCCGCGCCCGCTGGCGTCGAGCGTGCCGAGCGTGTCGATCAGGATCGGCGAGTCGACGAGGATCACCGAGGCGTTGAAGTAGAAGTCGGGCGTGTTCAGCGGCAGCACGACCCCCGCCGCCGCGGGCGTGCCGGGAGTCGTCCCCGTGGCCGAGCCGAGCAGCCAGTAGGTCTCGCCCGCGTGGGCGGGCCCGGCGTCCAACGAGAACGTCTGCGTGCCGCCGATGCCGAGGGAGATCGTGTCGACGTCGGTCCTGAGCGGCGGGGCGGCCAGGAACTCGTACGCACCCATGTCGGCGAGCGGCGCGGAGCCGGCACCGGAGTCCACGGTCGCGGGATCGTCGACGAAGCGCGGGTCGCCCGCGAGATCCGCGAGGACGCCGGGCGGGAACGCACCGTTATCGGCGGCGTCGATGCAGGGCGATCCGACGGCGAGTCTCACGTCGCCGCTCCCGAGGTTCGCGAGCCGGGGATCCAGATCGATGCACCCCGGAAACTTCTTCGGGTCCGGTGGGTCTTCTCCCGGCTCGGTCAGGAACAGGCCCTCCACGCAGCAGTAGGAGAGCGTCTTCGACCCCTTCACCTGGGCCTTCGACAGGGTCACGCCCGGCTTCGGAGCGACGTTTCCCCAGAAGATCGAGCCGCGCCCGACGTGTTTGTGGCCATTCGCCGCGAACACGCCGCCGTTCTCGGTCCCACTGTTGCCGGCCACCACGCAGCCGGCGAGGACGGTCTCGGCGGGTTGGAAGCTGGTGCTGGCAATGCCGCCTCCGTAGCCGCCGCCGCTCGTGCCGCCGACGTCGTACGACTGGACCTGATTCCCGATGAACACGGAGTTCAGGATCGCCGTGGATTGCCACGTATAGAGGCCGCCGCCCGCGTGAGCGAGATTCCCGCGGAATTCGCAATCGATCAGCGTCAGTGGTGACGCGAAGAGGTTGTGGAGCCCGCCGCCGAGCGTGATCGGGTCTCCGGCCGGGTAGAAGTTGACCGCCGTGTTGGCGACGAAGCGGCAGCGCGTCAAGGTCAGCGGCGGGCTCGACTCGAGGTCGCATCCAGCCCCGGCCGCCTGGGAGCTCGAGCCGACCACCCGATTGGCTTCGAACGAGCAGTCGTCGAGCTCAGGCTGCGACGTGCCGTAGGTCAAGAGTCCGCCGCCGCGGCCGAGGTGGACGTAGTTCTCGACGAAGCGGACGCGCCGGAAGGCCGGGCTTCCGTCCTGTACGAACACGCCGCCGCCGCCGGCGAAGCCCGTCAGGTTGCGCAGGATGACGCAGTCTTCGATCGTCGGCGAGCCGTTGATGATGCGGATGCCCGCCCCGGACCCATGGGCGACCCAGCCGCGGGTGATGATGAAATCGGCGAGGACGGCGCTCGCGTCGGTTCCGCTCGCGTCCACCACGTGCTCGGCGTTCGGTGAGTTGATCGCGAAGTTCACGTACCACGGGCTGCCGTGGACGTCGTCACCGGCCAAGTCGCCCGACAGGATCGTCGGATGGGAGAGCGGCTGGCGTTGATCGCGCGTTGTCTCGTAGCCGCCGAAACCGCCGTAGATCGCGAGCCCGCTCTTGAGGACGAAGCTCGCGGAGACCGATCCGCCGGGCGGAGCCGGCGTATAGGTCCCCTCGGCAACCCAGATCTCCCCGGCGGTTACCTGTACAAGGGCCGTGCGCAGCTCGGTGAAGGCGTGTGCCCAACTCGATCCGTCGCCGATCCCCTGCGCGTCGCGATCGACGAAGAAAACGGAAGCGGCCACGCCACCCGTGATCCAGAGCGAGAACGCAAGAAAACACGCAGCGATACGCATGGTCGGATCTCCCGCAGTGATCAATGGATTCGAACAGCCATCCGTCGATCGTGCGGGCAAAGGTCGTGCCACTGTAGTCGGCGGCAAGGGAATGACGTCCGGTGGCATCGAGACGTTCGGCCCGGGAGGCATCTCCCGGGACCGGGAGCTTTCGCGCACGTTCGGTTCTCTGCGCGCGTCGATCCGTCCGCGTCGCCCGCCGGATGGCCTACCTCCTGCGCGGCACGTGGCGTGCAGTGGTACCGGCGATCAAACGACCACACGTTCGTATTGGGAGTTCGGACATGAAGGCTCTTTTCTTCGTTCCTGTCGTGCTCTTGGGTTCCATGGCCGCATTGGCTGCATCGGCACGAAGTGAAGCCCTGGGTTGGTACACCACTCTCGAAGGGAGCAAAGTCGTGCCGCCCGTGACGACCTCGTACGCGGGCATCGCGTACTTCGGTCTGAGCGGATCCCAGCTCTCCTGCCTGCTGTATTCGACGGTCAATCATGGAACCGCGCGGATCCACGTCGGCGCACCGGGTACCAACGGCCCGGTGCTCGCGATCATTCCGGTCGACGCCGTGGGCGCGTGGTTCGGGAAGATCACGCTCGACGCGACCCAACTCGCCAACCTCGAGGCCGGGCTCCTGTACGCCGAGATCACCGCGTTGCTCTCGCCGGACAAGGTGCGCGGCCAGCTCACTCCGAGCTACGCAAAGGAGGGGACGGGGTGTCCAGGAGCGGTGGGGATTCCGTCGCTCAGTGGAACCGGAGTCGCGAAGCTCGGCGGGACCATCTTCATGCAGGCGTCCAAGGGCGTGCCCGGAGGCCTTGGTCTGATCTTCGCGTCCCTCATGACCGCAGAGCTCCCGATGTCCGGCGGTTGCTTCTTCCTCGTCGACCCGATTCAACCTCTGATCCTTCCGATTCCGTTCGGTCCCACCGGGGCGTGGAGCAGCGGCCCGCTGCTTCTGCCGGCGACGCTCCCGGTCGAGGTCCCGATCCACATGCAGCTCCTGACGTCGGACTCGGGTGCTCCTAACGGCGTCTTCGGAGCGAGCGTTCGGCTCTCCATGAACGTATTCGCCTACTGATTCCTGGCCGGCGGACCGAACTCGTGTGACAGATCCGGCGGCCGGGCGGCGCATGGGGAATGGAGAGGTTCGCAGCCCTCTCCCACGGGTCCCCACCGGTCTCGAGACAAGGAAGAGGAACCATGCGCGCACGCTCACCCCGTTTCGCCACGCTTCTCGGGATGTGCCGCCGATCGTCCGCATCGTCGAGCCGGGCCCGCGGTGGTCGATCCACCCGAGCTTCCTCGCCGAGCCCGGGTCGAGGTTCGTGATCCGGTGGGACACGGAGGGCGACGACGCCGTGAAGCAGCGCGTCGAGTTTTCGCCGGACGGCAACTACGACGGCAGCTTCCAGCTCGTGGCGAACGACCTGCCCTCGTGGCAGCGGTCGTACGAGTGGGTGGTGCCTGATCCGGGGTTCGCGGTCACGTACTCCGCACAGTTCATTCGCGTGGTCGCGACCGACGGCGCCGGTCAGGAGGGGATGGACATCATGCCCTTGACCGTGCCGAGTCCGACGATCACCGGAGCTCTGACGATCACGACCGACCTGAGCGGTCAGACGTTCCTCGCGGGCCAGGCCGTCCCGGACATGAACTGGACCGGCGCGGTCACCGAGTTCCCGAACGTGACGCCGCTGATCGTGCTCGAGAACGACGGCGCCGCGATCGCCGGCTTCAACGCCGGCTCGAGCAGCACCGGCACGTTCTTCTCCGGCTTTCCGTTCGTAAGCACCGACCGCGCGCGGCTTGCCCTGCGCGTGAACGGCAACTCGAACAACCTGCGCGGGTTCTTCAAGGACGGCTACTTCTCGATCCGCCACGATCCGCGTCTCGGCTTCACGCCGCCGACGGTGACGCTGACCGAGCCGGTCGCGGGAGCGACGTTCGCGGGCGGGACGATCGTGCCGGTCCGGTGGTCGGGGCTGGCGCCAGAGGGGCTCCACTCGTTCACGGTCCTCGCCTCCTATGACGCGGGGAGGACGTGGCACGAGGTCGTTCGCGAACTCCCCGGCACCGCGACCCAGTACGACTGGCAGCTCCAGCCGAGCGCGGGGATCGCCGACGTCCGCGTGCGCGTCGTCGCGCGCGACCGCCGGTTCCAGAACAGCTCGGCCGACGGCAAGATCGTGGTGACGCCGGGGACCGGGACCTGCCAGCCCGACCTCGGGTTCGCGGGGCCCGGGAACGTCCACCTCACGGTCTGCGGCGACGCGCTCGCCTCCGGCGGCATGGCCGATCTGCGCATGACCGGCGCGCCGGGCGGCGCGATCTCCTGGTTGGTGGCCGGCCTGCTCGCGACCCCGACTCCGTTCTACGGCGGGACCCTCGTGCCCGTGCCGCCGATCTTGACCGTGCCGTTCATCGCGAGCGGCGTCGGCGAGGCCGCCCTTCCCGGCATCGCCGGCGGCGGCGGAGTGTTCAGCCTGAATGTGCAGTTCGCGGTCGTGGACTCGTCTCACTCGCTCGGCTTCGCCCTCTCGAACGCAGTCCGGATCGAGTTTCTTCCCTGACGCCACGATCCGGCGCAGCAGACGCCCTGGTCCATGCGCCCCCGGCTCGCGAGCCGGGCGCGTGGAACGGGGCCATGGACCTGAAGGTTGGGGGAGGTCGTCGTGTTGGGGCGAGGATGGGGGAGGGGGTAGCGGGACTTGCTCTTAGGAAGGGGGAGAACTTGATGCGCGAATTCGACGGTGGTGGTGGGTCGAGCCGGTGCCGCGTGGTCGCGGCCACGAGTCTGGGCGTCGATTCCTGACGCAGTGGACAGGAGGAACGACGTGGTACGCGGGAGGGGGGACGAAGAGCTCTACAGAGTGATACCGCGTGGAACGGGGACGGGGGAGGGGCCGGGCAGTGGGTCAGGGGGGGAAGCCTTCGGGGGGGATGGTTGGGCCGGGGATCTCGGAGGGATCGATGAGGTGGAAGCGGCGCCAGCCGAGCAGGAGGTCGAAGACGCGGGTGTCGGTGACGGGGCGGGGGACGTCGGGGACGAGGTCGGTGTAGCGGTGGCCGTTGGACCAGCCGTTGAACCAAGGGGCCGACGAGAA